>JAUSMR010000102.1 GCA_030645955.1 Gallionella sp. | reverse complement strand
GAAGACTCGGGGAATGTTCCGGCTTGCTTTGCAAAAGGAATCAGGGGAGCAAACAGGTCGGCCACATGGTAGCGTCCCCCCATCCCGAAATCGTAGCTGGTAAATGTATTCGGAACGGCGGGAAGCGGATACATTCCTATCGCATACAAGGCAAGAAGGCTTAGCATGGAACCCGCAATGCAGAAAAAGAAAATGCGGAAGACTCGGTTCCATGAGCTTCGAAGACCGCCAAGAATCGCTTCATACAATTCGATCATCAACAAGGCAGATGTGCCCAGTAGCATTCCGAACAAGGAGTAATTGTCGACCAGGGCCGCCAATGGAAAAATCAGCACGACAGCGACATCTTCCCTGAGGGACCACGATCCTCTACGTAATACAAGTATCATTGCGTAGATCCAGGCCATGAATAGCGGGAACGACGCCACGCAGAACGGCTGATGCCATTCACTGCGTGTCAAAAGGAGAAAGGATGTTCCGGTGAGAAGGGCACCAAGAGCTCGTAGGGCCTTGCTGGAAACCCCGATCGATCCAAGTATCTTTCCTGCAAAAAGCGCTGTCAGAAAGCAGGAAAGAATTTCAACCAGTATGAAATAGTCTTGGGTCAGGAAAGAGCTGGAAAGCGAGCCCAAAGCTTTAAAGCTCAACGCGAACAGCGGTAGAGCACCGACGTTTCCAATATTGGCATCAGCAAAGGGGAATGCCAGACCCTTGATGACCCCGACAGGGAATGACCAGGGTTCTTGAGCAAAGATGAGAAAGCTGGCGAGTGTCGTTACGGTCTCGTAATTAAAAGCGCGAGTGAACCCGGAAAAAGGCAGGCAATATAGAAAACGAATTGAAAAGAGTACCGCCACACCAGCAGCAATCGTGACTGGGCCGGTGAAATTAATAGACGATGCGAATCGCGGCTTCACGGGCTGCTTTCTCAGTATCGGATGGTGGTGAATAGTAATCCAACTTGAACCCTCACAAGAATTTGGCTATTTGAAAGTCGTCGTTGCGAAAGCGAGGCGATTTCGCTTGCGGGCCCTGTTGACAAGGGAGCGCACGGAATCGGTCACTAAACTGAGATCGTATTGAAGGTGAGCGAATACACGTGCAACGAGTAAAGCAATGATCAGGGTCGCCTATGATTCGCAGATATTCGCCCAACAGCAGTTTGGCGGAATCTCGCGATATTTCTGCGAAGTGGCGAACCGCGTTGGACGGACTCCAGGTTTCGAAAGCCGGGTGATCGCGCCGCTCCATCGCAACCTGCACTTGGCGGACTCGCCGAACCTCGATCGGGGCACATTTTTCAATCCGGCAGGCCGCATTGCCGGAAAGATGATGCGGGTCATCAACGACGTCGTGTCCCCTTGGTGTTTGAGGAGCTATGCCCCGGACATTCTGCATGAGACCTACTATCTCGAAACGGACAACTCGGGACTGACATGCGCCAGGGTCGTGACCGTTCACGACATGATCAACGAGAAACTCGAGCCGGAATCGCCTCATCGGGATAAGTTGAGACGTGCCAAACTCGCGTCCGTATCGCGTGCCGATTCCGTGATCTGTGTCTCGGAGCATACGCGGCGGGATTTGATCGAACTGTTTGGAGTTCCGGAAGACAAGACACACGTGGTCTATCATGGATTTACTCTGACAGTCGCACCACGGGCGGAACGCAGCCCGCAGGTCGGCCGCCCGTTCATCCTCTATGTCGGAAAGAGGGACGGCTACAAGAATTTCGATACCTTGCTCGCAGCGTTCGCGTCCTCTGCCAGACTGCGTACCCACCTCGCCCTGGTGGCGTTTGGCGGCGGAAAATTTTCCGCCGCCGAGAACCAGCGCATTGCCGCGTTGGGCCTGAAGCCGTCTGACGTGATTCACATGGGAGGGCAGGACGACGTGTTAAGCGCGTTGTACGGTGAGGCTGCCTGCTTCGTTTATCCGTCGATGTACGAAGGTTTCGGCATCCCGCTGTTAGAGGCGATGGGTTTCGGCTGTCCGGTGGTCTGCAGTAACACCAGTTCCATTCCAGAAGTGGTTGGTGATGCGGCACTTACCGTCGCTCCCGATGATATTGCCTCAATGCGCGACGCGGTCGAGAGGGCGTCGTTCGAGGGGGGTGTCCGGCGTATGCTCATATCCAGGGGGACAGAGCGTATCCGAAAGTTCTCCTGGGGTAATTGCGCAGAGGAGACAATGAAAATTTATCGGGAATTGCTGTGAATCAATCACTTCTTCGGAAATCCCATCAACTCAAGTGGAGTGGGCTGTCCCCGCAAGTTTTGCAATTGTCGACACGACAATAGCCATTGACTCACTCATGATATAAATGAACGGTCAGATGAACTCAATCAAGGAAACGCTGAAAGCCCTTCTCCCGCGGCCCGTGGCAAAGGTAATACAGAAATATAGGACCAGGGACAAGTTTAAGGAATACAGAAACCTGCCGACACAGGCGGTCTTCGCCAAGATCTATGAGTCAGCTATATGGGGAAAATCCGACGACCCATCTCAACCTTTTTTTTCAGGTAGCGGCTCACACGACGATGCTGTTGTTTCCGCCTATCTGGGCGCAGCTCAAGAGTTCCTAAAGAGCTTCGATAGAAGGCCCAATGTGGTCGATTTGGGCTGCGGGGATTTTTTTGTTGGCTCAAAGATAAGGCCGCTATGTGATAAATACACCGCATGCGACATTGTTCCCAGGCTCATAGAGTTCAACAAAGAAAAATTCGAGGTTCTGAACGTAGATTTCCGAGTTATGGATTTAACGACCGATCAACTTCCTGACGGTGATGTGGTTTTCATTCGGCAAGTTTTTCAGCATCTTTCAAATAAACAAATATTGAGAGTGCTCCCGGAAATTGCATCAAAATACAAATATCTCGTTCTGACAGAACATTTGCCAGGCAAGTCCGACTTCGAGCACAACCTCGATAAGCCGGCTGGTCCCGACATAAGAACCGGCATTGAAAGCGGCATTGTTCTTACAAGCCCACCATTTAATTTCAAGCCAAAAGGTGAGCGACTCCTTTGCAAAGCAGGTGAGGCGGGCGGACTAATCGTTACGACCCTATTTACACTTAACTAACAGGGCATACGTTGGCGAGTCGGACCGGCGTCCTTTAGGCGAATGGCACCAAACAGGGCACGCAAATGATCCGTTGCCGGATTCTGGTACTTTACTTTGCATCGCTGTTTTCGATGGGCCTTTTCAATTTGGCCACTACGCCTATTTTCGAGGGGTTCGACGAGTCCTGGCACTACTCCGCGATCCGTCAGATTGCGTATCTCGGCAAGATCACCATGCGGGACGACAGCTATCTCGACCAGATGGTGTTCGACTATCGGGGGCCGCTGCCCTACGAAAGCGGCAGCCCGCCGTTCGAGCGCGGCCCGACCTACGGGCAATTCGTCCGCGACCGGGCATTGGGCGATAGTTACATCGCCAGGTATCGCGACGCGGTGCCGCCCGGAAAATTCGAGCTCAGCGCCGAAACGAACAACCTGTACCGGCAGCATCCGGCACTATATTTTGCGATCCTGGCACCCGTGCTGAAATTGGCGGAGGGCGCGTCCCTCGTGACGCAGGTCTTTGTCCTGCGTCTGGTGTCGTACCTCATGGCCTTGTCTGGGGTCGCGCTCGGGCTACTGGCCGTCTTCGGTCGGCAGGGTTCCGCTCCGGCCGGGCAACGCTTTCCGCTGCTGCTCGGATTCCTGGCCTATCCCTTTGTCGCTCCAATGTTCTTTCCCGAGTTCGCGCGCATCGGCACCGATTCACTCTGTCTGCTCCTGGTTGGCCTGCTGGCTTACCTCATGTCGCGATGGCCGGCGAGCGGTGGCCGCATCAGATGGTCGTTGTCGATAGGTGTGGTGATCGGGATCGGGCTGCTGACCAAGGCCTTCTTCGTTCCGATCGCAGCTGCCGTCTTCATGTATATCCTGACGCCGCTGGTCGTGAGGCGGTCGGCCGAGCCGATGCCGGCGAATCCCTTGCCGACGCTCGCGGCGATATTTCTGCCGGCCGCGGCCATCGGCGGAGGCTGGTATGTCTACAGTTATCTGGTGCACGGCACCCTCTCCGGAAGCAACATGGGCATTTGGCTGGCCCAGCGGGGTGGGTTGCTTGCCAATCTGGGGAGTACTTTTTCGCTCGCCGTTTTCCTGCGCGGCATTTCGGCGACGGCGGTGACCTACATCTGGGGCGGCACCCAGTCGCTCGCCCACCTGCCCTACGCCTTGTATGGACCGATGCTCGTCGCTGCAGCCTGCCTGTTCGCGGCCTATTGCGTCCGGCTGCGCAGCATCCCCCTTCGGGATCCGCTCTGGTTGACGATGTGGCTTATCATTTTCTTCACCGCTGGAATTTTCTGGCACGCGGCCTCGAACATGGTGGTCGGCGGCAACGGCAATACCCCCGGATGGTATTTCCATATCCTGCTGCCCTTCCTTGCCCCGGCGATCGGGGTCGGACTCCATGCATTGCTCGGTCGGTCGCGATCGGGTCCGGTGGTCTTCGGGTTCGCGCTCTACGCGGCAGTGTTCATCGTCGTGGCCAGTTGGTTCCAGCTCGCGCTCTTCTCGGGTTGTGCTGTCAAGGGAGATGACAAGCACTATCTATTTCAGTCGAAATATCTGTGCCTCGACAACGTTGCCATGGTTGTTGATGGGATCAGCTTGTTTGGATATCCTGTTCTCGCCGGGCTCGGGTTTTGCTGCTGGGTCGTCGCCTCCATTCTGTTATTCGTTGAATTGCAGCGAATCAGACAGTGGGGTTCGGATTGAATGAGCTTGCGGTGGAGTACGGAAATGCCGAATCAAATTGGCGGAATCGCAGCGGGAGCCGCGACAGATTCCTTGAACATGGCACTGGTCGGAAACACCGGGTTTGTCGGAACGACACTGGCGAGGCAGGCGGAATTCAGTGCGTTTTACAGGTCCGGCAACATAGGCGAGATCGCCGGAAGGCACTTCGACGGTATTGTCTGCGCCGCGGCGCCGGCGCAAAAATGGATTGCCAATCGCGATCCTGAAGCAGACCGGAAGAACATCGACGGGCTGATTGCGCATCTGAAGACGGTGACCTGCGATACCTTCATACTGATCAGCACTGTCGATGTCTTCGGCATGCCCGTCGGTGTCGACGAGGGCACTCCCGTGGATCAGAATGGCTTGCATGCCTACGGGCTTCATCGCCGTTTTCTGGAGATGTTCGTCGAGACCCATTTTCCAAATCATTTGGTTGTACGGTTGCCTGGATTGGTCGGCCCTGGCTTGCGCAAGAATGTAATTTTCGACTTTTTGAACGACAACAACCTGCAGGCGATCGATAGTCGGGGATCGTTTCAGTTCTATCCGATGGTGAATCTTTGGTATGACATTCAGGAGGCTCTCCGGCACGGGTTGAAACTCGTTCATTTGACCGTCGCGCCGGTTGTCGTCGCGGATGTGGCAAGGCTTGGATTCAGCCGGCCGTTTGACCGGGAAAACGCGAATGCTCCGGCAAGCTACGACATGCGCACACGATATGCCGCGCTTTTCGGAGGGTCCGGAGACTATCAATACAGTTGGCGGGAGTCCATCCAGGCGATCCGCGCTTACGCTCAGTCCGAACCTCGCACCAAGGCGGATGGCGAAGGTTGTGACAAATGAGGCTGGCTATCTCCAATATTGCGTGGGACGTAACGGAGGATGACAGCGTTGCCGCAATGCTCCAGCGTTACGAGGTCGATGCTGTCGATATTGCGCCCGGAAAGTATTTTCCCAAACCAGACCAGGCGACAAGCGCGGAGATTGAGAATGTAAGGCGATGGTGGGAGGGTCGGGGCATCGAAATTACGGGAATGCAGGCCTTGCTTTTTGGCACAACTGGATTGAACATTTTTGGGCCGCCCTCCACGCAGGATGCGACGCTAATGCGCCTGGGCGCCGTTTGTCGCATCGGCGGACTGATGGGGGCGACTCGACTTGTATTCGGCTCGCCGAAGAACCGCGATCGCAGCGGCTTGAGCGACGACGAAGTTGTTGAACAGGCGACCTCCTTCTTTCGCCGCCTGGGAGACATCGCCGCCGCCGAGAACGTCGTGGTTTGCCTTGAGCCCAATCCGCCTTGCTATGGGGCAAATTTCATGATCACCAGCCGGGAAACGGCCGATGTGGTCGAAGCGGTCGGCCATCCATCGATACGCATGCAACTTGATGTCGGCGCGATGGCGATCAATGAAGAGGTTCCGGCTGATGTCGTATCTTCTTGCGCGGGGTTGATCGGGCACGTTCATGCCAGCGAGCCGAACCTGGTGCCTTTGGGCGACGGCGGCGCTCGACATGATCTGGTTTTTTCGGTCCTGACGAAATGCCTTCCCCGTGCCGTGGTGAGCATCGAGATGGTAGCGACGCAGAACGAGCCGCATTTGGCGTCGATCGAGCGGGCGCTTGCCTTCGCGGTTCGCAGCTATCGGCCACATGAAACAGATGACCACGGCAATCGACCCCGATAGCCGCGCCGGCTGGCAGGTGCCTGAGTTCAGGCCGATGTTGCGATTCGAGAAGCGGCAGCAGCACTGCATCGTGATTCCCGTCATCAACGAAGGAAGTCGGATCGGGAGCCTGCTCGCGCGAATGGCCGCGCTCGGCCTTGATCGGATGGCCGACATCCTCATCGTGGATGGCGGAAGCACCGACGGATCGCTGGCCCACGAAATTCTCGATTCAGCCGGTGTCAGGGGGCTGCTGCTGAAGACTGGACCCGGCAAATTGAGCGCGCAACTCCGCTGTGCCTACGCCTTCGCACTGGACGAGGGTTACGAGGGAATTGTGACCATCGATGGCAACAACAAGGATGATCCGGACGCGATTCCTGGATTTATTGGCGCCCTGAAAGATGGCGTGGATTTCGTGCAGGCGTCGCGGTTCATTCGTGGCGGCGTAGGCGAAAACACGCCTTTGGTACGCGCGCTGGCGGTCAGGTACATCCATGCGCCAGTGCTGAGCCTGTTTTCCGGTTTCCACTGGACCGACACCACCCAGGGCTTCCGTGCCTACAGCAGGAAAATGCTTCTTGACCCGGGGATTGCCCCGTTCCGAAATGTCTTCACGGGGTACGAGCTGCTTGCCTATCTGTCTTGCCGCGTACCAAAGCTGGGCTACCGCTGCCTGGAACTGCCAACGATTCGCCGTTATCCGAAAGGCGAAGTGCCGACCAAGATAAGCAGCTTTTGGGGTAATTTGGAACTGCTGCGGGTTCTGCTGCGCGCCTCGATTGGCGGATACAACCCGTGATGAGCGGAACGTCACAGCAGCAATCCGAGAAAGATATTGTCCACTAGGTCCATTGAGCCCATGACATCGCCCTCCACAGCCAAATCTGCAGCATCGCCGTTCTTCCCTCTCTTCCTGTCAGTGGTATGCGTCACGCGCAATCAGGCAGCAGGGCTCGAGAAGATCATCGCGGAGATCGCTGCAAGCATTTCGACCCTGGTTAGCGACTATGAGCTGATCATTGTCGACAACGCTTCCGCCGATCAAAGCATTTCGCTCCTGAAAAAGATCACCGGCGTGGATGGGCAGCCCAATTTGCAGGTGTATGCGCTGACCAAGGAGGTCGACGCGGATACGGCGTCATGGGTAGGCCTGGAAAACGCGCTGGGAGATTTTGTTGCCGTCATCGATCCGCTGATCGACGACATCAACTTTCTGCCGCAAATGCTCGATCAGGCCGCGTCGGGTGCGGATGTTGTTTTTGCCAGCAATGAAAAAAAGCCCGAACAGACAATCGCATACAGGATAGCCTTCGCGGTCTTCAATATCCTGTACAAGTGGTTCAATGGAATCCATCTGGCCAACGAGGCGCCGCAATACCGCGTTTTGAGCAAGCGGGTTGTGAACTTCATTCTTCAGCATCCACAACCCGCAGTAACCTACCGGCACCTCCCCGCAAGCGGCGGTTTTTCCAAGGCCAACCTGAGCTATGCGTCGAGCCCCAGGGCATCCCACGAAAAGCACCTTGGAAGCAGTATTGACCGCGGAATGCGGCTATTGGTTTCGACGACCAGGGGCCCGATGCGCGTGGTGACATCGCTGTCGCTGTTTGGAGCCGTGGCAAATCTGGTGTATTCCATTTACGTTATAGCAATCGCCCTTTTCAAGCAGGATGTTGCTTCCGGATGGATCAGCCTGTCCTTGCAGCAGTCCGGGATGTTCTTCCTGATTTCGATGGTGCTGCTCGTGCTGGGCGAGTACATCCTCAACATGGCAAGTCTTTCGAACGAAGGTCCGATGTATCACGTCGGACAGGAGTTCACCAGTGCGCGCATCACCAGGCGTGAAAGGCTTAACGTCGAAGAAGCCCTGCCCTCTGCGCGTGACCACCAGTCCAAAGCCAATGGCGAGGCTGCAACTTGACGTATCCTGAGCTTGGCGCCCGGGGTCGGGTTGATGCCGTCGTCATCGGTGGCGGCTTCTACGGCTGTGCGATTGCCGCTTACCTGGCAAAGCAAAGGCGACTGGGCAGCGTTATCCTGGTGGAGCGGGAATCCGCACTGATGACGCGCGCTTCGTACAACAACCAGGCCAGGGTCCACAACGGATATCACTATCCGCGAAGCTACACCACGGCGCACCGCAGCCGAATCAATTCGCCGAGGTTTGTGCGCGACTGGCCATCGGCGGTCAAGAAGGACTTTACAAAGCTCTATGCCATTGCACGCCGAAACTCGAAAGTGACGTCCCGGCAGTTTCAGCGCTTCTGCCGCGAGATCGGCGCCAGCCTGGCCCCAGCGGATCTGTCCCTTCGCCAGCTATTTGAGCCGAGGTTGATCGAGGACGTCTTCTTCGCGGAGGAGTACGTATTCGATGCCTCTGAGCTGGCAAGGTGTGCCGCCAAGGAATTGGCGGAATGCGGCCTGCCCGTCTTGCTCCAAACCGTGGCAAGCGAGATTTTCAGCACTGGCCCCGGTCGTTTGAATTTGAAACTGACCTCAGTGGACGGACAAACGGAAAATATTGATTGCCGCTACGTCTTCAACTGTACCTACAGCGAGCTGAACCAACTCGGGGGCGGATTTCCAGGGACCGTCACCCCGCTAAAGCAGGAAATCACCGAGATGGCGCTGATGCAAGTTCCGCCGGCTATTTCCGGCGTTGGAATCACGGTCATGGATGGACCGTTCTTTTCCATGCTGCCATTCCCTGCCCGGGGGCTCCATACCCTGTCGCATGTCCGCTATACGCCGCACCTTCAATGGCAAGATCAGCGTGGCATGGATCCCTATAACACGCTGGACGAATACGAAAAATCAACCCGGGTCGATCGGATGATCCGTGATGTCAGCCGCTATCTGCCTGCAATATCCGACGCCAGGTATGTTGAATCTCTCTTCGAGGTAAAGACTGTGCTTGCCAAGAATGAAGCAGATGATGGCCGGCCGATACTGTTCGAACGTCATCCGTCGCTTCCGGGCTGCTATTCGGTGCTTGGCGGGAAGATTGACAACATCTATGACGTACTGGAAAAGCTGGACGAGGAATCATTTGAGCCAAGCTGATTCGCACCGAAAAAACTTGGCCGTCCCGGATCTTGGCAGGCCACTTCTCAGCATCGTCACCGTCGTCCGCAATGGCGAGCCCTTTCTCGAAGAAACGATATCAAGCGTCATCGCCCAGAAGACCGAGGACGTCGAATACATCATTATCGACGGCGCCTCCAGCGACGGGACTTTGGCAATCATAAAGAAGTACGAAGAATATATTGACTATTGGATATCGGAGCCGGACCGCGGAATATACGACGCGATGAACAAGGGGATCAGGGCGGCGAAAGGGGCGTTCGTTGGACTGTTGAACAGCGGCGACCGTTATGCGGCGGGCGCCCTGACCTTGGTCCTCGACGAGATTCGGAATATGAGGAGCCGCGATGTCGTGATCGCGGGTGGCGTCGCCATGCTTGATATATCCGGAAGGATAGCTGCGACGCACATGGTGGACGTGAATTCATTGAGCAACAAATTCAGATTCATGCCACTAAATCATCCGGCGATGTTTGTGGCGAACTCGATCTACGCGGAGGCAGGTTTATATCGCGAAGATCTCAGAATATGTTCGGACTACGACTTTGTTCTGAAACTCCTGGATCGGAGGGTCGAAATTCGTTTCATCCCGGAAGTGCTGACGGAAATGCGGGCAGGCGGAATTTCGGATTCACCAACAACCCTGCTTACGAGACTGCGTGAAGGCTTCCAAGTCAGGCGCCAACACAAGGGATTGGGGTACAGCTTGATGATTGTTGCAAGAGAGTTGATGTCATTTCTGTACCGGCTTGGGCGTTAGGCAAAGTTTGCTCCGATGCCCCCAATTGGGACGCAAACGGACTTGTTGCTTATGCGTTGCGGCCGGCGAATTGGGCGGATCGTCAACAACGTTTTTTCGTTCGCGGAAATAGTGTGACTTACAAACCTGTCATTCTGGTGGTTACGGGCTATTACTCTCCCGGCTTCAAGGCCGGCGGAGTGTTGCGCAACATCATCAACACCGTGGACAATCTGTGTGACCAATTCGAGTTCAGGATCATCACGCGTGACCGAGACCTGGGCGACGATACCGCTTTCCCGAATATTCGACCAGAAGCATGGTTGCCCGTCGGCAATGCGACCGTTTACTATCTTCCCCCCGAAGCTGAGAACTTTGGGAGGCTGGGAAGGCTGCTTGCCGATACGCCCCACGACCTGCTTTTCTTGTCGAGCTACTTCGATCCGCTGACGATAAGGACACTCTTGAACAGAAGGCTTCGCGGCCTTCGCCATCCGCGCGCAATTGTCGCGCCTTTCGGTGAATTTGCCGACGCGTCACTAACTCAAAAATACGCGAAGAAGCTAGCGTACATATTGTTCGCGAAGATTGCGGAGCTGTACCGTAACGTTACCTGGCGAGTTTCGAGCAGCTACGAGGCCGAGGATTTGGTCCGGGTGCTGGGAGTCGGTTCCGATTCAATCGCCGTCACCGGAGACCTGCCGACCAAGGGTCCATTGCCGGAGCACGCAAATCAGTCTACTTCCGGTTTTAGGCCGGAGTGCGATGGCTTGAGGGTGATTTTTCTCTCTCGAATCGCTCGGGAAAAAAATCTGGACTACGCACTGAAGGTCCTGAAAAAAGTCAGCGCAAAGATATATTTCGATATCTACGGGCCGGCGGAGAATGTTGCTTACTGGGATGAATGCAAGAGAATTATTGCCGGGATGCCCGCCAATATTGTCGTAAGTTATAAGGGCAAGATAAGTCCGGATGAGGTAGTTCGGATTTTTGCGCAATATGACTTGTTTCTTTTTCCTACGGGAGGCGAGGCATATGGCAATGTAATTGCGGAGTCCTTGACTGCGGGCACGCCGGTATTGATCAGCACGGAGACCCCCTGGCGACGCCTTCGGCCCGATGGTCTTGGGTGGGACCTGGATCTTGACGAACCGGATGAATTTGTTCGCATAATCGAAGAATATTCAAGCTTGAGCCTCGAAAGAAGGATGGAAGACCGTGCGGCGGTACTGCGGAACATACGCTCGCGGCTTTTTGACTCGGAGGTATTGGCGTCGAACCGGCGCCTGTTCGAGAGTCACCTTGGCGAATGTGGCTCGTAATTCACCATGACGGATAGCAACCACCATTTCGAGGCGACGCAACGAGTCGTCTGTGTAACGGGAGCGACAGGAATGATCGGTTCGCTCGTCGCAAGAAAGCTGGCGGACCTGGGCTATTTGGTAAGAGTACTTGCACGCGGTAGGTGCGAGCTAGCGAATGTAACGATATTCAAGGCCGGCCTTGCGGATGAATCCCAGTTGGAAAATTTCGTTCGCGGCGCTGAAATGATATTTCATTGCGCGGCCGAGTTGAACGACGAAACCAGGATGCATGAGACGAACGTCGTCGGGACAAGCCGACTGATAGAGCTGGCGATTCGGCATAAGGTCCGCTATTTTTGTCACATCAGTAGTGCAGGTGTTATAGGTAAGGCCACACAATCCGTCGTTGATGAAGATACCCCTTGCAGGCCTCAGAATGCCTATGAGAAGTCAAAGTTTGAAGCCGAGCAGCTATTCCAGCGCGGAATCGAGGGCTGCAAAGTAGTAATCCTGAGGCCGACCAATGTTGTCGACAGCAAGCATCTCGGCGACCTAGGCCTCGCGGTTGACGGATCGATCGTCAGTATGATCAAAGCGCTTATCAAAGGGGGGGAGTGTGCCCACTTGATACACGCAGAGGATGTCGCTGCAGCGGCGGTTCACTTTATCGAGCGACCGATATCCACGAGCCCGCGGACCTACTTTGTCTCATGCGACGCCGACCCGTTGAATACTGTTTCGAATCTTTGGCGCATATACAAAACCGTGACCGCCGGAAGCGAACGAGGCAAGGTCTTTGGGTTCCCGCACATTCCGGTCTTCATTCCGTACGCTTTGAGATTCATGTCTGGCCGACCTGCCAATCGCGGCGACGTGCGGTATTCCGCCAAGAGGATCGAATCAGAAGGATTTAGACTGGCTTTCGGCGTCGAGAAAATCGTGCAGAACGTCGCGCTTTCTGCCGGAAGTCACGCAACCGATGCCTAAGCGGTCAACAATCGAACCAGACTGGGGTTCAGTTCCAGCATGGATTCCGTTTGAACATTCCTACCGCGGCCGCCAAACGCAAATGCCAATCAGATAAAATGAAAAAAACATCGGAATACCGTGTCTGCTCAAATTGTGTCATGGATACGACGGACTCGAAGATCACTTTCGACGAGCGCGGATGGTGTGACTACTGTCGCAATTTCCATAATAAGATACTTCCGGTCTGGCATCCGGACGCCGCCAGCGAACGGAAATTGTTTGAAGTCGCGGAAAAAATCAAAGCGCAGGGCATTGGCGGTGATTTCGACTGCATTATTGGATTAAGCGGCGGTCTTGATAGTTCATACACCGCATTCATTGCAAAGGAGAAGCTGGGGCTCCGTCCGCTGCTTTTTCATGTCGACGCCGGCTGGAACACCGACCAAGCGGTTGGGAATATCGAAATCCTGGTTGATGGACTGGGTCTGGATCTCTACACTGAAGTCATCGATTGGGAGGAGATGAAGGACCTACAGGTAGCCTTCCTGAAGTCCCAAATTCCCCATCAGGACATTCCGCAGGATACGGCCTTCTTTTCAGCACTCTACAAGTTCGCTCGGCAAAACAAGATAAAGTATGTATTGACTGGCGGAAATTACTCCACTGAGTGTTGTCGCGAGCCGGAAGAATGGGGCGCCTACCCCGGCATTGATAAAACCTTCATTCTCGGCATACATTCCAAATATGGAAAGCGCCCGCTCAGCACATTCCCGATAATTGATGTCTTCACGTCAAAGATATACTACAAATATGTCGTGGGGATGAACGTGTTCAAACCCCTGGACCTGATCCCGTATAAGAAAAGGGAAGCAGAAGAGGAACTGGCGCGACGGTTCGGGTGGAAGAAATTTCTGCACAAGCACCACGAGTCACGATTTACCAGATTCCTGGAGGACTACTGGCTACCGCGGAAATTTGGGTACGACAGGCGTCGTGCCCACTTTTCGAGCCTGATACTTACGGAGCAAATGACCAGGCAGGAAGCGCTGGATCGAATCGGCAGGCCGGAACTGGACGAGCACTTCATCGACTGCGAGTTTGAGTATGTTGCGCACAAACTGGATCTTACGGTGGACCAGCTACGAGCGATATTTCTTGCAGACAGGCGGTCCAGCTATGATTACAAGGGCAAGCGAGCGCTTATTGAGGTTGGCTCAAAGGCAATGAGCCTTCTCGGTCTGGAAAAGAGATTGTACAAATGATCGCAGTTATCGATTATGGGTTGGGCAATGTTCTTGCGTTCAAGAATGTCTTCAACCGCCTGAATATTCAAGTTGCAGTTGCCAAGTCGCCTGAGGATCTCGCGGGGGCCACCCAACTTATTTTGCCTGGCGTCGGGTCCTTCGACCACGCGATGAAGCAATTCGATGGCTCCGGCATGCGAGAAGAAGTAGAACACTTGGTCTTGCAGTGCGAGATACCAATTCTTGGCGTCTGCGTTGGGATGCAGATGCTGGCAAAGTCAAGCGAAGAGGGAAAGTTGTCGGGGCTGGGATGGATCGATGCGGAAGTAAAAAGATTCGATACCCCACGGATGCGCCAGGGCATGCAACTGCCGCACATGGGGTGGAATGATGTAAGGCCTGTAGTTGGGGGGGGGCTGTTTCGTGGCTTGGAAGATGGAGCCCGGTTTTACTTTCTCCACAGCTACTATTTCGCATGCCATGATCTGAAGGATGTCTTGGCGACTTCAGATTACGGTGCGGAGTTCAGCGCCGGGGTGAGGCGGAACAATATCTATGGTGTCCAGTTTCATCCCGAGAAGAGCCACCATTTTGGTAGCCAACTGTTGAAGAACTTTTCGGATCTGTAAAGATGCTGCGTCCCAGAATCATCCCCTGTTTGCTGGTACGAAATAAGGGACTCGTAAAAACCATAAAGTTCGACAATCCCAAGTACGTGGGAGACCCGATTAACGCAGTCAAGATATTCAACGAGAAGGAAGCAGACGAGCTGATCGTCTTCGATATCGATGCCACCGTCAATGGCACTGACCCTGACTATGCGATGATCAAGAAGCTGGCAGCCGAATGTCGCATGCCGCTATGTTACGGCGGAGGTATCCGCAAGATTGACCAAGCGAGGCAGATCATCGGTCTTGGCGTTGAAAAGGTGGCAATTAGTTCCGCCGCTTTGCGGGATCCGGAGCTGATTGAGGGTATTGCTGGAGAAATTGGCAGCCAAAGCGTGGTGGTGGTCCTCGATGTCAGGAAATCGCTATTCGGACGTTACGAGGTGGTGACTCACAATGGGCGGAAAGGCACCGGCTTGTTGCCGTGGGAGGCCGCCCGTAAAGCCGAAAATCTGGGCGCCGGAGAGATTGTCATCAATTCAGTCGATCGGGACGGAGAAATGAAGGGCTACGATATGGACTTGGCTCCAAGGGTCCGTGATTCGGTCGCGCTGCCCATGTCGGTTCTGGGCGGAGCAGGCTCGTTGGATGATATAGGGCGTTTGATAGAAACCTGCGGCGTGGTTGGCGCCGCTGCAGGTAGCTTGTTCGTGTTCAAGGGACCTTATAGGGCGGTATTGATAAACTATCCAAATACGCTCGAACGTCAAGCCCTGGCAGATAGAGTGAAATCCAATGATCGTATCTAATGCATCGATCTCTTGTTGCCGAAACAATAACGAGCCGATCGAAGGGTCCGTATGAACGTACTGGTCCTCGGTGCAAGCGGCATGCTTGGAAATGCCGTAATTCGCGTCCTCAGCGAGGTGATCGACTGGCGGGTCTATGGAACTTTGCGTTCCGAGGGCGCAAAGAAGTTCTTTCAGCCGTCCATAGCCGATAACTTGATCACCGGTGTCGATGTCGAGCAGCAGGACTCATTGCTGCAGGCGTTTGTTCATGCCCGCCCGGCGATCGTGGTTAACTGTATCGGCCTGGTCAAGCAATTGGCGGAAGTGAATGACCCATTGCGGGTAATTCCAATCAATGCAGTGTTGCCGCACCGACTTGCAAGACTGTGCGAATTGACGAGCGCCCGGCTCATTCATATAAGCACGGATTGCGTATTTTCCGGCGAGAAGAAGTTGTACCGCGAGTCGGATTTCGCGGACGCGCAGGATCTGTATGGCCGATCGAAGTATCTTGGCGAAGTGTCCGAATCGCATGCTGTAACTCTGCGCACGTCGATTATCGGCCATGAGCTGAATAGCTCACACGGTTTGGTTGAGTGGTTCTTGTCTCAAAACGAGCGTTGTGAAGGATATGCGAGAGTAATATTCTCGGGCGTGCCTGCGGTTGTACTGGCGAAGGCCATTCGTGACGCGATTATTCCTCATCCCGAATTGAGCGGCGTCTATCATCTCGCCGCAAGGCCAATCTCGAAGTACGAACTCCTTAGGTTGATCGCCAAAATTTATCAAAAGAAAATCGAAATCGTTCCTGACAATCGTCTTGCAATTGACCGGTCACTTGATCCTGGTCGACTTCTGGCCGCCACGGGTTACTCTCCGCCGGAATGGGAAGAGATGATCGAATTGATGAATAAGTATCGATAGGAATGCTCAATGTTTAACCAGAAAGTATTGATGATTACCGGCGGAACAGGTTCCTTCGGGAACACCGTTCTGAAGCGCTTTCTTTCGTCTGATGTTCGTGAGATAAGAATCTTCAGCCGCGACGAAAAAAAGCAGGAAGAAATGCGCATCGCACTGAATAACCCCAAGTTGAAGTTCTACATCGGCGATGTTCGGGACTACGAGAGTGTGTCCGAGGGAATGAAAGGCGTTGACTATGTATTCCACGCGGCCGCGCTGAAGCAAGTCCCATCATGCGAGTTTTATCCGATGGAGGCGGTTCGTACCAACGTAATGGGTACCCAGAATGTCATGAATGCGGCAACCGCATGCGGCGTAAGTCGTTTGATAGTCTTGAGCACCGACAAAGCCGTCTATCCGATAAATGCGATGGGCATTACGAAGGCGATGGCGGAAAAATTGATGATCGCCAAATCCAGAACGCAAAGGGACGCGGAAACTGTGCTGTGTGCGACGCGATACGGCAATGTCATGGCATCCCGCGGATCGGTAATCCCGCTGTTCGTCTCGCAGCTGAAAGCTGGCAAGCCGCTAACCTTGACAGATCCCAGTATGACCCGGTTTTTGATGTCGCTGGAAGATTCCGTCGATCTGGTTTTGCACGCATTCCAACACGGAAAGCAGGGAGACATTTTCGTGCAGAAGGCCCCAGCCTCGACAGTCGCTGACCTCGCGCAGGCGTTGTCCGAGATTTTCCCGGCGAAAGGCGAGATCCGCATAATCGGTACCCGCCATGGCGAAAAGCTGTATGAATCTCTGATTTCAAGAGAAGAGATGGCGCATGCGCAGGACATGGGCGGCTACTATCGAATCCCGGCAGACAATCGTGACCTGAATTATGCGAAATATTTTAGCGAAGGCGAGGAAATGATTTCCGATTTCGAGGATTACACATCCCACAACACTGCCCGGCTGAATGTTGCTCAGATCAAAACGCTGCTATTGAAGCTGGACTACATTCAGGAAGAGCTCAATGCTTAAGGTTATGACCATTGTCGGTACCCGGCCCGAACTGATAAAGATGAGCAGGGTGATTGCCGAATTCGATCGGCACACCAAGCATATCCTCGTGCACACCGGGCAGAACTATGACTTCGAGCTAAACGGAATCTTTTTCGAAGACCTGGGAATCCGGAAGCCGGATTACTTTCTGGACGCCGTTGGCGAAAATCCAGCGCAGACGATAGCGCATGTAATCGAAAAGTCCGATGCGGTGCTGGAAAAAGAAAATCCCGACGCGGTGATGCTGTATGGGGACACCAATTCATGTTTGGCGATTATCGCGGCGAAGCGGCGCAAAATTCCAGTATTCCACCTGGAAGCAGGCAACCGCTGCTTCGATCAGCGCGTACCGGAAGAACTGAACCGAAAATTGATCGACCATTTGAGCGACATCAATCTGGTCCTTACTGAACACGCCCGGCGGTATTTGATTGCGGAGGGCATCCGTCCGGAGACCATCATCAAAACTGGCTCTCACATGAGGGAAGTGCTGGATTGCTACATGCCGAAGATCCGCGCGTCGGATGTGCTAAAGCGCTTGGAGCTGACCGCGGAGCAATTTTTCCTTGTAAGCGCACATCGGGAGGAAAACGTCGATGCGCCGGAGAATTTGCTGAGCATCGCCGACACCTTGAATGCGTTGGCTGAGCGATATCAGCTTCCCGTGATTGTTTCCATGCATCCGCGTACAAGAAAGCGGTTTGACGCGTTGGAACTTGGAAATGTCAGTCCGCTCATTCGATTCCTTAAACCTTTCGGCTTCTGCGACTATGTCAAATTGCAGATGGAGGCGTTGTGTATCTTGTCCGACAGCGGAACCATCACGGAGGAGGCGTCGTTGTTGAACCTGCCTGCAATTACGATCCGCAATGCGCATGAACGCCCCGAGGGAATGGACGTCGGCACGCTGATAATGAGCGGCTTGAAGAAAGACCGTGTGTTGGACGCAGTTGAAGTCGTCATTGAGCAGCATGACCGGACGCAACGCGTCCTGAATCCGGTGCCGGACTACGAGGTTGGTCCGGTATCCAAGCAAGTACTCAGGGTTGTCCTGAGCTATGTCGATTATGTGAATCGGACGGTTTGGTCGAAGTCCCGGTAAGGCGGCCGTGAGGGTACTCCTCGTATCGCAATACTTTTGGCCGGAGAACTTTCGGATCAACGATTTGGCCAGAGAACTCGTCGAGCGTGGGCATCATGTCACGGTACTAACAGGGAAGCCGAACTATCCATCGGGTAAGGTATTTGCCGAATTCAAGTCGGCGCCGAACGCATTTGGCGACTATTTTGGTGCAAGTGTGTGCCGGGTGCCAATGCTCGCAAGGGGAACCGGCGGTCTACGTCTGATGCTCAATTATCTTAGCTTCGTGGTGGGCGCGAGCGTATTCGCACCCGTACGTTTGCTTGGAAAGCGGTTTGATGTGGTATTTGTATTCGAACCATCGCCGATTACCGTAGGCCTGCCAGCAATCCTCCTTGGCAAATTGAAGCATGCTCCGGTGATTCTCTGGGTGCAGGACCTGTGGCCCGACACGCTTGTCGCGGTCAATGCGGTGACATCGCATCGGCTTCTGGCAGCCGTCGGTTCGATGGTGAGATTCATTTACAAGCGATGCGTTCTTGTACTGGGCCAGTCACACGGGTTTTTGGACCGGATCGCAGCCTACTGCGACGATACCGCAAAGATCCGATACTTTCCGAACTGGGCCGAAGACGCCCCGGCCACCGCAGACGTGACACCGGCGCCAGAGATACCCCTGAAGGGCGATACGTTCGATATTTTGTTTGCCGGCAATATTGGAGAGGCGCAAGACTTTCCCGCGATTCTTGACGCGATCGAGCTGCTCAAGAGCCGCGCGGAAATTCGGTGGATTATTGTCGGCGATGGACGAAGAAGTGATTGGTTGCGAATTGAAATCGCGCGCCGCGGACTGGATCAATGTGTCTTGATGCTGGGGTGGTTTCCCCTAGACCGGATGCCGTCGTTTTATGCCCGGGCGGACGCGCTGCTGGTTTCACTCAGAGCGGATCCGGTTTTTGCGTTGACGGTACCAAGCAAAGTCCAATCTTACTTGATGGGCGGCGTGCCCGTGCTTGGGATGCTTGATGGGGAGGGGGCGGAGGTAATCCGCAAGGCGAAAGCCGGATTGACTTGCGCGGCAGGTGATTCAGCAGGGCTCGCCAAGGCTGTATTGGAGCTTTCCGCAATGCCCAGGGCGCAGCGCATGTGCCTTGGCGAAAATGGGCGCAGGTATGCAGAAAGCGAGTTTGGTAGAAGCGTTCTCACCGACCGGCTTGAAGGATGGTTGGCGGATATTGTCCAGCGACAGGTCCTGTCGCAACGACGGATCGACCGCCGGTGATACTGGTAACCGGAGCAAGCGGATTCATCGGGACAGCTTTGCTGACCGCACTGAGGCAAGGCGGTCATTGTTTCAGGCCCGTCTATCGCCGAGACAATGCCAGCGATACCGATGCCGGGGTCGTCGTTCCTGCTATCAGCAGCACCACCGCATGGGAGAGCCATCTGGGGAATGTGAGCAGCATCGTTCATCTTGCGGCTCGGGTGCACATAATGAAAGATGCGGCCCTGGATCCTTTATCCGAGTTTCGGGAGGTCAATGTTGCTGGAACACTCAATCTGGCGCGTCAGGCGGCTCTTCATGGGGTCAAGCGCTTCGTCTACATCAGTTCGATCAAGGTCAATGGGGAATGGACTTCTGCGGGAGGCGCGTTTCGCCCTGACGATATCCCGAAGCCGGTTGATCCTTACGCGATTTCAAAATTGGAGGCGGAGAGCGGTTTGCGGCAAATCGCTGCCGAGACGGGAATTGAGGTGGTGATTATTCGTCCGGTGCTGGTTTATGGCCCGAAAGTGAAGGGCAACTTCTTGTCCATGATGAAGTGGCTCTATAGGGGGATTCCCCTTCCATTGGGCTCACTCCACAATCTTCGCAGCATAGTTGCCGTGGAAAATCTCGTCGATCTGATCCTCACTTGCTTGCGCCATCCCGCTGCTTCGAATCAGACCTTTCTTGTAAGCGATGGTCATGATCTTTCAACTCCCGACTTGTTGCGGCGCACCGCAGCGGCCATGGATAGAGTGGTTCGCCTGATTCCGACCTCGCCGTCTTTTCTTGAAGCAGGGGCCAATCTTCTCGGGAAGCGCGACCTTGCGCAACGGATCTGCTGTTCCCTTCAGGTCGATATCAGCAAGACGCGGCAACTGTTGGCCTGGCATCCGCCTTTAACGGTCAATCAGGGCTTGCAGAACACCGTCGACTACTTTCTGGCGCATCAAGCCGGATAACGGGTGGACGAATTGGTTTCATCCGCTTCGTTTCTGATCGTCGGGGTTGGTCTCCTTGCCGTATTCCTGACGTGGCTCATGCGCCGCTATGCCCTGTCATCCATGTTTCTGGATTGGCCAAACGCGCGCAGTTCCCACTCGGTACCCACACCACGGGGCGGTGGCGTTGCCATTGTCGCCGCGTTCGTTGTTGGAGTGCTGGTTTCGGGGCCGGTGTTTGATGTAGCCGTACCCTGGAGGATGATCGAGGCAGGAATCGGCGTCGCCACGGTAGGATTGATCGATGACCGCAGTCACATTCCGGCGCGGTGGCGGCTTGTGGCCCACTTTTTCTGCGCCGGCTGGATTCTATATTCGATTGGGATTCCACCGCTGGACTGGCTGGATAGGACAATTGATCTCGGTCCGTTCGGCGCTTTGCTGGCGGCCTTGTATCTCGTCTGGATGTTGAATCTATACAACTTCATGGATGGCATCGATGGAATTGCCGGCGTCGAGGCGCTTACTGCGGGGATGGGCGGGGCGCTGATTTACACGTTGGGGGGAGGCAGTTTGACCGACGGCTGGCTGCCTGCTGCGCTGCTTGCGGCCGCTGCGGCTGGCTTCCTGGTGTGGAATTTTCCGCCAGCCAGAATATTCATGGGGGATGTTGGAAGCGGCTTTCTCGGACTGATGCTGGGGGCCCTATCGCTGCAGGCGGCGGTTGAGCAGCCAGTACTGCTGTGGTGCTGGCTGGTGCTGCTCGGTGTCTTTGTGGTCGACGCTACGGTAACTCTGGTTCGCCGCATCCTGCGCCGCGAACAGGTTTATGAGGCCCATTGCAGCCACGCCTACCAGCATGCCAGTCGCGAGTTCGAAGCTCATCGGCCGGTTACGCTAGCAGTTGCAGCGATCAATCTCTTCTGGTTGTTGCCTTGGGCGATTGCGATCGCGCTAGGGTATGTCGCGGGTCTTGTCGGTCTTGTTGTCGCCTACATTCCACTGCTGATTCTCGCATTCAGGTTCAAGGCCGGAATGCCTTGAGCGCAAATGCAGCGCAACTTGAATTTGCGTGAAGTACAAGCCCTGTAAGAGGGAACCATGTTCCGTCGATTTGCGAGAACTGGCGAATGGCCCTCGAAAAGCAGCGCCCCAAGAAAAATTGGCATTTGAATTAATCTACACGCGAACAATGTCGGTAGGACGCACTAACGGTCCCTGCCTAATTATGGTGGCACCGGTAAAATGGCGCACTCATGAATCCCCGCTCACTCATCGCATCGTTCCATGACCTCTGTGCCGCTGCCCTTGCGTGGATCGCAGCTTACGCATTGCGTTTCAACTTCGATATTCCGCCAAGCTTTGTCGAAGCTATGTGGCGGAATCTCCTTTGGGTTGTCCCGTTGCAAGCCGGGGTATTCCATGGTTTTAGACTCTATCGGGGCATCTGGCGTTTCGCCAGTATTCCCGACTTGCGGCGGATCGCACTGGCAGCAGGTACGGTAGCGCTGGCAATACCGGCGTTGTTGCTCATGCTGCAGCGGCTCAACGATGTGCCGCGTTCCGTGCTGGTTCTGCATCCCTTGCTGTTGGTCTTGATCATGGGGGGGAGCAGGTTCATGTATCGGGCCTGGAAGGACGGACATCTGATTTCTCCACGCCAGTTCGACGCCGAGCCGGTGTTAGTCATGGGCGCCGGGGCCGCCGGGGCGGCCTTGCTGCGCGATCTTGCCAACAGTCAGCGCTGGCGGGTAGTGGGTTTGCTCGATGATGATTCGGTCAAGCTGCGATTGCAGGTCCAGGGCGTTTCGGTAATCGGGAGGCTGGATGATGTGGCGCAGCTTGCGGCGGTACATCAGGTGTTGACCGTGATTATCGCGATGCCGTCAGCCTCGGCATCTGCCCGTCGGCGTGCCGTTGCGTTGGTGGTCGGCGCCGGCCTCAAGGCACTGACAGTGCCAGCCCTCGCGGATGTGTTGTCTG
>JAUSMR010000097.1 GCA_030645955.1 Gallionella sp. | reverse complement strand
GTCCACTTGTCTGGAGCCGACCTCCACTTTGCTCACCGAGTCGCCGATCAGGGTCTTGATTTCCTTGGCAGCGGCGGCCGAGCGTTGCGCCAGGTTGCGCACTTCGCCCGCCACAACGGCAAAGCCGCGCCCCTGTTCACCGGCGCGGGCGGCTTCGACGGCAGCATTCAACGCCAGGATGTTGGTCTGGAAGGCGATGCCCTCGATGACGCTGATGATGTCGACGATCTTCTTCGAGCTGGCGCTGATCGAGGCCATGGTGTGCACCACGTCGCCCACGGCCTGGCCGCCCTTGACGGCGATGTCGGAGGCGCTGTTGGCCAGCTGGTTGGCCTGTCTGGCGTTCTCGGCGTTCTGCCGGACGGTGGAGGTAAGCTCTTCCATGCTGGAGGCGGTTTCTTCCAGGCTGGAGGCCTGTTCTTCGGTGCGCTGCGACAGGTCGGCGTTGCCCTGCGCGATCTCCTGCGAGGCGGTAGTGATCGACTCGGTATTGCCGCGCACGCCGGTGACGATGCCGCTGAGGCTTTCGCTCATGTTCTTCATCGCAAACAGCAAGCTCGACTGGTCGCCTGCCTTGGTCTCGACTGCAACAGTGAGGTCGCCGGCAGCGATTCGCTTCACAATAGATGCGGCATAATCCGGCTCACCGCCGATCTGGCTCAACAACTGACGAATCATAATCAGGGAAAATAATAGCGTTATCAGCAAACCCGCTATCGAAACCGCAAGATAAAAATACATCAAGGCATGTGCTTCGTTCTTATGCTCTCTGGTGATCCCAAGTAAATCGCGTGCCAGCTCGTCCTCGACCTCTTTGAGCAGATTGATCTTTTCGGTCATCACACTGAACCAGTGCCCGCTGTCGAGACCCAGGCTTTTTTCGTTTACTTTTTCAATCGCGGTTTTTTCGATTCTCGCCACTTCGTCTACTGCCTGCCCGCGAATTTTGTTTTTGTAGAACTCCTTTTGTTCATCCAGTGCGTAAGTCTCAAATGCTTCCTTATGGGCAACCTGTTCAGCGCGGTCCGAAAGAAATTGCGCAAGACTTTCCGGTGTGAAATTGTCTGCCGCAAATACACCGGTGAGAACAGCGCGCTCTTGCCCGGTGTGTTCCTTGGCCATCAACAGAGCCGAATAGGCAGAAGAAGTAAGTAATATATCGATATCACTGCTAAGCGTCGTGGCCTGATTCGGGATGCTGAGTAACTTATCAATTACCCTGGTGTAATAGCCGAACGCTTCCTGGGAAGTAATAGCCTGAGCGGAGGCTGCATTACGTTTGGCATCGAGTTCGTCCATGCTTTTCATTGCGTCGAATATCGAGTTTTTCATCCTGGAGCCAAACTGGCTTGCGTCCAAACTATTTATCATCAGCTTTAGCTCGGCGTTTTTTTTGTCCGCTTCATTGCGTTGTGCCGATATTTCGCTGGCAAACTTGGCGCCCTTGCTAGCCAGAAAGCCTGCTGTCATGCCTCGTTCTTTTTGCAATTCGTGGACGAGGCTGCCGATCTTGACTGATAGCTCTGCCAGTGACTCCAACTTCTCCATTTCAACGGTAACGGCATTTTTTTCGAGGAGGCTATCAATCGAAAAATACATGAAGCCCGCCAAGGGCAGAAGTACAATCAGAATCAATCTCGTTCTTAACTTAATGTTGCTGAATAACTGCACGACTTTCCCCTTAAATATATTACAAATTAGCAAGTGTGGCTGATACAGGTTTGAATCCGCGCATGTTCATACCGCCCGCACTAAACGCAATGCGTAAGGTATCACCGCACTCGCTCATCAACCGGGAACTTGCCGCCTGTGTCTCGTTTCGGTTTTATGGTGAACAACGTTATGAGAAACTGCAATCAGGAAAGGGTGTCTGGAGAACTTACCCGTTATTGTTGCGCCAACTTGACCAGCGCGCCCACGTCCATAATCATCGCAACCCGTCCATCCCCCATGATCGTGGCGCCCGATACCCCGGCCACTTTGCGGTAGTTAGTTTCCAGGCTCTTAATCACCACTTGATGCTGCCCTACCAGTTCGTCCACGAACAAGGCGACTTTCTTGCCTTCTGTTTCCAGCAATACCAGAATGCCTTCGGTCGGATTGGTGATCCTGGTCCGGATGTTGAACACTTGATGCAGTTCGATCAGCGGCAAATATTCTCCGCGCACATGTACCACTTGCCCTTGTTTCCCGCTGATCCCGTTGATATCACTGGCCTTGGGCCGAAAAGACTCGATGATAAAACTGAGCGGGATAATATAAATCTGGTCTCCCACGGCGATGGACATTCCATCCAGTATCGCCAGTGTCAGCGGCAGCCGGATGTTAATGGTGCAACCCAGTCCAAAACGTGAGCTGACTTCGACGCGGCCACCTATGCTCTCGATGTTTTTCTTGACCACGTCCATACCGACTCCGCGCCCGGAAACATCGGTTATAACAGTTGCCGTGGAGAAACCGGGTGCATATATCAATTGCCAAACGTCGTTGTCGCTCATGCCGTCGCTGACAGGCATTCCCTTTTCCCTGGCTGTGGCGAGTATCCACTCGCGATTCAGCCCCGCGCCGTCATCGGACACTTCGATGACGACATTTCCGCCTTGATGAGCGGCACGCAGCGTGATGGTACCTTGCGGATCTTTGCCTCTGGCAATACGCGTTTCCGGCAATTCGATGCCGTGATCCAGGCTATTGCGCACCAGATGGGTGAGCGGGTCGCTGATTTTTTCAATCAAGCCCTTGTCCAGTTCGGTGCCCTCGCCGATGATTTTGAGTTGCACTTTCTTGTTGAGTTTGCCCGCACTATCACGCACTACGCGCTGGAAGCGGCTGAACACGAGGTTGATCGGCATCATGCGCACCGACATCACAGAGTCCTGCAAGTCGCGCGTGTTGCGTTCGAGCTGCGCCAGCCCATTGACCAGACGCTCATGCAATGCCTGATCCATGCCGGATACGGTTTCAGCCAGCATGGATTGGGTAATCACCAGCTCGCCGACCAGATTGATCATTTTGTCGACTTTACTTACGCTGACACGGATGGAGGTATCGCCTCCTGCGGCAATAGCCGGATTGTCGGCGGCGCGGCGTAATGGGGCAAAATCTTCGGCGCGGCGATGCGGGGTAAAGCCTTCCTGCTGAACGGTTGATTCAGACTCAGAAGGCGTGTGCTGCATTCCCGTTTCATCGAAGAAACCGTATCCCTGGGCATCTTCCACTCCCGACTTGATATCATCAAGCTCTTTGAAGAAACCGTATCCCTGGGCATTTTCCACACCCGACTTGATAACATCCGGCCCATCGAAGAAGCCGTATCCCTGCTCATATTCCATACCCAATTTGTGCGCTTCAGGCTCATCGAAGAAGCCGTAGTCTTGATCTGCGGGTGAAGCGCCACGCGGAGTCGCACTTATATGCCTGATGGTCAGTTGCTTAGGCTTCAGAAAGAACGAAAATATCTCTCGTAATTCCGCTTCGGTCGCATAAGTAACCAGAGAAAACGTCACTGTATTGGCGGTAATTTTTTTATTTTTTATTTTGCCGAGATTGCCCAGATCATCCAGCAAATTATCAAGATGAGCTTTGCCGGGAAATGCGGTGCGTGTTTTAGCAAACTGAATCTGATATACATGCTGCACCGAGGGGTTCGATGCTGCTGTAACTGCGTGTGTCGTGGCGGAGGTTGGTTGTGGCAATCCCGCACCTTTCGGGGGCGAGATACCCTGCGGGGCGGTTTTTGTCGCGCCATTTCCAGCTTGATTGCCGGCCAGGCGTTCCAATTTGACACAGACTGCAATCAATGCCGCTTCATCAGCAACGCTCGCATTCTGGTGAGCATCCAATAACCCGTGCAGCACATCACCCGCTTCCAGGAAAGCATCCACCATGTCGCGAGTGATGGCGATTTCATTTTTTCGGATGCAATCCAGCAGTGTCTCCAGAATATGAGTCACTTCGGTCATATCGGTAAAACCGAATGTGCCGCTACCCCCTTTAATGGAATGTGCCGCGCGGAAGATGGCGTTTAATTGGTCAGCTTCGGGCGCATCAAGATCAAGCGAGAGCAGCAGGCTTTCCATGCTCGCGAGATGTTCTGCGGACTCTTCAAAAAATACCTGATAAAACTGGCTCATGTCGATGGACATTGGCTTTTTCCTAGAATTGCGGTGCGGGAAATTCCGGCTGTGGTGACTTCAGGAATCAGGCTGGCAATGATGGTGCTAACCAATCACTTTTTTGACGACTTCCAGCAGTTTATGCGGATCGAACGGTTTGACCAGCCAACCCGTGGCACCAGCCGCTTTGCCATGCATTTTCATGGTATCGCTGGATTCGGTGGTCAACATCAAAATCGGAATAGTCATGAAATGCGGCAAGCCGCGCAGTGTTTTGATCAAGGTCAAACCATCCATATTTGGCATGTTCTGGTCGGTAAGCACCAGGTTAATGGCACCGGCATTGGCATTGGCTTTGGCCAAACCTTCCTGGCCATCTGCCGCCTCAATGACGGTATAGCCAGCGGATTTAAGAGTGAAAGCCACCATCTGCCGAATGGAGGTGGAATCGTCAATAGCCAGAATAGTTTTTGCCATTTTTTCGCGCTCAGTTAAGTGATTAGGTGGTAATTAAAAATTGCTGCGGCAGATTGCATTAATTACCTGAAAAATGCAATTGACCTCTTGTACGGGCGCAAGGCCTTGCGCCCGTACTAAAACAATTCGATATCGCCCGTGCCAAAATCTTTTTGTGCAACCGGGCTGGCTTTTTGTTTATCCAGAGACACGACATGCTTGTCGAGCAAACGATTGTAGGCGGCGATCCGCTCCAGATACTCACCATGGCTCGGGCTGCCCCCTCCCTTACCCATCTCATTGGCGACTTCCTGCAAGGAAGTCATGCGCATCCTGGCATGCTCGATCAACTGCGAGCTCATGTCCTGGAATTGTAAGGTGGATATCACCACCAATACATTCTGCTCGACATTTGTGCTGATGAGATTCAGCTCGATGGCATTGCCGGCGACAGCTTCATTAAACGCGGTGAGATCGGCCATGATGGATCGGACATGCTGATTGGATTCCATCGCTGCTGACCTGTCGTCCGCTGCAAGGTTGCTGGTAGCGCGTTCTGCAGCGGCCAGCGAGCCGCTAACCTTGTCGACAACTTCTCGTATCTGCTTGCTGAAATCGTTGGTATGCGCCGAAAGATCGCGCACTCCATCCGATATCAGAATAAAGTTGCTGACCAGTTTTCCTATGGCATCGCTAAGAATGGCCTGTGTGTTGCCCAGCTCAGTATGTGCCGAGCTAAGCTGCTCGGCTATCTCATTGCCCAGTTGCATATGGAAAGCACTGCTTTCCTGAATGAACTGCTGCCCCCCATGCGTTGATGAATCTGAACCGTCAGCCGTTTTATTGCTGTCGCTGGCTCGATTTCGCAAATAAAGCACGCAAAGCATCAGTGCCAGAAATACCAGCACATCGGCCAGATAGGCATTCACGGTATTGAAATACAGTGCCCCCCCTCCCAGCAATACGCCGCTAACCAATGCGCCGATAAAGGCCAAGCGTGTAAAATTTGTCATGATTAGCTAACCCCTGAATTCCGTTCATATCTTAATCTGATTGCACCTCATATTATGGCGTGCACCCTGCTGCGTTTGATATTACCGCGTTTAAGATTGCGCCACAATCGCGCCACAATAGTACGGGGAAGCTCGGTCTGTATGTCTTGAGTTTGCCGAAAGTTTGCTCCGAACGTGCCAAAGAGATCTCGTGCCGGGTCAAACTGGCGCAGCCGCTGCATGTGATGAACCTGCTTGCATGGCGCTCTGGACATGCTGGAGCAATTCAGCGTCGGTGTAAGGTTTGGTCAAATAACCATCGACTCCGGCATTTATCGCTTGCTTACGATGTTTTTCCATCGAGCGCGAGGTAATCATGATGATAGGCAAATGCCGCGTATCCTCTCCCAGCCGCAGATGCTGGGTAAGTTCAAGTCCGTTCATGTTCGGCATTTCCATGTCTGTGCAAATCAGGTGCGGCTTGAAGGCTTCCAGTACCCGGATCGCCTCCATGCCATCGCCCGCGCCTTTGACCTCAAAGCCGGCATCCTGAAGCAGCTGCATCAGACCCTTGCGCACCGAAAGAGAATCGTCCACGACAAGTACCCGCCGTGTACGGAGGCGGGCGGTAGCGGCCAGCTCGGCGGCTGCGGATGTCACGTCTATGGGTGCTGCCAGCAATTCGGGCACATTAAGCAAAGGCACCAGTGTGCCATCACCCAACAATGTCACGCCCGAGATGCCATGCACGCTAGGCAGGTATTTCCCCATATTCTTCACCATGACGCTTTTACTGTCGATAAGACGATCCATCAGAACAGCCATCGTACCGTCTACGGTTCGGATCAGCACTTTTGGCATCGCTGCATAACGCTCTGCGCTTGGCGAAGCGGATGGATAACCGGTAAGCAGTGCCAAATCGCGCACCGGATAACTTTCATCGCGTATCGTGAATTGCCACTCGCCTAATTGCCACTCGCCATCGCCGGACAGGCTTATTTTGCCGAAGCCAGCCGGAAATGCCTCCTTGATATAGTGGATAGGGATTGCAAAAATTTGTTTGCCTGCCTCTACCAGCAATGTGTGCTGCGTTACCAGCGAAGCCTGGAAGCGCAGTACAATTTCGCAGCCTTGTCCGGGCACGGAACTGAGTTCAACCGTTCCCTTGATGTCAGCCAGACGAGTGGCGACCACATCCATCCCGACACCTCGTCCGGAAATTTCGCTAACCTGTTCACGTGTTGAAAATCCCGGCAGCAACACTAAACGTGCAAGCTCGGAATGGGTCAGCCGCTGTTCGGCACGTATCAGATTTTGATCAATCGCCTTTTTACGAATACGCTCGTAATCAAGCCCTTTGCCATCATCCCGGATGGAAACGACTATGCCCGACCCCTGTCGTGAAAACACGAGGTCAATTCTACCTTCGGCTGGTTTGCCCGCAGCAATTCTATCGGCAGGAAGTTCGATACCATGATCAACCGCATTGCGCAGCAAATGGAGTAATGGATCAGCCAACTTGTTGAGCACATCTCCGTCTACCTGAATCTCACCGCCCGTGATAACCAGCTCGGCCTGCTTGCCGGTTTGCTGGCATGTCTGGCGCACATTGCGCATCAGGCGCGCACTTAGCACGTTGACCGGTGCGAGGCGCGTTGCAACGACCTGGTACTGCAGTTCTTTGTTTATATTTGTCTGCTGGGAAACTTCACCTCGCAAATTTGATACGCTGACTTCAAGGTTATCCGTCATCTCGCGTGCATCGGCGGTTACCTCTACAAGCGAACGGGTCACACCATGCAATTCGGTGTAGCGGTCCATTTCCAACGGATCAAAAGACGCGTCTTCTGCGGCATCAGGCCGGGTAAGCGACAGGCCGCGCACCATCACCAGTTTTTCTATATCAACAACCCGTTGCTGCACCACGAGATTATGCGCAATCAATGCCTTGGCACGGTCAGTTACATTGGCCACCTGCGATTCAAGCCGCGAAATCATGGTTGTCATCTCGCCAACCAGACGAAATAATTCATCCACAGTGCTAACCGGCACGCGCAACGTTGCCTGCTGTTCGTTTTCTGCTGCGGAAACAGCAAGTGCTTCAGGCCGCGCAACACCGGGCGAGGCAAGGGGAATCTCCACACTCGCGTCGTCAGTCATATTCTCGGCATCGCCCGACTTTACCTTGTTAGCCCAGGCGACGATTTCATTCAGCACATCGAACGCGTTCTCAGGCGCACTCTCGTCACCGCGCAGGTAGCCCACCATTTGTGCGAGGCAATCGCTTGCTGCAACAAGTGACCGCCCAAGTGCGCGGGGTGGCTTTACAGGGTTTTTTTCGAAGTACTCAAGCACATCTTCGGTATGGTGTCCAAGTGTGGCGATGCCGCGGATACCCACAATATTGGCCGCGCCTTTGAACGAATGTGCAATTCGCTTGGCGCTGCGCAAATCATTGATATCCGCCTGGCCTGCGGCGATCCTGGAAGCCAGTGACGAAAATTGCTCCGCGTTGCCCGGAGCTTCGTCGAGAAATGCACTGTAGACATCGCGATCAGCATTGTCCGGCACAGCAAGCGATATGTCCTCGATACTGACGCTTGCAGGCGCATCTGCCTCTTCAAGCTGCGCCATCAACTCTTCAGGCACAACAGGGGGGGTGGTCAATGACTCTACCAGACTGATGCTGGCATTTTCGTCGAAAGGCTGCGCAAAGCCAGGGGCCGACAAATACTCGGCTAGCGCCATGGATGCATCGAAGTTGGCCGGCTCCTGCAAATACCGATCCACCAAAGCCGGCCATGCGAGCAGCTGCTGGCAGGCTTGCGAACGCGCATCGCCATCCATAAAGATGATGGCCGGCAAAATCCCGTTGAGCGAATTGCACCACGCATTCAAACCGGCCATGCCTATCAATTCTGCCGTTTGACCGATGCGCTCCAACTGGGTTGCATAGTTTTCCAATGCTTCCATCAACAGCGGATCGTCGCTGGCGGCAGTGGACATTGTTCCTGTCCATCTCTCTATATCAGGGACGGTTTGCGCAAGTTCCTTGCGCATCTCGGAAAAAAATGGAGTGAGCGCTTCTATAGACATAATGGTTATGATTACGCGCTCATTTGCCGATCATCTGAACTGGGCAAAAATTTGTGTTTCTTCACCCACCGACTCCGCATCTGCCGCTGTCGGCTCAGTCGAAGGAAGCTTGAATACCGATATCGCACCAACCAATTTTTGCGAGGCTGATACGAGACTGGCTGCACTCTGATTTTGCGCAACCAGCTGCTCGGCTGTTTTTTCCGTGAATTGTGCGATCTCGTCAGCAGCCGTACGCAAAACAGCGGCTATCTTGGTCTGCTCGGCAGAACTGGTCGTAATCGTGGCCACCAGTCGCACCAGCCGCGCCGTGGCCTCATGCGTTTCGCGCATTCTTTCGCCCGCGTTATGCGCCAATTCGGATTCCTTTACCACCTGTTCTATGGTTTTGTTCACCGTTGCAATGGTGTCGTTCGTTTCAACCTGGATGTTCTGCACCAGATTGGCGATCTGTCCAGTCGCCTGGCGTGAGTTCTCGGCAAGGCGCTGAACTTCTTCCGCCACCACCGCGAAACCCCGCCCCGCTTCTCCCGCCATCGCGGCCTGCATCGCGGCATTCAGCGAAAGCACATGGGTGCGTTCGGAAATGGTATTGATCAAATTAACGATCTGCGAAATTTCCTGGGAACGTTCGCCGAGACGCTTGATACGCTTTTCCATCTCGGAAATAGTTTCGCGGATCGCGCTCATCCCGATTAACGTTGCCTGCACTGTCTCCATCGCGCTTTCGGTGGATTTGGTGGCTTCTGCAGCCGCACGGTTTGAATCACGGGCAAATATAGCCACCTCGCCAATTGATGCCATGGCCGTTTCCAGGTTCGAAATCAGACGCACGACGATAACATCTTCCTCTTTCGCCATATCATTCACCACGTCCGACTGCTGCTTCATGCGCTCGGATGCAGCCTCCACGACACCGGCCACCTTGGTCACATGATGCAACACGGTCGCCGTGACATCAGTCAGCTGATTGATGGCGTCCCCCAGGGTGCCGATGATGTCATCGGTCACTGGAGCACGCACCGTCAGGTCTTTTTGCGCCAAAGCTCCCATGGCGGAAAATAAACCGATCACAGAGTTATTGAGACGTTCTTTGTCAGCTGCGGTTGTCTTCAGTGAGGAAATACGGTCATCCAGCAGCCTGTCAAAAGCTCGTCCCACTGAACCCAACTCATCCTGGGTACGCAGCTTCACGCGCACATCATAGGCGCCTCCTTCAATCTTGCCGATTGCCAGCCGCAACTGGTTGAGCGGATTCATGATGCCCTGATAAATGAAGTAAGCGAACATCGAAAGCAATACAAATGCGGCAACCACTACCGCAATAGCGGTAGTGCGTACTCGCTGTGATGCAATATCCGCGGCCTTGCGCGACGCATCCATCTCGGCAGCAATCAGATTACTCACCACAGCCTGGCCGGTTTCCAGCTTTTTAAGCTCGGTGTTAAAAGCATTGAACTGCGCCTCGGCTCCGCCTGGGTCTGTTGGTGCAAGAGTAGCGATACTTTGCGCCGTCTTTGCATAACCGACCGCATCCGCGCGGACGACTGAAACTGCTTGCCTGGTTTTTTCGGTATACGCAGTTGATGCCATATTCCTGGATGTGCTGCTGCTCAGGATATCAAGGTGCTTTTTCAGGTTATTCGCTGCCTCTTGGTAACCTTCCATATCGCCATTTTTGGTCGAGCGCAAAATTTGCAGCACATCGCCACGCACCATATCGCGTGCCCTTTCAGTCAGCATGCCGGTATTGATCGATTCATGTCCGTCCCGCGTATTCCGAATGACCTCGGTAAGCCCGGAATAGCCATAATAACCAGCCCCGCTCACCAGCGCGATAAACAGCAATGAGAGGAAACTAAAGCCAATTAATTTGGCACGAATGGTTGCAAACATAACTTTCTCCTAAACAGCAATCAGAACTACCATTAGCATCAAACGGGTGACGGCTCGACCTGAAAAACCGAATTAAAAAATGCCTCGGTATCAAGATCAATCCAGACATCTTGCACCTCTCGATAGGCAGCCTTGGCATAGGATGCGATCGGGTGCGTGATATCCGAAAGGCTAACTTCATCATCCTGGGCAAACTTCTTGCGTTCCGGCAGGCTATCGACAACGAGGCCAACAGCCGCGTCTCCGCGGCCACACACCAGCAGCCATACTTTTGCCGCAATATCATGTTGAAAACCGAATAAGACTGACAAATCCAACACTGGCACCACCCGCCCGTGGCGATTGGTGAGGCCTTTGATCCCGGCAGGCGCCCCGGGCAGACGAAACAGCGGTGGCATCTCAACAACTTCACTGGTTGCATCAAGATTAACGAGTAACCTGAGATCACCGGCATGGAACCCACGGCGGTGAATGTAGCGTGCGGAATCAGCTTCGATCAATAGACGGGCTGCAATTTCGGCATCGACCTGAGCCTTAAGCGCTTCAATGTCGATCGTCTGAATAGAACTCCTTATCTGCGGACGCACTGCAATTTCGGCATCGATCTGCGCTTTAAGGGCATCAATGTCGATTTTCTGAGTAGAACTCTTCATCTGCGTCATGTCTTGAAATACACCGGGCTATTCAGTGTGGATCAAACCGGCAGCTTTGTCGTCAACCCATAGCGCTTTGCATATTTTCATTGTGTACACCTTACGATTTGTTTAATCATGCTGAGCTCAGCGGCGGAATCATCGACGCATAACACCTTGCGGACTGTCATGTTTGCTCTTGTTTGGTTAACTGGTTGATACGAATCTGGCTATAGTTTCCAGCAACTTTTCCTCGTCCACAGGCTTGGTGAGATAAGCATCGCAGCCGGACATGCTGCCGCGAATCTTGTCGAAGGGCGAATCCTTGCTGGTCAGCATGACAACTGCCGTTTTCTTTGCGGACCTTTTGGACTTGATCAGTTTGCACACCTGATAACCGTCAATGCCCGGCATAACAACATCAAGAAAAATACAGGCGTAATGTTTCTGGCCGGTAAAACCAATGGCTTGCTCGCCGCTTTCTGCGTAGTCAACGTTGAAATTGAACGCTGCCAGCTTGCTTTTCATAAATTCGCGCACCGTCAGGTTGTCATCTACCACAAGCACCCAGTCTGCCTGAGCGTTCGCGGAAGCGCCTGCGCCAGGAGCTGATGCACTTGTTGCCGCTGCCGTTACAACTGGAGTTTCCGGAAACGCGGGTCTGACCGGTGCGCTTGTCTGCACGCTGGCGGCTGCGCTCGCAGGGATTGGTGCCGGTCTGGTGGCAGTGGGAGTTTCGGCGGATTTCACTTGCGATTCGGCTGATGGTGGCGCAATCGCCACATCGAATGCCTGGAAAAGTTTCATCCATCGTATCGGGCGCGCCAGTACTGTCCAGCGGGTGCCGCGGCTGGAATCGCCAATCAGGATTGTCGGGGTTTGTTCCGATGCATTGCGTTCGAGAAGCAGCCTGACCGCTTCCATGTCATTTGCATCGACCAGGAAAATATCCGGCGGGATGCCTGCCTTGGTGTGCCGCACAAATTTTGGCACTCGGCGCGAAGACAGGTCGAAAACGCTAGCCAGCGCCATCAGCTCAGTTTGTGAAAAACCGATGACCTCAACCGAATAAGTGTCTTTTTGTGTGGCAGCCATATTATTTTTGGTGTTGGACTAACACGAATTCAACTCTCAATATACGACATTAAATTCTTTTTTTAAGTATAGCGCTGTTTTTGCGGGCTACGAATCCAATTTATGTGCAGCCACAAAATCAGCGATGTTCTGCAGCAACTCATCCTCCTGATACGGCTTGCCAAGATAGGTGTTGACGCCCAGTTGCATCGCGTAATCGCGATGCTTGTCGGCTGTGCGCGAAGTAATCATGATGATCGGCAGGTTAGTCGTTTTCGGGTCACGTCGCAGGTGCTTGGCGAGCGCGAAGCCATCCATGCGCGGCATTTCGATATCCAGCAACATCACCTCTGGAACGGCATCCCCCATTTCCTCCAACTTCTCCAGCGCGTCGACACCATCCGTTGCCGTCACCACATGATAACCGGCGCGTGTCAGCATTCGAGAGGTAATCTTGCGCACGGTGAGAGAGTCGTCCACCACCATGATCACCGGAAGCGCAAGCAGAGGGCTAACGCTGGCTTCATCCTTGACAGCCTTGCCGGCAACGCCAATGCGTTGCATCAGTTGCGGCGGATTCAAAATCAGCACCACCTCGCCATTGCCCAGCACCGTCGCGCCAGCTACCCATGACAACCGCGCCAGTTGCGGGCCGATATTTTTCACCATCGCTTCCTGGTAACCCAATAATTCATCGACATGCAGGGCAATGCGCTGCTCACCGCTGCGCAGCAACAGCACCGGGTTTCGTGGCAGATTCTGCTGAACAACCTCCATATTACCCAGCAGATGCGGCAAATAATGCAGCGGATATGAGTTGCCTTGCCAATCGACCTTTTGCTCGCGATGCAGGACATCCATATCCGCCGATTTGACCTGCCTGACCTGTTCGACCATGGTGGATTGAATGGCGTAAGTCGCATCACCCGAGCGCACCATCACCACATGCGTGACCGCCAGCGTGAGCGGCAAGTGGATGATAAACTGCGTTCCCTGCCCTCTCTTCGAGCTGACATCAATGCGGCCGCCCAATGAGGCGATCTCGCTTCGCACCACATCCATGCCGATACCGCGCCCGGCGATTTCGGTGATTTCGGTCGCAGTGGAAAGACCCTGCATAAAAATAAGCTGCGCCAATTGATCGTCGCTGGCCGCTTCGTCCGCCCGCAACGCCCCCTTGGCTATCGCCTTTTCGCGCAGCTTGGCAAAGTTCAGCCCTGCACCATCATCGCTGAACTCAAACACCACCTCGTTACTTTCCTGGCGCAAGCTCAGGCGAATTTCACCGATCGGGTTCTTGCCGCTCTGCGCGCGCTGCTGATCGTTTTCCAGGCCGTGCACTATGGAATTGCGCAGCAAGTGTTCGAACGGCGCAATCATTTTTTCCAGCACACTGCGATCCAGCTCAACCCCCGTACCCTGCAATTCGAGGTTGGCGCGCTTGTTCAGTTCTTTGCAGGTTTGCCGGACGATGCGGTACAGCCGATCGGTAATGCTGTTAAACGACACCATGCGCACATTCATTAATCCTTGTTGCAGCTCGCGGTTAAGCCGCCCTTGCAACAGCATTACAGATGCAGTTTCATCCAGGTTTTTCAGCAGTGAATGCTGCACGGTCTGCACGTCATGCACGCTTTCATTCATGAAACGCGTCAACTCCTGCAAACGGGTGAAGCGGTCGAATTCGAGCGGGTCGAAGTGCTCCGCACTATCCTTGACCAACGAGACACGCGCCTGCATCTGGCTCTCTGCCTGAATTTCCACCTCGCGCAACTGCTGGCGCAAACGCATCACGCTGGCAGTCAACTCCAGCAGTCCTTCCCTGAAGACGCGCATTTCAGTTTCCATACGCGAACGTACCACGCTTATTTCGCTTGCTTCATTCACCAGCCGATCCACCACGTCAGCTCGCACACGCAGCATATTGCCGAGCGCGCCCAGCTCCGCCCTGCGCTCAACCCCTGCCGGTTGATCTGACGCGCGTCGCTTCGTTTTGACTGGTTTGACCTCTACTACAACAGGTTTCCCGCCGCGCAACTCCTCAAGCAAGGCATTAATGCGGTCAAAATCGCCTTCCAGCTTATCCCAATATCCCGCTCCCTCGCGCAATCGTGCCGCCGACAAAACATGGGCTTCCATTTCATGGGCAATTTCTCCGATGCGCATCGCACCCACCATGCGCGAGCTACCCTTCATGGTATGCAACAATCGTTTTAACAAATGCTCTATCTGCTCATCCTGGGGATGCTCGCGCCAGGAGCGCAGTCCGTCGCCGATTTTCGGAGCCAGTTCATCGGCCTCCTCGAGGAACACGGGCAGCAGCTGCTCATCCACGTCATCGTACACCTGTGGCTTTTCCAGTTCGACGTTTGCGTCAGACGGCTTGGCTATAGTAAATGCGGCCGGCTGCAAAATAGTTGCCGGCGCGCTGGCCGAAGCTGCGACTGCCTCGGCGGTCTTGGCCATATCAGCCAACAACTGATCGTATTCATCCACGCTCACTTGAGGCTTTTCCGTCTCGACTGGCGCGATTGCCGGTTCAGTAACCGCAACACCGGGCTTACCCTTGTCCGCCAATAATTGATCGACCAAATCGCTGCGCATCTGCGGCATTTGCAGGACGCAAATGCTCTGCACCATTTCGTCCAGCGCGTCGATGGATTGCGCCAGCATTTGCATTTGTTCATTGCTCAATGCGGAAGGATGTTCCACGCGCTCCCCCAACCACTCTTCCAGGGCTTGTGACAAATTCACCACGGCGTCAAAACCCATGGTGCTGCTCACCCCGCCCAGTGTGTGTGCCGCGCGCATGAAATCATGTTGCACTGTCGGCGACGCAGCCTGGCACAACTCGTTGTACTGTTTACGCAATACATTTACATTTTGCATGGCCTCCAGACTGGCTATCTCGAACAAATCTTGCGGTATGGCAATTTCGCCAATCACAACAACCTCTTCTTCAGGTTGCGGCGCTGACACCCGATCCAATTCCAATTCCGGTTCCGGTTCTGGCTCCAGCGCCGTGGCAGTTGCCAGTTCGAAGTCCAGTACAGGGACTGGTTCCGGTTCCGGTTCCAGCATCGGCATAGCTGCCAGTTCGAAGTCCAGTGCGGGTGCTTGTTCCAATTCTGGTTCCTGCATCGGCGTAGCTGCCAGCTCAAAGTCCAGTGCAGGGGCTGGTTCCTGAATCGGCGCTGACACCTGTTCCAATTCCGGTTCCGGTGCTGGTTCCTGCATCGGCGTAGCTGCCAACTCGAAGGGCAGTGCGGTTACTTGATCGGGTTCCTGCGTTGGTGCAGTTTCCAGCTCCAATGCTGGCGCCAGCTCCGGTTCGGATACCGTCCCCAGTGCCGGTTGCTCTGTTGAAATTGCCGGTGCTTCCAAATCAAGGCCGTTCTCGATTTGTTGCGCAACAGCTATCAAATCATCCGCTTCGATGCTCGCTACACCTTGCTTCTTGAGCATTTCCACCCAACCCGAAAAGGATTGCTCGGCCACACTGATATAGTGCAGCAGCCCCGGGGTGAGCGGTTTTTTTTCTTGCAACCACTTGTTCAAAGCGCGCTCAACGCACCACGCAACCTCGCCCAAATCAGTCAGGCCGACCATCCTTCCGCTACCCTTGAGAGTATGGAATCCGCGCCTTATGGTCACCAATGATTCGTGACTTTCGGGATGTGTTCGGCAAGTCTCCAGATTGTCGCGCATGGCGCCCAACACTTCTTGCGCCTCTTCAAGAAAAATTTCCAGCAGCTCTTGCTCTTCATCGGACGGACGCTGAACTACTGCGGCAACTTGAGGCTGCTCGACCTTGACAGGCGCCACTGGCGCGAGCGTCTGAGGTTGCTCAACCATGACGGGCACCACTGGTGCGGCAATTTGAAGTTGATCGACTTTGTCAGGTGCAACTGGTGCGTGAACCTGAACTGGTTTGACTGTAACGGGAGGTGCCACTGGAGCAGGCGCATGCTCCAGCTTGTCCATATCGGCCGATGCCGCCTGCAATCTTGAAACATCGCCCGTTTGCCCATGCGACAGGTGTTGCATATAGTTTTCCAGCGCGCTCATCGCATCAGCCAAAGCATACCTCTCTGCTGGTCTGGGTGCGATGTCACTCTGCGAGAAACGACGGATATATTTCTGAATGGCCAACAGCAACTGTTCCGCATGCTTCAGGGACGAGATGCGCAAACCGCCCTGTATCTGGCCCAACAAGCGCAGCAACTCGGTCAATTCACCCCGCTTGGCCGCATCGTTGAAAAAGGCATTCAACCCTTCCTCGACATGCTGGAGATTTACCAGCATTTCGTTTGCCAACGAGGCCATCACATCGCCTTGTTGCTCCATCTGGTAATGCAGATCAACCAGTTCAGTCAGCCGTTTCGCATCTTCCGGTTGCTGCTTTACTGCAGCATGCATACGCTCAGACAGGATGCGCGCCTGCTCCTGAAAACCGCTGCCCAAACGGTTATAATTTTCTACGCCGCTGCCCAGCAACAGCAAAGCCATCGCCATGTCTATGGCGATGGGCCGCGCGTGCTCCGGCGTGGTCGCATAATATGACAATTCTTGAATCTGATCGGCCAGATACTGCAGGGTATCGCGATCAAATTTCTCGCTCTGCAACTTGAGCTGCTCGGCATACCTGGTGAATTTTTCGCACGCCGCCTTGTCGCCTTGCACACACAAATCCCAGCTTTCTTCGGCAACGCGCAATTGATCGCGCATAACGCTCAACTGCTGATCCAACTCGCCGGGTTGCAGGGTCGAAATTTCGGGCAAGTATTTATCCAGCGAGTAAACCTGCCTGATCGCTTTCACCTGTTCGCTGGCAGCTTGACTGCGCCCGGCCATATAGAGCATCTCATTCAGAACTGACTGCACTTCTCCGGGATCACCGGCTTCACCCTCTACAGCCAGGCGCATTTGCTGGTCTATGCGACCCAACAGCTTGCGCACGTTCATTTCAGGAGGCAGCCCGTCAAGCTTCAGGCAATCGAGCAAACCATAACCGATCCACCAGAATGCGCGGCTATCATCCTGCGGCTCACAAAACATCGCACCGCCCAGGGCTTGCTGCATTAAATGCAATGCGGCTGGTGCATCTGTCTGGCGCAGCCACCGCAACAGTCCCTGCTGATATTGGCCGCGCAGCATCTTGAGGCGTGCCGTTGCGCCGTCCTGCTGGGGAGGGTTCAAGATCTGTTGCGGCAATTGCACGGCAAGATTGGGATAGAACAAATCCAGCTCGAAGGCCATCTCCAAACCGCGCAACTGCTGTAACTCCTGATATTGCGGAAACAGGCGCAATGTGGCGTTATCCGCACCATCGGCCAGCGCATCGAGAAAGTGTGTGACAGCAAACAAAGCACGGCGCAACACATCGCGGTACAAATTGGACACTTGCTCCGGGTTCGTTTTGAGCTCGCTCAGTGCCAGTTCAAATTCGGCGCAAAATACCACCAAACCATCCAGGCCAACCATCTTCAGCACGCCCAGCAAACGATGAAATTCAGCGCATACGACTTCCAGGGCCTCCACATTTTCAGCGGGCGCATTGAGATACCGCTCCATCTGCAGGCTGATTTCGGCCAATGCACCATCCACGCCGGGTTTCACGGCGGCAAGTGTATTTGGATCGAATTGTGCGCTGTTGATCATGTGCGGTTTCGTAAAATATTACAGTTTGAAGCCCGCCACCGAACCTCTCAAGTCAGATGCCAAGCTGGTCAACTGCGCAATGGAATTGGCTGTTAAGCGCGTGCCTTCCGTGGTTTGTACGGTAATTTTCAAAATATCCTGCATCACATTGGCCACTTCGCTGGCCATGTCGGTTTGCACCTGGGTAGACGTCGAAATACTGTTAATCAGCGTCGCCAGTTCGTTCGATACCCGTTCGATTTCCCGCAGCGACTGACCGGCCTCGTCAGACAACTTGGCGCCTTCCACCACACCCAAAGTGCTCTTCTCCATCGCCGCCACCGCGTCAAGGGTATCGCCCTGAATGGTTTTCACCAGTGCGCCGATCTGCTTGGTCGCCTCGGCGGAGCGTTCCGCCAGCCGCTGCACCTCCTCCGCAACCACAGAGAAACCCCGCCCCGCTTCGCCGGCAGAAGCCGCCTGAATCGCCGCGTTCAAAGCCAGTACGTTGGTCTGTTCGGTAATATCGGAAATCAGGTCCACGATTTCACCGATCTCCTGCGAGCTTTCGCCGAGTCGTTTAATTCGTTTCGATGTTTCCTGAATCTGCTCACGAATATCGTCCATGCCGCTGATGGTATTACGCACCGCGCGTGCACCTTGCTCGGTCGCAGCCAGAGTCCGGCGCGCCACGTCGGCAGACCGCGCCGCGCTGGAATCCACCTCCTTGATGGACTGGGCCATCAATTGCACCGCTTCGCCTGCTCCCTGAATTTCCCGTGCCTGAGTCTGTGCAGCATCCAGAAGCCCGCTGGAAATAGCCTCTGCATCTTTCGTTGCCTGACCCATCTGTTCTGCAGCCGCGGTAATCCGGGCCACCAGTTTGCGGAACTCCTCGGTGGTGTAGTTCAATGAGTCGGCGATCGCACCGGTGATGTCTTCGGACACTGTGGCGCGCACCGTCAGATCACCGTCCGCAAGATCGCCCAGCTCGTTCATCAGGCGCAGGATCGCACTCTGATTCCGGCTGTTTGTGTACTCCACAACCTCGGCGCGACGATGCAATTCACCTGTGTATTCCTTGGAAATCAGCAGCAGCAGCAGCAGCACGAAACCTGCCGCAACTGGCGCAATGACGCCGGAAATGCGTGTTTTCATGGAGCCCTGATAGGCATCTACCAGCAGCTGTGCCTCTTTCAACAGCACATCAGAGGCTGCAAGAACCGCCCGGGCGGCTATTTTCGCTTTCGCCAGTTTGGGTACCTGCGCAGCAAGAATCACTATACTGTTGCGATACGACTCGAGAAATTTTGCGGCGGCCTGCACATCCGGATCGGCAGCGGGAAGTACCGCCAGCTCGTTTTTGGCAGCAACGGCATACCCCTCCAATTGCGCCAGTTGCTCTGCTGTAACATCATTCGCCGGCATCCTGGCGGCATCCCTGGCAACACGTTCCACCGCCAGCGCCAAACGGGTTGCTGCTGCCTTTTGCTCACCGGAGTAGCCTTCGATCATTCGCTGCGTGAGTTTGCGAAAATCTTCGCTGGCGGCATCAATTACCCCAATTGCATTGCCCGACATCACAAACCCGGCGCGGCTATCTTCCACGGTTTTAACATCCAGCGCCATTTTGGCCGCGCCGGTCATCAGCTTATTCAAGACCCCGCGTGCCGCTCCACTGGTTGCAGGCAGAACGCCATCTCCCTTGTCCAGTGTTTCGATAACTCTGGAATACTCTTGCCTGCTCTTGGTCAAATCATCAAATGCGCTGGCTTTGCCCGGCAGGCTGAGCTGCACCTGTTGGGCCAATCGTTGCGACAACATCCGCAATTTACCCGACTCCGCCGCATAGCCCGTTATATAAACCGCTTCCCGGTTGTTAATGTAAACAAACACCCCTGCGATAACGGAACACAACATAGCCATCGTGCCCAAAATAATCAGTCGCTGCGTAATAGGCAATTTTCCGATCAGCGGTAACTTGATTTCTGCCGCCATGGCAAACAGATCGAATTTGGGTGATGTCAGCTTTGATGCCATATTGTTTTCCTTATAATCAGACGGGAATGACTAATTGCCTATTTGCAAAAACTCCGCTTGTTCTACCAGACCATGCACATCCAGTTTGCGCCAGGACGCGCCGCGCTCATCGTGATATTCGGTTTGCTTATCAATACCCTCGCTTTGCCGCCACGACCGGGCATCGCGCAAACCCAACACACCATCGACCAGCAACGCCGCATTAATAGCATGCCGCCCCGCAACCAGAAGCACGCGATTATTAACACCGCCGGATACCACCCCGCTGTGTTCATAGGCAGCCATATCGACCACGCTATACAAGTTGCCGCGCACATTCGCCACGCCGCGAAACCACGGCTTGGTAAGCGGCACAATGATCAACGGCGGCAATGGCAACACCTCGGCGATATCTCCCATTTCCACCAGCCAGTTTCGCCCGGCTATCTGTACGCCCAGCGTAGATATCCGCGCTTCAGACGTATCCGTCGCCTGCAACCGGTCGATCAGACCCTGCTGGAACTCGCGCAAATTGAGCCGTTTTGACATGATTGCCTGGCCGCTTAACCCAATGCGGCGATCTTGCCCAACAGCTCGGCGGCATCTATCGGCTTGACCACATAGTCTTTGGCCCCCTGCCGCACACCCCAAACTTTATCGGTCTCCTGGTCTTTGGTGGTACAAATGATTATCGGAATATGTTGTGTTTCGGGATCTTTGGATATTGCCCGGGTCGCCTGAAATCCATTCATTCCGGGCATCACCACATCCATGATGATCAAATCCGGTTTGTTCAGCCTGGCTTGTTCCACGCCCTTTTCGCCATCGTCGGCAAAAGAAACCTCAAACCCCTGTTTGCCTAAAATCTCCCCGAGAATATGGCGTTCGGTCGCCGAATCGTCCACTACCAAAACCTTCTTAATGGCCATAATCAGCTTCCTTTTTCTCTTGAGTATGCATGATGACTGCTTCTATCAGACTTTTTTTATTGAAGGGTTTAATCAGATATTGATCCGCACCGACCATTTTTCCGCGTGCGCGGTCGAACAGCGTATCCTTGCTGGTCAACATAATCACGGGGGTGCTTTTGAACTGCTGGTTTTTTTTGATCAGCGCGCAAGTTTGATACCCATCCAGGCGCGGCATCATCACGTCCACAAAAATGACGTCGGGCTGGTTGTCTACCACCTTGGCCAAGCCGTCAAAACCGTCTTCGGCAAGGAAAACCTGGCATCCCGCCTGCGAGAGGAATATCTCTCCGCTACGCCTGATGGTATTGCTGTCGTCGATCAGCAACACCTTCACTCCTGTCAATGGCTTTTCCTCGCTCATCTTGATCCCTCTTGATTTGGCGCTGATGCACTCATCATCTGTGTTTTCAACGATTTCGAGGCGGCCATGCTAACGTATCTCCCCGCCTCTGTCATCGCGTTTTTCCCGACAGACGGTTTACCGCCGCCAGAAATGCGGGGTAAACAGGATCAGCACCGTGAAGATTTCCAGCCGCCCGATCAGCATGGCAAACGTGCATACCCAGGTCTGGAAATCGGTAAGCACACCAAAGTTGCTGGCCGGACCCACCACACCCAGACCTGGCCCTGCATTGTTGATACAGGCAATAATCGCGGAGAATGCGGAGATAAAGTCCAGTCCGCTAATCAGCAATACAAAGGTCAGTGTTGCCACGCTCATGAAATATAAAAAGATGAAACCCAGCACCGCGAACACGATGTTGTTGGCTATCACTTGACCGCCGATCTTCATTGGATTGACTACCGTGGGATGCAGCAACCTGAGGAACTCTCGTCCGGCCTGCTTGAATAGAATCATGGTGCGCACCATCTTGATTCCGCCCCCTGTGGAGCCGGAACTGGCCACAACACAACTCAGAAACAGCATCCACAGCGGCGCAAAAATCGGCCATTGATTGAAGTCCGCACTGGCAAAGCCGCAGTCGGTCGCCAGCGAAACCAGGTTAAAGCTGGCGTGGCGCAACGCCGTCCAGAAACCCGGGTAAGTGCCTTGCCACCAGAGAAACGCGCCTATCCCTGCACAGCTTGCCAGGGTAACGGTGACTGTGGCGAGACCTTCCACATCGCGCAAATAAAGCGACAAGCTTTTTGCGCGCCAAGCCAGAAAATGGGTGGCAAAATTCGTCGCTGCAATCAACATAAACAAAATCAGCACCGCTTCAATTGCCGGAGAATTAAAATAGCCGACGCTGGCATCGTGAGTGGAAAATCCACCCAGCCCCATTGCGGAAAAAGCATGGCAGATCGCGTCCAGCCAGTTCATGCCGGCCAGTTTCAGCGACGCGATACAGGTCACGGTGATGCCGAAGTACACCAGCCACAGGTTGCGCGCCGTTTCGGCGATGCGCGGCGTCAGCGCGGCATCCTTCATCGGCCCCGGCGTCTCCGCCTTGAACAACTGCCGGCCGCCGATACCCAGCAGCGGCAGGATCGCCACCGCCAGCACGATGATGCCCATGCCGCCCAGCCAGACCAGTTCATGCCGCCACACATTGATCGCGGGCGGCAGGTCGTCCAGCCCGGTCAGCACGGTCGCGCCGGTGGTGGTCATGCCGGACATGGTTTCGAAATAGGCATCGGTAAAGGACAAATCCGGAAATGCCAGCAGCAGGGGCAGTGTTGCTACTGCCGGCATCGCCGTCCACATGCCCACCACCAGCAGATAGCCGTGCCGTATTGACAGCTCGCCCTTGTAACGCCGCGTCAGCAACCACATCAGAAAACCGATGGACAATGTCCAAACCATCGCCAGCAAAAAATCCAGCAGCATGGCGTAATCCGAGTAGACCACAGCGGTAGCCACCGGCATGATGTAGGCGGCGCTAAATACCACCAGCATCAAACCTAAAGCATGAATAACGGCCAGCGCGCTTTGCATCAGAAAAACCCGAGGCTGACCTGGAACAGTTTCTCGACCTTCCTCACCATCTGCTTGTTGATGACGAACACGATGACATGATCTTCGGCTTCGATGACCGCATCGTGATGGCCCATGATGACCTCATCACCCCGCATGATCGCGCCGATAGTCGCTCCCTTGGGCAGGTCGATTTCATCGATGCGCCGCCCCACCACACGCGAGGATTGCCGGTCGCCGTGCACCACCAGCTCAAGCGCCTCCGCCGCGCCGCGCCGCAACGAGTGCACTGCCGCCACATCTCCCTGGCGCACATAAGCAAGCAGCGAACCGATGGTGACCTGTGCCGGAGACAGCGCGATGTCGATCTTGCCGCCCTGCACCAGACCGACATACGCGCTGCGGTTGATCAGCGCAATCACCTTGCGAGCACCGCCCTGTTTGGCAAGCAGCGATGACATGATGTTGTTCTCGTCGTCGTTGGTGAGCGCGCAGAACACGTCCACATCGCCGACATTCTCCTGCTGCATCAGCTTTTCATCCGTGCCGTCGCCGTGCAGCACCAGCGTGTTGGCCAGTTCCCCAGCCAGTTTTTCGCAGGATTTTTTGTTGTATTCGATCAGTTTGACCTGATAGTCATGCTCCAGCGCTTTGGCCAGGCGGCGACCAATGTTGCCGCCGCCGACGATCATCACGCGCCTGCTGGGTTTGTCCATGCGGCGCATTTCCTTGAGCACGCTGCGGATGTTGCCGGTTGCCGCAATGAAGAAAATTTCGTCGCCGTCTTCGACCACTGTATTGCCTTCGGGAATAAGCGGCCCGTCCTTGCGGAAAATCGCCGCGACGCGCGTATCGACTTGCGGCATGTGAGTGCGCAGAAAACTCAGCGGCTTGCCCACCAGCGGCCCGCCCTCGAAGGCGCGCACCGCCACCAGCGATGCTTTGCCACCGGCGAATTCCAGCACTTGCAGCGCTTCGGGAAATTCAATCAGCTTGACGATGTATTCGGTGAGTATCTGTTCCGGACATATCGAAAAATCCACGCAGAAATTTTCCGCGCTGAACACCTCCTGGCGTTCCAGGTAATCGGTGGCGCGGATACGGGCGATGCGCGTCGGCGTGTTGTAGAGCGTGGCTGCCAGCTTGCAGGCCACCAGATTGACCTCGTCGCTTTGCGTGACGGCCAGCAGCATATCGGTGTCGGCGATACCCGCCTGCTCAAGCGTGGAAGGGTGCGCCGCATTACCGGTCAGCGTGCGCAAATCCAGCCTGTCCTGCAATTGACGCAGCTTGTCGCCATCGGAATCCACGACGGTAATGTCATTGGCCTCGCCAACCAGATTTTCTGCTACCGTAGAACCGACCTGTCCTGCACCGAGTATCAATATTTTCACGAGTATCCCTTTATTGTACGAACGTAAGGACTTGCGCCCCTACTGCGCCCGTATCCAGTGCTTCCATTCTTCAAAAAACTTTTTATCACGCGCGGCGATGACGGTACGCAGCCAGATGTCGCCCTGTGCAAAATCATCGTTCTCGATGCAGCAGGCATGGCCACCCGACTCCTGCAAGACCAGCAAACCGGCGGCATAATCCCAGAGCTTTTGCCCGCCATGCAAATACACGTCATTGCGTCCCATGGCTGTGTAGCACCAGTCCAGCGCACTCGCGCCAAAGTTGCGTTGCGAACTATACGGCGGCTGGATCGCCAGTTGCGTGGCTAATTTCTTTTTCAGGCGCTTGAAATCCACGCTGGCCAGGGCTTGCGCCAGCGTACCCTCCGCTTCGCGGCCAACCAGTTTTTCTCCATTCAGAAACGCGCCGCGCTCATGCTCTGCAGCAAACATCTCATTAGCCACCGGGTCATACACCACACCCAATACACTCTTGCCTTCGCGCAGCAACGCGACAGACACCGCAAAATACGGCAGTCCGCGCACGAAATTGGACGTGCCATCTATCGGGTCGATGCACCACAGGCCGTCATGGCCCGCCTTCCACAGCGCGTGTTGCTCGGCTTCAGTCATTTCTTCGCCCAGCACCGGCACATTGAGAATTGCCTGCAGTTTCCTGGTCAACGCGCTTTGCGCGGCAAGATCCGCCTCAGTGCACAGACTGCCGTCGCTCTTGTGTTGATGTGCCACCTTCAGATAACGCGGCATGATTTCTTCAGCCGTCACCAGCTTGACCGCCGCAATCGCCGCCTTGAGCAGCGCGCCCATACTGTTTGGAGTTGGATGGTTCATTCTGCTTTCCACTTGCCGTCTTGCGCTTCACTGCGCCATTTAATGGAACAGCCCATGCTGGCAAGCTGCTCGCGCGGCCCTTGCCCGGTCTGCGCTATTTGCACCATGGCGTTGAACAAGTCGCGCGGCGCGCCGGGAACAGCCTCCTTGCGTGACGCATCCAGCCGGCCGCGGTATTGCAGCTCAAGACTGGCGTTGAAGCCGAAAAAATCCGGCGTGCATACCGCACTGTAATTCCTGGCGACCTGCTGAGTCTCATCCCACACATAAGGAAACGGATAGCCGTATTGCTGCGCCACCAGTTTCATATTGTCGAAGGAATCCTCCGCATATTCGGCGGGATCGTTGGACATGATGGCGATGCTGTTGACGCCATGCTGTTGCAGCTCGCGCGTGTCGCGCACGATGCGGTCGCGGATGGATTTCACGTAAGGACAATGATTGCAGATAAATATCACCAGCAAGCCGTTTTTGCCGCGCGCATTGGCCAGGCTATACCTCTTGCCGTCCACACCGGGCAGGTCGAAATCGCGCGCTTTCCAGCCAAAATCGCACAACGGGGGTTGCAGGCTTGCCATTTCAAACTCCTGATAACATTCTCTAATGCGTTATATTATCACGCCGACCCCCTCTTTCATTTGCGCCTTGACCATGCCACGCTTCTACTGCCCCCCGCCGCTGCCGCTCAGCGGTACTTTCGATTTGCCTCCGGACGCGGCTCACCACGCCTCGCGTGTGCTGCGTTTACGCGAGGGAAGCCGGGTGGAAATTTTCGACGGCATCGGCAACGAATGCCACGGTGTGGTAACCGTGCTTAGCGGCAAGCGCGTAATCGTGGGAGATATTGCCCCATGCAGCGTCAACCGCGAATCACCGTTGCAGGTAATGCTGGCGCAAGCCTTGTCGAGCAGCGAAAAAATGGATTGGGTGATACAAAAAGCCACCGAGCTGGGCGTTACGGAAATCCAGCCGCTCGATACCGAACGCAGCGTGGCAAAATTGTCCGCCGAACGCGCCGCAAAGCGCCTCGAACACTGGCAGCAGGTCGCCATCTCCGCCTGCGAGCAATGCGGGCGCAACGTGCTGCCGGAGATCCATGCGCCGCTGGGCATCATGGCGTGGTTGCAACAAATGAAAGAACTGCCGGAGGAATCGTCAGCCGCAAAATTCATTTTGCTGCCGCAGGGCGCGGCCACACTGCATAGCCAGCAGAAGCCGCAGGGCAAAGTCGTATTGCTGATTGGCGCGGAGGGCGGCTTCACCCAGGTGGAAAGCGACAGCGCATTGCGCTGCGGTTTCACGCCAATCCGTATGGGAGCGCGAGTGCTGCGCACCGAAACCGCGGCGGTGGCCGGGCTGTCCGCGTTGCAAACGTTGTGGGGGGATTTCAACCTATAAGAGCAATTCGTCCACGAAAAGCACGAAATTCACGAACACAGCACACTTAACAAACAATGCCGTCACCCGGTGCGATGCTTTTTTTCGTGAGTTTCGTGGACAGGAATCCGTTTTAAGGTTTAACAAAGGAGAATAAAGAGATGCCTTACGTCAACATCCGCATCGCGGGAACACTGACCCGCGAACAGAAAGCCAAAATCGCCGCCGAAATCACCGACACGCTGGAGCGCATCGCGCTCAAGCCGAAATCCTATACTTACATTGCCTTCGATGAGTTGCCCGACGAAAACTGGGCAATTGCCGGGCAGTTGCTAGATGATGCTTAGCGCGGCATGATGCGCGCTGTACAAAAGACATACATCAGGAGCTATTAAATGCCCATTGCCACCACATCCGCCGACTTTGTTGCCTGGTTCCGCTCCGTCGCACCCTACATCAACGCATTTCGCGGTAAAACTTTTGTTATAGCGTTCGGCGGAGAGGTGGTCGCCGACGGCAAGTTTGTCGAACTGACGCACGATTTCAACCTGCTTGCCGCGCTCGGCATCCGGCTGGTGCTGGTGCATGGCGCGCGCCCGCAAATCGAACAGCATCTGGCGAAAAACAATCTCGGCGACACGTATCACCAGGGCATCCGCATGACCGATGCGGAAACCATGCAGTGCGTGAAGGAGGCGGTCGGCCGGGTGCGCGTGGAGATCGAGGCGCTGCTGTCGATGGGGCTGGCGAATTCGCCGATGGCCAACGCCGATATCCGCGTCGCGGGCGGCAATTTCATCACCGCGCAACCCATCGGCGTGATCAACGGCGTGGACCTGATGCACACCGGCAGCGTGCGCAAGGTGGATGTTGCGGCGCTGAACGACCGCATGGATTTCGGCGAGGTGGTGCTGCTCTCGCCGCTCGGTTATTCGCCCACCGGCGAGGTGTTCAACGTCACGCTGGAGGACATCGCCACCGCCACCGCGATCGCGCTGGATGCCGACAAGCTGGTGTTCCTGATGGACACCGACGGTGTTCAGGACAAGAAGGGCAAGCTGCTCAAGGAACTCACTATCGTCCAGGCGCAGGAAGTGCTTTCCGGCAAACGCAAACTGCCGGACGACGTGTCCATGTTTTTGCCCTGCGCGATCCGCGCCTGCGAAGCCGGCGTGGCGCGCACCCACCTGATCAGCCGCCACACCGACGGCGCGGTGCTGCAGGAACTGTTCAGCGACGAAGGCATCGGCACGATGGTGGTGGAGAGCACGCTCAACACCCTGCGCGCCGCCACGATCGAAGATGTCGGCGGCATCCTGCATTTGTTGCGCCCATTGGAAGCCGCCGGCATTCTGGTGCGGCGCAACCGCGAACTGCTGGAACGCGAAATCACGCGCTTCGTGGTGCTGGAACACGACCACCGCATCGTCGGCTGCGCCGCGCTGTACCCGTTCCCCGACGAGGCCGCCGCCGAACTGGCCTGCCTCGCGGTGGATGAGCAATGCCGGGATCGCGGCTACGGCCAAGCCATCCTCGGCCATATGATCGGCATCGCGCAATCGCAGGGTCTGAAGAAATTGTTCGTGCTCACAACGCGCACCGCGCACTGGTTCGTCGAGCGCGGTTTCAATGAGGCCGATGTCTCGGCGTTGCCTGCGCAGAAAAAGTCGCTGTACAACTATCAGCGGAAGTCGAAAGTGTTCGTCAGGAAAATCTGACGCTATTGATAAATCTGATTCGCAGTTGCAGTTATCCGGAAATAGCATCAGACCTGTAGCCCGGATGAAGCGCAGCGGAATCCGAGCTTGCTACGTTTGCTGATCGTTGCCTGTCATTTACCGCAACAATCAGATCCAAAGGATGCCTCTAAAAAGGCAGAGTTCGCCCAAATGCAAGGCGCGGAAATAATTTCGCAGCGCCGCATATGCATAATATGTAAGCAAGAAATTATTTCCGCAACGCAGCAGTTGGGATGAAATCTGGATTTTTAGAGGTATCCTAAAACTTGTACCCCCGGTGCACCGCGACCACACCACCTGTCATGTTGAAGTAATCAACCTTCTCCAACCCGGCCTCTCCCATCATTTTTTTCAGCTCCTCTTGTCCCGGATGCATGCGGATGGATTCGGCGAGGTAGCGGTAGCTGTCGGCATCGTTGGCGATAAGCTGACCGATTCTGGGCAGCAAATTGAACGAATAGGCATCGTAAATTTTTTCCAGCGGTTTGGCGACCTTGGAAAATTCCAGCACGATCACCCGTCCGCCCGGTTTGAGCACGCGGAACATTTCGCGCAGTGCGGCATCCTTGTGGGTGACGTTGCGCAGGCCGAAGGCAATGCTGACACAATCGAAATAATTGCCGGGAAACGGCAGATGCTCGGCATCGCATTGTGCGACCGGTGTGGCAGCACCTTCGTCGAGCAGGCGGTCGCGCCCGACGCGCAGCATTGCATTGTTGATGTCGGTGAGCACTACTTGTCCGCTGCTGCCGACTTTCTTCAGGAACAGCCGTGACAGATCGGCCGAGCCGCCCGCCACGTCCAGCACGCGCTGCCCTTCGCGAACGCCGCTGACACCGACCGCAAAGCGTTTCCACAGGCGGTGCAACCCGACCGACATCAGGTCGTTCATCACGTCGTATTTGCCGGCGACCGAGGTGAACACGCCCGCGACGCGCCTGGCTTTTTCTTCCTCAGCGACGGTCTCGAAACCGAAGTGGGTAGTTTTGGTCATTGCAGTTACCTCTGGTTCAATGTCCGCATTTTGTCGGTTTATGGCTGCCTGCCGTTTGCGGGCCGGGCTCGCGGCTTGCGCCTGCTGCTTCCAGTCTTTTCAGGTATTCCTGCCACATTACATCCTGGTAATGTCCCAGTTCGCGCAGGTATTCCCAGGTGTAGAGGCCGCTGTCGTGGCCATCGTCGAAGACTAATTTGAGCGCATAGGTGCCCACCGGCTCCACATTGAGCAGCTTCACGTTCTGCTTGCCGGTCTGCAGCACTTCCTGTCCCGGTCCGTGGCCGCGCACTTCGGCGGAAGGCGAATGCACGCGCAGGAATTCATAAGGCAGGCGATAACGCGCGCCGTCATCAAATGCGATTTCGAGGGTGCAGGATTGCTGGTGCAGCGTGATTTCTGTTGGGAGTCCAGTGGTCATGATTTTGCCTATAGGGAACGGATTTTTTTCAAAAGAGAGGTGGTCGAGCGCTCGTGCAAGAACGGGATGCTGTGTATCGCGCCGCCCCAGCCCTGCACTTCACGCGCTCCGACAATGTTTTCAATGCTCCAGTCGCCGCCCTTGACCAATACATCGGGGCGGCATGCGTTGATCAGATTCAGCGGTGTGCCTTCTTCAAACAGGACGACCAGGCTGACCGATTCCAGCGCGGCGAGCACCATCATGCGGTCTTGCTCGGGGTTGATCGGCCGGTCATTGCCCTTGCCTTGTCTTTTCACCGAGGCATCGCTGTTTACACCTACGATGAGAGAACCACCCAGCGCGCGCGCCTGCGCAAGGTAGGTCACATGGCCGCGATGCAGCACGTCAAAGCAGCCATTGGTGAACACCAGCGGATGCGGCAGCGCGGCAACCCGCGTGGCGAGTTCGCCGATCGTGCAAAGTTTGCGTTCGAAAGCGGGCGTGGAATACATATTCAGTCGGCGTGCTCGAACAATTTGACCACGCGCTTCACACGGCTGGTGGTGCTGGCGATCTCTGCGGCAGCATCGGCTTCGGCGCGGTCGGCGTTGCCCATCAGAAATACCGTGCCATTTTCGGTCACGACCTTGATGCGATCGGTATTGATGTGTTTGTCGCGAGCGAAGCGCAGTTTAATGTTTGATGTGATCATGCTGTCGTTACTGCGCGAGACCAGCGAGCTGTTGCCGGAAATAACCAATTCATTGTTCACATTGCGCACGCCCTCAATGCCGGAAACAATCTTTTCAATCGCAGTCCTGGTGGTTTCGTCCGGCACTTCGCCGCTGATCAATACATTGCGATTAAAACTCGCCACATTGACGTGCATGAAAATTCTGAATTGCTCGTAGATGCGGTCAATCGCACTGGTCTCGATCTTCTGGTCTTCCCTGTAAGCTTCGTTGACGCTGCGATCCGGCACAGTCCTGGCGCCATCCCGCGTGTCGGGCACAACGACGCAGCCTTGCAGCAAACTTGCAATCAATATCAAACCCGCCGGAAAGGCCAGCCGCATTTTCATTCGCCCAGCAAAAGGTAATCGATTATGTCGCACAGGCAATGCAGCGTGAGCAAGTGAACTTCCTGGATACGCGCGGTGCTTTGTGCGTCCACGCAAATCAACAAATCCTTGGCGTTTAGCGCACGGGCCATTTCTCCGCCATCGCGTCCGGTCAGTGCGATTACGCGCATGCTGCGCTCGTGCGCGGCATGAATCGCCGCCAGCACATTCGGTGAATTGCCGCTGGTGGAAATGGCCAGCAGGCTGTCGCCGGGCAAACCCAACGCGCGAACCTGCTTGGAAAATATCTGGTTGAAATCGTAATCATTGGCGATCGAAGTCAGCACCGAACTGTCGGTAGTCAGCGCAACGCATGCCAGGCCGGGGCGCTCTTTTTCAAAGCGATTCAGCAGTTCTGCGGCGAAATGCTGGGCATCGGCCGCCGAACCGCCATTGCCGCAGCAAAGAATCTTGCCGTCGTTGGTGACACAGTCGAAAAAGATTTGCGCACCCTCGGCGATTGGTTTTGCCAGCGCGTCCTTGACCCTCAGTTTGAGCTCAGCGCTGTCCTTGAAATGCTTGATGATGCGTTTGTTAATGTCCATATTTGAGTGTTGCCTGTTTGATGAATGGTGATATTAGCCTAAAAAAAAGTATTCGGGACTGCGGGTAATGAAAATTGCCGCGCAAATTCCCTCTCCCGCAAACGGCTGGCTTCGTCAAACGGTAGGGCGGGTCACACCCGCCGTTTTAAAATTAACGGCGGGTGTGACCCGCCCTACGCTTGCTTAACACCGGTCAGGCATCGAATGCATTTTTCAGCCATTGCGCATCATTGCCCTGCGCGTCGCCCAGCAATACAGCATCAAAGCGGCATGCCGGGGTATGCGCAAGACTGGAAAGATATTGTTGCGAGGTGCGGATGATACGCTGTTGCTTGCGCGTATCCAGGCTGGCCGCAGCACCGCCGAAATCCGCATTGCGCCGCAAGCGCACTTCAACGAACACCAGCGTGGCGCCATCCTGCATTATCAGATCGATTTCACCAAAGCGTCCCCGGTAATTCTGCTCAATCAGCTTCAAGCCTTGTTTCTGCAAATAATGCGCGGCCCATTGCTCGGCCAGCGCGCCCTGGCTATTCATGGCGTTACGATAACCTGTTCGGGAAACATCTGGATGGAAGGGCTATGATTCGTGCCGGCAAGTTGCGAACGGCCCTCCTGAAAGAGGGCTGGCGTTGCCATGCGCTGGAATACATGGTCGCGAAGATAGATGTCTCCTGTTACACCGTCCAGCGGCAATGCAATCCTTTTTGAAAGCAGCAATTGCGCCAGCCTGAAAGCGTCTATTCCCAGCGCATAAAGCCGTTCGCGATCTATCGAAAGCGGCGGATTGGCACGCGCGTAAGTCATCACTGCCGGATGGTCGGGCTGCAACAGCCACGGCATATCGACGAACCGGATGCCATTCAAATCGTAATTGGTCAGCGTATTCTCGTTGCCGGAAAAGATCTGCGATGTGGCATAAATCGGCAATTTGTTCGGCAGGTAAGGCCGGATCAGGCGCGCAGTTTTCGTGCCGGCTGCAAGAAATATCACGGTGCCAGGCATTTCGGTAATGTCAGCGAACTCGTCGTAACCATTGTTAAATTCGATCTCGCGCAGTATTCCGCCGCCTGAAGCAATCCACTCTTCTTCAAATGCGGACTGCAGGCGCTTGGTAAATTGCGCGCGGGTGGTGACAATAATGGCCTCGCGCAAGCCTTGCCGCCTGGCCAGCTGCGCAACCTGCCGCGCCTCTGTTTCCGCCGCCATGCCAAAAAAATACAATAGCTGCGCCGGTTTTTCTTCCACTATATTCAAGGTCAGGGTAGGCACCGGAATAAATTGTTCCGCCGCCAGCGCACTCACCCCGCTGCGTGTCAGCGGCCCCACCACAACCTTCGCGCCGCTGGCGGTTGCCTGTCGATAAACGGTTACAACGTCGTTGTTCTCGTCAAAATCGCTATATACGCGTATTGGCAGCGCAGGACTTTGACGACTGGCCGCCGCCAGGAAACCCTGCTGCACCGCATCGGCGGCAGAACCGTAATCCCTTGATTTCAATGGCAGCAATAGCGCAATATGTGGCACGGCATCTTTATCGAGAATCAAGACTGGCGCGGGCGTTTCGATGACAACCGTTTCGGGTGCGGGGATTTCAGCGGGGGTAACCGGGGTTACGGGTTTTTCCTCAACGGGCGCATGTGGCGCATGCGCCACATGCGGTACGGGTGTCGTACAGGCGTATAGTGCAAACAAAGTCGAGAGTAAGAGGAACACACGTTGCATAACGAACATCCGCAAAAGTTGGAACCCGTATTATATGTAGTTGCCACCCCGATTGGGAATTTACGCGACATCACACTGCGCGCGCTGGATGTGCTCGCCATGGCCGATGTGGTCGCCGCTGAAGACACGCGCAACACCGCCCATTTGCTGACCCATCACGGCATCAGCGCAAACAGGTTGATGGCGGTGCATCAGCACAACGAACGCGGCGCGGCGGAAAAAATCCTCGCGCTGCTGCAGGGAGGACAAAGCGTGGCCTTCGTCAGTGACGCGGGAACCCCGGCGGTCAGCGACCCCGGCGCGTTGCTGGTGAAGGCGGTTCTGGCGGCAGGGCTGCGTGTCATTCCGATACCCGGCGCCAGCGCGGCAGTCGCTGCACTGTCCGCATCGGGCATGGCCGAAGCGCATTTTCTGTTCTATGGTTTTTTGCCGAACAAATCCGCAGCGCGGCGCAGCGCGCTGCAAACACTGATCGACCATCCCTACACGCTGGTATTTTACGAAGCCCCGCACCGCATCCTCGAATGCGCCGCAGACCTGCAAGCCGTGTTCGGCGCGGAGCGCGTGATCGTTTTCGCGCGCGAAGTCACCAAACTGTTCGAGAGCATCCACCGCTGCCCGCTGGGCGCGGCGCTGGAGTGGCTAAACAGCGACCCGAACAACCAGCGCGGCGAATTCGTGCTGCTGGTCTCCGCCGCCCCGCCGCAAGCACCCGGCCTGGATACCGGCAGCGAGCGCACCCTGGCCCTGCTGCTCGACGCACTCCCCCTCAAACAGGCTGTGCAACTCGCCGTGCAGATCACCGGCGCAAGCCGCAACGAACTGTACCAGCGCGCGCTGGCACTCAAGTCGGCGGAGGACTGAAAAATGGCGGCAGGCCGCACCTTTCTTGCTATCATTCCGCATGCTGCCAAGCGCATAGCGCGTTTCTCAAGAAGACGTGCCGATGAATAATAAAAAATAGACCACGGTTTTCTGGTTAGGCCGCAAGTGGCAGCACAGCACAAAATGTGCCGGGATCGAATTCACTATGAAAATGAAAAGCTCATGAGCTCTTGGGGATGCCCGCATGAACTGGGCGGCAAATGCGCGCGCGTCAATGATGTGCCCTGCGATCCGGGAATGAAAGGTTGCGTGTTGTTCGGCCGTTTCGTCTGGGCGGACGAGAGCAAAAACCGGCCCGCCAAAGCGGGGCGCGGCAACAGGCCGGAACCACCGCCAGAAGAGAATGGTAACGGTGGGAAGCCCTAGCGGACAAGCAAGGTGGGCACGATTTTGTCTGCCCACCTTGCGCGGACTGGCTCGATGAATTCAAATGATACCTACCCGCACAATTCCGGCAACGCATAAAGCCGCCCAACTGCCGCCACTCATCCTCGCGCTGCAGGCCGATCCGGTCTGCTATAACCATGCGGTTGGGAAGGTGCAGTTGGTCGAAACGCATATTTCCTGGGTGTTGCTCACCGGCGAGTTTGCCTACAAGATCAAAAAACCGCTGGATATGGGCTTTCTGGATTTCAGCACGCTGGCGCTGCGGCAGCAGGCCTGTGCCGATGAGGTGCGTTTGAACCGGCGGCTGGCGCCGGAAATTTATCTCGGCGTGGTTGCCATCACCGGCAGTCCCGATGCGCCGCGCATCAGCGGCCCCAACATCGACAGCCAGGGCAGCGCTATCGAATACGCCGTGAAAATGCGCCAGTTTCCGTTCGATGCCACGCTGGATCGTATGGATGAACGCGGCGAACTGGGTGTCGCCCAGATAGACCAGCTTGCCGCGCGGCTGGCAAAGTTTCACCTCGGCGAATGCCAGACAGCGCACGCAGATAGTGAGTGGGGCGAGCCGGACGCGATAGCCCGGCCAGTCGCGGAAAATTTTCGGCTGTTAACCAAGCGGCTGGACGACCCGGTGGAAATCCAGCTTCTGTCGAGCTTGCAAAGCTGGAGCAATGCCGAACACGAGCGCCTTGCACCGCTGATGGGCGAACGCAAACGCAATGGCATGGTGCGCGAATGTCACGGCGATCTGCATCTGGGCAATCTGGCCTGGGTGAACGGGCAACTCATTATTTTCGACTGCATCGAATTCAGCGCGGCATTGCGCTGGATCGATGTCATCTCGGAAGTGGCTTTCTGCTACATGGATCTGTTACATCGTCAGCATCGCGACCTGGCGTTTCGTTTTCTCAATGCATGGCTGGAGGCCAGCGGCGACTACAACGGCATGGCGCTGCTGCGTTATTACGCGGTGTATCGCGCCGTAGTGCGTGCCAAGGTGGCTGCGCTGCGCGCGGAACAGTCGGATGGCAGCGAAGCGGGTGCCTGCCGCGCAGAAGTCAGCGCCTGTCTGCAGTTGGCCGGGCAATTGACGCAGGCTACTCCACCACAACTCTGGATCACGCACGGCCTGTCCGGCTGCGGCAAGACCACGCTGTCCCAGTCGCTGTTGCAGGAACAAGGCATGGTACGTCTGCGTTCCGATGTCGAGCGCAAGCGGCTTGCCGGACTAGCCGCTTCCGCATCCAGCGGGAGCGTGATAGAAACAGGTCTGTACACGCAGGAAGCCAGCCGCCTCACTTATGATCATCTGGCGCGTGTGACGGAGAGTTTGCTGGACGCCGGATGGCCGGTGATCGTCGACGCTGCTTTTCTCATGCGCTGGCAACGCGACCTGTTCAGGGAAATCGCGCAGCGGCGAGAACTGCGTTTCCGGATTCTCGATATTCAGGCCGACCCCGCCACGCTGCGCGAACGCATCGGTTTGCGTGCCGCGCAAGGGAAAGATGCCTCGGAGGCCGACCTGCGCGTGCTGCAACACCAGATCGAAACCGAAGAACCTCTGGAGGCAGATGAGTTGGGCATGGTGACGCCTGCATCAAAGAATCAGGAGTAGGGCGGGTTACACCCGCCGTTTTAGCATCAAGCACGAAATTCAATGGCGGGTGTAACCCGCCCTACGGAGCAGGCCTGTCACGCTGTGGTTTCACCAGAGTTTTCACTGCATGAATCATGAGCACGGAGAGCGCGTAGATCGCCACGAACGGGTCGAGCAGATAATCCCACAGGTTGACGGACTCGTACCAGCCGGCTGCCCAGGCGAGCGCAGCAAGCGCGATGCACAGCGCGATCAAATAATACTTCCAGAACCAGGCCGCCAGAGCGGCCAGCATCAGCATGGCAACGAACAGCCAATTACCGTAGCCCAGGCGATACGGGTCGAATGCGCCGAAGCCCAGCGCCATCGGATATAGCGCCACCGCAGCGAGCGCGATCAGCGCCAGCAGCGCGAGACGATGTCTGGAATCAAGTTCTCCGCATCCGCTCCATGGCCTTAATAAAGCGCACCACAACAACGCCAGCGTGGTGATGCTCAAGTCTCCGGTTGCACCACGCACATTGGCGGCGAGCGGCAAGCCATTAAACGGAATGAGCGCAATCACAAATACGGCTGCTGTCGCCCATGCCCGATGGCGGTTGGCGAGCCGCTTCGTCCACGGCAACAGCAGCAAGGATGCCGCAAGCGCGCTGGCCACACTCGCCAGTCCGGTAAGGTCAGTGAAGTTTGGCATCGGCAGTTTTTTCCAGGTGTTGATCCAGCCAGGCGCGCGTGAACATGACATGCTTGATGTAGCTTCGGTTCCACGTGTAGACAAGATGGAAGTCGCCGCTGCGCGTCTGGATCAGGTAGGGGTAGGAGAACTCGAATCCGCAGCCATCCGCCGTGCATTTGATGCGTTTGGCGGATTCTGCATACGCCGTTGCATCTGTGACACCAGTCTCGGTCGCCGTGGCCGACTGTGCGGCGAGTTGCACAAAGCTGGCCGGTTCGGTGCCTTGCCCGCGCTGGTCTTCCAGTTGATATACGGTTCTCCACGTGGCGGCGCCATCGCCTGAAATCGCCAGCGACAGTGCATCCCGGCCTTCTTCGGTGTCGTTAAGCGCCAGCAGGATACGCCCGTCCGGTAGCACCGCGCCGGTAACCGCCGCATCCGGGTTAGCCAGCGTTGTCTTTGCGGGCGTACTCCAGTGCTGCCCCGCATCTTCGGTCGTGGAAGCAATCACCCGTCTGGGACTCGCGCCGGAATAGCGCATCATCACCGTCGCCTGCTGCGGATTTTTTATCAGCATCACCGGTTGAAGTGCGGATTTGCCGGAGCTGAGCCGCTGCTTGTCAATGATTTCGCCGCTGCCGGATATGCGCAGCAGCTCGCCGAATTTGCCGATGAACTCGTGGTAGACCGGCAGCCCGATGCTGCCATCGCTGTAAAAAAACGGCGTGCCTTTGACCAGCGTGCTGATATTGGTGAACGGGGAAGTGATCAGCCGCCGCGCCGGGCTCCAGGTTACGCCATCGTCTTTTGAGGTGATCGCCGTGACCGAGCTGCCCGCCCAGCCGCCCAGCGAGACGGTGACATAAAACAGCCAGAGCGTGCCGTCTGCAGTGCGCTGCGCCACGGGGTTGCCGAGTTTTTTCACATAGCGCAGCAGCGAGCGCTGTGTGCCCTCGCGGTTGGCGATGCTGCTTTCCATACCCCACCGGTTTTTTGCCGGATCGAACACCGCGCTGCGTATCTCCACATCCTGCGCGCCCTCGCGGCTGCCTTCGAACCAGAAGGCGCGGATGCGGCCATCATTCAGCTCGACTAATGACGCGGCATGGGTATGAATGTTGTGTGTGGTGGAGACGAAGTGGGTGCTGATATCGGGCGCTGAGTCGCCTGTTTGTACAGCAACATCGTGCATCTGAAAAGCTGCCGGGGATGGTCGTCCGGCAACTTTGTACAACGCCGCCGCAAAAGCGGCCAGCACCACGCAAAGTATCAGCGCGTGGCGTGAACCTGTACGTAGAGTTTTCATCGGCACGTCTGGGCGAGAGTCTGCGGCGGCACGACTTTTTCGCCTGCGGGAGCTTCCAGCAACACTTCCCTGATGAAAAGAGTCTGGAACACTTTGCCCTCCAGAATCATCTGTTTGATTTCTTCATCGCCAAAGCGGCCACGAATGTCCAGGCGCTGGCCGATGACCTTGCATTCTGCGCAGCCGTCGTTTTGATCTTCAACGCTCAACGGCAGCCGCAACGTAAACAGCGGGTAGCGCCCGGCCAGCTCGTTCGCGGTGAGATTCTGGTCTTCGCTGTAACCGTGAATTTCCGCACCCGGCAAAACGAACCGGTGACCTTCGTCCTTGGCCCTGAAGTTGCACGGAACCCACACATCCTTGCCGCTGGCGTAGCGCTGCGCGTCAGCGCTGAAATTTCCCAATGACCCGTCGAAGGGGCGCACAAAAGCGGCGAAGCACAGCATCGCCAGCAGAATGACCACGTTGACCGCGTGCCGTGTAAAGCCGGGCACAAAGACGGCAAGCACCAGCAATAATATAGTGACCGCCGGCAACAACCAGAGCGCCGGGGGATACAACTGTACATCGGTCATTTCGGCTTGCAGGCGCACGGCCAGATAAGCCACCCCCGCGATGAACGCGCCTGCCAATACCAGGGTAGCGATGAACGCCTTGCGGCCGATCTGCTGCCAGTTCAGCGCGCACAGCAGCGCCACGGCCGGCATCGCCGCCAGCAGGTAGCGGCCCGAACGTTGGCTGGGCAGACAGAAACTCAGGAACATCGCGGCGATCCAGATCAGCAGCAGCTTCTCATCGTTGCTCAACTGCGCGCGCCGCCGGTAAACAACGAAAAACATCGCGATTACCTGAAAAGTCAGCAAGCCCGCGTTGGTCAGGAAAGCAAAGGCATAGCTCCAGAGGCTGGAGCCGCCCCAGAGCAGCTTTTCCAGATAACTCGGGCCGTGCGGGTCGAACTTGCCCACGTTCTCGCCGACGACAAATTCCTTCCACACCGCCCGCGGATCGGGGTCCAGCGCGAACCACATCGCAAACACGGCAACCGCAACCGCAACCGCAAGCGCAACCTTCAGCGCGTCCAGCCGGAGAAAATCCATCACGCGATACTGGCGCCGATGCAGATACCACCCAGCCAGACCGAGTGTCACCGGCAGGCCCAGGGCAAACGACTTGTACAGAAAGCCGATGCCGATAGCTATGCCGAGCAACAGCGGAACGGCAAAGCGCGATGCGAATGCCTGCCGCCAGTACAGCAGCACGAAGAACGGCAGGAAGATCCAGAACACCTCGGGCGGATTGGTCAGGAACGGGCGGCCAAAACGGTACGTGGTGAAAAAAGCCAGGAAGGTCAGCGCGGCGACAAAGCCTGTCTCGGCTCGATTGGAAATCTCCGGGGACTTCGACAATTTCCAGCCGAGCGCGAACAGCATCGCCGCCGTCAGCAAAGTGTAGATGACGCTCGGGTAGCGCAGATTCCATAACGTCCAGTTCTTACCCCAGCCGGTCGAGACGATGCCCTGCCAGAACAGCAGCGGCGGCTTGGTGTTGCGCATGTTTTCCATCTGCGACTGCAGCGGCAGCAATTCGCCACTGGCGGCGGTCAACCGGGTGATGTGCTCGTACGGATATTCGTCGCTGTTCTTCGGGATATGCTGGCTGTCGAGACCGTAGAAATACGTGAACACCGCCAGCAGGCAGGCCAATACATACCATGCCAGACACAAACGGGATTTAGTTGATTTCATTTGCCGCCAGTGTCATTTTCAATATCCGGCTCAATCTCGGGTATGTTGGGCAGCGCAATTTCTTCAACCGGTTTGTGGCTGCGGAACGTCCAGAAATTGTTCACCAGGAAATTGAACACGCTGGCCAGCACGATGGCCAGCGCGTTGGCGATCAGGTAATGCATGAAGACCACGAACAGCTTGGTCAGGATCACCTGCATTACGATGCCGACCCAGCACGCCAGCGCGTACTGGCCGAAATGCAGGATCAGGTGTTTGTCGGGGCGATGAGTGCGGTCGCTCCAGGTCCAGCGGCGGTTCCAGTAGAAGTTGTTTACGGTCGCAAAGAAGATCGCGGTTGCCAGCGATACGTTGAGGCGCATGTCCGGGGAACTGATCGCGACGAACAGTAATTCCTGGCAAAGGTACAGCACGCCCAGGTTGACCACGATGCCTGAAGCGCCAACCGTTCCGAATCTGATGAAGCGCTTTTTAAAGAACCAGGCCGGCAGCGGGTGCGCGGCAAGTTTTGCCAGCAGCTTCATGCGGGCTTCCGATCCGGGGCACCCAGCATCTCATGGGCTTTTGCCAGCACCTGGCCGACCGTGATTTGCTTCAGGCATTGGTTGTCGCCATCGCAAGGAGAGCTGCGGTGGTTATAGGCGGTAAGGCACGGCGAACAGGGCAATGACAGGTGAAAACAGTATCCGTTCGTCCCCAGCGGCTGGTATAACTGCGGCGTTTCGGGGCCGAAAAAAGTGATCGTGGGCAGCGGCGTGAGCGCGGCGAATTGTCCGGGACCGCCATCGTTAGTCACGAGCAATGAGGCGCGGTGAAACAGCGCCAATAGTTGCCGCACCGATTTGGTATAGCCGGCCAGGTTGATGCAGCAGGAACTCCGGCAATAATCAACGATGATTTGCGCCAGCGGCTGATCCCCCTTGAGGCCGATGATCGCCACAGCATAACCCTCGTCCAGGAAGGTTTTGCTTAGCTGGCAATAACTCTCCAGCGGCCAGGCGCGTATCGGCAAAATGCCGCCGCTCGGGTAGATCAGCACCAGTTTTTTATCCTTGATCGCGGGGAAGTCACTGTGCAGTTGCGCGGCGACCTGTTCCCGCTCCTGCGGTGCAAAAGCCAAAACCGGGGGCTGGCAGGGATCGGGTTCGGGAATGAACTTGACGGGCGGCATCGAGACGGACTCAAGCGCCTCGACCATCGTCAGGAACTGGTGCGACAAATGCCGGTACGGGTTGTACATCACCGGGCGATTGATGAACGAGCCGCGGTACAGGCCTTCCTGGGTATGGCGATGAAAGCCCACGCGCAGCCGCGCGCCGGAGAGCCAGGAAAAGATGCTGCTGATGCGCGCGAACAACTCACAGTCGATCACCGCATCGATCCCGAGCGCGCGCAGCGTGCGGATGGCCCTGATGCTGTCCCCCGCCAGACCATCCAGCGAACCATCATCCAGCGTCAGCACGTTTTCTTCGGGGATCACGCCGAGCAGATCCAGCACTTCGCGGTTCTTGGCAAACAGCAGGACATGTATGGAAGCCTCCGGATAACGCTGCTTCAGCCTGGCAAACATCGGATGCGCGAGCACCAGGCTGCCCATCTCGGAAAGCAGGATGACCAGGATTTTGCGCGGCGGCGCGCTGACAGTAGCTTTGCCGCGAATGCGATCCATCAGGGAGAGCAGCGCGCAAATCGGTACGCCTGCATAACGATCAACCGCGCGCTGAAATTTGAGATTCATGTGGATATGGAATCGGCTCTGAAATTGAAAAGCGGTGGCTGGAAGAAGCTAATTCAAAGATGTCTGATCTTTTATCTAACATCTTGATTTTTTATCTGTAGAGTCCGAATATGCGGCCTGACCACGTTGGACATACTAACCAATTCAACAATGGCAAATTATCTAGGATTTCAATCACCGAGGCAACCAGCAGCATTAATTGTGTAAACGGCTTTAGCCGCGATATATCTTTGTTTCACGGCTGTGACAATTCCACACCCGACTTGTCGGGTAGTGGATTGCCTGACTTGTTAAAAGCCGCTCCCACATCCGGCAAAATTTTGTCGTTTTTAACCCCAATCTGAATAAGGGCGCAAATGACCAATCCAGTTGACCACATAGCGCACGCTGAACACACGCCCGATTGGCACAGCCTGCCAGTACATGAAACGCTACGCGTGCTGGCTGCTGATCATGCCGGACTATCGCAGGCCGAAGCGGCGCAACGTTTGCAGCAATACGGCCCGAACCGCCTGCCTGCCGCCAGGCGCGATAGTTTGCCGATGCACTTTGCGCGCCAGTTTCACAACGTGCTGATCTATGTGTTGCTGGTCTCCGCGTTGATCACCGCACTGCTCGACCACTGGGTGGACTGCAGCGTGATCGCCGGCGTGGTGCTGATCAACGCCATCATCGGCGTGATCCAGGAAGGCAAGGCGGAACGCGCGCTGGATGCCATCCGCAACATGCTGTCGCTGAATGCGACGGTGCTGCGCGACGGGCAGCGGCGCGAGATTCCGGCTGAACAATTAGTATCCGGCGACATGGTGCTGCTGTCTTCGGGCGACAAAGTCCCCGCCGATCTGCGCCTGATCGAAACGCGCCAACTGCGCGTCGAGGAGGCCGCGCTGACCGGCGAATCCGAGCCGGTGGAAAAGGATATCGCTGCGGTGGATGCGCATGCCGTGATCGGCGACCGCAGTTGCATGGCTTATTCCGGCACGCTGGTGGTGTTTGGGCAGGCGCGCGGCGTGGTGGTTGCCACCGGCGCGGCGACTGAAATCGGCCGCATCAGCGGCCTGATCGCCGCTGTGACCAGCCTGGAAACGCCGCTGCTACGGCAGATGACGCGCTTCGGCCAGCAGCTGACCGCCGTCATCCTGACGCTGGCCGCACTGACTTTTTTCTTCGGCGTGTGGGTGCGCGGCTACGGCTGGCCGGAAATGTTCTTTGCCGCAGTCGGCATAGCCGTGGCTGCAATCCCGGAAGGGTTGCCGGCGATCATGACCATCACGCTGGCCATCGGCGTGCAGCGCATGGCGCGGCGCAACGCTATCATCCGGCGGCTTCCGGCGGTGGAGACGCTCGGTTCGGTGACGGTGATCTGCTCGGACAAGACCGGCACGCTGACCAAAAACGAAATGACCGTGCAGCGCCTGATCGCTGCCGGACGCATATTCGAAGTCAGCGGCAGCGGTTATGCGCCGCATGGCGGGTTTTCCATCGCCGGACGTGAAGTGTTTGTCGAAGACTACCCGGAACTGGCCGAGCTGGGGCGTGCCGCGTTGCTGTGCAACGACGCGGAACTGCATCGTAGCGGCAACGAATGGAAGCTGGGGGGCGATCCCACCGAAGGCGCGCTGCTCACGCTGGCGGCCAAGACCGGCCTCGATCTCGCCTTTGAGCGCGAGGCGCTGCGCCGCACCGACCTGATCCCGTTTGAATCTCAGCACCGTTTCATGGCCACGCTGCACCATGACCTGGAAGGACACGGCTTCATCTTCCTCAAGGGCGCGCCGGAGCGGGTCATGGAAGTATGCGACGCCGAGCGCGCCGACGGCGAGGACCGGCCGCTGCGTCATGCCTACTGGCAGCAGGCAATGCTGGACGCGGCGCAGCAGGGCTTCCGGCTGCTCGCGGTGGCCATGCGCCCCACGGTAAACGAACAGCGCAGCCTCGATTTTGACGATGTGCGCAGCGGCTTCGCGCTGCTCGGCATTTTTGCCATCGCCGACCCGCCGCGCGATGAGGCAATCCGCGCCGTGGCGCGCTGCCGTGCGGCAGGCATCGGTGTGAAGATGATTACCGGCGACCATCTCGACACCGCGTGCGCCATCGGCGCGCGCTTCGGCCTGACGGCGGACGGTGCGCTGACCGGAGCGGAAATCGAACAAATGGATGAGGCCGCCCTGCGCATTGCGGTAACCAGGGCCGATATCTTTGCCCGCGCCAGCCCGGAACACAAGCTCAGCCTGGTACAGGCGTTGCAGGCCAACGGCGAGGTGGTGGCAATGACCGGCGACGGCGTCAACGATGCGCCCGCACTGAAGCGCGCCGACGTCGGCGTGGCGATGGGCAAGAAAGGCACCGAGGCGGCGCGCGAGGCGGCCGGGATGGTGCTGGCCGACGACAATTTCGCCTCGATCGATGCGGCGGTGGAAGAAGGGCGCACCGTTTATGACAACCTGAAAAAATCCATCGTGTTCATCCTGCCCACCAACGGCGGCGAAGCGGCAGTGATCGTCGCGGCAATCTTCTTGGGCCTGACCTTGCCGATCACGCCGGTGCAAATCCTGTGGGTGAACATGGTCACTGCCGTCACGCTGTCGCTTGCGCTGGCCTTCGAACCCTCCGAGGTGAGCGTGATGCATCGTCCGCCGCGCGACCCGGCAGAACCGTTGCTCAATGCTTTCCTGTTATGGCGTGTGTTTTTTGTGTCCTGCCTGATGGTGGTCGGCGCGCTGGGCTTTTTCCTCTGGGAGCAGGCGCGCGGCGAGAACATTGAGGTGGCGCGCACGATGGCGGTAAACGCGCTGGTGATGGGCGAAATCTTCTACCTGTTCAATTGCCGCTTCCTGCTCGCGCCGTCTCACGGCCTGCGCAGTTTCACCGAATCGCGCCCGGTGCTCATCTCGATCTTCGCTGTGGTGGTGCTGCAAGCGCTGTTCACCTACGCCCCGCTGTTCCAGCAACTGTTCGGCACCGCCGCCATCGATGCCGTGGCGTGGTGGCGCATCCTGCTGTTCGGGGTTGTGCTGTTTGTGGCAGTGGAAATAGAAAAGGCGGTACTGCGTCGATGGGACGAAAAATAAGGTGCATCCGGAATCTGCTGAGGACTTCCACCTCCAAGTAAGTGCGCCCTGCCGGGCGCACCAAACAAAAAGCCCGGCACTTTCGTGCCGGGCTTTTTTACCAACTCAAGAACCGATTAGCCGGCTTGAATATTGGATGCTTGCTTGCCCTTTGGGCCTTGTGTCACTTCAAAGCTGACTTTTTGGCCTTCCTGAAGCGACTTGAAGCCGTTCATGTTGATTGCTGAAAAGTGTGCGAACAAATCTTCGCTGCCATCATCGGGAGTGACAAAACCAAAACCCTTTGCGTCATTGAACCATTTAACTGTACCAGTTGCCATGTGATTACTTCCTTATTAAAAAACGGGAAAAACTCCCGCAAAACTATTTGAATCGAAGATTGCACATGGAAAAACCAGTACTGCAGAGACTTTGAATCAAATACCTGGAAGCCTTTTACGCCTAATTGGGTGGTATCGTCAAGAGAATTTATAAGAGAATACTGAATCTACCGTTGAAATGTTCAAGGTGGCATTAAGTTATTTCTTTCCATAAACCCAGATTATCCATTAGACGCAGGCCGGGCTTTATCCAGCGACTTGGCTGGCGTGTTGCTGCTGGCTGCGTTCTTCGGCAAATTCGCATCGGGCTGCTATAGCCGCGAATCATGCCGCGCTGCTGACCGTCATCGCACTGGCCGCCATGGCCCCACCGTTCCTGCTGAAATGGTTCTAAGGACGTCCGTCCTGACACGGTTATAATTGGACTTTCCTTCACTACATCCGGCAACGACATGAAGACTCTCATCTGCGGTTCGATGGCCTACGACACCATCATGGTGTTTCAGGATCAATTCAAGAAGCATATCCTTCCGGAAAAGATCCACATCCTGAACGTGGCGTTTCTGGTGCCGGAGATGCGCCGCGAGTTCGGCGGTTGCGCGGGCAACATCGCTTACAACCTGAAATTGCTCGGCGGCAGCCCGCTGATCATGTCTACGGTGGGCGACGACTTTTCCAGCTACGCCGTGCGCCTGGAAAAACTCGGTTTGACGCAGGCGCATATCCGCCCCATTCCCGGCAGCTATACCGGGCAGGCGTTCATCACCACCGATCTGGACGATAACCAGATCACCGCTTTTCATCCCGGCGCAATGAGTTTCTCGGAACAGAATCACGTCGGCGATGCTAAGGACGTCAGCCTAGGTATTGTCTCGCCGGATGGCCGCGAAGGCATGCTGCAACACGCGCGCGAATTCCACGAAGCGGGTATCCCGTGGGTGTTTGATCCGGGTCAGGGCATGCCGATGTTCGGTGGGGAAGAATTGCTGCGCTTTGTCGAACAGGCCGACTATGTGACGGTAAACGATTACGAGGCGCAACTGTTGCAGGACAAGACCGGCAAAAAGGTCGAGGAGCTCGCCAGGGACAAACGCGCCTTCATCATCACCCGCGGCGGCGAAGGTTCGACCATCTATGCGGGCGGCAAGGAAATCATCATCCCCTGCGCCAAACCCACCGCGCTGCTCGACCCCACCGGATGCGGCGACGCCTATCGCGCAGGCCTGCTGCACGGCATCCAGCAGGGATGGGATTGGGAGACCACCGGACGCCTGGCCTCGCTGCTCGGCACGCTGAAAATCGCCAGCCGTGGCGGACAGAATCACGCGCCGACGCGCGATGAGATTGCCGGTCTATTCCAACGTCACTTCGGTTATGCGGTTAAGCTGTAACTTCTAAGGCCACTCTGGTAAGGCCGTTCGCCCTGAGCTTGTCGAAGGGTGAACGGATTACACCGTCAGCCTTCTCCTGAGCATAGCCGAATAACTCAGTGCAGGCTTCGACAAGCTCAGCCCGAACGGATTTTTGAATGTGAGCGATTCACGCGATGAACACCGAACTCTTCGCCCACATCTCCGCTGCCATCCGCGATGCGACGCATCGCCCCTTTACGCTGCGCGCCGCAACACCTGTCGGCGGCGGAAGCATCAACGAGACTTACCGCCTGGAGGGAACAGACGGCTCGCGCTATTTTCTCAAGCTCAATGATGCACAACACCTGCCGATCCCTTCGACCCTTCGACAAGGCTCAGGACGGGCTTGGCTCAGGACAGGGTTTGCCGCCGAAGCAGAAGGTCTGAACGCAATCGCCGCGACCAACACCCTCCGCGTGCCGCGCCCCATCGCTCACGGCACTGCCAACTCTCACAGCTTTCTCATACTGGAATATCTGGAGTTGAGTTCGCACGGCGATGCAAAACTGCTCGGCGAGCAGCTTGCAGCGATGCATCGTTGCACGTCCGATAGGGCAAACGAAAATCCAAATGCAACTGCATCCCTTCCCCCTTGCAGGGGGAAGGGTAGGATGGGGGTAGAAGTGAGGGGAAATCGCGTTTCTACCCCCTCCCTGGCCCTCCCCCTGCAAGTGGGAGGGGATAGCGGAACTGCATCACGCTTCGGCTTCCCACATGACAACTTCATCGGCACGACACCGCAGCCGAACGGTTGGAAAGACGACTGGGTAGATTTCTGGCGTGAGCACCGCCTGTGCTTCCAGCTACACCTCGCGGCGCAGAACGGCTACGGCGGCCAGCTACAGGCCCTGGGGGGAAAACTGCTGGACATGCTGCCCGCATTCTTCGCAGGCTACACCCCGCAACCCTCGCTGCTGCACGGCGACCTGTGGAGCGGCAACCACGCCTTTCTCGCGGATAGCACTCCGGTCATTTTCGACCCTGCGCCCTACTACGGCGACCGCGAATGCGACCTTGCGATGACCGAACTGTTCGGTGGGTACCCTACGGATTTCTACGCCGCCTATCGCGCCGCGTACCCGCTGGATGCAGGCTACGCGGTGCGCAAGGATTTATACAACCTGTACCACATCCTCAACCATGCCAACTTGTTCGGCGGAGGATATGTGCGCCAGGCAGAGCAGATGATGCAGAGGTTGCTGGCGGGGGTTGGCTGATAAGGGGCGTTTGTTAACGTGACTTATTGGCATATAACATAAATAGACTGCAGAAACGCCGTGTATCCCTGCGCGGCTTTTCTTCCTGCAACGTCGACTTTAACAGACCTCACCAATGCTTCGCCACCGGGTTGTTGCAGGCCGCCTGGAACAGCTGGCGGTCGTCGAGCCGGATGGCGCTCATCGGGCCGCCCCACAGGCAGCCGGTGTCGAGGGCGATGACGTTTTTCCGGTGCAGCAGGCCGAGTGCGGACCAGTGGCCGAAGATGACGGTGGCATTGCGGCTGGCGCGCTTGGGGATGTCGAACCACGGCAGGTAGCCGGCTGGGATGTTCTCCACTTCGCCCTTGAACTTGAATTCCATCTCGCCTTCCATCGTGCAGATGCGCATGCGTGTGAAGGCGTTGACGATGACGCGCAGGCGTTTGTAGCCGGTGAGGACGTCGTCCCAAGTGTGCGGGGCATTGCCGTACATACGCGCGAGGAAGGTGGCATAGTCGTCGGCGCGCAGCGCGGCTTCGACTTCGCGCGCCAGGCTTTCGGCCTGCGCCACGCTCCATTGTGGCAGCAGTCCGGCGTGGACCAGCACGTAGCCGTCCTGCGCATGCAGCAGGCGCTGGTTGCGCAGCCAGTGCAACAGCTCGTCGCGGTCAGGCGCGCTGAGTATCTCATCCAGCGTGTCGGTGCGGTGCAGTTCGGCAACGCCTTCAGCGACGGCGAGCAGGTGCAGGTCGTGGTTGCCGAGCACGGTGATCGCGATGTCGCCCAGCGATTTGACCAGGCGCAACACTTCCAGTGAACCCGGCCCGCGGTTCACCAGGTCGCCGACCAGCCAGAGCTTGTCCGCTGCCGGATCGAAACGGGTATCCTCCAGCAGCCGCACCAGCTCGGCATAACAGCCCTGCACATCGCCCACCGCATAAATCGCCATCGCGTTTTTCCGCCGTGTTTACCTGTAAAATAGCGTAACAGATTTTTGCGTAGTTTCGATGAAATTCATCTCTTTAGTTTGGTGTTGATAATTGCACCGAGAAACGCTGATTAAATCGTCATTGCAAAAAGCCTTTAGCTGCGAGCGAAGCGCGGCTGTAGCGACGTGGCAATCCAGAAGTTCGTTTGAAATCAAAAAACTGGATTGCCACGCTTCGCTCGCAATGACAGGTTGAGTGAATAAATCGGCGTTTCCTTAGGCATACAAGCACCCTCTTTTTAATTAGGAATGATATGGGCGATAGCGATAAACAGGTCTGGCTGGTGCTTTCCCACATTTTCAATATGGATGGCCGAGCATCGAGCCAGACCATCACCGACAAGATCCCGCATTTTCTCAAGCTCGGCATACAGCCGATAGTCGTCAGTGCCGCCATGGGAAACAAGGATAAGGTTCTGGAGCATCACCAGGTGCTGCCCGCTCTGCCAGTGGCATTGCGCTTTGACTTGCGCCATTACCTGCGGCAGCGCATCTCTTCGCGCATCCTGTACCGGATCGCGATGACTCTGATTTCTCTGGTGCTTCTGCCTTTTTACCTGATCGAAAAGCTTCTTATCCCCATTGAAACCAGCTGGTCGTGGGCAATATCCGCTTATTTCGCCGGCGCGCGTGTCATCAAGACGCGCAAACCCCGGCTTATCTATTCGGCGGGCGGTGCTTATGCGGCGCATCTGGCCGGTTACTGGCTGAAGCTGCGATTTGGCCTGCCGTGGATCGCCGAAATCCACGACCCGATGACCTTTTCAGGGCAGACCACGAACAAGACGCGCACCCGCTTTTCGATCTGGCTGGAGGGCAAAATCTGCAAGCATGCCGATGTCGCGTTCTGGTTTACCGAGAAAGCGTTGGCGCAGGCAAGAGCGAGACATCCCGAGCTGGGCGACCGCGGGCATTGCCTGCTGCCGGGCGCCAACGAGCCGGAGTTTCCGCGTGTGCCATACCAGCGCGGCAAGCACCTAGTGATCAGTTATTTCGGCTCGCTGGCGGATACGCGCAACCTCGGAGTTTTCATGCAGGGCTTGCGCAAGTTTGTTGAAAAAGACCCGCAACGCGCAGAGCAGACGCGGCTGCAGCTTTACGGCGGCGGTATCGATCCGGTTTCTGCGCGAGCATTGCGCGAATTTCCTTATCCTTCGATGATTGAGCAGTTTGGCCGTCTCGAGACAGACCCAAAAACGGGAGAAAGCGGACGGGAGCGGGTGCTGAAGCGAATGAACGCCGCCGATTCCCTGTTATTGCTGCATGGCACCGTGCCGTTCTGCGAGCAGTACATTCCTTCGAAGATGTACGAATATCTCTGGACGCAGCGCCCGATCCTGGCGCTGGTTTGGCGCAACCCTCATATGGAACGCATGCTGCGCGAGCTCGGGCACTGGTCGGTGACGGCGGATGACGTAGATGCCATTGCAGCAGCGCTGGAGGAATTGCACACTCGCTGGTTGCAGGACGATCTTGCTGACTCGGGAAAACCATCGCCTTATACTGTAGAAGCTGCAGTGCGCCAAGTTATCGCTTGGGCGAATGCAATTTAGCTCGCTGACTTTTAAATGAATTTAATGCGTCTCTAATCAATAAATGGAAGATATCGTTCTTTACTGCAAGTCTTATCACCGCGATATGCGACGCGCAGCACGGCTTGCCGAGAGCATTCGTCGCTTCAATACCCAAAACCTGCAGTTCTATCTTTCCTGCCCGGCCAGCGATATGGAATTGTTTAAAAGTACCATAGGCAGCGATGGGGTGATATTTCTGGAGGACGAGGAAATTATCGCGGCAAATTCTGCTCTCAACCAGAATGCCATCAATGAGATGCCCGGCGTGGTGTCGCAACAAATCGTGAAATCGGAATTCTGGCGGCTTGGGCTTTGCGAGAATTATCTATGCCTCGACTCCGACTCTTATTTCATCTGCAACTTTGGCAGGGATGACTTTCTCACGCCTGCCGGGGTTCCTTATACTGTGATGAATGACAGCATGGAGCTGCGCCTGTTTGGCGCGTTGCACCGGCATGAAAAGATTGCGCGCGACATCGATGCGGATTGCAGGGCCGTGATGAAAATTTTTGGGCGCACCGGAAGGCAATATGAATTTGGCCCCTTGCCGGTGGTGTGGAGCAAGCGCGTCTGGTTGGATCTTGCCGAGAAATTTCTAGCACCGCGCGGCATGAATTTTTACGACGCGATGAAGCTCTTTCCGTCGGAAATGCGCTGGTATGGCGAGGCGTTACTGATGTTTCGGTCTATAGAATTGTGGCCGGTCGAAACGCTATTCCGTTGTTATCATTATGAGCAGCAGTATCTTGAAGCGAAAAGAGCAGGCGAGAATGACGAACTGTTAAGCCAGATATTCCTTGGCGTAGTTGTCCAGTCCGCCTGGGATAAGCCGATGGAATATGGATACAATAAGGGTGTGTTATCCAGACTTGCGCGCAAATTCAAACGCCGCGTGCTGAAGCGGTTAACCTAGCTATTACCCGAATATTTCCTGCAAGTTCAGCCTGGCCGTTGCTGGAATGACTCTGGTTGTCTTCTCTATTCTTTATGATTGTTTATTTCTGAAAGCCGATAAATGCACCCGCTACTTTATAAAATCAAGCGCTTCTACCGCAAGGAAAAGCTTCCGGATCCACTGGCCTATCTGTACAAATGGTTCGGAATTACACCTGAAGGCGTGCTGCAGATCGGCGCGAACAATGGACAAGAGGTTAAGAAATTCGCTGTTGAAGGAATACGCTACGGGGTCTTTGTCGAACCGCTGCCGAAAGCCTTTGAGCAACTGCAAAACGCCGTTTCCCGGCACCCCGATTACCTTGCAATAAATGCACTATGCGCCTCGGAAGCAGGACTGGAGAAAAGCTTCTTCGTTTCCGAGAAGGCTGGGGGAAGTTCCAGCATGCTCAAACCGACCGGCCATCTCGAGATTCACCCTGAGGTGGGCTTCGACAACGAGCTGGTTCTTCGCACCAGTACCGTTGATGAGATTGTGAAGAAACTGCTGCTTGAAGGACATGAGAAGTTGGTGGACAAACTTGATCTGCTTTACATCGATGTGCAAGGTGCCGAGCTTGACGTACTCAAGGGCGCAGAACAATTCCTGACGAAGGCCAAATTTGTGTTCGCAGAGGTCAGCCACGGTGGCCTCTACGAGGGAGACACGTCGATAAGGCACATTATTGATTTTTTGGAAGGGCATAAATTCAAATTGGCCTTTACCTACATCAATAAGCATGGCTGGGGTGATGCATTATTTATAAAGGAAAGTTTTTTTGGCCAAAGGTAGCCTCAATATTTACATAGTTATTGGTTTTTTATTATAAAAACACTGAGGAGCATTTTGACAAAACTAACCATCTTTATTCAGTGTTACAACCGCCCCGCTTATGCCAAGAGCACGATTGAATCTGTATTGAACCAGACGAACAAAGAGTTTCGGCTGGTTATTTCTGATAATTCAAGCAATGATGAGTTGTATCATTTGGCTCAGGCTGAATTTCCTAACATTGAGTGCCGCCGAAGAGCGCCTTCGTTGCCTGCACTGGATCATTTTAATAAAAGCATCTCAGAAGTTGATACAGATTATTTTTGTTTATTCCATGACGATGACTTGATGGAACCCGAGTATGTAGATGCCATGCTCAAAACAATAGAACTTTATCCGCACGCAGTGGCTTATGCGTGTAATGCCGTCACTATTGACGAAGAAGTTGTGCGCAAAGGCAGTTTTTTTGAATCCGGCGTTAAGTATGTGATTATCGATAATCCCCGCGCCTTGGCGAGCAGGTATTTTTCAAAATACCCTAACGGATTTGCACCATTTCCGGCTTACATCTATCGCTCTTCTGTCGTTAAGAAAATTCCCTTGAACCCACAGACAGGGGGGAAATATTCTGATGTCTCCTGGCTGTTGGAAATTTCAAAAAATGGGCCTATTGTCTGGAATTCCCGGGAATTGATTCGGTATCGTATGCACGCAGCAAACGACAGTAATTTGGAATCACTGCGCGACAGGCTTAAGTTGCTGGGATTTTTGAAACTGAATAAATCATTTGTTGGGCAAGCTGTCATAAATGACTGCCGCTTCGGAATATATAAGAATCTGCGCAAAAGTTCGCTTATTTCCCATGGCGCTGACTTTCGACACAAAAGTTTTATTGAGCATTATTTGCTCCAGTACAGGCTAAAGCGTTTTTTCAGGCCTGAGACCTACGCTTACTTTTACTATAAATTAAGGAAGTTTGTTAGGTAACATTGAAGCGTGCATGCAAAAAAGTCAGTGTGTTCTTTTTCTGCTAAAGTGCGCGCCATGAATAGCAGTCAGCTTTATTTCCGCCTCCTTAATTACGTCAAGCCATACTGGCGTACTTTCACAGCTTCCATCCTGGGCACGGCCGTGGTCGCCGCTACAGAACCTTTGGTCGCCGCATTGATGAAACCGATGCTGGATGGCACTTTCGTTAACAAGGATCAAACGATGATACGCATGGTGCCTGCAATCATCATACTGATTTTTCTGGTGCGTGGCATAGGCTCATTTATCAGTACTTATGCAATCAACTGGGTCGGCAATAAACTGGTGATGGATTTGCGTAACGAGATGTTTCGCAAGTTGCTTTCTTTGCCGACACGCTATTATGACGATCATGCCACCGGCAATCTCATTTCGAAGCTTGCTTTTGATGTCACTCAGGTAACCCAGGCCGCAACCGTCGTAGTGACTGTCGCGGTACGCGATAGCATTGTCTTAATTGGCTTGGTCGGCTGGTTGTTCTACCTCAATTGGAAGCTGACACTGCTTACGTTACTGATGGCGCCAGTCATCGCGCTTATTATCAGAGTTATCAGCAGCCGTATGCGTATCAGTAGCCGTGATTCACAACAGGCGATGGGCGACATTACACAAGTGATTGAGGAAAGTGTCAGCGCGCACAAAGTTGTCAAGTTATTTGGCGGACAACAATACGAAAGCCAGCGTTTCCATGAGCAAGCCAACTGGGTGCGCCGCTATGCCATGAAGCAGGCGACAGCCGGAGCGGCGAATGTGCCTATCGTGCAGATGGTGGCAGCGGTGGCATTGGCGGTTGTGGTGTATCTGGCTACTTTGCAGTCCAACACAGATGAGGTCACGGTAGGCGGATTTGTTTCGTTCATCATGGCGATGTTGATGCTGACCGCGCCGCTTAAGCGTTTGACAGGGGTGAGCGAATATCTGCAGCGCGGGCTGGCAGCAGCGGAGAGCGTGTTTTCTTTGCTTGATACCGAAAGCGAAGTCGATACTGGTACAGAAACAATTGGCCGGGCACGGGGCGAACTGCACTTCGACAACGTGCAGTTCGCCTACGCGCCAGAGGCACGCCCTGCACTGAAAAACATTACGTTGCGCATACGTGAAGGTGAAAATATCGCGCTGGTCGGTGCGTCCGGCAGCGGGAAGACAACGCTCGCCAATCTCGTGCCTCGCTTCTATATTCCGACCGGTGGCGCCATTTTTCTTGATGGGCACAATCTTGCCGAACTGACTCTGGCCAGTTTGCGCGCCAATATTGCTTTGGTCAGTCAGGAGGTAGTGCTGTTCAATGACACTATTTCGGCGAACATAGCCTACGGACAAATGCGCGAAGTCGGCGAGTCTGAAATCATTGCTGCCGCACAAGCCGCGCATGCCATGGAGTTCATCCAAGAATGGCCGCTAGGATTGAATACGCTGGTCGGAGAACGTGGCGTGAAACTATCCGGCGGACAACGCCAACGCATTGCCATCGCACGCGCTATCCTGAAAGATGCGCCTATTCTGATTCTGGATGAAGCTACCTCCGCACTTGACAGCGAATCCGAACGCCACGTGCAATCCGCACTGGAAACCTTGATGCAAGGCCGTACCACGCTGGTCATCGCACATCGTTTGTCCACGATTGAGAAGGCGGACCGGATTGTCGTGCTGCAAAAGGGCGAAATCGTCGAAATAGGCTCGCACCGCGAACTGCTTGCAAAGGGCGGCGTATATGCACAGTTGCATCGCATTCAATTTGCGGTGGCCAGATAGCCACAAGCCACTTAACCGAGATAGGCTATTCACATTTTGCATGCATGAACTCAAATGATATACGGCAACATCTACTGCGAAAATTTTACCGAAAATAAATTATTTGATTATTCCAGCCCAAGAAATACAGACGGGCTATTTACTCCCTATATTGCGCTTAGAGAAAAGCTTTTACAGCTGGGTATTGAGGTAAATACTCCTGACATCAACAGAGACAGGACCATCTCTTTTGAAATACATATGGATGGCCGTCCACTATCTGGAAACAACTTACCCAAGTACTTAATTTCTGTAGAAAACCCGCTAATTAACAAACTAAATGCGGACATTGATTACCTGAAGGATTTTCAACGTGTCTTTTCGTGGAATGTTGCCGCCCTTAACCTTCCCGGAGCCGTAAAGATATTGATCCCGAACAGCATATCTTTGCCAAATACCCGCAGCTATTCTGAACGGCATATTTTTTCATGTTTAATAAGCAGTAATAAGGTTGCTCCCTGGGTCGGCCCGAATGATCTTTATGCCGAACGGATTAATGTGATCCGCTGGTATGAAAAAAACGCCCCTTCATTATTTCATTTATATGGCAGGGGATGGAACAAGCCCTGCCAGGCATTTACCCGCAAAGATAAATTTTTAAGGCGTTTAGGCAGACTTGGAACTCAGCTGTTCGGATATAAGCCATTTCCCAGCTGGCAGGGTGAGGTTCAATTCAAATCTGGCATTCTGTCTAATACCAGGTTTTCTTACTGTTACGAAAATGTGAAAGGCCTGCCAAACTACATAACAGAAAAAATATTCGATAGTTTTTTATCCGGGTGTGTTCCCATTTACTGGGGAGCCGATAACGTACATGAATACATACCATCCCATTGTTTTATTGATCGAAGGCAGTTCAGAGGCACTGCCGATGTGCATCGCCACTTGATGAGCATCACCCCTGAACAACACGCGCAATTCCAACGTAACATTTCCGATTTTCTGAAAAGTGAACAGGCCTATTTGTTCAGCGTGGAAAACTTTGTATCAACGATTGCTGGCGCGATTGCCGGTGATTTTCATTCGAGTAATGCCCGACCTGTAATCATGGTTTGAACGGCAGGTTTTGCCGGTAAATAACTTCATATTCCTGCGCCACCGTACGCCAACCACGTTCAAATTGCGGTACGGGTTCGCTACGCACCAATTGTTGCTCAAGCGCACCTACCCACGTTTCGGTTGACGCTGAAAGCGGCAACACCGCGCCTGCGGAGTGAGTTACCTGTGCAGATGCTCCGCACGCATCAGAAATGACCACCGGTACTCTGGCAGCCATCGCCTCGCTGATCACCATACCGTATGGCTCTGCTTTGGCGGGGTGCAGCAGCACATCGAAGCCGGTGAAATGAGCCTGATCGCTCCAGCCCAGCAGCTGATAGCCCCCTTGCCAGCCTGCAAATAAATGCTGCACTTCACCGGCTGCGGGGCCAACCACACAGAATTGCAGGTCAGGCCGGGTGCGGCGCAACGCTGCAACTATTTCGACTGCGAAGGGCAGGCCTTTGCGCTGCCATTCCCTGCCGACGAAGCCTATCACCCCCCCATCCGATGGAACACTCCGCATTTCGCGCGGCATTCCCGGTGCGACACCCGGCACAACCGGTTTGGTCAGCTTGTGCGCCAGCTCCGGGTAGTAATGCGCCAGGCTGTCGCTGATTACCGTCGAGTTGGGCACGATACTCTTTGCCACAGTCAACTCGCGGCGCTCCAGGTACATCTGCATCGCCACGCGTACTGACACTTTGCGCCACCATGGCCGGTCGCGCACCGTGGCAAAGGGAGGGCCGTGAAAGGTGGTGATGTGGTGGCTGCTTAATCTCTCATGGCTGTGTATCAGCCAATCCGGGTGCGGATTTACTTCCAGCCAGCGTGCCACCCGCCTGCCGAAGCGCAACAGCGACAACCAGCGCGGACGCGGGGCTATCGCGCCCAATTCGTGCACCTCGATACCGTGCGGTTTTTCGGCGAGACATACTTCGCACAGCACTTCGACCTCGTGTCCGAGGTCGCGCAGTTCTTGCGTCAGTTCCCACACATAGCGCTCCATACCGCCAACCGGGCCGTAGCGGCGCACCACGTGCAGCAGTTTCAGCTTCTTGTCGGGGGTAGCAGTCATCAGTTGTGGCAAGTGAGCAGTTATAATCCGGCTTCGGATACAAAACACGGATAGTATGCAAAACCTCGCTGAAAAGCCATTCCTGCTGTTCCTCGCTACAAGCCGCAGTTTGCATCTGTACCCCTTATGAATTGAACATGCAGCCCGGTCAAAAACTCATGCAGCGCCTTGTTGATCTGCTGACTGCGCTGAAGAGCGCATGCAGTCCTGCCCGCAAGGATGCTCAGCTTAAAAAAAGCGACTACCGTCCCGACATTGACGGCTTACGGGCCATTGCGGTTGTGTCCGTGGTGGTCTTTCACGCCTTCCCCACCTTGGCTCACGGGGGATTCGCCGGCGTTGACATATTTTTTGTGATTTCAGGCTTCCTGATCTCCAAGCACATCTGGGAAGAGTTGGGCACAGGGACGTTCAGCATCAAGACGTTTTATGCCCGCCGGGTCAGGCGCATCTTTCCGGCGCTGAGTGTGGTTCTGCTCGCCTGCCTGATGATGGGCTTTGTGATTCTGACACCAGCCGAGTATGAGCAACTGGGCAAGCATGTTGTCGCCGGCGCGCTGTTCTTGTCGAATATCGTCTTGTGGAAAGAGGCGGGATATTTTGACAACGCTGCCGATACCAAGCCCCTGCTTCACCTCTGGTCGCTGGGAATCGAGGAGCAGTTCTATATCGCATGGCCCCTGTTTCTGGCTTTTTTCTGGCGCTACTCGCGACATTTCGGCTGGGCGTTGCTGGGCATCCTCGCGACTTCGTTAGCCTACAGCCTGATCGTTGTGCGCCATGATATGGTGGCCGATTTCTATTCTCCGCTGACCCGATTCTGGGAGCTGGCGCTGGGTGCCGGGCTGGCCTATCTGGCATCGCACAAACCCGCCGCAAGCGAAAGGTACCGCTCACTCATTTCCTGGCTTGGGCTGGGTCTGATAGTGGCCGCGGTCTTCAGCATAGAAGAAAACTATTCTTTTCCAGGAGCCTGGGCGTTGCTGCCTACGATGGGCGCTGCTTGCCTGATTTATGCCGGCGAGGGTGCCTGGCCGAACCGGCAGGTGCTGTCGCTGCGTTGGCTTGTATGGATCGGGCTCATCAGCTATCCGCTTTACCTGTGGCACTGGCCATTGCTCTCATTCGCGCGGATCATGGAATCCGGGACGCCTTCGGCTGAAGCGCGTTTCTGGATGGTTGCAGCAACTGTCGTTCTGGCGTGGCTGACCTACAGGCTACTCGAGCGCCCCGTAAGGTCCAGGCCGCGCTCCAGGAACATCGTGCTGATGCTGTGTCTGAGCATGTTTGTGCTCGGCGCTGCCGGATTGACCGTCAAGAAGCTTGATGGGTTCAAATCCCGCCAGTTTTCGATGTTGAATGGCGACTCCAGCACGATAGTACTCGGAGCGGATCGGGGGAAACTGCACCATGAGTGCGGCCTTGACGAGGCGCAGAAACCCGTCTTCCAGTATTGCCTGAGCAGCAGCGTCGAAGAGCCGCGCTACGCGCTGCTGGGCGACAGCAAGGGTGAGGCGCTTTTCTACGGGCTGGTGCGCGAATCGAAGGCGGACATGCCGTGGATGATGATCGGTACAGTCTATCCGCCGGAGCCCGTATCCGCTGCGGATGAACGCCAGCACCGCAAGAATCAGCTCGCTCTGCAGACGGTAGTCGACAACCCGTCGATCAGGGCCGTTGCGTTGGCTGTGGCGCTGCGCACTATTTTCCCGCTCGATAGCGAGACTGGGCTGGTCGCGGCAAATGCTGCACTTCCCCGGGACAAGATTGCGACCTACAGCCGAACGATCCAGCAGCTGGAAGAGGCGGGGAAGCGCGTGGTTTTCGTCATCGACAACCCGACTTTCCCGGATCCCACCAGCTGCATCAGCGGTGGCGCGACCTCGAACGCGTTCCTGAATCAGTTCCTGCGCCGCAAGGAAAATCCGCATTGCACGATACGCTACGCCGATCACCTTGCCGGGACGCAGGCTTATCGGCTGTTTATTGGTGAATTGCAGCGGCTACATCCGCGCCTGGTTGTCTATGACCCCACGCCGTTGCTGTGCGATATTCCGGACGACCTGTGCGCAATGACCGAGGGAGAAAAATTCCTGTACAGCTACGGGGACCACGTCTCTGACTATGCCAACTCGAAGATCGCGCGGGACATGCTGCCTGTCGTCAGGGGGCTGGCGCCATGATCGACAGCGCCTCTAAGCGGGGTAATTCCAATTCTCAAGAGATACGGGAATAACGTAGGGTGCGTTTTACGCACCAGATGGCAATGGTGCGTAGAACGCACCCTACGATAGTTCTATCTTCTGTAACGCAAATTAGAATAAGGTCGCTGCTTGGGACAATCAGGACTTCTGCTTCAGCCAGAGCTTGATGTAGCGGTAGTAGCTATTCTCCGCGTTCATCACGGCGAGCATGAAGCCCTCGCGCCCGTCCAGAAAGCCCGCGCGCAGAACGTAGGTGCGGATAAACGCCCACAGGCCATGAAGCACGGCCTGAGCCAGACTGCCCCTCTTGCCGCGGCGTTCCAGCATGGCCGAAGCCGCGCTGGAATAGCTGTTCAGCTTGGAGAGCACATCTTCAAAATCCCGGTAGCTGTAATGCTGCAATGGCTGCCGCAGGCGCGCCATGCTTCCCTGCAGCTGCACCGACTCATGCACCAGCGCATCGCTGAAGCGCCCCTTCCCGCGCTTGAACAGGCGCAGCACATAATCGGGGTGCCAGCCGGAATGCCGCATGAAGCGTCCGCAAAAACTGGAAAGCCGCGGAATCTCGTAGCCCTCCGCCCGGGCATCCAGCAGCACCGCCTCAATTTCGGCGCGCAGTTCCGGCGTGACCCGCTCGTCTGCATCCAGCGATAACACCCAGTCCTTGCTGGCGTAGTCCAGCGCGCGATTTTTCTGCGCGCCGAAGCCCGGCCAGTCTGCGTGTACATGAACCTGCGGGGTAAATTCGCGTGCAATTTCCAGCGTGTCATCCGTACTGGCGGAATCCACCACGATGATTTCATCTGCCCACGCCACCGATTCGAGGCAAGCGCGGATATTGGCGGACTCGTTTTTGGTGATGATGATGACGGAGAGTCTAGCCATGCTTCTGACTTTCGTTAAGGTTGGCAGAATCCGGTGCGGCCGCAATGACGCGGAACGGACCATTCACGCGATCCGGTAACGGCCGTGCGAAGAAAATTTTTGGCATCGCCAGAGTTGCGGCTGACTTCATGACTTGTTATCCGCTTGAGAGTTCGGCTGGTATTCCGGCACCCATTGTTTGAGTGCGGCTCGTACCGCATCATCCTGCATGGTAGTTGCCGCCACCCACTCCAGCAACCGTGCCAGCCATTCCTCATCGGCCTGCCGGGCTTGTGCGATGCGCAGTTTCGGGTGCGGCGTGGGCAAGGTATGCTCACTATCCGTCAACAATTCTTCATAGAGTTTTTCACCCGCGCGCAGCCCGGTAAATTCTATCCTGATCTCATCCTCGTTATAGCCGGACAGCCGTATCATGTCTTTCGCCAGATCCACTATCTTTACCGGTTCACCCATGTCGAGCACGAATATCTCGCCGCCCCGGCCCATCAGCCCCGCCTGCAACACAAGTTGCGCAGCTTCGGGGATGGACATGAAGTAGCGTGTTATGTCGGGATGCGTCACAGTGACCGGCCCCCCCCGTGCAATTTGCGCGTGAAACGTGGGAATCACGCTGCCGGTGCTGCCCAGAACATTGCCGAAGCGCACTATCACGAAACACATACCGCCGGATGGTTGGAGCGCCTGACAAACCATCTCTGCCAGTCGCTTGCTCGCGCCCATCACATTTGTCGGATTGACTGCCTTGTCGGTGGAGATCATCACGAACTTGGCGACCCCATGTCGCTGCGCTGCTTGTGCCACCGTCCAGGTGCCCAGTACGTTGTTGCGCACCGCCTGCCAGGCATTGTGCTGCTCCATCAGCGGTACATGTTTATAAGCAGCCGCATGAAACAACACGCTTGGCTGATGTTGCTGCATGACTTCGTTGACCCGCGCCGCATCGCGCACGTCGCCCACCAGGCTGACAAAATTCAACGAAGGAAAATTTTGCTTCAGCTCTTGCTCGATGGAGTACAGGGCATATTCGCTCGACTCGAACAATACTAGCCTGGCAGGAGAAAAACGCGCAATCTGGCGGCACATTTCAGAACCTATAGAACCGCCCGCGCCGGTCATCATGACAGTTTTTCCGGACAACAAACCATGCAATCCGGCATCATCCAGTACCACTGGGTCACGCCCCAACAAATCATCCAGTTCTATCGCGCGCAGCTGCGATACCGCCACTTTGCCGCTCATCAAATCATCGAAGGAGGGTACGGTGAGAGCTTTCAGGCTGGCTAGATTGCAAAGCTGAATCGCACGCCTGCGCTGCTGATGCGAGCTTGACGGCATGGCTATGATCACTTGCGACACACCCAATCGCTCGGCATATTCCGGCAGACTATCCAGGTTACCCAGCACACGAACCCCGTTCAGCATGCTCCCATGCTTGTCGGTATCGTCGTCCAGAAATCCTACCAGTCGCCAATCCCTGCTCTTGGTCAAATCCCTGGACAGACCGGCCGCCGCATCGCCTGCACCCAAAACCAGCACCGGTTCGCCATGCAGCTTGAAATCTCCATACAACCCCTGCTCTTTCCACAGCCGATAGACAAAGCGACTGCCGCCCATCATCAGTATCAGCAGCAGCGGATTGATGACCAGGACTGAGCGCGGAATCACCAAATCCAAACGCAACATCCAGAACATCAGTGGAATAACCGCCGCTGACAACATAACTGCCAGAAAAATCCGGCGCAGGTCGGTAGTGCTGGCATAACGCCAAATGCCGCGATACAGGTTAAATCGCCAGAAAATCACCAGCTGCAACGGCACGACGTAAAGTAATGTTTGTTGCAATTCCGCTGCATAACTATCCGGCAATTCAAAATTGAAGCGCAGCAAATAAGCGAAACTCCATGACAGCGCAGCGGCAATCGCATCGTGCAGTACCGCCAAAGTTGAGCGGGAATTCGATTTAAATATCAACGGCATTTCCTTTATGAACCTGCGCCTGCAACAAATTTCGGTTATCGTCACGCACCATCCGTTTTACCCTGGGTAATCGATTTTGAAGGTTGACAGTTTGCCGCATAACTCAACAGTTCCCTTGATATTCTGGGTCATGGCCTATCGGTCAAATATGCTCAAAATTTTACACCCTTAACCACCGGTCATTATTTCCTTCAACGCCTTATTCCTACGCCAGCAGCGATCAACCCACAACATCAATCCAAAATAAATCGCGCCCCAGCAAACCAGCAGTAGCCCTTGGCTCTGGACATCCATGCCCATACCCCAAAGCGCGGATGTACCCGCCAGGAACATCAACATATATTCAGCTAGCGCGGTGTTGCGATGTCCCCAACCCAACTGCACTAGGCGCTGGTAATAGTGACTGCGATGCGCTTGCATAAGTTTTTCTCCGCGACGCGATCGCTTGAACAGTGTCACGGTTGTGTCAGTTACAAACGGCGAAAATACCAGCAGCGGAAACCAGAACGGCCAGAAACCCAGTTGCCATCCCCACACCCCGAATGCGGCAGCAAGGAAGCCCAGCGGGATAGAGCCCGCATCGCCCATGAACACTTTGGCCGGATGAAAGTTGTGATACAGAAAACCCAGTGCAGCTGCCCCGATGGAGAAATTCAGCATCGCAAAGGCTTCGTTACCGTTCATCAATCCGGCTATGCCGTAAAAACTGAAGCCGAACAACGCCATGCCGCCCGCCAAACCATCCGAGCCGTCCATGAAGTTATACAGATTGGTCATCCACACTATGAGCAACAACACCGGCAACAACCAGAGCCAATCAACGCCAGCCCCCAACGGTACAAACATCGCAGCGGCAAAGTGGCCGATCAGGCGTGCTTTCGCTGTAAGGCTGCGCATGTCATCCACCAGCGATAATACAAACAAACCCAGTACCGGCAGCACGATCCACCATGCCATGAATTGCATCAGCAACATCCAACCGGACAAAATTCCCGCCATCAGCGCGATCCCCCCGGTGCGCGGTGTTGGCTCGGTATGCAGCGAACGCTCGTTGGGAACGTCAAGCATTTTCCCGTGCTTGTTCAAGGCCAGAATCAATGCAAGCACGAACGCAACCAAAGCGGAAATTAGCGGCGGGTAATAGCTCATTTACAGTGAAAGCTTAAGAAATTTTCCGCTTCCAGCAATATGCCTTCCAGCGAAGTCAGCTCAGGCTGATATCCGAAATCTGCGGCGCGGGTATTTAATGAATAGTAATGTGGCTTGCCGCCCGTTGCATTAACGCTAACAGAGGCCGCGGTCATTTCAAATTGCAGGCCAAATCTTTCCTGCATGGCTGCCAGCAGGTTGGGTTTGTCAATAGGTGCGCGGCTATAACAATCGAGCGCGGTATTTGTGGCTGGCGCCGAAAGCAACGCTCTCACCAATTTATAGAAGTCCGCAGGATGCAGGAAGTCGCGCACGATGTAATCGGATGAAGTTTTCAGCACCGCCTTATCGCGAATGGCGCGCAGAATATCGGTGATCATAAAACGTGCCGAAATATCCTGTGTATGGCTGAAATAATTGAAAACACGAATATCAAAAATCGCATAATCCGGGTGCGCCCGATGCCTGCATTCCGCATGGAGCTTGGCGACGCCGTACCAATCTTGTGGCGATAGATTGTTAATTGCCACAACGGCTGGCGTATCCCGATTTGCAGGTTCATTGAAAACCGTTCCATATGCAGCACCACTACTTAAAAACAAGTAGCGGCATGCCGGGTGAGTTTGCAGATAATCAAGTACCAGTTCATCAAACCGCAGGGTAATGTCAAAAATTGAATTGCCCATCGCCATCGCCTGCGCCGGATTGCCGATACCCACAAAGTTGATGACAGCCTCGAATTCGTGATTGGCAAAAACAGAAAAGTCATCTGCCTGATAGCGCCCTGAAAGCCCTGCTGACGCCAGCCATTTCCTCACCTCTTCTGGACGGCGCGCGAATAGGTGCAAATGTGTTTTATCCTTAGCAGAAAACGAGACGATCAAGTCTCTGGCAATCTGGCTGGTTGCTCCGAGAATCGCTATTCTCTGCATGTTGATGCGTCGCCTAGGCGTTTAACTGGGGAAACTGTTCATCCAGTTTCGAACCAAAAGCCAGGCGCGGGCGGCATTCCGTCGCACCGTCCATCATGATTTCAATGAGCAACGGACCTTTGCATTCAGCGATCAATTTCAAGGCACGATCCATTTCCGTTACGTTGGTGACTCGATGAGCCTCAATCCCATAGGCCGTTGCGATGTCAGTAAATGATGGGCTGCTATAGCCTTTCCGGGTCGATTGGTCACGGCCATCGAAATACATGTCCTGAAAATTCTTCACCATGCCTAACACCAAGTTGTTCATTACGATAATGGTCAGGTCCAATCCCATGCGATTAAGCGTGTCCAGTTCCTGAATGTTGATTTGCAGGCTTCCATCCCCGGTAATCACGACAGCCTTGTTCCGGGACTGAAGCGCGATCCCCAATGCTGCGGGCAAAGCAAAACCCATCGCGCCCATGCCACCGCTGTAGTGAACGGCCTGATTGGGAGATAAGCGCAAATTTTGCGCCGCCCACATCTGGTGATTGCCGACATCGCAAACATAATCGACGGGCTGATTAGCCAAGCTGTGATTCAGCTTCTTAAAAATCTCACTGGGGCTGATCTCCCAGTCAGCATATTCATTGAATTGCGCCCGGTCGCGCTGTTTTGACAGCTCGGTCAACCAGTTCTTGTCCAGATTTGGGAACGTGGCAGCTCGGAAAGGAAATACTTTGAAAAAACTTTCGGCAGTTGCGCAAATGTTCAGATCAGCCTTAACCCGATTATCCAATTGAGAAGGATCGATATCGATCTGTACTATGCGCGCTTTACGGGCAAAATCATCCACATCAGCACCTGTTTGCCGAACATCGAGCCGTGCACCCACCACAATCAGCAGATCGCAGTTCTGTACCGCCCAGTTGGCCTCGCGATTACCATAGCTGCCGATCATATTAAAGTAATTGTTGCGTGCGATTACCCGTTCATGGCCCATCAGTGTCGACACACAGGGAATGCCCAGCGCGTCTGCTGTCGATAGCCACGCGTCCATCGCATCGGCCCAGCGTGCGCCGCCGCCGATGCAGATCAACGGACGCTGCGCGTCCTTGCAAAGGGCCGCTAATTTCTTCAGGTCGTTCAGCCCTATTTCGGGCCCTGTGTTGATTTCCAGTGACGTGTTCAACCATTTTTCAACCAGCGCATCCGGAATGTCGGCCCGTTGAACATCGTTGGGAATATCCAGTAGCACCGGACCCTGCCGGCCACTCAGCGATGCTGACAAAGCCTTGTGCAATTCCGGCAGCAAATCTTCGGGTCTATCCACCCTCACCGCGTATTTGGTCAGTGAGCGTACGACTTCAACAATGTCCAGCTCCTGAAAGCCTTGCTGCCTGATGCCTCGGCCGCCCTTGAGTTCGCGCGTGTTGACCTGCCCCGTGATGAACAAGCAGGGCACGGAGTCGAACCAGCAACTCCCGATGCCGGTTATCAAATTGGTTGCACCCGGGCCACTGGTTCCCATTGCTACCGCGATCGTTTTTCCCTTGGTATGCCTTGCCACTCCCTCTGCAGCAAAGGCTGCAGATTGCTCATGGTGCATCGAGACGATGTTGAATTGCCTTGATTCGGCGAAGCTATCGAGAAGGTGGGTGATCATTCCGCCGACGAGTTCAAAACAAGTTTGAACCCGATGGGCGATCAGAAATTTGGCGAGTGCGTCAGAAGCTTTCAATGCATATTCCCGTCTTTTACAAACCGTGAATTAAAAATTCACACCAAAAAACGTCTCGACCCGTTCGCAGACGTACTCAAGCATCGGCTCATTCAATCCAGGATATACACCGATCCAAAAGGTATTATTCATCACGTTGTCTGTATTGCCGAGTTCGCCGCTGATGCGGTAAGTGCGCCCCTCAAAATACGGCTGGCGTGTCAGGTTGCCGGCGAACAACAGGCGCGTGCCGATCTTGTATTGATCCAGATATTTCAACAGCTCGACCCGTGCGACCCCTGCCGATTCGCGCAATGTGATCGGGAAGCCGAACCAGGATGGGTCGCTGCCAGCGGTGGCTTCCGGCATTATCAGGAATTCTTCGCATGATTTCAGACGTTCTTTGAGGAAGGCGAAGTTGTGTTTGCGTGCCTCGATGAATCCCGGCAACCGGTCCATCTGCGCCAGCGCACAAGCGGCCTGCATATCGGTGATTTTGAGGTTGTAGCCAAGGTGCGAATAGGTGTACTTGTGGTCATAACCGAATGGCAACGAGCCTAACTGCTGGCCAAAGCGTTTGCCGCAGGTATTGTCGCAACCCGGCCCGCAGTAACAATCACGGCCCCAATCGCGGAAAGATTCTATGATAGTACGCAGGTCACGATCTTTGGTAAAAATCATGCCGCCTTCGCCCATCGTGATGTGGTGGGCCGGATAGAAGCTGCAGGTGGCGATATGGCCGAATGTACCGACATGCTGCCCTTGGTAGCGCGAACCGAGCGCATCGCAACAGTCTTCGATGACCCACAGGTTGTGTTTGCGCGCCACGGCCATGACCGCATCCAGATCGAACGGATTGCCCAGTGTGTGCGCGATCATGATGGCGCGAGTGCGCTCGGTCACCGCAGCTTCGATCTTCTTCGGGTCGATGTTGTAGGTGGGGATGTCCACATCGACGAACACCGGCACCATGCCGTTCTGCAACATCGGGTTTACCGTGGTTGGAAAACCGGCTGCCACGGTGATGACTTCATCGCCCGGCTTCAGGGCACGATCCCCCAGTTTGTGCGAGGTCAGCGCGGTGAATGCCAGCAGGTTAGCAGATGAACCCGAGGTGGTGGTTAATGCATAAGGCACGCCGACAAACTCGGCGAAGCGTTTTTCAAATGCTTCATTGAAGCGTCCGGTGGTCAGCCAACCATCCAGGGAGGCATCGACCATGTTTTTCAGTTCGCTTGCGCCGAGCACTTTGCCGGAAGGTGGAATGACGCTGGTGCCGGGCGTGAATGCCTTTTCTGCAAAATGCAACACGCTGTATTGCTCAACCAGTTCGAATATCTGCTGTTTTATCGCTTCTTTACTCACTCTAATCCCTATTCTTTCTGTTCAACGCCTGTGGCTGTGTACGCTACAATTTGTCTGAGCGTCATTTCACGCATATCTTTCCCGGACTGGTGCCAACGATGCCATTCAACGATTGCACCCAGCGCATCTTCAAGATGCCAGCGCGGATGCCAATGCAGTCTCGTTTTGGCTTTTGAACAATCCAGTTTCAGGTAATGCGCTTCGTGCGGATGGTCGCGCCCATCCAGCACCCAGCTTGCGCCTCCACCCCAGGTCTGGGTAAGACGATCAACAATCCATGACACAGGCTTGGCATCTTCATCGTTCGGGCCGAAGTTCCAACTCTCACTATATGCCGCACCGCCCTGACAAAGCTTTTGCGCCAGATTCAAATACCCGGACAACGGTTCCAGCACGTGTTGCCAGGGCCGAATGGCGTGCGGGTTGCGAATATTGACCGGCTTGCCCTGCACGATGGCACGCATGATGTCCGGAATAAGCCGGTCTTCCGCCCAATCGCCACCGCCGATTACATTGCCCGCTCTGGCCGAAGCCAATGCCACGCCATGCTTGGTAAAACCGTTCGGATTGAAAAAGGAGTTTCTATAAGAAGCTGTAACCAGCTCGGCACAGCCTTTGCTGTTGCTGTAGGGATCGTAGCCGCCCATGGCTTCGTTTTCCCGGTATCCCCATACCCATTCGCGGTTTTCATAGCACTTGTCGCTGGTCACATTGACGATTGCCCGCACACTTCCAGTCAACCTTGCCGCTTCCAGCAAATGCACCGTGCCCATTACATTGGTGGAATAGGTTTCAATCGGGTCTGCATAAGAACGGCGCACCAAAGCCTGCGCGGCCATGTGAATAACGATCTCGGGCTGATATTTTTCAAATACCTTGGAAAGCGCAGAAAAATCCCGCACATCTCCTTCTATGCTGATCATTCCTTCAGCAACCCTGGCGGCAACAAACAAGCTCGGACTGGTAGGCGGTTGCAGCGCATAGCCTATTACTTTCGCCCCAACAGATTGCAACCACAAGGAAAGCCAGCTTCCCTTGAAGCCGGTGTGCCCGGTCAATAACACCACCTTGCCAGCCCAGAAGGATGGCTCTACCATGTTTTCCACGGGGCTTTGCCGCTGGTCCATAAATCTTCAAGATGAATTTTGTCGCGCAGTGTGTCCATCGGCTGCCAGAATCCGGAGTGGAAGAAGGCTGATATTTGACCTTCTCTGGCCAATCTATCCATAGGTTCACGCTCCCAGACAGTTTTGTCGTTCACGATGTATTCGAGCACCTTGGGTGACAGCACAAAGAAACCGCCATTGATCCAGCTGCCGTCACCTTGCGGTTTTTCCTGAAAAGCCAGAATTTCACTCCCCGACAATTTCAAAGCGCCAAAACGTCCCGGTGGTTGAGTTGCAGTCAGCGTGGCAAGTTTGCCGTGTTGCTTGTGGAATTCGATTAGCGCCGTGATATCCACATCACCGATGCCGTCCCCGTAAGTGCAGCAGAAATCCTCGTCCCCCACATAAGCGGCAACGCGCTTGATGCGCCCGCCGGTCATGGTTTCTTCACCGGTATCCACCAGCGTGACTCGCCACGGTTCCGCACTCTGTTGATGCACTTCCATTTTGTTGTTTTGCATGTCGAAGGTGACGTCCGACATGTGCAGAAAATAGTTGGCGAAATATTCTTTGATCACGTAGCCTTTGTACCCGCAGCAAATGACAAAATCATGAATGCCATGGGCAGAATAATTTTTCATGATGTGCCATAAAACCGGCTTGCCGCCAATCTCAACCATAGGCTTGGGCCGCACAGAAGTTTCCTCGCTTATGCGCGTTCCCAATCCTCCGGCCAGAATAACTGCTTTCATTTGCTCTCCTGTAATTCATATCAAGCCGGGTTTATCATTCTATAGCCACCCGTTGCGCGCGGAATCTAACATAGTCCGCTTATTTCTGCACACATTGAGGGTACATCAAAGACTGCTGAAAACCGGACTTCAGCTCAATAGAAACGACATCGCTATCAGCACTTCCTAAAGCCACGCCTCATCCTATAAGATGCGCTTTCATTACTCTCAATAGCTATGCATTTTCATATGGCGCCTCTTTTCGCCGACACACAAGCCCCGCGTATCCTGCTGGTCAAAACCTCGTCGCTGGGCGACGTGCTGCATAACCTGCCTGTTGCCAGCGATATCGCGCGCCATTTTCCTGATGCGCAAATCGATTGGGTGGTGGAAGAGAGCTTTGCCGCGCTGCCCAGGCTGCATCCGGCGGTGCGCAACATCCTTCCGGTTGCTGTGCGGCGCTGGCGCGGCAAGCTGCTGAGCGCCACTGTCTGGCGCGAGATTGCGGCATTCCGCAACACGCTGGCTGCGCAACGCTATGACATTGCAATCGACACACAAGGCCTGCTCAAGAGCGCCTTGCTGATGCGCGGCGCGCATGGACTACGTTGCGGCTTCGACCGCCGTAGCGCGCGCGAACCGCTGGCGGCCACCCTGTACCAGCGTACTTTCCCGGTCGCGACGGGACAGCACGCCGTCGAACGCAACCGCCAACTGGCCGCGCAGGCGCTCGGTTATACGCTGGAATGGCATGCCGATTACGGTATTCGACCGCCCGCTGTCGCCCGCCCCGACTGGCTTGCAAAGGGGGCGTATGCCGTGCTGCTGCACGCCACCAGCCGCGCCGACAAACTGTGGAGCGAGGCAAACTGGATCGCGCTGGGGCGTTATCTGCACGAGAAAAATATACGCTGCGTTTTGCCGTGGGGAAGCGCGGCGGAGCAGGCGCGCGGCCTGCGCCTCGCCGGGGCCATTCCCGATGCCATCGCGCCGCCGCGCCTGAGCCTGAATGAAGCGGCTGCCCTGCTCGGCGGCGCACAGGCTGTGATCGGCGTCGACACCGGACTCGCCCATCTCGCGGCGGCGCTGGGCGTGCCCACCGTCGGCATTTACACTGCGACCGACCCGGCGCTGACCGGCCTGTATGCAGGCCGGTGCGCCGTCAACCTCGGCAACATCGACCGCGCGCCGGAGACCGTCGCCGTGATCGATGCGCTGCAACAGGCTGCGGTATGCTGAATCCAAGATTGTTCTACACCCTCGTGCTGTGGCTGCTGCTGCCGTACATCTTCCTGCGCCTGGCGTGGCGCGCACGCAAGCAGCCGGAATACCTGAGCCACATCGGCGAGCGTTTCGGTTTTTATTCCGTGCATAGCGACCTGCCGGTCATCTGGCTGCACGCCGTCTCGGTGGGCGAGACCCGCGCAGCACAAAGCCTCGTGACCCGGCTGCGCGCAACTTATCCAGACCATCAAATCCTGCTCACCCACACCACGCCTACCGGGCGCGCCACCGGCGAGCAACTGTATGGCGACGGCGTGCTGCGCGTGTATCTGCCCTACGATTATCCGTTTGCGGTGAACAGATTCCTGCGCCATTTCAAGCCGCAATTCGGCATCCTGATGGAGACGGAGATCTGGTTCAACCTGATCCACACCTGCCGTGCAACCGGCGTGCCGCTGCTGCTGCTGAATGCACGCATGTCGGAAAAATCGGCGCGCGGTTACGCGCGGTTCGAGCGGCTGACCCGCGAAGCGCTGGGCGAACTCGCCGCCGTTGCCGCGCAAACTGCCGATGACGCCGCGCGCCTGGCCGGTCTCGGTGCACGAAATGTCTCCGTGACGGGCAATCTCAAGTTCGACATCGAACCACCGCCCGCGATGCTGGAACTGGGCAGGCAATTGCGCGCGCAGTTCGGCACGCCACGCAAGGTGTTTCTCGCCGCCAGCACCCGCGACGGTGAAGAAGCACTGCTGCTCGACGCGCTGCAACAGGTGCCTATCCCGGGCCTGCTGCTGGTCATCGTGCCGCGCCATCCGCAGCGCTTCGCAGAGGTTGCCGCGCTGCTGGAGCTGCGCGGCATTCCGTTTCGGCGCAGGAGTGAAATGTGCTCCGCAGACGAACTACAAAACCGCGCGCTTCCGGCAGAAATCCAGGCGGTGCTGGGCGACAGCATGGGGGAAATGTTTGCCTATTACGCCGCCGCCGACCTTGCCTTCGTCGGCGGCAGCCTGCTGCCGTACGGCGGGCAAAACCTGATCGAGGCCTGCGCAGCCGGTGCACCGGTACTGGTCGGCCAGCATACCCACAATTTTGCCGAGGTAACGCGACTGGCGGTCTCAGCCGGGGCGGCAACTCAGGTGCAGGATAGCGGCGGACTGGTTATGGAATTGCAGCACCTGCTGGATAACCCGGATGCTTTACGCAAAATGCATCAGCGATGCGCCGGATTTGTAGAGTCCAATCGCGGCGCGACAGACAAATCGCTGCTGGTTATTATGGCCGCTTTAAGCAAAAATAAATCTGGAGACTAGCCTCAGAATAACGGGTTTATGTTATTTGGTTGCTTCATAAAAACAGCTCTGCATCGGCGAAGTTTTTACCTTGCTCATCTTTAGCAGAAATGATGGGGGTAGTTTGCAACTTCCAGTCTATTGCCAGCGTTGAATCATCCCAACGTATGCAACGTTCAAATTCCGGGAGCCAGTAATTTGAAGTTTTGTATAAAAAATCTGCTGTATCCGTGAGAACCACAAACCCATGGGCAAACCCTTCTGGAATCCAGAGTATGCGTTTATTTTCTGCAGATAGTTCCAACGCGACGTGTTTCCCGAAAGTTGGTGAATTTTTGCGAATATCCACCGCTACATCAAGCACTGCTCCCAGGATCACGCGCACCAGCTTGCTTTGCGGATGTTGTATCTGGTAGTGCAGCCCGCGCAGCACGTTTTTTGCCGACCGCGAGTGGTTGTCCTGCACAAAATCCACATCACGGCCCGTTAACTCGGCAAACTTGCGGCGGTTGAAACTTTCAAAGAAGAAGCCTCTATCATCACCAAACACCTTTGGCTCTATGATCAGCAAATCCGGAATGGGCGTTCGAGTTACGTTCATTCAGACACTCTTTTCCTTGAGCACCTGCATCAGATAATCGCCATAGCCGCTCTTTAATAAAGGGGTGGCAAGCTTTTCCAGCTGTGAAGCATCAATGAATCCCTTGCGATAGGCGATTTCTTCCGGGCAGGCGATCTTGAGACCTTGGCGATGTTCGATGGTTTGTATGAATTGGCTGGCTTCGAGCAATGATTCATGCGTGCCGGTATCCAGCCAGGCATAACCACGCCCCATGATTTCTACGGATAGCCTGGCGCTTTCCAGGTAGATGCGATTGACATCAGTGATTTCCAGTTCGCCACGCTTAGAGGGTTTGAGATTGGCGGCGATATCCACCACTTGATTGTCGTAGAAATAAAGTCCGGTGACGGCGTAGTTGGACTTGGGCTGCGATGGTTTTTCTTCCAGCGAAACTGCGCGTCCTCCAGCATCAAACTCCACCACCCCGTAGCGCTCCGGGTCGCGCACATGGTAGGCGAACACGGTCGCACCCTGGGTGCGCTGCACCGCGTTTTCCAATTGGTCCTGGAAAGAATGTCCGTAGAAAATATTGTCGCCCAACACTAGCGCGGAAGGATGATCGCCGATAAATTTTCGGCCGATGATGAATGCTTGCGCCAGACCATCCGGTGAAGGCTGCACCGCGTATTGCAGATTCAACCCCCATGTGCGGCCATCACCCAGTAACTGTTGAAAGCGCGGCGTATCCTGCGGTGTTGAAATGATCAGAATATCGCGTATCCCGGCCAACATCAGCGTGGACATTGGATAGTAGATCATCGGCTTGTCGTAAATCGGCAGCAGCTGCTTGGATACCGCCAGGGTCACCGGATGCAGACGTGTGCCTGAGCCACCGGCGAGGATGATGCCCTTCCTTGATGGCGGTGTCATATTATTCACTGGATCGCTCCCTAAACGTCCAGGTTTTTCACGCCCAGCGCATTCTTCTCAATGAACGCGCGGCGCGGTTCGACCACATCGCCCATCAGGGTGGTGAATATTTCGTCGGCGGCAATCGTGTCTTCGATTCGCACCCTGAGCAGGATGCGGTTGGTCACGTCCATCGTGGTTTCCCACAGTTGCGACGGATTCATCTCGCCCAAGCCCTTGTAGCGCTGGATGTTCACGCCGCGCTTGGCTTCTTCCAGCAGCCATTCAATGGCTTGTTTGAAACTGGACACGCTGCGTTTCTGTTCGCCCCTGGCGATGTACGCGCCCGGCTTGATCAGGCCATTCAATATGTCAGCTGCCTGGCGGATTTGCACATAGTCACTGCCTCTCAGAAAATCGCGATCCATGTAGCTGACCGAGTAGTTGCCGTGATACAACTTTTCCAGGCGCAGTCGATGTTCGCCGGCTTCGTCGGTTTCCACCACGACCTTGATGCTGCCGCCGCAGGCCGCTTCGAGCTGCTGCGCGCTGCGTTGCGCCTGTTGCGCGTCGTCCAGTGACAGGGCGGGCAGGATCAACAGGGCGTGGCTAGCCTCCGGTGCGGTAAAGCGCGACAGGCGATCGATCACCGCTTCGGCGAGGAAGTATTGCTTGGCAATCAGCTCCAGCGCGTCTGCCTGGATCGGTGCTTCATCGGCAGACGGGTGCAACACGGCGTTGTTCAGCGCGGACTTGAGCATGTAGATTTTCATCTCCTGGTCGTCCTTGAGATAGCGCTCATCCTTGCCTTGCTTGATCTTGTACAGCGGCGGTTGTGCGATATAGATGTGGCCGCGCTCGACCAGCTCTGGCATTTGCCGGTAGAAGAAGGTGAGCAGCAGCGTGCGGATATGCGAGCCGTCTACATCCGCGTCGGTCATGATGATGATGCGGTGATAACGCAGCTTGTCGGCGTTGTATTCATCCTTGCCGATGCCGGTGCCCAGCACGGTGATCAGGGTGGCGATTTCCTGCGAGGCGATGAGCTTTTCAAAACGCGCCTTTTCCACGTTCAGAATCTTTCCCTTGAGCGGCAGGATCGCCTGGAACTTGCGGTCGCGGCCCTGCTTGGCCGAACCGCCCGCGGAATCTCCCTCGACCAGGTACAGCTCGGAGAGTGCCGGGTCTTTTTCCTGGCAGTCGGCCAGCTTGCCGGGCAAACCCATGCCGTCCAGGATGCCCTTGCGGCGCGTCAGATCGCGGGCTTTGCGCGCTGCTTCGCGGGCGCGGGCGGCATCGATGATTTTATTGACGATGATCTTTGCGTCATTGGGTTTTTCCAGCAGAAACGCGCTCATTTGCTGGGCTATCAGGTCTTCAATTACCGGGCGCACTTCGGAGGACACCAGCTTGTCTTTGGTTTGCGACGAAAATTTCGGATCGGGCAATTTCACCGACAGCACCGCGGTCAGCCCTTCGCGCATATCGTCACCGGTGGTATCCACCTTGGCCTTTTTCGCCAGCTGCTCGGCTTCAATATATTGGTTCAGGGTGCGCGTCATTGCGGCGCGCAGCGCGGTCAAGTGAGTGCCACCGTCGCGTTGCGGGATGTTGTTGGTAAAGCATTGCACCGTTTCTTGATAAGAGTCATTCCACTGCATCGCGATTTCGGCAGTGATGCCGTCCTTTTCGCCGATCGCGTAGAACACGGTGGGGTGGAGTGCCGATTTGTTGCGGTTCATGTATTCGACAAAACCCTTGATGCCGCCACTGAACGCAAAGTTTTCTTCCTTGCCGGTGCGGTGATCGATCAGCGCGATTTTCACGCCGTTGTTGAGGAACGACAGCTCACGCAGGCGTTTCGCCAGAATATCAAAATGGAACTCGACCAAACCGAAAGTTTCTTTAGCCGCCAAAAAGTGGACGATGGTGCCTTTTTTACTGGAGTTACCCACCACTTTTAGCGGGGCGACCGGGTCGCCGTGACGAAACTCCATAAAATGTTCTTTTCCGTCGCGGTAAATAGTCAACTTTAACCACTCGGACAGCGCGTTTACCACCGACACACCCACGCCGTGCAAGCCCCCGGATACCTTGTAGGAATTGCTATCAAATTTACCGCCTGCATGCAGGATGGTCATGATCACTTCGGCGGCGGAACGGTTTTCCTCTTTATGGATATCAGTTGGTATGCCGCGCCCGTTATCGCTGACACTAATTGAGTTATCCGCATGAATAATCACATTAATTTCATTACAATGCCCTGCCAATGCTTCATCCACCGCGTTGTCTACCGCCTCAAACACCATATGGTGCAAACCGGTCCCGTCGTTGGTATCGCCGATATACATACCGGGACGCTTGCGGACAGCCTCTAAGCCCTTAAGTACTTTAATATTATTGGATGTATATTCACTCATTAGTTTTTTTCCGGGTGTGTATCTGTTTCACGTTAGACGGTATACGGTATATTTTTTTAAATGCGCATTGGCATAACAACATAACGGAACTCTTTGTTTTCCGGATTTGTCATCAAAATACTGCTGTTAGGATCACCAAAGGATAATATGACCGAGTCACTCTCAATGTTATTGAGCCCATCCAATAAGTAATTAATATTAAAACCGATATCTAAAGCTTCCCCATGATATTCGGTTTCAATTTCTTCCTGTGCTTCTTCCTGTTCGCTGTTGCTGCTAATGATACTGAGGTTTTTTTCAGTCAGTACAAAGCGCACGCCCCGGAATTTTTCGTTTGATAATATTGCCGCTCGTTGCAGAGCCTGTTGAATAAACACTCTATCCATATTCAAATGATTTACGTATTTGGGAATAACGCGCTCATAGTCCGGGAACTTCCCTTCAATTACTTTAGTTACTAAAACAATTTCAGAAAAACTTGCTTTAACTTGCTGGGGTGTAAATTCCAGTTCAACCATATCTTCAGAATCACTTAACAGTTTGCATAATTCTGCTACGGCTTTGCGGGGCAAAATAATTTCCAGTTTTTCGTGTTCACTTTCAACCATATCCTCATTGTAGGCAAGACGGTGCCCATCTGTGGCTACCGCCTTGAGCTTGTTGTTTTCAATGATTAGCAATACACCATTTAAATAGTAACGAACATCTTGTTGTGCCATTGCATATTGCACAGATTCTAATAAATTTTTTAATTTAGTTTGGCTTAAAACTATTTTTTTTGCATTTTCTAATTGATCACGCAACCTTGGAAAATCCTGTGCTGGCAAGGTTTGCAAACTAAATCTGCTTTTATTGCATTTTATGATGGCCTTATTTTCTTTTGTTTCTATAGAAACCTTACTTTGATCCGGAAGTATGCGGAGAATGTCTTGAATTTTTTTTCCGCCAACTGTAATTGCAAAAGCTTCATCGCCCTGTGAAGTGTTTTTTATGATGGTGGTAATTTGAATTTCAAGGTCCGTCGCAGTAAAGCGAATTTTATCGGCCTCTTTTTCAATAAGCACGTTAGATAAAATGGGGAGGGTTTGTTTTCGTTCAACAATTCCTATTACAACTTGTAATGGCTTAAGAATAGTTTCTTTTTCTGTTTTATCAATAAACATAATATAAATACCTAATAAGACTAATAATGCTCTTTATTATTGTTAGTAAGTTGAATCATTCGTTTAGTAACAATAATTTAGAAGTTAAATTTTGTAACGGTTTAGTTGTTGAACAAGCACTGGGAAAATGTGCATAATTTTTTATTTATTATAAAGTTCAGAGTTATGCACATTTTATAATCAGGAAACACACAGTGTTAACCCCTTAATATTTGAATGAGAATTTTATAATCAGCATCAATGGTTGTGTTACTCGCTCTCAGATTAGCTATTGTTTTACAAGCATGAATGACTGTCGAGTGATCTTTACCACCAAATGAATTTCCTATTTCAGGCAAGCTCATAATAGTCAAATCTCGTGCAAGAGCCATAGCAATTTGCCTGGGACGCGATAAATTTCTAGTGCGTTTTTTTGAAAGCAATTCCACCATTTTAATATGATAATAATCTGCTACGGTTTTTTGAATATTTTCAATTGAAATATGCCGGCTTTGCGCAACAAGAATATCTTTCAAGGCCTCCTTGGCAGTTTCTACTGAAATATTTCGTTTGTGAAATTTTACGTAAGCTTCAACACGTTTTAGCGCACCTTCCAGTTCGCGAACATTTGAGCTTACATGTTTTGCTATAAAAAAAGCGACTGCATTATCTAGTGAATAGCCATTAAGGGATGCTTTTTTTAGAAGAATTGCAACCCGCATTTCCAATTCCGGCGGCTCAATCGCTACAGTTAAACCCCATCCAAATCTAGACACCAGGCGGCTTTCCAATCCAATGATCTCTTTAGGGAAGGTGTCGCTGGTCAAAATAACTTGCTTGTGAGAGTCTACAAGGGTGTTGAATGCATAAAAAAACTCTTCCTGGGTTTTTGCCTTACCGGCGAAAAATTGAATGTCATCAATAAGTAACACATCCAGGGAGTGGTAAAACTGCTTAAATTCCTCAAATTTGTTTGTTTGATATGCGCGGACGACATCAGCAACATATCTTTCAGCATGCATATAACATATTTTCATCTGCGGGTTAGTATTCAGAATTTGATTCCCAATCGCTTGCAATAAGTGAGTCTTACCTAGTCCAACACCACCATATATAAACAGCGGATTGTATGAAACACCTGGTAACTCAGCAACTTGAGTTGCGGCTGCAAATGCCAGTTGATTGGCTTTACCAATTACAAAATTATCAAATGTAAGACTTGGATTTATTTTTCCGTAGCCCCTAAAAGAAGTTTCAATTTTGGGTTTGTGCTCGGTTATTTGGTTTGTCTTTGTTTGGGTTTGGGGATGTAACTCGGGAGGTTTGTTTACAGGCGCTGTTTCCATAACTCTAAATTCAAATAATGGAACCCGTGACATGGCTAATCCTGCCTGCCGGCATATCTCGGGTAAAAAACGTTCCTGTACGAGCTTCAAAGTAAAACTGTTTGGAGCAGTAAGAACTAATGTCCCATCCTCATTTTTGAGGTGCAGCGGTTTTATCCAGGAATTAAATTGTTGTGGGGGCAGGCTCTTTTTAAATGAGCTAAGGCATGAATCCCAAAAAGAAATATCCTGCATGGTTATGTAATGAGAAAATTAATCAATCGCGATAAAAGTCGCCGCATACTACAGTACAATTTGAAAGTTATCCACAGGTAGAAAAGCATAATATGCTTGACAGTCTAGCCATAAGGCTTTGTAATAGCGCGTTCTACGGTTTACTCAGGAAAAAACATGAAACGCACATATCAACCATCCGTAACTAGAAGAAAACGTACCCATGGCTTTTTGGTGCGCATGAAAACACGCGGAGGTCGCGCTGTTATCAATGCACGTCGCGCCAAGGGCCGTGCAAGACTCGCGGTCTAGTCTATTCTATCGGCCAAATTGACCGCTGCGCACCGCTTGTTGCGTGAAAACGGTTTTGACCATGTTGTTCATGCCGAAAACATAGCGGATAAACACTTCAAGATTTTTTTTGTGCGCAACGGCAAAAAAAACGCCAGGCTTGGAATGATTGTGGGCAAAAAAACGCTATCCGGTGCAGTAGACCGAAATCGTTTGAAAAGAATCATCAGGGAAGCGTTCCGTCAACATAACATCAAACTGTGCAAGTTGGATCTGGTTGTGATGGTGAGACGCGCCTACCCTCAAGATTGCGGTATGCAAGTTGCCAATTTGAAAATGCTGTTTAGCCGGGTAGAAAACAGATGCGTGGAATTGTGATCAAGTTGATACATGGCTATCAATACCTGATCAGTCCGCTTAGTCCGCCAACGTGCAGATTTACCCCAACCTGCTCCCACTATACCTGTGAAGCTTTGGCTAAACACGGTGTAGTGAAAGGGGGGTGGCTCGGCATTAAACGTTTGCTGCGATGCAATCCCTGGAACCCCGGCGGATACGACCCCGCACCCTAACATCAGGCCATATCATGGACTTACAAAGACTTTTTTTGTTTTTAATTTTTGTGTTTTCGCTAGGACTGGTTTGGGATGGCTGGCAACGCCATCAGCATCCCGAACGGTATATTCAGCAAAGCGCGGCGGCAAATGAAGCATTGCCAGAGGCAACACCTCTTGCAGCATCAGTACCGACTGTATTGCCAGCAACGGCGTCGACACAGACCGCTATTACTCAGCAACCTATCCGGCAAGCCGTTGGGAAAACCATACACGTCAAGACCGACATTCTTGAGGCTGAAATCAGCACCATCGGTGGCGATATCAGCCGCCTGGCGTTGCTGAAACACCCGGATGGGCTGGACAAGAACAAACCGCTGGTGCTTTTTGAGCGCGGCGCAGGTACCCATAATTATGTCGCGCAAAGCGGTCTGCTCGGCTCGGGGTTGCCTAACCACAACAGTCCGTTCGTTGCGGAGCAAGACCAGTATGTGCTTTCCGAAAATGCCGAACAGGTGCAAGTACGGCTGAAAGCCGAGAGCGATTCCGCGCTGAAGGTGACAAAGCTAATGACTTTCCATAAAGGAAGTTATTTGGTGGATGTTGCCTATGAACTGGAAAACACCGGGCAACAGGCAGCAACGGCAAGCAGCTATTTTCAGCTGATTCGTGATGGCGCAGCGCCTGCAGGCAGTTCACGTTTTTTACCTACATACACAGGTATGGCGGTCTATACCGACAAGGAAAAATTTAAAAAGGTGGAGTTCCCGGAAATAGAAAAGGGAAAGGCGGATTACCCCAAGCAAGGCAGTGACGGCTGGATCGGGATACTGCAGCATTACTTTGTTGCGGCATGGCTGCCAAAGGAAAAGGCTAATCGTGAATACTTCACGCGCAAACTGGACGGCGATTCGTATTCGGTGGGTGTGGTTTTGCCTGAACAGGTGGTGAGTCCCGGCCAGAAAGCGCTTATTGGCACTACGCTTTATGTCGGCCCGGCCCAGACTAAACTGGATAAAATCGCGCCAGGCCTTGGATTGACGGTGGATTATGGCTGGCTGACTGTCCTTTCTGCTCCGCTGTTCTGGGTCATGTCGCTATTTAATGACTGGACGCACAACTGGGGTGTTGCCATCATTCTGCTTACCGTCCTGATCAAGCTGTTGTTTTTTCCGCTGTCTGCGGCAAGTTATCGCTCTATGGCAAAGATGCGCGTGGTAGCGCCCAAGCTGGAAAAGATAAAACAGCAATGCGGCAGCGACCGGGAAAAGCTGAACCGCGCCATGATGGACCTGTATAAAACGGAGAAAATCAACCCGCTGGGCGGATGTTTGCCGGTGGTGGTGCAAATCCCGGTTTTTATCGCCTTGTATTGGGCTATTCTGGCGAGCGTCGAGATGCGTTACGCACCGTTTTTCGGCTGGATAACCGACTTGTCGGCCGCTGATCCATATTACATACTGCCATTGATCATGGGTGCAAGCATGATTATCCAGACGCGCCTTAATCCAAAGCCGGCGGATCCCTTGCAGGCCAAGATAATGCAAATCATGCCGATCGCCTTCAGTGTGATTTTCTTCTTCTTCCCTGCCGGACTGGTGTTGTATTCCATTGTGAACAACATCCTTTCCATTGGCCAGCAGTGGTACATCACCCGGGCTGCCGAGGATGAGAGCAAAGGTGCCACCGCCAAACGCTGATACCATTGCCGCTATTGCCACCGCACAAGGGCGCGGCGGCATCGGGGTGATAAGAGTATCCGGGCGGCAAATCGAAACTCTGGCACGCGGAATTCTGGGCAAACTGCCCGTTGCGCGGCATGCCACCTATAGCAATTTTCTTGACGAAAACGGCGACTTCCTGGATCAGGGTGTCGCCTTATTTTTTCCTGCCCCGCATTCTTACACCGGTGAGGATGTGCTCGAGCTGCAAGGGCACGGTGGTCCCGCCGTATTACAACTGTTGTTGCGGCGGTGCCTCGATTTGGGTGCGCGGCTGGCGCAACCCGGTGAATTCACACGCCGCGCCTTTCTGAACGACAAACTTGACCTGGCGCAGGCTGAAAGTGTCGCCGACCTGATTGATGCCAATACCGCCGAGGCCGCACGCAGCGCGATGCGCTCCCTGCGCGGGGATTTCTCCGCTGCCATTCACGGCATGGTCGATGAGCTGATCAACCTGCGCATGCTGGTTGAGGCGATGCTGGACTTTCCGGAAGAAGAAGTGGACGCCATCGACACGGTGCGCCGCGATGCCTTGCTGAACAGCGTCCGGTTACGCCTGCAGCATACGCTGGACACCGCAAAGCAGGGCAGTCTGTTGCGCGAGGGCGCACACGTGGTCATTGCCGGGCAGCCGAATGTCGGCAAGTCCAGCCTGCTGAATCGCCTGGCCGGAGAGGAAGTGGCGCTGGTCAGTGATATACCCGGTACCACCCGCGATGTGATCCGCCAGGCGATCCAGATTCGCGGGGTGCCGTTGCACATCGTGGACACGGCGGGGCTGCGCGAATCCGAGGATGCGGTGGAGAGCATGGGCATCGCGCGCGCCCACCAGACGTTGCGCCGCGCAGATTTGATCCTGCTGCTGCTGGACGCAAACCAGGGGCTGACGCCGCAAGATGAGGCGATTCTTGCCGGGTTGCCGGCGGACATCCCGCGGCTATTGGTGTTCAACAAGACCGACCTGCTGAACGACTGCACTGCCGTATCCGCAAGCGCGCCAATTGCCAGCGTTCCGTTTATTCGTGTGTCCGCCAAAACAGGCGCGGGGATAGAGGAATTGCGCGGCAAGCTGCTGGAGGCGGTGGGCTGGCGCGACCAGGAAAGCGGCGCATTCATGGCGCGGGAGCGGCACGTGCGCGCTTTGACGCTGGCGCAAACCCACCTGACCCAGGCACAGTCGGTGCTAACCAGCGCGGAGTTGTTCGCCGAAGAGTTGCGGTTGGCGCAACGCGCGCTGAACGAGATTACCGGAGAATTCACCCCGGATGACTTGCTCGGCGAGATTTTCAGCCGGTTCTGCATCGGAAAATAACTCTTCATGTTTCACGTGAAACAATGCATTTAACGTGAAACTTGCGCAGCGATTCGCTTGCCCCCTCGCCCGCTTGCGGGATAACCAGCGACTTGGCTACGGTCGTTTGCAGCCTGGTCGAATGGTTAGTTGTTTCATCCAGAGGGTTGGGGAGAGGGGCGGGCATGGTGCGTTCCATTTTCAGTCGAGGTATCCTTGTCATGCATGTTGGGATTCCGGATGCGCTGTTGTATGATGCGCGTCCTTTCCAAAACAGCGGCAACATGAAATTTCCCGGGGTGTTTGATGTGATCGTGGTAGGCGGCGGCCATGCCGGCACTGAAGCCGCCTTGGCCAGCGCGCGCGCGGGTTGCAAGACCTTGCTGCTCAGCCACAACATCGAAACGCTCGGGCAGATGTCCTGCAATCCTTCGATCGGCGGGATCGGCAAGGGGCATCTGGTCAAAGAAGTGGATGCGCTTGGCGGCGCCATGGCGGCGGCGGCCGACGAGGGCGGCATCCAGTTCCGCATCCTTAATTCCAGCAAAGGCCCGGCGGTGCGCGCGACACGCGCGCAAGCTGACCGCCTGCTTTACAAACAGGCAATCCGGGCACGACTGGAGAATCAGCCCAACCTCTGGCTGTTCCAGCAGGCGGTGGACGATTTGCTGGTCGAGCAACACCGGGTGTGCGGGGTGGTCACGCAACTGGGCTTGCGCTTCAACGCGAAAACCGTGGTGCTGACAGCAGGCACCTTCCTGTCGGGGCTGATCCATGTCGGGCTGGCCAATTATCCGGCGGGCCGCGCCGGCGACCCTCCCTCCATCAGCCTGGCACGCCGGTTGCGCGAACTGAGCCTCTCGGCGGGGCGGCTGAAGACCGGAACGCCGCCGCGCATCGACGGCCGGACCATCGATTATTCGGTGATGCAGGAGCAACCGGGCGATGATCCGGTGCCGGTATTCTCGTTCATGGGCAATGCCGCGCAGCACCCGCAGCAGTTGCCGTGCTGGATCACCGAGACCAACCAGCGCACCCACGACATCATCCGCGGCGGGTTGGACCGCTCGCCGTTATTCACCGGTGTGATCGAGGGGGTAGGGCCGCGCTATTGTCCGTCCATCGAAGACAAAATCACGCGCTTTGCCGACAAGGCTGCGCATCAGATTTTTCTCGAACCGGAAGGGCTGACCACAAACGAGGTATACCCAAACGGCATTTCCACCAGCCTGCCTTTCGATGTGCAATTGGCATTGGTACGCTCCATCAAAGGATTGGAAAACGCACATATCCTGCGACCCGGCTATGCAATCGAATACGATTATTTCGATCCGCGCGGGCTGAAAAGCTCGCTGGAAACCAAGGCGATCCAGGGACTGTTTTTCGCCGGGCAGATCAACGGCACGACCGGTTATGAAGAGGCAGCCGCACAAGGCTTGCTGGCCGGGCTTAACGCGGCGCTGCAAGCCGGCGGCCGGGAAGCCTGGTGCCCGCGCCGTGACGAGGCCTATCTGGGTGTGCTGGTGGACGACCTGATCACGCGCGGCGTTTCCGAGCCGTATCGCATGTTTACCAGCCGTGCGGAATACCGTTTGCAATTGCGCGAGGACAACGCTGATTTAAGGCTGACGGAGATCGGGCGCAGGCTTGGCATCGTGGATGATGCGCGCTGGCAGGCATTTGAACAAAAGCGCGAGTCCATCGCCCGCGAGCAGGAACGGTTGCGCAGCACCTGGGTGAGTCCGCGCAACCTGCCTGCGGAGGATGCAATGCGCGTGCTGGGCAAACCGATTGAGCGTGAGTACTCGCTGCATGAGCTGCTGCGCCGCCCCGACGTGAATTATGCCAGCCTGCAGACATTGCCCGGCGCGGGTGCCGGGGTGGAAGATGAAAAGGTTGCCGAGCAGGTGGAAACCCAGGCGAAATACCACGGCTACATAGAGCGGCAGCGCGATGAGATCGGGCGCAATGAGCAATATGAAACACTGGGGTTACCTGATGACCTGGATTATCGCGAGGTGCGCGGTCTGTCCATCGAAGTGCAGCAAAAGCTCAATCAGCACAAACCTGAAACCGTCGGGCAGGCGGCACGCATTTCCGGAATTACCCCGGCGGCGATTTCCTTGCTGCTGGTGCATATCAAGCGTGGCTTTCGCGATAACCAGCAACAAACCCAAAAAAGCGCATGAACCCGGCTGAAGAATTACAGCACGGCATCGCACAATTGGGGATTACATTGTGCACGGATGCGCAGAGCAAGCTGCTGGATTACTTGGCGCTGCTGCGTAAATGGAACAAGGTTTACAACCTGACGGCGATACGCGACCCGCAGCAGATGGTGAGCCATCACTTGCTCGACAGTCTCGCGGTGATGCCGCATCTATGGGCAGGACGGTGGCTGGATGTGGGGTGCGGTGCTGGCTTGCCGGGGCTGGTATTGGCGGTCGCGCAACCGGAATGGCAATTCACCTTGCTGGACAGCAACAGCAAGAAAACCAGTTTTGTGCAACAAGCGATCATCGAGCTGGGCTTGCACAACGTGAGTGTTCACTGCGCGCGCGCGGAAGAGTGGCAGCCAGCGGAGCGCTTTGACGGGATCATCTCGCGGGCATTCAGCGAATTGGGTGATTTTTTGCGCAGCACCCGCCATCTTATGGCACCGCACGGGCGTTGGGCGGCGATGAAGGGCGCGCCGCAGCAGGAGTTGGCGGGCCTACCGGACGGATGCCGGGTGGAGTGCGTCATACCGTTACAGGTGCCTGGCTTGCACGCGGCGCGCAGTCTGGTGATTGCATGTGGACATTCCGGTTTCGAACAGAAGAAAAACATGGCAACGTAAGCAGTACACAGGCACGGCCAGGTGCAAAAGGTGAAATCAAAGTGGTTATCGATTCATTTGAAACCGGAAATAAAGGGAGTAAAGCAAAATGGCAAAAATATTAGCCGTAACCAACCAGAAGGGTGGGGTGGGAAAAACCACAACCAGCGTGAATTTGGCAGCCAGTCTCGCGGCAGCCAAACAGCGCGTTTTGCTGATCGACCTTGATCCGCAGGGCAATGCCACGATGGGCAGCGGCATCGACAAGCGCGATTTGCAGTCCAGTATCTATGAAGTATTGTTGGGCAACAAAACAATAGCCGAGGCGCGGGTATACTCAGAGGCAGGAAAATACGACTTGCTTCCAGCCAATCGGGACTTGGCAGGTGCAGAGATTGAATTGGTAAACCTGGATCGCCGAGAAACACGGTTGCGCGATGCGCTGCAACTGGTCGACTCAGAATATGACTATGTGCTGATCGATTGTCCACCAGCACTAAATTTGCTGACGCTGAATGGTTTGTGTGCGGCCAAATCGGTAATGATCCCGATGCAATGTGAATACTACGCGCTTGAAGGGTTGAGCGATCTGGTGAATACCATTCGCAAAGTGCGCGCCAATTTAAACCCTGATTTGGAAATTGAAGGGTTGCTGCGCACCATGTTCGATCCGCGCAATACCCTGGCACAACAAGTTTCGGATCAATTGCAAGAACACTTTGGCGATAAAGTTTATCGCACGGTGATTCCACGTAATGTGCGATTGGCGGAAGCGCCCAGCTATGGCGTGCCTGTGCTGTATCACGACAAATTATCCAAGGGAACGCAGGCTTACCTGGCTTTGGCCGGAGAGTTTTTGAATAACGCAGCACCACCTGCTGCATTGGAATAAAGGAAGCAATCATGACAAAGTTACACAAGGGATTGGGGCGTGGACTGGATGCTTTGTTGTCCGGTGGGAAAAGTGAAAAAGACGAAGTGATGCGTGATTTGAATGTGGCGCTGCTCAAGCCGGGCAAATATCAGCCGCGTTCACATATGGATGAGTCTTCATTGAACGACTTGGCGTCATCGATCAAAGCGCAGGGGATCATGCAACCGATTCTGGTGCGCCAGCTTGCCGATAGCAGCTATGAAATTATTGCCGGTGAAAGACGATGGCGCGCCGCGCAGTTGGCGGGGCTGACCCATGTGCCGGTGCTGGTGCGTAGCGTCCCGGATAATGCGGCGCTGGCGATGGCGTTGATTGAAAATATCCAGCGGGAAAATCTGAATCCATTGGAAGAAGCGGTAGGCATCCAGCGTTTGATCGACGAATTCAAAATGACCCATCAAGTTGCCGCAGATGCGGTGGGCCGGTCGCGCAGTGCGGCCAGCAACTTGTTGAGATTGCTCAAGTTGCCGCAGGCCGTGCAGGGCATGCTGATGGAAAACAAGTTGGATATGGGGCACGCGCGCGCCTTGTTGTCGCTGGAGAGTGCACAGCAGATATTTCTGGCCAATAAAATTGTGCTGGAAGGGCTTTCCGTGCGCGAAGCGGAAAAACTGGCGCAGAGGCAAACGCATGAACCGGAAAAGGACAAGCCAAAGAAAGCGCACCAGATCAGCCGCGATACGCAAAGGTTGCAGGAAGAAATGAGTGCATTTCTTGGAACACGTGTGGAAATCAAGCCGGGCAACAAAGGCGGGGGCAAGCTGGTCATCGAATATTCTAATCATGACCAGCTTGATGAATTTATAAACAAGCTCAAAAAAGGCAAATAAGTTGAGCAAAGATGTTGGTGAGCTGCTCCCTTTCAGCAGGTTCAAAATTGGTGCTCGCTATACTTCTTTTTGACTCATGAGCTGGGCCATTTCGAAATATCCACCGCTGTTTTTAACAGGGGGTGGCTTGTACCACCAGCGGACATTTCTATTTGGGAGAAAGAGGACATTACTGCTTGGGGCTAACAAATTTTTAGGGGTTCTCTTGACTTGCCGCAAAGGAATAGTAGAGAATGCGCGGGCTTTTTGTTGCCCTTGGCCAACAAGTAACGCCCAGGGGCACATGATGGATAGAGTAACAAACATAAAAATAAGCCGGGCGCTCAGCAAAGCGGCGCGCTGGCAAATCATCACAACGGTACTCATCTCGGGTGTCTCACTGCTGGTTGCTGGTATGAACGCAGCGATTTCCGCTATTGCAGGGGGGGCGATCGTTATTGTCGGCGGGTTTGCCGGAATGATTGGCGTGTTTGCCGGAATGACGATGGCGCGGAGATTAAACGGCATAACGCCGGGTGTCATCCTGATTTCAATGCTTAAAGCTGAAGTGATCAAGGTGCTGGTGATAGCAATACTGTTGCTGGTGACCTTCAAGTATTACCGGGGGCTGGTTCCTTTGTCCCTGATAGGTGGGTTGGCAGGTTCTGCGCTGGCATCTGGCGCGGGCTTGCGGGCCGTGAATAACGAGAATAACGAGAATAACGAGTAGGGTCTGTGATGTCCACTGAACAAGTACTGACACCATCCAGTTACATCGAGCATCATTTAAGCTTCAACGTTAAGCAGGTAGCCGAAGGCGGATTCTGGTCTGTGAACTTCGATACGCTGGCCGTGTCCAGCCTGCTCGGCTTGATCATCTTCGGATTTCTTTGGTGGGTTGTGCGTGGCGCGACAGCGGGCGTTCCCGGCAAGCGCCAGGCGTTCGTCGAACTGCTGGTCGAGTTTGTCGATGACCAGGTCAAAGGCATTTTCCACGGCGACCGCCATAAATTTGTGGCTCCGGCGGCGCTGACCGTTTTCGTATGGGTGTTAGCCATGAACGCGATGGACTTCCTGCCCATCGATATCATGGCATGGATCTATCACCACGTATTCGGCCAGGAGAAATTCCGCGCAGTCCCCACCTCCGACATCAATGCAACGTTCGCTCTTTCGATATCGGTGTGGTTGTTGATGATCTTCTTTAATATCAAGGTCAAAGGGATGCGTGGCTGGATGCATGAATTGTTCTGCACGCCGTTCGGCGCCAACCCGCTGGTTTGGCCGGCGAACATCCTGCTCAATCTGGTCGAGTACGTCTCCAAACCGCTGTCCCACTCGCTGCGTTTATTCGGCAACATGTACGCCGGCGAAATCATCTTTCTGTTGCTCGGGATGTGGGCTGCAACCGGCTTGGCTGGAACAATCTTTGGTGCGTTGCTCAGTGGGGGCTGGGCGATATTCCATATCCTGATCGTAGTGTTGCAAGCGTACATCTTCATGATGCTTACGGTCGTTTACATCGCGATGGCGCACGAAAGCCACTAACCCTTTTTATCACTATTAACTTTAATCAATCTTGTAAATCGAAAGGAAGCAAAAATGGAAAACACAGTACAATATTTGGCGATGGTCCAAGCTTACACCGGCATTGCTATCGGTCTGATCATCGGTCTGGGCGCTTTTGGCGCTTGTATCGGTATCGGTATTATGTGTAGCAGCTTCCTGGATGGTGCAGCACGCCAACCCGAATTGATTCCCACGCTGCAAGGCAAGGTGTTCCTGTTGTTGGGTCTGATCGACGCATCCTTCATTATCAGCGTTGGTCTGGCAATGATGTTCGCGTTCGCAAACCCGCTGCTCGCCGTAATCAAATAATTGACCATTGCGTGCAGCACAATCCAGCGTAAGGAATCGAAATGAACATTAACCTGACACTGTTTTCGCAGGCACTGTCGTTTGCCATCTTGATATGGTTCACCGTGAAGTTCGTCTGGCCGCCATTGCTGGCGGCGATCGAGTCGCGGCAAAAGACTATCGCCGATGGCTTGGCGTATGCAGAGCGGGCGAAGCACGACCTTGAGTTGGCCGCCAAGCGTTCTGCAGAAATCTTGCGGGAAGCAAAAGAAAAGGCCGGCGAAATTGTTGGCTATGGCGAAAAACGCGCCAGTGAAATTGTTGAAGCAGCCAAGGCGCAGGCCAAGATAGAAGGCGATCGCATCATCACGGGCGCCAAGGCTGAAATCGATCAGGAAGTGTTTCGTGCCAGGGAGCAATTGCGTACCCATGTGTCGGCAATCGCGCTTGCCGGCGCGGGCAAAATTCTTGGTCGTGAAATTGATGCCAAGGCGCACAACGACTTGCTCGACAAATTGGTTGCGGAAATCTAAACGCCATGTCTGAAGCCATCACCATAGCTCGGCCATACGCACAGGCGGCATTTGAAGAAGCGCAAAAGCTGTCGGACTTGAAAGGTTGGTCGGAAGTATTGCTGTCTCTCGCCGAGGCAGTCTGCTATCCAGAAGTCCGCGCGGTAGTCACCAGTCAACGGGTTGCCAAGCCGCAACTCGAAAGCCTGATGGAGGGTTTGCTAGGCAGCCAGGCAAAAGCTCAGCAGCGCAATTTCATTCGCATACTGGCGGACAATCAACGCCTGCTGATACTGCCGGAAATTGCCGCAATCTTTGAAAATCTGCGGGCGGAAGCGGAAAAAACCGTGAATGTGGTAGTGGACTCAGCGTTTGAGCTGTCTGCCACGCAACAAGAAAAAATCATCAGCTCGCTGAAAGCGCGCATGGGCCGGGAAATCAAGCTGGTCTGTAAAGTCAATAAAGAATTACTAGGCGGCATAGTGATCCGTGCCGGAGATAAGGTGATCGATGGTTCAGCGCGCACCCGCCTTGGCGAAATGGCAAAAGCTCTTGCCTGAAAATAGATTTATCAAGATAAGGAAATCCAGATGAAGCTCAACCCTTCTGAAATCAGCAGTTTGATTCGCAGTCGCATCGATAATTTTGAGGCGCTGGCGCAAGCGCGTACCGAAGGTACGGTAGTCAGCGTGACTGACGGCATTGTTCGTGTGCACGGCCTTTCCGATGTAATGCAAGGTGAAATGCTGGAATTCCCCGGCAACACCTTCGGTTTGGCGCTTAACTTGGAGCGTGATTCTGTCGGTGCGGTGGTGCTGGGTGAATACGAGCACATCACCGAAGGCGACACTGTTAAATGTACCGGTCGTATTCTGGAAGTACCGGTTGGTCCGGAATTGTGCGGTCGTGTGGTGGACGCGCTGGGTCAGCCGATTGACGGCAAGGGCCCGATCAACGCCAAGATGACCGACAAGATCGAAAAAGTGGCGCCGGGCGTGATCGCGCGTAAGTCGGTTGATCAGCCGGTACAAACCGGCTTGAAATCGATCGACTCCATGGTTCCGGTCGGTCGCGGTCAGCGTGAACTGATCATTGGCGACCGCCAAACCGGCAAGACAGCCGTGGCGGTGGATGCCATCATCAACCAAAAGGGTCAGAACATGACCTGCGTGTATGTGGCGATTGGTCAAAAAGCTTCGACCATCGCTAACGTGGTGCGCAAACTTGAAGAGCATGGCGCGCTGGGTTACACCATCGTGGTTGCTGCAACCGCTTCGGATTCTGCCGCGATGCAATTCCTGGCGCCGTATGCCGGTTGCACTATGGGCGAATATTTCCGCGATCGCGGACAGGACGCGCTGATTGTTTATGACGATCTGACCAAGCAGGCCTGGGCATACCGTCAAATCTCCCTGTTGCTGCGCCGTCCGCCAGGCCGTGAAGCGTACCCCGGCGACGTGTTCTATTTGCACTCCCGCCTGTTGGAACGCGCAGCGCGAGTGAACGCTGACTATGTGGAAGCCTTTACCAAGGGTGAAGTCAAGGGCAAGACCGGCTCGCTGACCGCATTGCCGATTATCGAGACGCAAGCGGGCGACGTATCCGCCTTCGTGCCGACCAACGTGATTTCCATTACCGACGGCCAGATATTTCTGGAAACAGATTTGTTTAACGCCGGTATCCGTCCTGCAATTAACGCCGGCGTTTCGGTGTCCCGCGTAGGCGGTGCCGCGCAAACCAAGGTGATCAAAAAGCTCGGTGGCGGGGTGCGGCTGGCGCTGGCGCAATACCGTGAATTGGCCGCCTTCGCGCAGTTCGCTTCCGATCTGGACGAGGCAACCCGCAAGCAGTTGGAGCGCGGCCGCATGGTTACCGAGTTGATGAAGCAGTTGCAATATGCGCCATTGTCGGTCGCCGAAATGGCGGTCACGCTGTTCTCCGTCAACAAAGGCTATTTCGACGATGTGGCGGTGCCCAAGGCGCTGGCGTTTGAGTCGGCGCTGCACACTTACCTGAAATCCAATAACAAGAGCCTGATGGATGCGATTGATTCCAGCAAGGATTTGAATGCCGATAACGAAAAATTGTTGTCTGCGGCGATTGAGACCTTCAAGGCAACGGCTGTTTATTAAGGCGGGGTGAGAAATGGCTGGCAGTAAAGAGATCCGCGCGAAAATCAAGAGTGTAGAAAATACACGCAAGATCACACGCGCCATGGAAATGGTCGCCGCAGCCAAGATGCGTAAAGCGCAGGAGCGTATGCGTGCGGCGCGCCCCTACGCGGAAAAGATTCGCAATGTCGCGGCGCACTTGTCGCGCGCGAATCCGGAATACAAGCACTCATTTCTGGCCAAACGCGAAAGTGTCAAAAACGTCGGCCTGATCGTGGTGACCTCGGACAAGGGTCTGTGTGGCGGTTTGAATACCAACATCCTGCGTCTTGCGGTGAGCCACATGAAGGCTTGGGAAGGCGAGGCCAAGGGTATCATGGTTTGCCCGATCGGCAACAAGGGGCTGGGTTTCATGTCGCGTATCGGCGCCAAGGTCAAATCCAACCTGACTGGATTGGGTGATACGCCGCACATCGAAAAACTGATCGGTGCCGTGAAGGTGATGCTGGATGCCTATGCGGCAGGGGAAATTGATGCCATCTATCTGAGCTACAACCACTTCATCAATACCATGAAGCAGGAGCCGTGCGTGGAGCAATTGCTGCCGCTGACCGGTGAGCAGATGGGGACCGCCGAGGGCAGCTGGGACTATATCTACGAGCCAGATGCCAAGCAGGTGATCGATGAGCTGCTGGTGCGCTACATTGAGTCCTTGGTTTACCAGGCTGTCGTAGAGAATATGGCTTCCGAACAGAGTGCGCGGATGGTGGCGATGAAGGCCGCATCGGATAACGCAAAGAGCGTGATCGGCGAGCTCAAGCTGGTATACAACAAGGCACGCCAAGCGGCCATTACCCGCGAAATTTCGGAAATCGTCAGCGGCGCGGCGGCGGTTGGTTGATTGATTACAGCGGCAAATTACAAAATTAATTTAGACGGGGAATTTTAAAAATGAGTCAAGGAAAGATTGTTCAGTGTATCGGTGCGGTGGTTGACATCGAATTTCCGCGTGATCAGATGCCCAAGATATATGAAGCCCTGCAACTTGCAGACGTGGGATCTTCGACTGCCGAGGCGGGTTTGACTTTTGAAGTGGAGCAGCAACTCGGTGACGGCGTAGTGCGTACCATTGCGATGGGTTCTTCCGACGGTTTGCGTCGCGGTATGACTGTAAACTCCACAGGTAGCGGGATTAAAGTGCCGGTCGGCAGCGGCACGCTGGGCCGTATCATGGACGTGCTGGGTCGACCGATCGATGATGCTGGTGACATTCCATGCAAAGAGCGTCGCGAGATTCACCAGAAGGCGCCGAAGTTTGACGAGCTGTCCCCGTCGATTGATCTGCTGGAAACCGGCATCAAGGTTATCGATCTGGTTTGCCCGTTCGCCAAGGGCGGTAAGGTGGGCCTGTTCGGCGGCGCGGGTGTGGGCAAGACCGTGAACATGCTGGAACTGATCAACAACATCGCCAAGCAGCACAGTGGCCTGTCGGTGTTCGCTGGCGTGGGTGAACGCACCCGCGAAGGCAATGACTTCTACCATGAAATGTCTGAAGCGGGCGTTATCAAGCTGGACAATCTGCCCGAGTCCAAAGTGGCCATGGTGTTCGGCCAGATGAACGAACCGCCAGGCAACCGTCTGCGCGTGGCATTGTCCGGCCTGACCATGGCCGAATATTTCCGCGATGAAGGCCGCGACATTCTGTTCTTCGTCGACAATATTTATCGCTTTACGCTGGCCGGTACCGAAGTGTCCGCGCTGTTGGGGCGTATGCCTTCTGCCGTGGGTTACCAGCCGACGCTGGCCGAAGAAATGGGCCGCTTGCAAGAGCGCATCACTTCGACCAAGACCGGATCGATCACTTCGATTCAGGCCGTATACGTGCCGGCGGATGACTTGACCGATCCGTCTCCGGCGACGACCTTTTTGCACCTGGATTCCACCGTGGTGCTGAGTCGCGACATCGCCTCGCTGGGTATCTACCCTGCTGTTGACCCGCTGGATTCCACCTCCCGCCAGCTTGATCCGCTGGTGGTGGGCGAAGAACATTACAACGTGGCGCGCGGTGTGCAGCAAACCCTGCAACGCTACAAGGAATTGCGTGACATCATCGCGATCCTGGGTATGGACGAACTGGCGCCGGAAGACAAACTTGCTGTGGCACGCGCCCGAAAGATCCAGCGCTTCCTGTCGCAGCCGTTCCACGTGGCCGAAGTATTCACCGGCAGCCCGGGCAAGTATGTCACGCTGAAAGATACCATCAAGGGCTTCAAGGGTATCATTAACGGTGAATACGATCACTTGCCTGAGCAGGCATTTTATATGGTGGGCGGCATTGAAGAAGCGGTTGAAAAAGCCAAAACACTGTAGTAATTATTTGGAGCAACCATGGCAATGACCATACATGTTGATGTAGTTAGCGCGGAAGAGTCCCTCTTCTCCGGTCTGGCAGAAGTGGTGGTGGTTCCCGGTGAAATGGGCGAGCTGGGCATCTATCCACGCCATTCCGCATTGATGACGCGCATCAAACCCGGCTCGGTCAGAATCAAGCGTCCGGATCAGGAACAGGAAGAGCTCATCTATGTTTCAGGCGGCATGCTTGAAGTGCAGCCAGGCGTGGTGACCATCCTGGCTGATACCGCGATACGCGGCGGTGATCTGGATGAGGCGCGAGCATTGGAAGCGAAACGGGCGGCGGAAGACATGATCAAGAACCGCGCTTCCGACATCGACTACGCCCAGGCACAAGCCGAATTGGCGGAGGCCATCGCACAGTTGCGTGCGATCCAGCAACTGCGCAAACAAGTTGGGCATTAAGCCCAGGCAACAGACACAAAAAAGCAGCTTCGGCTGCTTTTTTGTTGGGTGTTTGCGCCAGTAAAATTCAACGCGTTAATAACCGCCATGATATCTGGATGGTTAACGGCCTTCGCAGGCGATTATCGTGCGGCAAGAATACTTATAAGCCGAGCGCAGATGTACCAGATAAAGAGAAACATCAGCCATATCAAAACGCCAACGATAGAACCAAACACAACACTTTCAACTGTCAAGTTAAAAGAGGGTGAATATATTTCCCAAGTCGCATGCGCAATAAGCGGATCCAAACCACCGGTAAGCAGATAACTCAGCTGATGGAACAAGTCGGTATTGAGAGCCTGCAGGGCACGTCTTAACTGCTCGGCAGCGCTTACCATAGCATGCAATGCCGCACCCTCATCGTGAAATGTAGTGTCAGTACTGTTAAGGTGATGTTGGATCAACTCCTTAAGGCTGCCATGGTGATATTGATTGGCAATTTGCTGGAAGGGCTCAAGATCCTGAAGAACTTGATCGAGTCGGCCGCCAACGCGTTGCCGGTATTGCGAAATGAAGCTTGGAATACAGCCAGCCGCAACGATACCCACCACTAACACGATTCGATCAAAAATTCCGCGTATGAAAGCCATGGTTGCCTAATAAATAAGTTGAGATAAGAACTGGGCGGAGTCAAGAACTAACCGCAATAGTCAATGTTTGGTCGCGGCTTTAGCGAGTGCCATATTGTGCAGGAGTTTGCTGAAAATCTCTACCGGCGAACCATTGAGCTGGTACCACATAAGTAATTTATGACTGAACTTATAGTTTGCAACACACTCTACAAGCACCAATTTTAAGGAGGTGGCTTATGTTGCGTGTATTTTTTGTATTGTGTTTGATGCTGACTGCACAATCGGCGTTCGCGGAAACATCCGAAAGCGTGCTGGCATCTATCAAGAGCGAGGCATCGGGCACATCTGGTTTTCAGGGATTCTCACCCGCGCGCGGTGAGACTTTCTTCAAGACAAAGCAGGGTGGCGAGTGGAGCTGTTCTTCTTGCCATACCGACAACCCGGCCACGCAGGGCAAACATGCAAAGACCGGCAAGGTCATCAAGCCCCTTGCCCCGTCTGCCAACGCTGAACGCTTCACTGACATGGCAAAAGTTGAAAAATGGTTCAAGCGCAATTGTAACGATGTTCTGGAGCGCGTCTGCACACCCCAGGAAAAAGGTGACGTACTCGCTTTCCTGCTTACCGTTAAATAATTATGAAGACTATGTTATCGGTTCATGATCAAAAATATGTCCGGGCACTTGCCGTTGCTTTGTTGGCGATAGGAGTAACGATGTCCGTCGCGCAGGCCGATGATGATGACCGCGAAGGAAAATACGGCGAGAGTTCCAGCGGCAAATACGGCGGCGAAAATCGCGGCAAATCAGTCCAGACCGCGCAAACCAACGCCAAATTCCAGCAGGAATGTTCCACATGCCACATCGCCTATGCGCCGGGGCTGTTGCCCGCCGAATCCTGGCGCAAGGTCATGGCCGGCCTGGATAAGCATTTTGGTTCGGATGCCTCGATAACTGCTCAGGAGAACAAGGAGATCACCGACTTTCTGGTGAACAACGCATCCAACCGCTGGAGCGCTCCGACATCGCCCTCGCGGATCACTGAAACCGCATGGTTTAAACGCAAGCACGATAGCCATGAAATTTCCCCGGAAGTCTGGAAAAATCCGAAGGTGAAAAGTCCTGCCAATTGTGCTGCCTGCCACCCACAGGCTGAGCGGGGCGATTTCAATGAACATGGCATAAGAATGCCCAGATAGGAAAGCCACATCATGATTCGAAGAATATTAGTTTGGGACGTGCCAACGCGGGTTTTTCATTGGTTGCAGGTGATATCTTTCGTCGGGGCATATTTGACGTCAGAATCGGAACGCAACCGCGATATTCATGTGGCCTTCGGTTACATATTACTGGGCCTGATCGTGTTCAGATTGCTGTGGGGCTTTTTAGGCACACGCTATGCGCGGTTCAGCTCGTTCCTATTCAAGCCCGGCGAAATCATCGCATATATGTTATCGCTGTTCAAAGGCAAGCCCGGGCATTACCTGGGGCACAACCCGGCGGGAAGCGTGTCGGTCTGGCTGCTTCTGGCACTGGGACTTTTTTTATGCGTGACCGGCGTAATGGCGCTCCAGGATGACGCCGGCGATGCCGCGGTGGAAATGCACGGGATTGCGACCAATATCATGCTGGCGGTGATACTGCTGCATATCATCGGAGTGCTGGTGAGCAGCGTACTGCATCATGAAAACCTGGTGCGTTCAATGATAACCGGTTTCAAATCCGCCGAAACGGATGAAGGTATCCGGCGCAGTTATAATTGGCTGGGTGTCATGATGCTGGTTGTTGCTGTTGTATTCTGGTTCGTGTTTCTCAGGCCGGCGGGCTGATGAAAACAAGTGCAAAGACTCAATTCCATAAGGGCTTCTTATGGTTTGGATAAAAATAACTAACTATCGTTTATATGTAGATGCACCTATAGTGACAACTGCTGCAAGGGCTTTCCAAAATCTCAGAGCTGGCCCGAATGCAAAGTACATAATAAATTCTCCGCGCAATACACGTTTGATATGCCAGCAGGAAGTTCTCCTGCGCAACGCGGCTGCCGGAATGATATGCGGATTTTCAGGGGTTCCGATAAGGAATAAACATTAGCTAAAGGAGTAAAGAATGAAGTGCAATGCGAGGTTAAAAAATATTGCCGCCAGTGCCTGTCTGGCGGCCCTGTCGGGAATGGCTTATGCGGACGATACCGTGCAGAGTATCGCAATTCCGTCCCTGGCCAACACCTACACCAACGGCTCCAAATCCTACATGCTGGCATTGAATGATGCCGATGCTGCCCAGAAGCAGGCAAGCGCAGCTCCGGCAATCCAGACAGCAGAATTTGAGCCGCCCATGTTTTCGGGTAGCAACGCTCACAAGTATCTGGGATTGGGAACGCTGGCACTGGTCGTTGCAACAGCGATCGCTCCGAAACCTCCTGAAGTCGAAGGAAGAGCGCTGACTCAGGCGGAGCTCGATGCACAGAAATCAAGCAACCACGCAAAACTGGGACGGGCGGCGGCGACGCTGGCGGCTGCCACGGTGACGACCGGGTTGCTGGCCCACTGGGATGACTTTCATCTGGAAGACGGCTGGACCGACCCGGATAATATGCACGCATTGCTCGGCACAGCGGGCGCGCTGGCCATGCTGGCTGCCGTGTCCCAGGCACCTGGCGGCGGGCATGCGGGGGTAGGGATGGCGGGCGGTGTCGCCATGGGTGTCGCAATCAAATTGACCTGGTAACGGAGCGAGATAATGTCAAAAAAAATGAAAGTCGTTGCATTGCTGGCGGGCGCGCTGTTAACGAGTGGCACTTATGCCCAGGCTGAAGAAAACTTTGGAAAGTGGCTGATTAATTTTCAGCGCACCAAAGAAGTGAAACCGGTTACCGACACGCAATATCTGAAGGAATGCGGTGAATGCCACTTTGCCTATCCGCCGGGATTGTTGCCGGCGAAATCCTGGGAGAAACTGCTGAAGGCCGACGCATTGAAGGATCACTTTGGCGACAATGCCGAGATCGACAAGGAAACGCTGCAAGACATTCATGATTACGCGGTGGAAAACGCAGCAGATAAATCCTTTTACAAGCGATCACGCAAGATTGCCATTGCCACGGCAGAAGGCGATGCGCCGCTGCGCATCATCGAGCTGCGTTATATCAAGCGCAAACACAAGGATATTCCCGAGAAAATGGTCAAGGGTAACAATGACGTGAAGTCGCTGAGCTACTGCAACAAATGCCACACACAAGCCGACAAGGGCGTGTTCGATGAGGACACTGTATCGATCCCAAATTACCCCGATTGGGATGATTAATTTGGGCAGCGTGCTGGTCTGAATTTCACCAGGGCTACACCGGTGAGCCTGAGCAGCCGCAACAGATGGAATAAACAAGTTTAGACGGCAGAAAGACAAAAGGGCTCATGGAGCCCTTTTGTCTTTCTGCATCCTCCAAAAACCGGCGGGGTTGTTGGTCCCCGCCGGTTGGCCATCCTGCCATAGTTTAGAACGTCCTGGCAGCGCCCGTCATGGCGTTGCCGGCGATGTCCTTTACCCCCGTAATGGTGAGCGTATTGCCAGTCACCGTAGCCGCGCTCAAGGTAAGAGTCACAGTCGTCAGATTGGCATTCAATACCGCATTGTTGATAATAGGTGCCGATGCCGCTACTCCCTGAGTCAGCGCGTAGTTTGCCAGAGTAGTAGCCGTAGCCTCATCCACAGGCTCGATAAAGGTTATCGTATACGTTGCCGCAAGACCGGCTGGGATGGTTGCAGTTGGCACCACAGCGTCCTGCGCCGGCACGGCGGTACTGTCGGCTGACTCGACGTTATCCGCGCTCACCGACCTCACAACATAGGTGTAGGTCAGCTTATTCTGGCTGGAAACGAAGGGAAATGTTGGTGTGTTGGGCACAGCATCGGAGAAATTGGAGGTTAAAGTCGATACTGGCGGAGTTGCCACTGGCACCACTGGAAGAATTAGCTGCAACTGTCCGGCGGCACCGGCAAAATTCTGCGCACGATAGACATTGTAAGCTTTCGCGCCAGAGACCGGCAGCCAGTCCAGCAGAACTGTAGGGCTGTTGTAGTTAAGGCTTGCGCCGTTTGTCACTGTAACGGCCGCCGGTGCGGCTGGCGTTGTGGAACCGTTGGTGGTGAAGGCGAGCACACCCTTTCCTGCAGTTGCAATGTTAGTTACTACATTGCTGTTCAGGTCCTTGAGAACAGTGCCGGTACCAGCCAGACTCACCGAGTATTTGGATGATGCAGCCAAAGCCGGGATGGTGACCGTTAACTGGGTCGAGGTCGCATTCCAGGACACGCTGCGGGCAATGTTGCTGGCCTTGGCGCCGTTAAAGTTCACCGCTATGGTGTTGTACAGGCCGGTTGCAACAGAAGGGCTGGTGCTGGTATCGGCCGTCTGCAGGATGGGCTCGCTGAAGGTGAACACCACATCGGTCGCCGCAGGGGCGATATCGGCATTCTGCTCCGGCGTTACGCTGATGATGGTTGGGGCAAGAATGTCGGTGGAAGCCACGAGGACCGCTGTATTTCCCTGAATTGACAGGGTACGGGTCTGGCCATCGGCAGGTGCAGCCACGTTTGCGGTGCCTCTGTAGGTCTGAGCAGCGTTCCATGCATCGATGCGGAAGTTCTGCAGAGACTCGATGTTGGCGAAGGTGAAGCCGCCGCTCGCGTCGGTAGTTGTGCTTCCGACAATGTTTTCAAGAGCGCCCGTCCCGCCGTTTCCCGTTGCCGAGTTGGTTGAACCCAGGGAAACCAGCTTGACAGTAAAGCCTGCAGCAACCGGTTGTTTGGTTACGCTGTCTGCAACTACGCCCGTAATGTTGGCAGCCAGCTTGCCCACCATGATGTCGACCGTTGCGATCAGGCCGGTGACCGGAGTCGCTGTTGTCGAGGAGTAAAGCGGGGTAAACGTTACGGGTATGGTCTGATAAAAGAAATCCGCATAACGCGGGGTCGCAGTGGCGCTGGCCATGGTGACAGGAGAAGAAACGCTGCGCAAGTTGATATTCACAGGGTAGGACGCCGCATTGACATTGTTATTCGCGTCAACGGGAACCACGACGTTTCTCATGACGAACTCACCTTGTGCATTGGTGGTTGCCGTGGCTACACCAATATCCAACAAGGCACCGACAATCGGCTGTTGCGTCACGCTGTCACGCAGACTCCCCTGGATGGTGCCTGTAGGCTGCTGCGCTGAGGCTGCAGGCCCAGTGTCGCCTTTGGGACCCTGGCACCCGGACAAACCGAATGACAAGCCTAATAACGCCGCTACAGCAAGTGTGCTTACGCGTGTGTGCAACGATACTGCGCCAACTATTTTAGAAAGGTTCATTATTTCCCTTAAAAATTTAGGTTAAGGTCGTAGCTATATACGCGAACGACCGTGCTACTCTATACATTGAAGCGGAGTTTTGCAACGTTTGCGAGTATCTAACACTTTGCTTTTATTCTCTTTTTAGGGGTGCGTATAGTGCGGTTGCTTAAAAGCATAGAAAAACAATACGTTAAAATAATATTAGTCGTATGTTGCTGCGCGCTGGGCACTACTGCTGAGGCATGGGCTGCGGATGAGTTGAATTCTGGTCAGCAGGATGTAATGGAGAGTGGGGACTGGGTAAAACAGATCGACGAGCGCGCTTCCACGGATAAGCCGTTTGAATTTTTCCTTGGAACCGGTAACCGCAAAGATAATCTGAATTGGAATATAGCAGGCGGCTCGGTCAATATTTTGTCTGAACTTAAATGGGAAAATCTGAAAATTGCGCAAATGAGCGCAGCAGCCAGACTGAATATCGACGCTGACTGGAGCTTGCGCGGAAAGCTTGCTTATGGCCGTATCAATTCCGGAAGCAACCAGGATTCTGACTATGACGGGAATAATCGCACTCTGGAGTTTTCGCGCTCCAACAACAGGGGCGGCGGCGAGGTGCGCGATGGCAGCATAGGTCTGGGAAGAACGCTGCGTCTGTTGAATGACGCCGACGGGAATTTTCTGTCTGTAACCCCGTTGGTTGGCCTGTCGATACACCAGCAAAATCTGACGATGACAGAAGGATTCCAGACCCTGCCTGCCACAGGTTCTTTCCCCGGGTTGGATAGCAGCTACGATGCACAGTGGCAAGGTCCGTGGGTGGGTATGGAGGCTCTGCTGGAAAGTGGCAGCGATTGGTCACTGACCGCTACCGGGGAATATCACTGGGTTGACTATTCGGCTCTTGCAAACTGGAATTTGCGCCCCGAGTTTTCTCATCCGGTGAGTTTTGTTCATACCGCGAAAGGTCAGGGTATCTTGCTTGCTGCGGGAGCCACTTACCTTGTCAGTAAAGACTGGAGAGTTGGTTTTTCTGTGGAAGCACAGCAATGGAATACCGGGGCTGGCATCGACAAAACCTTTTTTTCCGATGGCTCGGTGGGCTACTCTCTCCTCAATGGGGTGAACTGGGAATCAACTGCGATCAATCTGGGAGTGCATTACCGCTTCTAGCGGTGCTCTGAAAACCGCAGCAAGCCTTCATGTTGTGGCAATCCCATCCGCCACCGTCGGATAATGCAGCTTCACCTTCAACTCGCGTTTCATGCGCTGATTGGTCAGCCGCCTGGATTCGTTCATGAACGACAGCAGCGATTCCGGCAACACACGCTGAGCCTCGGCACGGCTGATACGCGGAACGCGCTGCAGGCCGGACGCATCGGCCACACTGTCGAGATATTCACCCATCTTCATCTGGCTGTCATCGCTGGCGTGGTACACGCGGCAAGCCGCGCCGTTTCTCAAGGCCGCTGCGGCGATGCGCGCCAGATCATCGGCATGAATCAGATTAGTGCAGCTATCCTCATTATCGATGATGCAAGGTGTGCCTTGCTGCAATCTGTTTAGCGGCAAGCGGTCTGCCGCATAGATACCTGGCACGCGCAAAATACTGGCCTTTACCCGATTGCGCCTTGCCCAGATGCGAATCTGCTTCTCGGCATTTGCGCGCCGTTGTGCGCGCGTTGTCTGTGCATTCAGCGGATGCGTTTCACTCACCCGCGCACCGCGACAATTGCCATATACGCCGCTGGTACTGATATACACCAGTCGCTTCGGCAATGTGCCACGCGACAGCGCACTGAGCAGGTTGCGCGTACGCGTATCGTGTGTGCCGATGTTCCGGGGGGGTGCGAAGTGCAGCACCGCATCCGCCATTCCGGCGATACGCGCGAGGCTGGCACGGTCATCCAGATCGCCCAACAGCGGCATTACACCCAAGGCACGCAGAGCCGTGGAGTAAGCGGCATTGCGCAGCAAAGCAAACACCCGGTAGCGGCGTACCAGCAATGGGATGGTGCGCATTGCCACGTCACCACAACCGATAATCAGCAAGCGTTTCATGGATGGACAGTTCAGAGGTTCGTTGGATTATGCGTTAAAATTCGCGTTTCCGCGCAACTGGCAATTTACATCATGACCTTTCAAACTACCATCCAGCCAAGCGGCCACAGCTTTCCCATCGAAGAACACGAAACCATACTCGAAGCGGCGCTCAAGCATGGCTACATCCTGCCGTATAGCTGCCGCGATGGTGTGTGCGGCGAGTGCAAAGGGAAAATACTGGAAGGAGGGGTGGATTACGGCAAGTATCAGGCCAGCACCCTGACGGATGCGGAAAAAGCGGCGGGCATCGCATTGTTCTGCTGCGCCAAGCCTCTATCGAACCTGGTGATCGAGTGTCGCGAGGTGAATGCAGTCAGCGATATTCCGGTGAAAACCATGCCGTGCCGCGTGCAGAAAATGGAAAGGCTGGCGGAGGATGTGATGCTGCTGCAGCTCAAGCTGCCAACCAATGAACGGCTGCAATTCCTCCCCGGCCAATACATCAGCATCCTGCTGAAAAATCAAAAGCCGCGCAGTTTTTCGCTGGCCAACGCGCCGCACAACGACGAATTTCTGGAACTGCATATTCGCAACATTACAGGTGGCACGTTTTCAGGGCATGTGTTCAACGAAATGAATGAGCGCGATATCCTGCGCTTCAAAGGACCGCTCGGCACGTTCTTCCTGCGCGAAGACTCGGATAAACCTGTGATCTTCATCGCCAGCGGCACCGGCTTCGCCCCGGTCAAGGCTATCATCGAACACGCCCTGCACATCGGCTTGAAACGTACTATGCATTTCTACTGGGGCGCGCGCAAATTGGCAGATTTATATATGCTGGAAAATGCAAGGCAATGGGAAAGCAGCGGCATCAAATTTACGCCAGTACTTTCCGAACCGCTGCCCGGTGACAATTGGCAAGGCAGAATCGGCCTGGTGCATCAGGCAGTGCTGGATGATTTCTGTGACCTATCCGGTTTTGAAGTCTATGCCTGCGGCGCGCCGGTAATGGTGGCAGCCGCGCGTCGCGACTATACCGCTTTGCGCGGACTGCCGGAAGATGCGTTCTTTTCGGACATGTTCACCTTTACGCCGAAAGATTAATTCCTTTTCATTCGGGGAAGCATAAGAATTTGCTCAGGCAGGCGGAGCAATGTTGCCAGTCTCTGTTTTCTTCTTATTGAAATTGCATCGCCTTCTGGAAATGGACGAGCGCCTGTTCGTGCTTGCCCAACTTTTCGGCGAGCTGGCCCAGTGCTGTAAAGGCGGCATGACTGGGTTCCAGGCTTATGCTGGCATCAAGGTAGTTCTGGGCTTTGCCCCACAGTTTTTGATGCAGGCATAATTTCCCGAGCGCAAGCAATAGCCCGGCATCCTGTTTGTGCAGGTTGAGCCATTTCTCGGCTTGTTCGATCTGCGCAACCGCATTACCGGATTGGCAGTCGCCATACAACGCCACCAACTCGCTGTCCCATTGCGCGTTCAGGATATCCGCGAGCAGTTGCTGCGCACTCTGGCAATCTCCCAGCTGGCTGAACGCCCGGGCGCCGGCCGCTGCAATCTTGCCGCGTTGTTTGAATTCGCCCGGAATGGATTTCCACAGCGCACGCAGCGTGGCGATGTCCTGCGTATGTCCGCGCAACTTCTCCAGCCACGCTTGTTGACGCAGTTGATCGACGGCGAGCTTATCGATGGCGTTGCGCTTCTCCAGTTGCATTATCACATCCAGCACCGCGTCCCAGTTGCGCGCCTGCTGTTGCGCCTTCAATTCCAGACCCAGCGCGCCTACATGTTTGCGTATACCCGACTCGCTTAATTCCTTCAGGGAGTTGAGCGCAGATTGCGGCTGTTTCTGGTCGAGCTGGAACTGGGTCTTCGCCATCAGACGCATCGTGGTCTCGCCCACAGACTTGATTTTGGTATCGGCGAGATAAGCATCGCGTTTGTCAAACTCGCGTAATTCGTGGGCAGCGCGCGCCGCGATGATTGAATGCAGCGCGGAGGTGTCGCCCAATTCCATCGCATGCGCAGATGCCTTTTCCGCCGCAGCATAGCGTCCTTCAAAAAAAGCGCCGAGCGCATCGTCCAGCAATTTACGTGCTTTGCCTTGCGCACGATCCAAACGATATTTCCGCACATACGACGGCAGTTGTATCGTTGCAAGCGTCAGTCGCACCAACCCATAGCCGAATATAAAAGTGAGTATGTACAAAACGACAAACAGGGTAAGCGACAGCTCGACACGGTAGGGCGGATACACCAGCAACACGTAGGCCGGATTGTGCGACGCAGCGGCCAGCGCGACTGCGGCGGCGAATAGCAACAGTATCCAGAACAGGTATTTCATCGCGACATCCTGGGACGGGAATCGAAATTTACCCTCGGCTCGTTTGGCCGTACCTCGAAACTCGCCTTTGGCTCGTTTTCGCGCGTCAAGCGGTAGTTGCGCACAGCCTGCAAGCTCGGGCTGATGTCCGGCAATTCGACGCGGATGCTGGATAAGGCCAGTTTTTTCAGCCCGGTCAGCATCCGCACGCCCTCATACGATTTGCCGTCAAAATAGCGCGCTGTCCAAAGCTGCGCAGTTTTCAGTTCCTGCCTGAAACTCTCCTCGTCACGCGACATCAGAGCAAGGTGCGCCGACATCAAACGCAGTTTAAGATTTTCGCGCAGAAAAAACTCCTGGTCGGGCGGTAGCAGCGGAATTTCCGCTTTGCCGGTGTTTTCAATGCGCACCAGTTGCTTCATCTCCTGCACGATTTCGCGCAGCAACCTTTGCCAAATCGTTTCATCTTTTGAAGCAGCAGCTTGCGCTACCATTTGAGTCGCCGCTCGTTGCTGATAGACCAACGGCAACTTATCCACAGAGGCCATCAGATTATCAAGTTGATAATTGACGCCGGCAATATCCACACTGGGCAGCGACCGCAACTTGTCAATATCCTGGCTGATGGTTTTGCGCAGCCCTTTGAAAGCAGGGCGGTTCATGCGCTGCAGACGCGCATCGGCACTCTGCATGGCGATCATCGCAACCTTTACATTGGCCGACAACTGCAATTGCTGCGCCGCGATCAGCAACATTTGCTCGACTTCAGCCAGTGCGGATTCATCGCGGCTTACCGACATGTCCGTATACAAAGCTTCAAGCGCGGCGCGCTGATTCTGTGCCTCGGCATAGCGCGTTTCCAGCGTTGCCACTTTGGCGGAGAGTTCGCGTACCTGGTCCTGGCTTTGCGTCAGCAAAATCAGGTTGGCCTTGCTGCCGCCGTCCATCTCGGCAATTTTCTTTGCAAGTTGCTGCTGCATGTCGCTGATGGCGCGATGTCCGGCCTGCCATTGCCACAGGAAAATCAGCACCAGTACGGCCAGAGTCATTTGCGTGATGCTGATGTGCGATAACGCATCTGCCATCCCGGTTTTACGTGCCGGGTGCGGCTGTTCGGACAATGCCGGTATTTCCGGCTGGATGTTTCCAGGCTCGATGTTTTCAGGTTGTGAAGTTTGCTCGCTCATGTAGTGCCTTTCAGATAACAAAGGGCAGAAGAAGGATGGTTGTGCGGCATAGAAGCGGTTTATCTTTGGGGTGTGCCGATTTGCGGCACACCTGAGCCTGTCTTCTGTTCTCTGTCCTCAGTCCTCTGGTTCCATGCTATCAAAGCCGATAGCAAACCATCATCTCCTGCATCTGTTAATCGCACCTGTAGCCAGCCTTGCTGGCGCGCCAGTTCGGCAATACGCTTATGCGGCACGAATAACGTTATGCCGCATAGGCGGTTGCATTGCGCATCGCCCAGCAGTTGCCACAGATAGACCAATGCCTCGCTACTCGTCACCGTTATCGCATCCGGCGCGGCTTCCAGCAATGCTCCGGCATCCCACTGCGGCTTGCTGCGCTGGTAGCAGACGGCATATTCCACCGTTGCACCGCGAACCTTGAGCGCATCGCCCAGAAACTCGCGTCCGCCATCACCGCGAAAAATTATCACGCGCCACCCGGCAATATTTTGCAACTCTTGCAGTGCCAGCAGTCCTTCGCTGTCGAAACGTTCGGTCGGCGCGATTACATTGGCGATACCCAGGTGGTGCAACACTTTCGCGCTGCCTTGCCCGACCGTGGCAATACGCAAAGAGGGTGGAATATCACCCGCAGCTTGTATCGCCGCCATGCCGTATTTCACCGCATTCGGGCTGACGAAGACAGCAAGATTGAATTGCGCGAGGCGAGACACTTGTTCGTGCAGCGTTCTGGTATTCTGCACCGGCGCGATTTCAAGCAGCGGAAAGCGCAGCGGAATGCCGCCCGCCTGCTCAATTCGCTGCGCCAGCAGCACCGCCTGGTCACGCGGTCGCGTGACCAGAATTTTCAATCCGGCAAGCGGTTTTTCAGACATTCCCGGTTTGCGGTTAATCAGATATTCAGCGACGCTAGAATTTCTTCAGCGCCCTGAGCACGCAACGCATCGGCAACCTGATTGCCCAACGCTTCCGGGTCAGAGATATCACCAATCAACTCTGCGCGTACCATGCGCTTGCCATCCGGGCTGGCAACAAAACCGCGTATACGCAGTTTGCCGTTCCGCACTTCGGCAAAACCGCCCAGCGGCACTTGGCAACTACCCGCCAAGGCACGGCTCATGGCGCGTTCCGCAAGCACACAGGCGGCGGTTTCAGGATGATGCAGCGGTTGCAGCAAGGCAATCACATCGGCGCGATCGGCGCGGCATTCGATGCCTAGCGCGCCTTGACCGACGGCGGGCAGGCTGTCTTCGCTGGTGATCAGTGCGCGGATGCGATTGCCCAGCCCCAGCCGCTTCAGTCCGGCAGCGGCGAGGATGATAGCGGCATATTGCCCTTCGTCCAGTTTGCGCAATCGGGTTTGCACGTTGCCGCGCAACGGTTCGATCTGCAAATGCGGAAAGCGTGCGCGCAGCTGGCTCTCGCGGCGCAGGCTGGAAGTACCCACTACGCTGCCTGCCGGCAATGCGGCCAGATTTTCATATCGGCTTGAGACAAACGCATCGTGCGGGTCTTCACGTTCGCCGATTGCGGCCAGAACAAATCCATCAGGCAAGTGCATCGGCACGTCTTTCAGCGAGTGCACGGCGAGGTCGGCGCTCCCGTCTTCCAGCGCGGTTTCCAGCTCTTTCACGAACAAGCCTTTGCCGCCGATTTTCGACAGCGTCACATCGAGAATCTGGTCGCCCTGCGTGGTCATGCCCAGGATGCTGACTGCGGTTTGCGGATATAATGCACGCAGCCTGTCCCGGATATGTTCGGCTTGCCACATGGCCAGCGCGCTTTCACGCGAAGCAATCACCAAGCGATGAGGGAAAGCTGGCGAAAGTGATGTTGAAGTGACTTGGCTCATCGTATTTCCTGAATTCTATTGATCATACGCGGCGTATTCTAACATGACGAGTGTCGCGCCTATAACTTGAAACTCGCAAGGCGAGACCAAAAAATTCATTTCCACAGGCAGCGCCATGACCGTTCGTATGAATGTGATGAATTTGATTGCCGCACCCGCCGATCTTTCCAGCAAGGATTTGCCGCTGCGCGAAGATGTGCGCCTGCTTGGACGCATATTTGGCGAGACGCTGCGCGAGCAGGAAGGCGAGGAATCTTACGCGCTGATTGAGAATGTGCGCCGTGCCGCGGTTCGTTTCCGCAAGACACAGGACGACCGCGACCGCGTGCAACTCGAACAAACGCTGGACGCGCTGACGCCCGGCGAAACGCTGGCGGTGGTGCGCGCCTTCAGCTATTTTTCGCAGCTGTCCAACATTGCCGAAGACCTGCATCACAACCGCCGTCATCGCGCGCATCTCAAGGCGGGAAGCGCGCCGAAAGACGGCAGTCTGCTGCTGGCGCTGGAACGCATCGAGGAAAAGCATATCAGCAGGGAAACGCTGCAAACCTTTCTGGACAGCGCGCTGATTTCACCGGTGTTGACCGCTCATCCTACCGAAGTGCAACGCAAGAGCATCCTCGATTGCCAGCTGGTTATTTCGCGTCTGCTCTCCGAACGCGACCGCGTGGACATGACACCCGATGAGCTGGCCGAGAACGAAGAAACCTTGCATCGCTTCGTGCTGGTGCTGTGGCAGACGCGCATGTTGCGCACCTCCAAGCTGACCGTGCGCGACGAAATCAAGAACGGCCTGGAGTTTTACCGCTATACCTTCCTCAGCGAGATCCCGAAGATTTACGCCAGCCTGGAAAAACAACTGGAGGCGCGCTTCGACAGGAATATTCATATTCCGCCGCTGTTGCGCGTGGGCAGCTGGATCGGAGGTGATCGCGACGGCAATCCTTTCGTCACCTACGACGTGATGCTGGACGCAGTGCAGCAGCACTCATCGCTGGCATTTGAGCATTACCTGAGTGAAACGCACCACCTGGGCAATCGCCTGAGTCTGACTGACCGACTGGTGGAGGTCAGTGGCGAATTGCGCAAACTCTCCGATGCATCGCCCGACAAAGCCGACGCACGCACCGACGAGCCTTATCGGCGCGCGCTGATCCTGATTTATTCGCGCCTCTCCGCCACCGCCAGACAGCTCGGCCACGAAATCTCGCACCTGCCGCCGGTGGACAGGAATGCGCGGCCTTATGTCACTCCCCAGGAATTCATCAACGATCTGGATATTCTCATTGACTCGTTGTTCCGGCACGGTGCGGTCCATCTGGCGCGCGGCCGGCTCGCCAACCTGCGCCGCGCCGCAGAGGTGTTCGGCTTTCATCTTGCCCCGCTGGACATGCGCCAGCACAGCGCGATTCACGAGCAGACTGTCAGCGAACTTTTCTCACACAACTCCGGCAAGGCCAATTACAAAGACCTGGACGAGTCCGCGCGCCGCGAGGTATTGCTGGCCGCATTGCAGGCCGGCAAACCGCTGCTTTCTGATATTGGGCAATATACGACGGTCTCGCAAAGCGAGTTGCGCATCATGCAGGCCGCCGCACAAATCCATCAACGCTTCGGCCGCGACGCGTTGCCCAACCACATCATCTCCAAGACCGATGCGGTGAGCGATATGCTGGAGCTCGCCCTGATGTTGCAACAGGTGGGACTGCTGGAAGGCGGCGAGAATCCGGTGTTGCATATCAACATCGTTCCGTTGTTCGAAACCATCGAAGACCTGCGCGGCTGCGCGACCATCATGGACGAACTATTTTCGATAGCCTACTACCGCAAGTTGTTGGCAAGCCGCGACAATACGCAGGAAGTGATGCTTGGCTATTCCGACAGCAACAAGGACGGAGGCTACCTCACCTCAAACTGGGAACTGTACAAAGCCGAGGTCGAATTGGTGAAAGTGTTCGCCAGACACGGCATCGAGCTGCGCCTGTTCCACGGTCGCGGCGGCACCGTCGGACGCGGCGGCGGCCCGAGCTACGACGCGATTCTGGCGCAACCGCCGGGCAGCGTGAACGGGCAGATCCGCATCACCGAACAAGGCGAAGTGATCGCCAGCAAATACTCCAACCCCGAAATCGGACGGCGCAATCTGGAGACGCTGATCGCCGCGACCCTGGAGGCCACGCTGCTGCACCACCACGGCGCGGACAGCACGATGCCGGAATATCACCGCATCATGGAAGCGTTGAGCCGCGACGCTTTTGCCGCCTACCGCAAGCTGGTGTATGAAACGCCCGGCTTCACCGAATATTTTTTCACGACCACGCCGATACGCGAAATCGCCGAACTCAACATCGGCAGCCGCCCTTCGGCACGCACGGCATCGGATCGCATCGAGGATTTGCGCGCCATCCCTTGGGTATTCAGCTGGAGCCTGAACCGCACGCTGCTGCCGGGCTGGTTCGGTTTCGGCAGCGCGGTTAAACAATTTGTAGAACGCGAGGGCGATACCGGTTTGGCGCAGTTGCAGGCGATGTATAAAAACTGGGCGTTTTTCCGCGGACTGATGTCCAATATGGATATGGTGCTGTCCAAGACCGACATGGGCATCGCTTCGCGTTACGCCGGGCTGGTGAAAGACGCGGAGATGCGTGAACGGATATTCGGTGCGATCAACAGCGAATGGGAAAGCACCGTGGCTATGCTGTTCGCCGTAACCGGCAGCACCACGCTGCTGCAGGACAACCCGGCGTTTGCGCGCAGTCTGCTGACGCGCACCCCGTACATCGACCCGCTCAACCACCTGCAAGTTGCGCTGCTGGAACGCCATCGTGCCGGTGACAACGATGTACTCGTAAAACGCGCGATTCACCTCACCATCAACGGCATTGCCACCGGGCTGCGCAACAGCGGATAATCATTGAGCGGATAACTTGCAGATTTGTTTTAGTGGTTTGTAGAATGCTATAAATTCACGAGGTATGTCATGACTAAAAAAGCGCTATTTGCTTTTCCTGTTCTGTTGCTGCTTTCTTCATGCACTTCGCAGGGGGAAGCAAAGTTGGATAGCATGTTAAATGCCGCGAACAGCAGCAGCGGCAAAAACCTTATCAAAATCGCCTCCAGCAAAGACGCCAAAGCAACTGCAAAGGTCATGCTCGAACACAAACGCGACCAGTGGAAAGACGACCCGGTTCAGCTGGCTCGTGATCTGCGCGAGGCTAAGCGCGACTTTGAAAAGCTGAAGGAAGCCTTATCCGGCAACGTGAAAAAGAAATGGGGTAAGGAAGAAGTGCGATTGCCGGAGCGTAAAACCTACGTCAAATATACCAAGCAATACAAAAGCCGCGCTATCGTGAATTTTGAGCAAGGCGAGATCAGCGTTGAAACGCTGGATGAGAATGCCGAAGCCAGCCTGAAAAACGCCATCATCTCCACGCTGCTCACACCGGAAGACCCCGCTTCGGTCGACGTGTTTTCCGACAGCGCCGTCAATCTGAACAGCAAGAGCAGCCCGTTTTTGCTGGGGCTGGTGTTGGACGATGCCGGAAAGGAAATTACCTCGCCTGATTCAGCCGCCAGATTTGCCGACAAAATATTGCCCCAGGCCAAGGCGCGCAAGATTCAAACCGAAAACGGCGATAAATTTGTACGCTTCGTCACTTTCGCGATGATTGCGAACTTCGAGGATAAAAAGGCGCAAAAATATCTCCAGTTTGTGCGCAAATACGCCAAGCAGTACAACGTTAGTCCCAGCCTGGTGCTCGGCGTTATAAAAAGCGAAAGCAGCTTCAACCCGCATGCGGTCAGTGGAGCGCCTGCCTACGGGTTAATGCAACTGGTTCCCACCAGTGGCGGGCGCGAAGCGTACCGTCGCGCAAGAAACCAGGACATCGCTCCTTCCACAGACTATTTGTTCGATCCGGCAAACAACATCGAGCTGGGCGCCGCCTATCTGAGTGTCCTTACCTACAACCAACTGGATAGAGTGGATGACCGGACGTCACGTGATTACTGCGTCATTTCTGCCTACAACACCGGGCCGGGCAATGTGATGCGCGCCTTTACCAACGCCAAAGGCAAACAACGTTTTGAGGAAGGCTTTCAACGAATCAACAGCCTTAGTCCGGCGCAAGTATTTCAGACACTGCGCGAAAAGCTGCCTTATGAAGAGACCAGAAATTATCTGCCCACGGTCAATACCAATCGCAAGCGCTATTACAGCATCGACAAAACAATAGTCTCTGGCGACAATAATCCGCCTTCCACCCCATAGGGTAGCGCAGGTATATCCAGCCTGGATGCGCCGCAGGCCGGAATCAGGGGTGTTGGTGTATATGCCGAAGGGCTGCCCCGGATTACATTGCGTTCCATCCGGGCCCGCTTAAGATAATTTGCGATTGGTCTGGTATTGTTGCATCGTGATTGTTTTCACCATCAATTCAGGAGAGATTGTTATGAATAAATTTATTTACCTGCTGTTGTCTGCTGCCGTTGCAACAAGCGCCGCAGGTTGCGGAAGTTCGCCCGTCGAAAGCGATCAGGCCGCTGCGCAGAGAAGCCGCGCTGAAAAGGCACAGAATGAGCTGGGAGCTGAGATTTCAAAACAGAAAGCCGAGAGCGAAAAACATTAGGACTGGTTTGGTATTCGTGGTTACGCTGGGCTTGTGGAGCCCAACACCATCAGCGGCGCGTGTTATTCCAGCGCGTTGCACCGGATGAACCCACATATGGCTGTGTCACAACTCAAGCTCGAAGAGCTTAGGGAATTGCCGACCTTATCCGAACTAATGCAGAGTTAGCAGGAAGATGTTTTCCTGCAACCTGCTCAGGCCGCGTCCCTGGAAGTGCGGGTTTTGCGGCAACACGTCCAGATGCGCCAGCAGGCGTACCTCGGCGTACCCGAGATAGAGTGCCTCCACCTCGCCCGTAGAGACCGCAAATGGCGGCCCCGGCATTTCCGGCTGAGGATAGTCGAAGGTGATGAGCAGGATTTGCGTTGCTGGCGGCAGGATGCTCACCAGGTGGCGGGCATAGCGTTCGCGCATTTCCGGCGGCAGTGCGATCAGCGACGCGCGGTCGTACACTGCGCTCACTTTTGCCAGATCATCTTTGTTCAAATCGAAAAAATCGCCGCACAGAATATGGATGCCATCCGCTTCATAGCGGTCGAATTTTCCGGCGGTAACGTGATCAGGGGTCAAACCGTTTTCTTTGAAAAACGCTTGCACCGCGATAGCGCTCAGTTCCACGCCCAGCACCGGGTGTTCCTGCTTGCGCAGCCATAGCAGGTCGCGGCTTTTGCCGCACAGCGGCACAAATACCTCACCGTCGTGAGCAACATGCAACTCTTTCCAGTATTGGCACAAATAAGGATTGATCTCGTTCTGGTGAAAACCGATCTCGTCCCGCTCCCAGCGCTCCAGCCAAAATTCATTTTTCATTTTTTGCACCTTTAGGGTTAGATTGATTACGCTCAGGCGAATTGCATAAAACGCCGGGTACCGGGTTCAACACAGATGGTTCATAGGTTTGCATAGCCGATATCTTCGGCGTAGGAGCCCGAATTATCGGGCGATGTTTGGCCATCGCGCCAAGCTGCACTCCTACAACGGCGCTTCGATCCCAATGGATAATCTGGGATCAATATATTTTGTTTCTGCGATGGGCTACCCGGAGATCAACTGAATTCCTTGACGATATGCTGCTGCCGGCGGCTGATGGCGAGCAATTCGTCCAGGCCTTTCAGCTTTACCATCCACCCGCTTTCACCTTCATCGGCGCCTTTCTCAAAGCCCTCTATCGCTTCTTTCGCAACCAGGCAATTGCGGTGAATGCGCACGAAGCGCGCGGCAAATTCATTTTCCAATGCGCTGAGGGATTCTTCGAGAAGATATTCGTGTTCGGCGGTGCGCACCGTGATGTATTTCAATTCTGCGCGCAGATACAGCACTTGCCCAATGGGTATCAGGTGTATCTTGCCACGATCGTGGATGGAGAGGTGTTTGCGCGGCTCGGGCAACAAGTCGCGCAGCACTTCGGTTTGCACCGGTATCGCTTTTCGCGCGCGGGTGAGCGCATCAAACAAACGTCCCAAGCGGATCGGTTTGAGCAGGTAGTCAATCGCGTGCAGCTCGAATGCCTTGATTGCTGAATCGCCATAAGCGGTGGTGAAAATAATCACCGGTGGTTTGGGCAGTTTTTGCAAATGTTGTGCGAGTTCTATGCCGTCCATTTGCGGCATGCGAATATCCAGTAACACCACATCGGCGGGTGTTACCATAAGTTTGTCCAGGGCTTCCTTGCCATTGCTTGCTTCGCCTGTGATTTCCAACGCCAACTGTTCGTTGCAATCGTTCAGCAGGTCACGCAACCGATTGCGCGCGGGGGATTCGTCGTCCACGATAAAGACGCGCAGGGCCGACTCGGTGGCACTCATGTTGATTTCTCCTTTATATAGGGTATGACGATTTCCACACAATAAAAGTCTTTGCCATTCTCTACCTTATAACGTGCCTCTACATCGAATAACATATCCAGCCGTTCACGGATATTGCGCAAGGCGACCTTGTTACCATGATGTGGTTTATCACTGCGCAAGGTGCATGGATTTTTCACGTTGAGATGCAATTCCTTACCGCTGCAATGCAACACGATGTCGACACAACCGCCATGCGGCAACGGTTCAATACCGTGATATACGGCATTTTCCAGCAGCGGTTGCAACAAAAGCGGCGGAATCAGTGCGTCGTCCGGTACATCCTGTAGATGCCAATCCGTACGCAGCCGATCACCAAGGCGCAATTGCTCAAGCGCGATATATTGTTTACACAGCCGGATCTCCTGGCGCAACGGCACGAGGTCATCCTCATCCGACATCGCCATGCGAAACAAGTCCGCCATGTCTTCCAGCGCAGTTTCGGCTTGCTTGGGTTGGGCGCGCACGATGCCGAGCACGGCGTTGATGCTGTTGAACAGAAAGTGGGGACGGATGCGCGCGCGCAGCACCTGCAAACGAGCATCGTGCAGGGCGCGCGACAGCACTCGGGAGCGCAGCCGGAAATACAGCAGTAAGATGCCGCTCTCTATCACGCTGATTAGTCCGTAGCGCAAAGCATCGAAATAGCGATTTTCGTTGCCCATCGGGTGATATAAATCGCTGCCTATGTAATTGATGGACAACGTCAACACCAGCACCAACGCGGTCACCGCCAGCGCACCACGCCGGTAACTAAGCCGGTTCAGCCACGGCTGTGCCGCCCACAGCAACAGCAAGCTGGACAGCAGAATCGGCGTAAGCAGCGTGGCGATTTCCATCATGCGCTGCGGTACATCACTCCAGGCACTGGCCAGCAAAATCGCCTGCAATAACGCCAAGCCATTACTGATCAGCAGAATACGCAGCGTGACGCCGAGGTTGCGAAAGTTGGGCAACGCATCAGGATGACTGTTTTGTTTTATACTGTGCGACTTATTCATCGTGGACTGTTTCAGGGATTCCCTAAGTTTTTCACGCTATATTTTGGTTCGCGCTTTATTCTGGGACAAGTGGGGGCAGCAATGCAAGATAAAGATACCTGGTCGGGGCGTTTTGGCGAGCCGGTGGCTGAACTGGTGAAACGCTACACCGCGTCGGTTGGTTTCGACCACAAACTTGCCACGTTCGATATTCAAGGATCACTGGCACATGCGCAGATGCTGGCTGCCTGCGGCATTATCACCCCACAGGACCTGAAAGACATTCAGCGCGGCCTGGCACAAATCGAAAACGAAATCATCAGCGGCGAATTTGTCTGGTCGCTGGATTTGGAGGACGTGCATCTCAACATCGAGAAGCGGCTCACCACGCTGGTCGGCGATGCCGGCAAGCGCCTGCACACCGGGCGTTCGCGCAACGATCAGGTGGCAACGGATGTGCGGCTGTATTTGCGCCATGCCATAGATGAACTGCGCGGCTTAATCCATGCGCTGCAAACCGCCATCGTTGACCTCGCCGCGCATCATACGAACACCATCATGCCCGGTTTTACCCATTTGCAAGTCGCACAACCGATCAGCTTTGCGCATCACCTGATGGCGTATTTCGAGATGCTCAAGCGTGATGCGGAACGTTTGCAGGATGCTCGCCGCCGCGTTAACCGTTTGCCGCTGGGTGCGGCAGCGCTTGCCGGAACCAGTTATCCGATCAAGCGCGAGTATGTCGCCGACCTGCTGGGCTTTGACGGCGTCTGTGAAAACTCGCTGGATGCCGTTTCGGATCGCGACTTCGCTATCGAATTTACCGCTTGCGCCGCGCTGATCATGACGCATTTGTCGCGGTTCTCAGAGGAGTTGATCCTGTGGATGAGCCCGCGTTTCGGCTTTATCGACATCGCCGATCGTTTCTGCACCGGGTCAAGCATCATGCCGCAGAAGAAGAACCCCGATGTGCCGGAACTGGTGCGCGGCAAGACCGGGCGCGTCAACGGGCATCTGGTCGCATTGCTCACGCTGATGAAAGGCCAGCCGCTGGCCTATAACAAGGACAATCAGGAAGACAAGGAGCCGCTGTTCGACACCGTGGAAACGCTGACGCAAACGCTGCGCATTTACGCCGACATGATCAGCGGCATCAAAGTCAAGCCGGAAGCCATGCGCAGCGCGGCATTGCAGGGTTATGCCACGGCGACCGACCTGGCCGATTATCTGGTGAAGAAGGGCATGCCGTTCCGCGATGCGCATGAAGCGGTGGCGCTGGCGGTGCGCTTCGCCGAGCAGCGCGGCTGCGACCTGAGCGGCATCAGCCTCGCCGAGTTGCAGCAATTCTCCGCTCTGATAGCAGAGGATGTATATCAGGTGCTCACACTGGAAGGATCCCTTGCCAGCCGCAACCATACCGGCGGCACTGCGCCGCAGCAGGTGACGGCGGCGATCGCGCGGGCGCGGGCCAGCCTCACGAAATAACTCCGATTCCATAGCATGGCGTCACTTCCTTTTAAAACGCCCTGTGATATGCCCGATGTTAAAACTCCCTGTGGCGTGCCCGATTTGATCCGAAACGCCCATACGCTCCGGGTATGTCAGCAAGGCAGTAAATTCCTCCACCAGCACAGGTCTGCCGAACAGATAACCCTGATAGAACCTGCATCCAGCCCCCAGGAGGAAATCACGTTGGGCCTGGGTTTCCACACCTTCGGCAATCACTTCAATGCCCAGATTATGTGCCATGCCGATAATGGTTTGAACAATCATCGAATCGGCAGATTTTGTGCCGATGTTGCGCACGAACGACTGGTCGATCTTCAATTGATCGAGTGGCAATTGCGTCAGATAAGCCAGCGATGAATAACCTGTACCAAAATCATCCATGGAGAAGCGCACACCGATCAGTTTCAACGCATGCATCTTGTCTATGGTATCGGCGACGTTTTCGAGCACCGTGCTCTCGGTCAATTCAAGTTTGAGAAGCGAGGGATTGATAAGGGTTTGCTCGATCAATTCGCTTATTTGTTTAACGAAACCCGGTTGACGGAACTGCCTCGCGCTGACATTGACAGCAAGCGACAACTCGCGGGCGAGCGGATTGCTTTCCCATTCTTTAAGTTGCGCGCAGGCCGTCTGCAACACCCACAGGCCGACAGGCAGAATCAGCCCGGTTTCTTCCGCAACGGGAATGAACTTGGCGGGGCTGATCAGACCTTGCTCCGGATGTTCCCAGCGGATCAGCGCCTCTGCACCAATGAAGCGTTGGTTGCTATCAACCTGCACCTGGTAGTAAAGCCTGAATTCATCTTTTGGCAATGCCTTCCGCAGCCCGGCTTCGAGCTGGCTGTGAATTTCCAGCGCTTCCTGCATTGCGGGATCAAAGAAGCGCAAGGTGTTGCGACCGGATTTTTTGGCAGCGTACATGGCTGTGTCAGCCTGTTTGAGCAAATCGTCGAGATTTTGTCTGTCACTGGCAAACAGGGAGATGCCTATACTCGCCGAACTGTAATGCTCGATATCTTTGAGCACATAGGGCTGGTTGATGGCCATGAGCATTTTTTCTCCCACCCCCCGCGCCTGCACGGCAGCCTGCGTTCTGTCTTCGCTTAATCCCTCCAACAACACCACGAATTCATCTCCGCCCAGGCGCGCCAAAGTGTCACTCTCGCGTATGCAGGTTCGCAGGCGCTCGCCCACCTCGATCAATAGCAGGTCGCCAATGTCGTGTCCTCTGGTGTCGTTCAATATCTTGAAATTATCGAGATCGATGAACAGGAGTCCGGCGCAGGTCTGGTTTCGTGCGCTGGTTGTGACTGCCTGATGGAGGCGGTCAAACAGCAGCCGCCGGTTGGGCAATTGGGAGAGCGGGTCATAATAGGCAAGATTGTGAATTTTATCTTCAGCCTGCTTGCGTTCGGTGATGTCAAAAAACGCACAAATATAATTCGTGATTTTGCCATCCTTGCCGACAACTGCAGTAATGGTCAGCCATTCCGGGTAGATTTCCCCGTTCTTGCGCTGGTTCCAGATTTCTCCTTGCCAGTAATTGTCGCGATGCAGGGTTTCACGCAGGCGTGGGTAGAACTCCGCATCCTGGCGATCAGACTTGAGCATGCTCAGGTTTTTGCCGATAGTTTCTTCGGCACTGTAGCCGGTCAGTTTCGTGAAAACACGGTTGACCCGAATGATCACCTCATCACTATCAGTCACGATCATGCCTTCTTCGATCTCAAAGGCAATGGCGGCAACGCGCAAAGCTGCCTCGCGCTCTTCCAGCGCCACCATCATGCTATTGAAGGCATGGGCCATATCGGCGATGTCCTTCGGCCCGGTGAGCACGGCACGCACCTCCGTTTCGCCAGCCTTGGCACGCCCCATGTTGGCCGACAACTGGTTAAGTGGCCGCGTCATGCGGTTGGTCAGGAAGCGGATCAGGAACAGGAACAGCAGCGCGAAGGAAAAAGACGTGGCCAGGTTGGCGACAAAAATGTCGGTAGTCGTCTGAGTCATCGACGCCTTGCTCATCACCACCGAAACATGGCCGAGCAACTCGGGTGTGGCTGTCTGCACATTGAATGGAGATTCGGCAGCAGGCTGTGTATACACCGGCGCAGCAAAACGCCATGCATTCCGGCTTTCCGCATCGAGAACGGCTGCGGCCTGAACCCAGTTGGCTCGCCCGGCTACAGCGGGAAATTCGGCGTGGCCGGCGCTGCCGCGTGTCAACAATGTGCGCTGGTTGACGTCGCGTATTTCCACACTGACCACGCCAGGGAAAGCCATGGTCGCGTTCACTGCCTCGGCGGCGTTGTCAGCCGAGGCGTAAATCAGCGCCAGGGCGCTCTGATGGGCCAGATTCTCGGTGATGCGCTGACCCTGTTCAATAAGGTTAGCGCGTACCCGTTCGTTACTCTGCCACGACCCCACCAGAGAGGAAGACAGCGCCAGGAAAAGAATGCCGAGCGTGACCGTAATGCCAAGCTGTCGTTCAAAAGTGAACTTTTGGAGAAATTCGTTGAAAATCTTCTTCATCGGCGAGTACGATTATTGCTCGGGGAATGTAGTGTCGAAACCCTGCTGACGGCCCGGATTGATCCCCAAGTGCTTGGCAGTGCGCAGGTTGACAGCACTTTGTACGTCGCGCAATGGCATCATGCCACGCCTTCCGTAGTCACCCGAAATCAAAATACCCTGAGCCAAACCGGCAAGACTCTTCCCCAGCGCCACATTGTCGGGATAAAGCGAAAACAGTACGCCACGCCGGACGTGGATGGAATTGCTGGAAAAAACCGCGATACTCTGATTCCAGGATTCCTGCAGCACCAAAGGCAGTACCGAGCTTTCCTCCACCGTGGTGGGATCCTGCGGCAACCATAAGACATCACTTTGGCCGTCAGCCGCAGCAAATATTTCCTGATAGAAATGTACCGCACTGCGCAGATCCTGCGCCTCGTGCGCCACCAACTCCAGTCCCTGTGCATAAGCGGCTTCTTTGGCCAATTTCATCAGCCAGCCGTTGAATCTGGGATCGTAGACGACGAACACACGCTTCGTCGCCGGCATCAGCGCCTTCATGCGGGCAAACAGCAATGCAGGGTCCGGCGACAGGCTGATCACCGGTTGTCCGCGCACCTCGCTCTCCGGCACTGTCAACACGCCACCCACCACCAGTCTGATGCCGTTGTTCAGCTCAGCTGCCGTCTTCATGCCCTGTCGGCCAAGAGCGATCACGACTTTGGTGTTCTGGCGCAGCAGACTGGCTTTCAGCACACCGCTGTCCGTGTCGGCACGCACCGCATGGTTGGCTACCCGGGCGCCAACCTTGTCCTCGATACCCTCGATGATTTTCTCGAATATCCCGTGATAAGGCTCACCGATGTCGGGATAGATCACTGCGATCCTGTCTTCTCCCGCTGCCCATGCCGGTGATGTAACGAACGGTGCTGTGAAGAATAGCAGCACGATGCCCAGCAACACGTCAGCCAGCCGGCCTTGGGTTTCGGCTCCTCGCTGTGCAATCGTGCAGGGTGCGTTCCACGCACCATTATCATTGGTGCGCATAGTGCACTCTACGATATTTCACTATTGAGTTAGAAACGGAATTACTCATCAGAGCTGGTGGCTTAGCTCGAAGCGCCACTCGCGCGGGGCCAGCGGCAGGTCGTTGGGAATCAGGCCCGGCGCAGGCGACGGCTCGCGCGCGTCGGCATCGAACAGGTTGAGCACTTTAAAGGCAAAATCCCAATCGCCGCTCCGCGTATGGCTGCGCAGCGTGAGGTCCACGGTGTGGTAATCGGCGATCGCGGGGCGGGTATCCGACGGCTCGCGCTTGCGGCCGGCAACGTAGTTGAGTTGCGTGTCCAGCGTCCAGTGTGGCATGAAGCGCCAGTCCGCCCGTGCATAGGCGTGGTGCCGGGGAGCGTTGCCCGCATCCTGGTTGGTTGTCTCATCAATAGAATGTTGCCGAGCATAATTGCCGGACAGTTGCAGACTTTGGGTTGCTTCCCAGACCAGCTCGACTTCCAGGCCCTGGCCGTGTTGCCGCCCGGCATTCTGCACGGTAAAACTGGTATCCGGGCGCAGGATATCCTTCATCTGGTAGCGGAACAGGTTCAAGTTCGCCTGCAAGGTGCTGGCAGCCTGCCAGGCGAAAGCCAGTTCCACGGATTCGTTGGTTTCCGGTTTCAGGTTGGGATTGCCCAGCAGCACCGGATTGTTGATATTGTAGAGTTCGGCGAATGACGGCGGGCGGAAAGCACGGCCATAGAGCAGCTTGCTGGTCAGGTTGTAAGCGGTCTCCCATACCAGCGCCAGGCGCGGATTGGTAGTGTTGCCGAAATCGGAATAATGGTCCTGGCGCACGCCTGCGGTCAGATACCAGTCTTGGGTGAAAGCCCATTCGTCCTGTATATAGACATAATTCACGCGGCGGCTGTGCGGACGGATGAAAGGCGCGGTGTCAGTCACGTCCACCACCGTTCCAAATGTCGGCGGGGTGTAATTATTGGAATCCTTGATACGGTACAGGTCGTCCCCCTGAGTTCCGGCGCCGATGCGTAGCTTGTGGCTCTGGAGACCGGTGTATGCAGCCGACAAGTTGAAGCGCAAGTGGCGCTCCCACTTGTAGGGATTGCCGATCATGCCATCGGGCAAGCCGAAATAGCCCGGCGGGTAAAGCGTCAGGTCGGATTGCTCGGTGATGTAAAAATAGCTGGCCTGTGCGGTCACATCCAGATCGGGCGCAAAGTTCGTGTCCTGCCAGGTGAGGTCGGTGGAGATGCGCTTGCCGAAATTGCTGCCCTTGGGATCCAGCGCCGAGGCTACCCCTGCGCCGGTTTCCACATTGTCGCGCTGCTGGTAGCCGGCACGCAGCCGCCATTTGTCTCGCGAAAGATCGATACGGCCATCGATGGCGTCGCGGCCGAGATTCACCGGTCCCGGCGCGAGAGAAAACCCCGTGCCGGTTATTGCATCCGCAGCGATGATTTGCCGCTGCCCGTCGGTGTGGCCCGCCCGCAGATAGGTCGCGGCATCGAACCCGCCCCAGGTGCCGCCATGTTGCACCCAGGCATCGCGGCTGTTGAATGAACCTAGGCGCAAGCCGGGTTGCGTTCCGTTCATGTCGGCGGCGGTCTTGGTGATGATATTGATCACGCCGGAAAAAGCGTCCGCGCCGTACAGCGCTGAGCCGGGGCCGCGTATCACCTCGATGCGCGCGATGTTCTCCACCGGCATGCCACCCCAGATTTGGGATCGGTTGCCGACGAACACGCCGGTGATCGGTATGCCGTTCACCAGCATCAGCACCTGGGGGTTGTACTGGGTGTGGATGCCGCGTATCGTATAGATTGGGTTGTAGCCGATGGGGGAGCGCGACACGTGCAGACCCGGTACGGTTTCCAGCACTTCGTCCAGATCCGCCGCGCCTATCGCTGCGATGTCTTCCGCGGTGACCACGGTGGCGACCGACGGCGCCCGCGCGATGGGTTGCCGGGAGCCGCTGGCGATGGTGACAAAGGACTTGTCGCCATAGGCCAGCGCCAATTCCTCTTCCTCCATTCCTTGGCCGGCGACGGCGCCGGCGCTCCATGCCACGGCCAGTGCCACGGCGGTCAGACGCGCAATCAATATATTCATGATCCCCCCAGGCGCACCGAAATGAGCGCCGACATTATTATATTTATTTAATGCTCGTCCCGGTAACAGGTTTGCGACCAACCGTGAGCATCAGGTTTTCGGTGTATTGCCCCGCCACGGACGGTGGGATACACCTTCGTACAGCATAACGCGGCAAGGCAGCGGAAACAACAGGCCTTCCGGTTTTTCCGCTGCGTCCAGATAGCAAGGCGGCATGCCGGCGAGAAAGGCCGGTATACCAAAAAAATAATACTCGCGCGGCGACAGGCCGAAATCGGCACACAGTGCCGCCGTGAGCCCGACGCTATTCATGTGCCAGCGCCAGCGTCCGGCGAGCAGAATCTTTTCCACCTCGAAAGCGAGCTTGAGATGCGGCCCACCGTCCAGACCCTGCTCACGCACGATTGCCATGATCGGGACAATGCGTTCGTCGCTTCGAACAATAGGGCGACCGTAACCGCCGATGCCGCGCTTTTCCTTGATTTCCGTGCGCACCAATGCTTCCAGGTCTGCCCCTTGATCCACCATTTTTTTGGCACGTGTCAGAAATTCGCTGCACCGCCGTTGTGAAGCCCCGCCATAGATTGTTGCCTCTGAAACGGCCAGCGCGGCAGTGATGCCGAGCACGCCGGTGCTGCGCGCCGTGCCGGCCAGCGCCGCCACGCGGTTATTCCAGATGCGCGCGTCTGGATAACTGTTGTGCGTCCAGATTACGTGCAGCACGCGCATCTGTTGCGGCGTATAGCGACGGCCGGTGATACCGAACATGTAAAGTTCCAGCCAGTCCAGATCCTTGAGCGAGGTAAATAAATCCTGGCCGCGAAACACTACGCGTTCGCCTGGAAAAAATGACCCCATCTGCGTCACCAACCGCCCGACATATTCTTCCAGCAATTGCGGCCCGTTCATGTCGCACCCCCTGCGCGACTGCTATTGGCAGGGCCGGGGTCGTTTTCCAGTTCAATGCGGAAAAACGGAAAGTTCTTGTGACCGTAATCCTTTTGCTCCAGCGCATGCACCGCAGCGCCCGGCAGCCGCAGCAACAGGTGCAGCATCTCTCCCTGCGCTGGACTGAATCCCAGATCGTGCAATGCCGCCGCCGCCACGCCGGGCATTGCCAGCGGCAAGCCGGCGGCGGATTCCAGCGATGTGCGGTTAGTCTGCAGCCAGGCCAGAGACGGCGCGCAATCCAGAGCGGCGAGATGTACCAGGGTTTGCAGCACCGGTGTAGTGCAGCGCACACCGTGCGGGTCGAAACCGGGCGGATGACCGGGGGCGGGCCAGACATCCGCGGGATCAGCTATAGGATTTACCGCCAGACCCGTTTGCCACAGCGCCAGACCGGTGCCGCGTAGCAGCCAGTCTTCCATCGCGAGCCGCACTTCCCGCGCGCCGCCGGATGCGCCCGCGCCCACCGCCAGCGCTGCCATCAGACAGGATGCCGAGGTGGAGCCGCCGACCCCCCCGCACATCGCGGCATGTACCGCTGCATCGCGCGGCCCCGGATTCGCCAGCGCGATCGCCAATCCCTCCAGCAGCCTGGCCTGCTGCGGCGACGGCGCCTCACCGCGAAACAGCAGGAACAGGTACTCGATCCAGCTTGCATGAACCAGCAGGTCGCCGTAAACATCGTAGCCGTGGCAATGGCAGGATGCCGCCGCGAACGCGTTGTCGGGCTCGGCTTCCTCCTGCCAGATGCGGGTATGGATGGTTTCCACGCTCATTTTTCCGTCCCCAGAATTCTCAGCCGCAGTCCCATCGGCGGGACTTCCTCGCCGTCGATGCGCACATCAAGAACAGTCGGACCCGGATTGCGCAGGATTGCGTCCAGATCGAGATTGTCAAAATCCTCGGCGGTGCGGATCACGTGGCCCGCAATGCCCATGGATTCGGCCAGCAGCCGGAAATCCACCGGCGGCAGCTCGAACCCGACCGGCTCCGCACCGGCCAGACGCTGGCCGTGCTTTACCATGCCCAATGCAGAGTCGTTAAGGATCACGAATATCACGCTGAGCTTCTCGGCCAGCGCCACGGTCATTTCCTGGCCATTCATCAGCAGGCTGCCGTCCCCGGTGATGCAGACCACCGGCACCGCGCGGTTGGCTAGCGCGGTGCCGACCGCGCCGCCTATGGCCCATCCCATCGGGGCGAAATTCATCGTGACGCGCATCCAGCCACCTGCGCTGGGCTGGTGGTCGTGCATGCCCAGGTGATGGATCGCCCACGTCGTGCTGTTGCCGGAATCTACCAGGAAACGCGTATCGGGCGGACTGCGCCAGCCGAGTTCGCGCATCAAATACTGCGGCTTGATCGGCGCGCCGGCGGATGCAGATTTGAACGGATCGTCAACCGAGATTTTTTTGAATCTTCGCTTCTCGCCAACGGAAATCTCTTTCGTACTCTCCCTGCGCAGCGTTCGCAGTAGCCGCTCGAACACCGGGCGGATACGACCGCGTACATGCAGACGCGCCATCGGCGAGCGTGTCAGGTGCGCCTCGCAGGAATCAATATGCACCAGCCTGCTGTTCAACAGCGATTCGCTCCAGCCGTTGCTGGTCCATTCGCACAGCGCGGAGCCGACTACCATAATCAGGTCAACGTGCTTGTCGTTCATCGCCGCAACGGCAGACGGATGGCCGGCAAACCCGAACACGCCACGGTACAAAGGGTGGCGCGGGCTGATAAATCCCTTGGCGTCGGGAGTGACGACGAAAACCGCGCCCACCCTCTCCACCAACTCGATGACGAGGTCTATGGCCTCTCCGCAGCCGCTGCCGATCAGTACCACCAGCCGGTGCGCCTGCGCCAGTTGTGCCTGCAATTCCCGAACCGCCGCGTCATCGACAGCAGATGGCGGCTGCAGCAGATGCGCCAGATTGTAGGATGGCCCGCACTTTAAAAGTGAGCGCTGCACGTCCACCGGAATGCTTAGGTGAACCGGGCCGGGTGTCGGTTGATGCGCGCTCAGCAACGCGCTGACCAGTTGCGGTTCCATCTGATCCGGATGGGATATCAGCGCGCTGTAGCGTGTGCAACTGCGAAACATCGCGACCGAGTCGATGCCGGCGCCGGATGATTCCTGCAACGCCCCCCGACCCAGCAAATGCAGCGAGGGCTGGCCGGTAATGACCAGCAGCGGGATCTCGTTCTCATAAGCGCAGGCCACGCCGGTGATGAGATTGGTGGCCCCAGGGCCGGAAGTGGCGCAGCACACGCCGATTCTGCCTGTTTCACGGGCGTAGCCATCAGCCATGAAAGCGGCACCCGTTTCATGGCGCGCTACTACAGGACGCGGCCCGCCGCGCCGGGCGCTGCGCGCGAGCGCGTTGTACAGCGGTTCGATAGCGCCGCCGGGCACACCGAATACAAACTCAACACCGATTTGTTCCAGATAGGCGACCAGCAGCTCGGCCGCTTCCATGGGTTGTTGTTCTGCTTTGATGCCCTGTTCTTGCTGTATTTCTATCATTGACTGATCATTGATCCAATTTCAAAACACATCACCCCTATCGTTCCAACACTGGAGACTTTCCATCTCCGCCGCGAACGAAGGATCTGCTGTTCCGCGATTCGGGCGAAACTGTAGCACAGAGCGCGCCCTACGCCGAGCAACGAGGCTGATATTTTAGCCACATCAGCCCTGCCCGGGTTGCAGCGATTTTTATCGCATATTGAAGTGTAGCAGGTGTTAACGCTGGAAGGTACGCGCGCAAGTCTGACGAGAACCATTCATTGCAGGAATCGTCATTTCACTATTGCAGTGGAAAGATCAAGACGGTGTTACAGATGGAATGAAGGCTGGAATGAATGATTTGGAAGTTCGTTAATCGATCAGCCGAAATGTGAATATCTTTCGGCCTACCCGCCAAGCAATTGCTTGAGTTCCCCGCTTTGATACATCTCGGTCATGATGTCCGAGCCGCCGATGAATTCACCCTTGATGTAAAGCTGCGGGATGGTTGGCCAGTTGGCATAGTCCTTGATTCCCTGGCGGATTTCCGCGTCTTGCAGCACGTCCACGGTGAACAACTCTTTCACGCCCAGCGAGTTCAGGATGCCTACCGCTTTGGCCGAAAAGCCACACTGTGGAAACTGCGGGCTGCCTTTCATATACAACACGACCGGGTGCATAGTGACCTGTTCGTGGATGCGTTTTTGAATGTCTGTGCTCATGGTGGCTATTACCTTAATAAATTGGTCGGACATTTTAAGAGTACAGGGAATGCAGAGTCAAGGCATCGTGCGCTGCCATGGAGCATGAAAGATAGCATAGAATCCGGAAACAGTGACTGAATCCGCAGATTACACAGATTCACACGGATTCCAAGACAGTCGTCGATGTCGGATTCCTCACCCAGCGAGTTATCAGGGAATGGGAGCGTCTGTTTTATCTGTTTTTTGCAAGGTGTTTGATTCCCGCCAGGGAAAATTCCACGATGTGTTCGGCAATCGTTTCAATTTCCTTGTGGTCGTAGCGCAGTGCGGGGTGCAGGCGATGCAACACCGGGTGCGAATGGCGGTAGAACAAACACTGGCCCAGGATGCTGTGAACGCAGCGTCGCAGCTCGGCTGCGCCAACTTTTTCGCCCCCGCCACTATCGTCAAGGATTTCGCGCACCAGCATGCCCAGGAATTCATGCAGCGGCGCAATGGCTTCGCGCACGATCTTGTCCAGCGCCGGCGTTGGATCGGCCAGCTCGCGCGCCATGATCCGGCACTGAGACGAAGGATTCTTTTCATCCAGCAACATCAGCATGAAGTCCCGGATGAACAGGCGCAGGCGTATGGTGGGGCATTCGTTCGCGTTGGCTTTCTGCAATGCCGTCAACGGAGAAAAATTCAGTGCCTCGGCAAGCAAGCCATCCTTGCTGCCGAAGTGATAATTCACTGCAGCGCCATTCGCCTCGGCCCGGCGGCATATCTCGCGTACCGTCGCCCCCTGAAATCCGCGTTGGGAAAAAACTTCGCGCGCCGAATCCAATAAACGCGCGCGAGTTTGCTCGCTGGCGGTTTTGGCTTCTGCTGCCTCCATCATCTGGCAGATGCCTTTTGCGCAATTTTTACTGCCGAATCGTTGCCCTCTCCCCCAAGCGCCTTGTAAAGTTGCGTTGACGCGCTCAGCCACAACCGCCGTACTTGCGTCGCGCCCTGATCGGCGGCAAAACTTTCGCGCTGCGCATCCAGCACTTCGAGGTGATTGGCGATACCCCCTTTATAGCGGGCATCCACGAGATGCAGTCGCTGCTTCTGCACTTCTGCATTGGCTTGCTGCGCTGCAAGCTGTTCGGAAAGTTTGTCGCGCGCATTCAACAAGTCTGCTACCTCACGGAATGCCTGTTGTATGGTTTTTTCATATTCCGCAACGGCGATCACTTTGCGTGCCTCGGCGACGTCCACATTGGCAGATGTGCGCCCGGCATCAAACAACGGCAGGCTGAGGGCTGGCTGGAAAGACCAGGCGTAATTGCCCGCGCCGAACAATCCGGACAAACTGCTGCTGGCCATACCCATGCTTCCCGTCAACGAAATGCGCGGGAAAAACGCCGCGCGTGCCGCGCCGATATTGGCATTGGCGGCAATCAGCTTGTGCTCGGCTGCCAATACGTCGGGGCGTTGCAGCAATACTTCGGCAGGCAGGCCCGCAAAAATGTCAGAGCTAATGCCCTGTTCGGCGAGGCTGTTACCGGTTGGCAGGTCTTTCAACTCGGCCACCGACCCCCCCAGCAACAAGTTGAGCAGATTTTCTGCAGCAGCTTGCTGTCGTTCCAGATTGGCACGCTCGGCAAGCGCGGCCTGATATGCACCATCCGCCTGCAAAAAATCCAGATCGCCGGACACCCCCACTTCGCGGCGGCGCGATACCAACTCTTTGGCTTCCGCACGCGTCCTGACCGTTTCGACAGCGAGCTGGGTGCGCTCGCTCATTTCCAGCAGCGACAAATAGGCGTTGGCGACATCGGCAATCAGCGACAAACGGAACGCGCGTTGCGCGGCCTCGGTAGCGAGATAACCGGCTTTCGCAGACGCGTCGAGGCTGCGGACACGCCCCCAGAAATCCAGCTCATACGACACCAGGCTAAAACCCGCATCATAACGCTGGATATGCAGCTCGCTGCCGGTTATGGAAGCGCCGGCGGGCGTCAGCGAAGCATTGCGCGACCCGGTCAGGTTGACGCCGGGAAAACGATCGGCATGCTGTATGCCATATTGCGCGCGAGCTTCTGCAATTCGCGCGGTGGCGATGCGCAGATCGCGGTTGTTTTCCAGCGCTGCCGCAATCAACGCCTGCAAACGCGGATCGGGAAAATATTTCCGCCAATCGCCGGGCGTGGGCGCATTGCCCGCTTTCAACTGCACATTGTCCGGCCATGCTGCGGGAACCGGCGCGGCAGGCCGTTCGTAGTCCGGCATCATGGAACAGCCACCCATTATCGCCGCCATGACTATCAGGGTGATTTTATTGGTGGCCTTAACCATGCTGATCTCCCTCATGTTGAGATGCATTACGCGTACGGCCGGGGAAGATGCGGCGGATGACTACGTAGAAAACCGGCACAAAAAACACTGCCAATACTGTCGCGGTGATCATGCCGCCCATGACGCCGGTGCCGATGGCATGACGCCCGTTCGCACCCGCGCCGGTGGAAATCGCCAACGGCAGCACGCCCAGAATGAATGCAATGGAGGTCATCAAAATGGGGCGGAATCTCAGGCGGCAAGCTTCCAGCGTGGCATCTATCAGGTCGTGCCCTTTATCCTGCAAATCGCGGGCGAACTGGATAATCAGGATCGCATTCTTCGCCGCGAGGCCGATGATGACGATCAGGCCGACCTTGAAGTAAATGTCGTTGGGCAAGCCGCGTAGCGTGACGGCGGCCAGCGCGCCCAGTATGCCGATGGGCACCACCAGGACCACGGCGACCGGGATCGACCAGCTCTCATACAGTGCCGCCAGACACAGGAATACGGCCACCACCGAAAGGCCGAACAGGAACGGCGCCTGGCTGCCGGAAAGCCGCTCCTCGCCGGATGTTCCGGACCATTCGAAGCCGAAACCGGGCGGCAGTTGAGCCGCGACTTCTTCCATCGCCGCCAGTGCATCGCCGCTGCTGCGGCCGGGAGCGGGGCTGCCGGCAATTTTCATCGACGGCATGCCGTTGTAACGATCCAGCTTCGGCAGGCTCACAATCCACTGCGGCGTGGCAATTTCTGACAGCGGCACCATGCTACCCTGCGCATTCCGCACCGGCAGCCGCAATATCTGCTCCGGCGTGGTACGGTTGCCCGCTTCCGCCTGCATCTGCACACGAAGGATGCGGCCTTCACGCACAAAGTCGTTGATGTAGGCAACGCCGAGCGCCGACTGCAAGGTTTCGTTCAGATCGGCGATGTCTATGCCCAATGCCCGCGCTTTCAGGCGGTCTATGTTTATCAGTAGCTGAGGTCCCGGCTCCTGACCTTCCGGCCGCACGCCCATCAGCGCGGGATGTTTGCCTGCGATACCCAGCGCCATGTTGCGCGCTTCGATCAGTTTTTCACGTCCCTGGCCGGAACGGTCTTGCAGACGGAAATCAAAGCCGCCGACAGCCGCCAGTTCGGGAATCGGCGGCACGTTGACAGCAAAGATCATCGCCTGCTTGATGCGAAACAGCATCATGTTGGCGCGCTTCACCAGCGCAGGTGCAGAGCTGTCCGCGCTGGGGCGGGCATCCCAATCCTTCAGGCGGACGAACGCGGTCGCTGCGTTTTGCCCGCGGCCGAAGAAGGAAAATCCGAGCACGCCGATGACGTGATCCACCTCCGGCTGCTTGAGATAAAACTGTTCCACTTCGGCGAGCACCTCCTGCGAACGCTCGCGCGTCGCGCCCGGCGGCAACTGGATCAGGTTGACGAAATAACCCTGATCCTCTTCCGGCAGGAAGCTGGTCGGCAGATGCACGAACAGCCAGCCCATGATGCCAAGGAGGCCCGCATAGAGCGCCAGATAGAACCCGGTGCGCTTCAACACGCCGTCTACCCCAGACCTGTAGCGCTGGGTGGTTCTGCTGAAGAAACGATTAAACCAGCCGAGCAAACCTTTTGTTGGCACCATTTCATGGCCGGGAGAATTTTTTAACAGCGTTGCGCACAGCGCCGGAGTCAGGGTCAATGCCATCAGCATCGAGAACAGGATGGTCAGGATCAACGTGACCGCGAACTGGCGGTAGATCGCGCCTACCGAACCGCCGAAGAAAGTCATCGGGATGAACACGGAGCACAACACCAGGGTAATCGCGATGATCGCGCCGAATATCTGCCCCATGGCCTTGCGTGTTGCCTCGCGCGGTGCGAGACCTTCTTCGGCCATGATGCGCTCAACGTTTTCCACCACCACAATGGCATCATCCACCACGATGCCGATGGCCAGCACCATGGCGAACATGGTCAGCGTGTTGATCGAATAGCCGACGGCATACAGTCCCACCATACCTCCGACCAGCGCGATCGGCACGACAATGCTGGGGATGAAGGTAGCGCGCAGGTTTCCCAGGAACAGGTAAATAACCAGGAACACCAGCAGCATGGCTTCCGCCAGCGTCTTCACCACTTCGCCGATCGAGATTTCGACGAACTTGGACGTGTCATAAGGCACTAACCATTCCACCCCTTTGGGGAAGAATTTTGCCAGTTCCGCCATCTTGGCCTTGACCGCCTTGGCGGTTTCCAGCGCGTTGGCCGAGGGAGATAGACGGATTGCCATAGCCGCAGCCGGTTGACCGTCTATGCGCGCGGCGATGGAATAGTCCTGCGCCCCCAGCTCCACTCGCGCCACATCCTTGACACGCACCGAGGAGCCGTCCGCATTAGCGCGCACGATGATGTTGCCGAATTCTCCCGGCGTGGACAGCCTGCTCCTGGTGACGATCACCGCGTTCAACTGCTGGCCGGGCGCCGCCGGTAATTGCCCGAGTTCGCCGGTGGCAAGCTGGGTATTCTGGGCGCGCACGGCCTTGGTGACGTCGCCGGGCGTCAGGTTGTAGGCATGAAGTTTCTCGGGCTTCAGCCACAGCCGCATCGAGTATTCGGTGCCGAACAGTATCGCTTCGCCCACACCCGGCACACGGCGGATGTTCTCCAGCAGGTTGGCTGCAGCGTAGCTGCCGAGCGCCACATTGTCGCGGCTCTTGTCCGGTGAAATGAGCGCGATGAACATCAGGAAATTACGCGCCGACTTCGCCACGGTTACGCCTGACCGGCGCACATCCTCCGGCAAGCGCGCTTCCGCGCGCTTGACGCGGTTTTGCGTCTCGACAGAAGCCACATCCAGATTGGTGCCCGCTTCGAAAGTCAGCGTGATGGTGCCTACGCCCAGTTCGGAGGACGAATCCATGTAGAGTAAATGCTCGATGCCGTTCAATTCCTGCTCGACCAATGCGACGGCGGTTTCCTCTACCACCTGTGCCGAAGCGCCGGGGTAGTAAAGCGTGATAGCCAGGGCAGGCGGAGCCACCGCCGGATAGGATGCGACCGGCAGATTGCGCAGCGCCAGCGCGCCGCCCAACAGGATGATGAGGGCGATAACCCAGGCAAAAACGGGACGATCAATGAAAAATTTTGCGAACATGGCCGGCTTTATTTCTTCTCAGCCGGTTTGGCAGCGGTTGGCGGATTCAACAGAGGGGCTGACGCATCCCACGGTACTGGATTCACCACCGTGCCGGGGCGCGCCTTCTGCAAGCCGTTCACGATGACCTGCTCGCCGCCTTTCAAACCTTCGGCAATGATGAAATCGCCTCCCGCCATGCCGCCGGTTTTTACCGGCAGAGGTGTCACCTTGCTTTCCGCGTCCACCACCATCACAAACTGCCCTTGCGGGCCGCCCTGTACGGCGCGTTGGGGAATCTTAATTGCGTTCTCGGCATCCGCCTCGGGAAAGCGGATGCGCACAAACATTCCGGGCAACAATTCGCGTTTGGGATTGGGGAATTCGGCGCGCAACGATACCGAACCGGTACTCGGATCGACCGCCATATCGGTAAAAAATATTTTGCCCGGCAATGGATAGGCGCTGCCGTCTTCGAGCAACAACTCCACTTTAGCGGTTTCGGCATGTTTCAATTTACCCTGCTTGATCGCCTGTCGCAGGCGCAACAAGTCCGATCCCGATTGGGTGAAGTTGGCATAGATGGGATCGAGTTGCTCGATGGTCGCCAGCAGTGTGGCTTCGCCCTTGCCGACAAATGCCCCCTCGGTCACCAGCGCACGGCCGATATGCCCGGAAATAGCTGCCGGGACGCTGGCGTTTTCCAGGCTTTCCTCTGCGCGGATCAGCGCAGCCTCTGCCTGCATCGCCTTGGCAGCGGCCAAGTCGTACTCCTGCTGGCTGACCGCCTTGATTCCCAATAGCGGTTTGTAACGCTCAACGGTTTGCCGCGCAATTGCCAAGTCTGCCCATGCGGATTCGGCTGCTACTTTAAAGGTACGCGCATCAATCTGAAACAGGGATGCGCCCGCCTTTACCTCGCTGCCTTCCTGAAACAAACGTTTCTCAATCACACCTTCGACCCTGGCGCGCACCTGCGCCGTGCGGTAAGCCTGAAGACGACCGGGCAAATCCTGCGTAAGTGTTGCTTTGCCGGAGGTAACCGTAATCACGTCAACCTCGGGCGGAGGCATTGCCGCACCCGGACCGCCGGAACCCGCTGCCGGCTTATCGCTGCCGCCACAACCGGCCATCAATACAATCAGAAAAAGTGGTGGGATAATGGACTTTGTATCGGTAGGCATGAGATTTTCCGCGTTAGAGAAAATGGCTATTTAGTAATACACACTTCAAATTGCCTGGTGATTTTCGCTGCATCACAGTTTAGGATGGCAAAGAAAATCCGGTCAAAAATAAGCGTATCAAACGCTTGTTTGAAAGTAAATAGAAAGGGCGGCAGGAAAAAGCCGCTCCAGTATGCGTATTCATCCAACGCTGCCCCCTATCCATCGGCTTCGCGGCGTTATTCCGCCCCGCAAAGCAATATAAAAGCAATCCAAAGCAAAAGGACTTGCTATCATAGTGCGCCTTAACCTTAAAACGCATTGAATAGGAACACAAATGGCCAAACCAAATTACACGTTCGAGAAACGGCAGAAAGAAATTGCCAAAAAAAAGAAGCAGGAGGAAAAGCGGCTGCGGAAAATCGCGCCACAGGGCGAACAGCCACAGGATGGAGTAGCCCAGACGCCTGTTGATGAGAAGACTGACGCCTGATCCTGCAGCGAAGTACGTTGCATTCTGGACAACAGTCACTTAAACGGCCGCTCATTTATCGCCCGGCAAGGGCTGTCCGCTAGAATGCACCGAGTTAATTTATTAGCCGACTATTATGGTTCCCCACCTTACCACCGCACTGACCGGCCAGCTTCTTGATCTGGAGCGGCGCTTCCTGGATTCCATGCCGGCCATCGAGCACTGGCTACGCACGCAATGGCTGGAGCACGCTGTGCCGTTTTATGCCTCGGTGGATTTGCGCAACAGCGGCTTCAAGCTGGCGCCCGTGGACACCAATCTGTTTCCCGGAGGGTTCAATAATCTCAATCCGGATTTTTTGCCGCTGTGTGTGCATGCCATGCAGAGCGCGGTGGAGAAGATTTGTCCGGATGCGCGCGGTGTATTGCTGATACCCGAGAATCACACGCGCAATCTGTTTTATCTGCAAAACGTCGCACAGATCGTCAGGATACTGAAGCAGGCTGGAATGCGTGTGCGGGTAGGCAGCTTGCTGCCGGAGATTACGACGGCGACCGCTTTCCAGTTGCCCGGGGGCAGCACGTTGACCCTGGAACCGCTGGTAAGGCGCGGCAACCGGCTTGGGCTGGCGGATTTCGATCCATGCGTGGTGCTGCTCAACAACGATTTATCCGGCGGTGTGCCGGGTGTTCTGAAAGGGCTTGAGCAGGCGGTATTTCCGCCGCTTTCGGCAGGCTGGTACACGCGGCGCAAGTCGCAGCATTTCAGCGCATACGATCGTGTGACGGATGAATTTGCGCGGTTGATCGGCATCGACTCGTGGCTGATCAATCCATATTTTGCCGTCTGCAATCAGGTCAATTTTCAGGAGCGTGTCGGCGAGGAGTGTCTCGCCGCGCAGGTGGATGACGTGCTGAAAAAAATACGCGTGAAATATGCCGAATACGGTGTGAAGAACGATCCATTTGTCATCGTCAAGGCGGATGCGGGAACGTATGGGATGGGCATCATGACGGTGAAGGATGCCAGTGAAATTACCGGCTTGAACCGCAAGCAACGCAACAAGATGGCGGTGGTGAAAGAGGGCCTGGAAGTTTCCGATGTGCTGGTGCAGGAGGGTGTGTACACCTTCGAAAACATCAACGGGGCGGTGGCCGAGCCGGTGGTTTACATGATCGATCACTATGTGGTCGGCGGTTTTTATCGCGTGCATACCGAGCGCGGGATAGACGAGAACCTCAACGCGCCTGGAATGTTCTTTGATCCGCTGGCGTTCGAGGCTTGTTGCACGCTGCCCAACCCGGATTGTGAGCCGGATGACACCCCTAATCGCTTTTATGCATATGGCGTGGTGGCCCGGCTGGCGCTGCTGGCCGCGTCGCTGGAAATCGAGGCCGCCGAGAAGCTATAGATGGCCGGACTGATGCGCATCCTTGTAATTGTTGCAGTACTGTTTCTTGGTGCCTGTGAAGGTAAAGAACCGCTGTATCAGGAGCAAGGCTATGTGTTCGGCACGCTGGTAGATGTGAGCGTGTACGGCGAAACCGAGCCGCGCGCCAGGCAGGCGGTGAGCGGGGTGATGCAGGAGTTCCAGCGGCTGCACAACATGCTGCACGCGTGGCAACCGAGTGAGCTGAGCGAGCTGAATGCGGCGCTTGCCAAGGGCGAAAGCAATGCCATTTCGGCGGAGCTCGTTGCCATGCTGCAAGATGCCACGCAGCTTTCGCAGCAGTCGCAGGGCATGTTTAATCCGGCTATCGGCGGGCTGGTGCAATTGTGGGGATTTCACGCCGATGAGTTCAAGTCCGAGCAACCGGACGAAAAGCAAATCAGGCAATTGGTTGCGGCTAATCCGCAGATGAGTGACATAACGATTGTGCATGGCAGGGCGCAGAGTGCGAATAAATCCGTGCAGCTGGATCTGGGCGGCTACGCCAAAGGCTACGCATTGGATCGTGCCGTTAAATTGTTGCGCAAGCAGGGGATACACAACGCGCTGATCAATATCGGCGGCAACGTCATGGCCATCGGCCAGCATGGCAAGCGCCCGTGGCGCGTCGGCATCCAGCATCCGCGCAAACCCGGTGCGCTGGCGACTCTGGATCTGCGCGACGGTGAGGCCATCGGCACTTCCGGCGATTATCAGCGTTATTTCATGCTGGGCAATGTGCGCTACTGCCACTTGATCGATCCGCGCAGCGGTTATCCCATGCAAGGAGTGCAGGCTGTTACTGTCCTGACACGCGGGGCGCATGCCGGATTGCTGTCCGATGTTGCTTCCAAGCCATTGTTCATAGCAGGCGCGCGCGGCTGGCGAACTGCCGCCACGCAGATGAATTTGTCCGAGGCGATGCTGGTGGACGGCCAGGGCAATATCCATCTGACAGCCGGGCTGCAGAAACGGATAGAATTCACTGACAAGTACATTCGTCTGCAGGTTGAGCAGTGAATAATCCGGATAATCCCGAGCATGAGATTGTCGAGAAAAAAGTGCGCCGTGCGGCGGGTATCAATGCGCTGCGCAAAATTGGCATAATTGTCGCGGAGGAGCAGCAAGCCGATGCCGAAAAGGCAAAGGTGCTGCGATGGTTCGTCCGCTATGGCTGGATTGTTTTGATAGGCAGCGCGCTGTTGCTGGCTTATGCATTTGGTTTAATTTAGGGGGTGTTTAATTGGTAGGAGTTCTATTGGTAACACACAACGGGTTGGGCGACAGTTTTGTCGATTGCATCAAGCATGTGCTGGGAGAAGTGCCACACAATCTTAAGGTGCTATCGGTATTGGCCGGTGACGACCCCCAGCAGAAAGTGACCGAAGGGCAAACACTTATCAAGCAGCTTGACACGGGCGGCGGCGTGTTGATCCTGGCGGATGTATTTGGCGCCACGCCAAGCAATGTCGGACGGCAACTGTGCTGTGCCGAGCATGTGATGGGAGTGGCAGGCGTGAATCTGCCGATGCTGTTGCGCGTGGTGTGCAGTCCCAACAGGAACCTGGCGGAGTTGGCGGAAATCGCTATCGAAGGCGGTCGTGAATGTATCGTTCATATGGAACACTAGAATGTTGCAACAGGACGCGCTGATCATCAACAAACTTGGCTTGCATGCACGTGCCTCGGCAAAGCTCACGCAACTTGCATCCAGCTTCAAATGTGAAGTGATGCTGTCGCGCGGCAATCGCCGCGTGAATGCCAAAAGCATAATGGGCGTGATGATGCTGGCCGCCGCCAAGGGCACGACTATAGTCATCGAAACCGATGGCGAAGATGAGACCGATGCGATGCAGGCTCTTTTGAATCTTATCAACAATTGCTTCGGAGAAGGCGAATGAGTTTTACACTGCACGGCATCGCAGTCTCCAGCGGCATCGCCATCGGCCATGCGCATCTGATTTCGCGTACCTCGCTGGAAGTGGCGCATTACGTGCTGCCCAAGCAGTTCATTGATGAGGAAATTGCGCGCTTCGATGCCGCTCTGCTTGCAACGCGCAATGAATTTTCCAGCCTGCGCAGCAATCGCTCCACCCACGCCGCCGCCGAATTTGATGCCTTCCTGGAATTGCACCAGATGATTCTGGATGACCCGCTGTTGAGTGTTGCATCGCGGGACTTGATTGCCAGCGAGCGCTGCAACGCCGAGTGGGCTCTCAAGGTGCAGACCGAAGCTTTGGTTGCGCAGTTCGACGAGTTTGAAGACGCCTATCTGCGCGAGCGTCAGACCGATGTGAAGCAGGTCGCCGAGCGCCTGCTCAAACAATTGCTCGGACAGCACGGGCACCAGTTGCCACCGGCGCGGCATGATGTCGAGATGATCCTGGTGGCGCACGACTTGAGTCCCGCCGACCTGATCCAGTTCAAGCCGCATCAATATGCCGCATTCATTACCGATGCGGGCGGTGCGACATCGCACACCGCAATCGTCGCACGCAGCCTCGACACGCCCTGCGTGGTCGGTTTGCGCCATGCGCGTGAATTGATCCGTGAAGATGACCTGCTGATATTGGACGGCGAGCAGGGCGTTCTGATCATTAATCCGGACAAGCCGATACTGGCGGAATACAAGCTGCGCCAAAGCGAATGGGAGCTGGAGCGCAAGAAGCTCAAGCGCTTGCGCACTGCGCGTGCCAACACCCTGGACGGCACTGCCATCGAATTGCATGCCAATATTGAAAAACCGGAGGATGTCGCCGAGGTAAGAGAAAATGGCGCGACCGGGATCGGGTTATTTCGCAGCGAATTTCTGTTTCTCAACCGCGATGCATTGCCGGATGAGGAAGAGCAATTTGAGGCATACCGCACTGTGGCGGCAGGAATGGATGGGCAGCCCGTTACCATCCGCACCTTCGACCTGGGCGCGGACAAACAAATCAAAGGCGCAGAACGGGTAGCCAACAACCCGGCGTTGGGGTTGCGCGCGATCCGCATGTGTCTTGCCGAACCGCAATTATTCCGCACCCAGCTGCGCGCGCTGCTGCGAGCCACGCATTATGGCAACGTCAAGATACTGATACCGATGTTGTCCAGCGTGTCGGAGATCAACCAGACATTGCAGTTCATCGCTGCGGCCAAGCAGAGTCTGGATACGGAAGGTGTCCCTTATGACCGCGAAGTGAAAATCGGCGGCATGATCGAGATTCCTGCCGCGGCATTGGCGCTCAACGTGTTCGCCAAGAAGCTCGATTTTCTGTCCATCGGCACCAACGACCTGATTCAATACACGCTGGCGATAGACCGCACCGACGAAGATGTCGCGCATCTGTATGACCCGCTGCACCCCGCCGTGCTGAATTTGCTGTCGCACGTCATCGGCACTTCCAACAGGTTCGGTGTGCCAATTTCGGTTTGCGGCGAAATGGCCGGCGAACTGGCTTACACGCGGCTGCTGCTGGGTTTGGGTCTGCGCCAGTTCTCGATGTTTTCGGCACAAGTGCCAAGCGTCAAACAGCGCGTACTCACCACCAGCCTGCCGGAAATCGCCGCGCTGACGCAGAAGATTCTGCGCGCCGACGACCCGCTGAAAATCCGCGAGTTGCTGGATCGCCTGAACGCCTAGATCTTATTGACAGCAATTCGCAAAACGCGGAAACTGCGTATCAGTGCCGATTTGACATCAGCTTGCGGGGCACTTTAAACATACCAGCTAAAGCGACTTCAAACCCGTTTTGGCACAAGCTGAGCGGGTTTTTTCTTTTGGAGTCACTTTGAGCAATTCTGTCGGTCTTGTTAACGCACAACGCGCCCTCTTCGACACCCCGCTGGTTTTCCGCAGCGGCGCGGTGTTGCCGCGCTATGAGCTGGCATATGAAACCTATGGCACGCTGAATGCCGCCAAATCCAACGCGATCCTGATTTGCCACGCGCTGTCAGGGCATCACCACGTGGCGGGCTATTACGCGGACGATACCGGCAACATCGGCTGGTGGGACAACATGATCGGCCCAGGCAAACCGGTCGATACCGATAAATTTTTCGTGATCGGAGTGAATAATCTTGGCGGTTGTCATGGCTCGACCGGACCATCCTCAATCAATCCCGCAACCGGTCAGCCCTATGGCGCGAATTTTCCGGTCATTACGGTGGAGGACTGGCTGGAGTCGCAGGCACGCCTCGCCGACCTGCTCGGCATCCGGCAATTCGCGGCGGTGATCGGCGGCAGCCTGGGCGGGATGCAGGCCTTGCAATGGTCGCTGACCTTCCCCGACCGGGTGCGCCATGTGTTGGCGATTGCCAGTGCACCACATCTTACCGCGCAGAACATCGCGTTCAACGATGTGGCCCGCAGCGCGATACTGACCGACCCGGATTTTCACGGCGGCAATTTCTACCAGCACAAAGTGGTGCCGACGCGCGGCCTGAGACTGGCACGCATGCTGGGGCACATCACTTATCTGTCCGACGATGCGATGGCGAATAAGTTCGGGCGCGAACTGCGTTCCGGGAAATTCAGTTACGGTTATGAAGTCGAGTTCGAGATCGAGTCCTATTTGCGTTATCAGGGCGACAAGTTCGCCTCTCACTTCGACGCTAACACCTATCTGCTGATGACCAAGGCACTGGATTATTTCGATCCGGCACATGAATTTGGCGGTGATTTGAATCGTGCATTTGCGCACGCCAAGGCGGATTTTCTGGTGGTCTCGTTCACCACCGACTGGCGTTTTTCGCCGCAGCGTTCGCGCGAAATTGTGCAGCCTTTGCTGCACAACCGGCGCAACGTCAGCTATGCGGAAATTACCTCGACGCATGGACATGATTCATTCCTGATGGAGCACCCGCACTATTTTGACGTGATGCGCGCCTACCTCGACAACGTAGCCAGTGAGGTGGCGGCATGACAACACGACGCGTAGCGGCTTGTTGCGGCGTAGGCTCACCTTCAGGTTATGCCGAAGCCAACAGGAAGCAGGGGCCCCGCGAAGTGGGGATGCGGCCGTCCGCGAGAGCGGATGGGTCGTTGCGCAGCAACGGGGATCCCACCGGCCTCCTCCTTGCGGGGAGAGCAGCCGGACACCGAAACAACGCAGCAGATTATCACCACAGATCGGCAAATGAGGTGTCAAAATGAGCCCGAACGACATCACCAAACTCGCTATAGCACGCCCCGACTTCGCCGCGATTGCGGCATGGATACCCAAAGGCGCGTCGGTGCTCGATCTCGGTTGCGGCGACGGCAGCCTGCTGCGCTATCTCAAGGAAACCCGCGCGGTGCGCGGCTACGGCGTGGAGATCAACGACCTCGACATCGTGTCGTGCATCGCCAATGGCGTGAACGTAATCCAGAACGACCTGGAATCCGGCCTGTCCGATTTCGAGGACGGCTCGTTCGACTTCGTGATGCTGTCGCAGACACTGCAAGCCACGCGCCACACCGAGCCGCTGATCCGGGAAATGCTGCGCGTCGGGCGCGAGGGCATCGTCAGCTTCCCCAACTTCGGCTACTGGAAAAACCGCCTCGGCGTGCTGCTCGGTAACATGCCGGTTTCCAGCGAACTGCCCTATCAATGGTATGACACGCCGAACGTACACCTGTGTACCCTGAATGATTTCGAGACATTCTGCCGCGACCATAACGTGGCGGTGCTGGAACGCCGTGTGATGACCGGAGAAAGAGAAGTAAGCATGCTGCCGAATCTGCTCGGCAGCACAGCGGTATATCGGTTTCAGCGTGGGATATAGACGGGAATGGCTCGCGCAAAGACGCAAAGCCGCGAAGATAAGCAAAACAGAATAAGTTTTAACTTTGCGCCTTGGCGCGAGATTGTTTTAAGGCCTTTATGTCCATTTGGCAACAACTCTACACCCGCCGCATGCTTATCTGCGTGTTCACCGGCTTTGCTTCCGGCCTGCCGCTGTATCTGCTGCTCAATCTGGTGCCCGCGTGGCTGCGCACCGAGCAAATTGATCTCAAGGTGATCGGCGCGTTCGCGCTGATCCAGTTTCCCTACACGTGGAAGTTCATGTGGTCGCCGCTGCTGGATCGCTACGTCGTGCCCGCTCTGGGCAGACGGCGCGGCTGGATGCTGCTTACCCAGGTCGCGCTGCTGGTGGTGATCGCATCGCTGGGCGGTTTCTCGCCGCAGAATGATCTGGGAGTCATCGTGCTGCTCGCCACGCTGCTCGCTTTCCTCTCCGCCACGCAGGACATCGTGCTGGATGCATATCGCCGCGAGTTGCTGCTGGATAACGAACTTGGCCTGGGCAACGCGGTGCACGTCAACGCCTACCGCATCGCAGGACTGGTGCCCGGCTCGCTGGCGCTGATCCTTGCCGATCATCTGCCGTGGGATGCGGTGTTCATCATCACTGCGCTGTTTATGCTGCCCGGTATCGCGATGACGCTGCTGGTCAACGAGCCGGTTGCGGTCAACGCGCCCAAGACGCTGCGCGCCGCAGTGGTCGAGCCGTTCCGAGAATTCATCGGGCGGCAGGGCTGGCAAGGCGCGCTGCTGATTCTGGCGTTCCTGTTCTTCTACAAACTCGGCGACAGCCTGTGCACCGCGCTGGCGACGCCGTTCTACCTCGACATGGGTTTCAGCAAATCGCAGATCGGCCTGATCGCCAAGAACGCCGGACTGTGGCCGGCGGTGATTGGCGCGCTGCTCGGCGGCATCTGGATGTTGAAGCTCGGCATCAACCGCGCACTGTGGCTGTTCGGCGTGGTGCAAGTGGTGTCGATTTTCGGTTTTTACTGGCTGGCGATACAGGGAGCGCAGGCTGAGGTCACCGCATTGCATTTGACGCAACTCGCGTTCGTTATTGGCCTGGAGGCAATGGGGGTAGGACTGGGCACCGCGGCCTTCGTCGCCTACATCGCGCACACCACCCACCCCGCCTACACCGCGACCCAGTTTGCGCTGTTCACCAGCCTCGCCGCCGTGCCGCGCACCTTCGTCAACGCCACGGCAGGCTGGCTGGTGGAGCAGATGGGCTGGAGCGGCTTCTTCCTGCTGTGCGCTGTATTGGCGATACCGGGAATGTTGCTGTTGCTGAAGATCGCGCCGTGGGGTGAAACGCAACCTGTTTCAGAGACGCCGCCATTTGGTAGGGCGCAATAACGCTGGCCTGAGATTATCGAAGGGCCGCGGGCATTGCGCCGCATGTAACAACTACTATCTACGCGAGCAGCGCGTCTCCATCCTCACTGGCAGACGCGCTGAGCCAAAGCTGAGACTGGCTGAAAATCAGTGCTGATCATGTCATATTACAGGTTCAGCCCCAACGAATGTCCGCTTGCCGATAGCTTTCATAATCGCTTCAACCAGTTTATCTTTTTCCACCGGTTTGACGAGATATTCAACAACGCCTTCCTTCATGAATTCCACAGCAAGCTTGACGTCGGGATAACCGGTCAACACGATGACGGGGATATGCGGATACTCGCGCCGGAAGTATGCAACAGCCTCAACGCCGTTGATATTGGGCATTCGCACATCACAGAGTATCGCATCCACGGTGATAACATTTTCGGCATCAAGCAATTCGATCCCTTTCTTTCCGTCCTCTGCCTCTACGACTTCCAGGCCAGTGCCTTTGAGTTGGAGCCGGATCGTCTTGCGGACTTCCTCTTCATCATCCACCACTAGTATTTTGTGTAACATTTTGAATTCTCCTTGGTAATCTCACTAGATAACGTCGTGCCGTGTACGGGTTTATTAAGAGTCATTGCAAACTAGCGTACAAGCCAGACAGATGTATATGTCCTTAAAATTACGGTATGAACAATATTCTTCGCCCGCAACTAGTGCTATCGGTATTTGCCTGATTATGTTGTAAGGGACGGGGAGATATTATTGTCAGTATTTATCTGACAGGGCGCAAATGTTTGGTCAAGCCGACGTTGGCGCTTACACTGTATGTTCGGCTCTGAGGTGGATGGCGACATCAATATTCGCAATCGTTCTGCTGCTGCGTGACGCCAAATCATGCAGGCTGGGAATCACCAGGAATTTTGCAGAGGTGAACTAGACAGGTTTCACGCCGGGGAACCGAATGGTTACCGTTGTGCCTTTGCCTAGCTGGCTTTCCAACGTGATGGTACCGCTATATTTATTAATAATTTTCTGCACAATATACATGCCCAGTCCTTGGCCTTCGTCCGGTCCCTTGGTGGTAAAAAATGGGTCGAATATCTTTCCAAGGTGCTCTGCCCTGATTCCCGTTCCCGTATCCTGGATATGTATGCAAACCTGGCTGTCTTCCAGGCTGGTCGTGATCTCCAGAATGCCCATCTTCCCGGCCATGGCCTGGATACCATTGCGAATAACGTTGAAAAAGACTTGTTGGATCTCTTCCGGCTTGGCTAATATTCTGGGGACAGGCGCAAAGTTTTGACGGATTTCAATTCGATCGTCCAGCTGTGAAAGCTTCACCATTGCAAGAGCCTCAGCGAGCTTCTCATGCACGTCGATTTCTTCCAATTCATGCTGGCTGGTTGGGCGGATGTATCCCGAAAGGTTCTTTACGATGGCCGAAATGTGTTTGCTGTACTTGATAATATCCCGTGCATACTCTTTACACACGGAAGGATCATTTTCATCACTTATTGCCTCAGCCCTGCCCAGGATGACATACAGAGGATTATTGATTTCGTGACCGATGCCGCTAACCATCGTACCGATTGCCGTCACCTTCTCCGCCTGAATAAGTTGCTCCGTAACGCGAACCTTTTCAGCCTGGTTCTCTCTTAACGTCTCCTCCGCCTGCTTGCGTTTGGTGATGTCGCGAATAATCGCGGTGAAGAACTGGCCATCGGCGGCTTGCCATTGCGACAGTGAAAGCTCCAGCGGAAATTCGCTGCCGTCCTTACGCAGCCCGGCAAGCTCAACAGTTTTGCCTATTATGTGAGGCACCCCGCCAGCCACCATCCTCGCCAGGCCTTCTCTGTGCAGGTTACGAAAGCGTTCCGGCATCAACACCGTCAGGGACTGGCCGTTGATTTCAGCCTCGGAATAGCCGAACAAGCGTTCTGCAGCAGCGTTCCACCCCACAATATTGCCGGCACCGGCACCGGCACCGGCACCAGTGATGATGGCATCGTTGGCCGACTCGGTGAGCGCACGGAAATGCCGTTCCCTTCCCTCTAATTTATCTTCCAGAGCGCCTATATGATGGCGCAGCTGAACTCTCATCTCATCAAACTCACCGGCAAGCTCCTCGATTTCGTCACCCGTGTGAATCGCTAATGGCTGGCTCAGATCACCACCGGCAATGCGACTCGCCTCACGACGAAGTCTCTGGATCGGTTTTACGATGTGGCTGCTTGCATAGTAGCTCAGGGTTGCAAGCAATCCCAGGGAAAGCAGGCCGGCAAGCAGCACGCCAATAAGGAGGCTTTTTGCCGGGGCAAATATTTCACGGGAATCCTGCCAGACGAACATATGCCAGGACTCACCTGATGGCAGCAGAGAATTTACTCCGTCCAGCGGCGCGTAACCAACAATGGAGAACACACTCCTGCCGTGCCCATCGTTTTCCGCAGTAGTCCAACCCGCCTGGTCATGTGTGACAAGGGCAAGAAGAGTCTGATCTTCGATGCGGCTTCCTGTTACCAGTATCGGACAACTGATGATCGCACCGGCATTACTGATAAGCATCACGTGGCCGGTGCCGCCAAACCGGATCGGGTAAATGATGGGATCGAACAATTTCTTGACATCATAATCACGGTGCAACCAGCCGATAGGGATGTTTTTATTTCTGTCATGAATCGGCGTCAATATATGGAGCAGATGCTGCTGAGTCGTACTGTTCAGGTCCAGCCCGGTTACCCTGGCTATCGTATTCCTGGCAGAAGAGGTTGCGGTTTTTGCTACGTCAGGCCCTCCTTCTGTCCCCGTCACCCAGGATGCTTTAAGGGCATCTATAACTGGCTCGGTTTCCACGATGGCAGGCCAATTAAACTGAGCCGCAGATGAATTCTTGCCCCGAGGTTGATTGCCAAGGAGTTCTGCGAGTACTTTGGAATCATCCTCCGCCTGCTGTGCCAGTAAGCGATCAACAGTGATGATGCGCTGGAGCTCCGCATCCACCTTTGCGGCACTGCCTTCGGCCAGTGCATGGAAGCTTGCGCCGATTACCTCCTGAAGCTCGCTGCTACCTCTGTAGTAGGCTACCGAAAGACTGATCACCAGGGGAATTGCACCCACGGCCAGAATAGCCAGCACCAGCTTCCCTGACAAACCCAAGCGACGTTTCTTAGCTTGCATCACCATGCCCCTGTCGTGCTTTGTTGAGTGCTACATCGGCGCTATTGTCGCTCATCTTCATGGCCAGCGCATCCAGTCTCATGTGACTGTGGCTGGCGGTGTTCGGCGGCACCTGGATGTTGAAACTGGGCACGTCGGCCTTCGTTGCATGCATTGCACGTATCAACCTCCCCGCCTACACTGCCACCCAGTTCGCGTCGGATAACGACGCCGCTCCAGGCAGCCAATGAAAATCTGATACTCATTATTCAACTTTTCAACAGCAACAGGAAGAACGCAGGGTGCGTTCTACGCACCCTGCGTTATCATTAATGTTTGCAATGCAACTTAGAATAAGGCGACGGGAACAACCGATGAAACATTTCCTGATGTGCGAGCCGGGGTTCTTTGAAGTGTGCTATGTGATCAATCCCTGGATGGAAGGCAACCTGGGGAAAGTGAACAAGGAACTGGCGAATAAGCAGTGGGAAAACCTGTATGGCATCGTGGCGAGACTGGCATCGGTCAGCCTGATCGAACCTGTTTCAGGGTTGCCGGACATGGTGTTCACCGCCAATGCGGGACTGGTCCACAGCAATAAAAACGGGGGCAAGGAAGTCATCGTCTCGTCGTTCCGCCATGCCGAAAGGAAGCCCGAAGCGCAGCACTACGAGAAATTCTTTGCCTCGCAGGGCTACCGGGTGCTGCACCTCAAGGAAAGCACGATATTCGAAGGCGCGGGTGACGCCCTGTTCGATTCTCAGGGAAAGCTCTGGATTGGCTCGGGAATCAGAAGCGATTTACATGCACTGGATGAAATCGTTGATGCGCTCGATGTCGAAGCCTATGCACTCGAACTCATCAATCCCCACTGGTATCACCTCGACACTGCATTCTGCCCGTTGCCGGAAGGTCAGGCCATCGCCTACCCAAAAGCGTTTGCCGGAAAAAGCGCGGCAGCCCTTGAAGCTGCCTTCGGTGAAAACATCATCTGGGTCTCGGATATTGATGCAAAAAATTTCGCCTGCAACGCGATCTCCATCGGCCGGAGCGTCATCATGCACAAGGCATCGGCAGAACTGAAACGCGCATTGAAGAAGTGCGGCCTCGAACTCATCGAAGCGGATGTTTCCGAATTCCTCAAGTCAGGCGGCTCATGCAAATGCCTGACGCTGGAGATATGAAGCGGGCAGAAGCAATGAGCGCCGAAGACCTGATTGCCGCAGCGCAAAAATTGTCGTGTGCCGTATCGGGCCTCTCTTTTTCCGCGCCGGTCACGCATGTCTATAATCCGCTCGACTATGCCTGGGCATGCCACGAGCAATACCTCCGGCGCTATGGCGACGGGAAGAAGCGCATCGTGTTCGTCGGCATGAACCCCGGCCCGTTCGGGATGACACAAATCGGCGTACCGTTTGGCGAAATCGCGGCGGCGCGCGACTGGCTGCACCTCGATGCGTCTATCGCCAGACCGTCGGGTGAAAATCCGTCGCGCCCCATCGAAGGCTGGGACTGCCCACGCAGCGAAGTGAGCGGGCGGCGGTTATGGGGGCTGTTTGCGCAACGCTTCGGTGAGGCCGACAAATTTTTCGCCGAACACTTCGTTGCCAACTTTTGTCCGCTGGCGTTCTTTGCCGGTTCACGCAATGTCACTCCGGACAAGCTGCCCACCGATGAAGCCGCCCCGCTGTTTGCGGCCTGTAACGCCCATCTGGCCGAAGTCGTGCGCGCCAGCGGCGCGGAGTGGGTGATCGGCATAGGCGGCTTCGCGGAAACACGGGCACGCCACGCACTGGCGGGTTTTCCGGGCATCCGCTTCGGGCGTATCCTGCATCCCAGCCCGGCCTCGCCCGCCGCCAATCGCGGCTGGGCGGAACAGGCAACCCGGCAGATGCAGGCGCTTGGGCTGTGGGATCATCCGGGGTAGTATCTGTTCCTTGCTTGGTTACAACTTCTTTCCCCATCTGGCGGAACCGCGATGCGCCCCGCACTATGCGAGCTCCGTTGTTTGGCAGGGCGCAATAACCAGCGGGCATTTGCGTGACACACGTCGCAGTGGAAAAATCGGCATCAGCGCAGTACACTCTGGCGTGCTTGATTGTCTGCCGCTGCATCCCAAATTGACGTTAGTGAAGACAGGGTGGGGACATGGCTGCGTGAGTCTGTCCGCAACATTGGCAGATAGCCCGGATCGTCGCTCCACCCCGGCACCCTATCGGTGCGGGTTAAATCATACAAGCCCGGATGGAATGCAATGGAATCCGGGATGATCGCCTCCGGAATTCGCTGCGCTGCTTCCGGGCTACAAATTTGAACATTACCCAATGAATCACGGAAAACACCATGAGCAATTTCCCCAAGTGTCCCAAATGCAATTCCGAATTCACCTACGAAGACGGGAGCAATTATGTCTGCCCGGAATGCGCGCATGAGTGGAGCAAGGATGCATCCACAGAAAGTGCAGATGAAAAGCGTGCGGTGAAAGACGCCTTCGGCACTGTGCTGAACGACGGCGACAGCGTGACGGTGATCAAGGACCTGAAGATCAAGGGCTCGTCGTCGGTGGTGAAGGTGGGCACCAAGGTGAAGAACATCCGCCTGGTAGAGGGCGACCACGACATTGACTGCAAGATCGACGGCATCGGTGCGATGTCGCTGAAATCTGAATTCGTCAAGAAGGCCTGAGGCGGCATGGGCGCGGTGCATCGTGCGGCACAGGTTTCACGCATGTCCGATGCAGTAAACGACAGGGCAAGATCGGATTCTGTCTCCGGACGATTATGTGCAAGGGCGCATAGATGGACATCCTGACCCACGGACTGTTGGGTGGAACTCTCGCGCTATCGTGCAGCAAAAAGGGCGAAACGCGTGCCGCCACGACGGTGGGTTTTCTTGCCGCACTGCTGGCGGATGCAGATGCGCTGATCCGCTCCACCGCCGATCCGCTGCTGACGCTGGAGTATCACCGCCAGTTCACCCATTCCCTGATCTTCATTCCTTTCGGGGCGCTGCTGGCCTCTTTGATTCTCTGGCCTGCGTTCAAGGCGTTCGGGCATCCGCTCGGCTTTCGGCGCATTTATCTGTACGCCTTGCTGGGCTGCGCCACGAGCGGCTTGCTCGATGCCTGCACCAGCTACGGCACGCACCTGCTGTGGCCGTTTACGGATGAGCGCATCGCCTGGAGCATAGTCGCTATTTTCGATCCGCTGTTCTCTCTGATTCTTGGCGCGGCGATGCTGGCTGGCCTGCGCTGGCACAAGACACAGCCGGCGCGTATCGGCCTGTTGCTGGCAGCGGTGTACCTGTCCGCCGGCTGGTTCCAGCACCAGCGCGCCGAAGACGCGATGCGCGCAACCATCATGCAACGGGGACACGAAGCCGGACGGCTGACCGTCAAACCGACGATGGGCAATCTGCTGCTGTGGCGTTCGATCTACCGCTCCGGCGGCATCTACCATGTCGATGCGGTACGGGTCGGCCTGGGTGAGGAGCGTATTTATCCGGGGACTACGGCGCCTGTCTTCGACCTGCCCCGCGACCTGCCTGAGCTTGCTCCCGCTTCGGTGCTGTACCGGGACATCCGGCGCTTCGACTTTTTTTCGGACGGCTATCTGGCCTTGCACCCGGAAGACCCGGGCCTGCTCGGCGATGTGCGTTACGCGATGCTGCCCACCAGCACACGCCCGCTGTGGGGCATCCGCCTCGATCTGCAACACCCGGAAGCGCATGCGCAATTCGAAACTTCACGGCGGATGTCGCGCCAGGAAATCGACCAGTTCACCGGAATGTTGAGAGGCGCGGATTGAGCCGGCCAAAACCAGCCGAACGCCGGGACTACAGCCATGAGGTGCGCAAGCACCGGTTTCTGTGGGTGCAGGTCGTCTTCGCCGCGCTGGGCACACTATTTCTCCTGCTAGGCATCGCCGGCATGTTTCTGCCGATTCTGCCGACCACGCCTTTCCTTCTGCTGGCCACCGCCTGCTATGCCCGGTCGTCGCGCCGTTTCTACAACTGGCTGCTGAACCATCCGGCCTTCGGGCCGCTGATCGTCGAATGGCGCACCTACCGGAGTATCCCCTGGCGGGTCAAGCTGGTGGCGGTGGCCACGATGATCCTGACCTTCGGCAGCTCGATCCTGTTTTTCATCAAAGATGGCCGGATGCAACTGGCGCTGACCGTTTTTGGCCTGGTGATGGCAATCAGGCTTTACCGCACCCCTTCCCGCGACCGGCCAAGCCAGCAAAAATCGGGCAATCAAAAATCGTGAGCACCGCTTGCTATTCGCCGCCGCGCGATTGCGGCCTCGATCTCATTTACCGGGACGAGTCCATCATCGTCGTGAACAAACCCGCCGGACTGCTTTCCGTGCCGGGGCGCGGGGCGGATAAAACGGATAGCCTGACGACCAGGGTACAGAAAGAATTCCCGGATGCACTTAACGTACACCGGTTAGACATGAGCACCTCCGGCCTGATCGTGCTGGCGCGCGGCAAGGAAATGCACCGCCGCATTTCCGCGATGTTCCGCGAGCGTCGTGTCGAAAAACGATATCTCGCGATCGTGGCGGGGCAGATGGAGGCTGTGGAGGGCGAAGTTGATCTGCCGCTTGGTGCCGACTGGCCGAATCGCCCGCGCCAGAAAGTGGATTTCGCCATCGGCAAACCCTCGCTCACGCGTTATCGTGTGTTTGGATATGAAAAATCCGTTCGGGCTGAGCCTGTCGAAGCTTGCTTCGCATCCAATCATTCACCCTTCGACAAGCTCGGGGCGAACGGTCCGGCTGACATGCCCGCTGGAGCAACCCGCGTCGAGCTGGAACCGGTGACCGGCCGCACTCACCAGTTGCGGGTGCACATGGCGGCGATCGGGCACCCGATTCAGGGCGATGCATTGTATGGAGGAGATGCACGCGGCAGTGCGGTGCGATTGATGCTGCACGCCAGTGTGCTGAATTTTGCACATCCGCTCGGCGAGGAGCGGTTAAGCTTCGAATGCGCGCCGCCGTTTTGATTTGTGCAGGAGCGCGATTTTCAACTGTTTCATATAGCCGCTGCCGTATAACGATGCGACGCGGCTGCCAGTGATATACTTTGCACCGCTTTAGTTTTATCCAACCAATGAGGAATACATGAAACGATTTTTGATGCTGTTAACGATTGCTTTGACCAGTCTGAGTTTGTTTGCCGCAACAGCGGAAGCCAGGCGTTTTGGCGGCGGCGGCAGCTTTGGCAAGCAGCGCTCGGTAGCTCCGCAACAGATGCAAAAAGCCCCTGCTGCTGCACCCGCACCCGCGCAGGGCGCAACACCGGCACAGCCGGCAGGCAATAAATGGCTCGGCCCCCTGGCTGGCCTGGCAATTGGCGCTGGCTTGGGCGCGATGTTTGCCGGCGGTGGTTTGGGCGGTATGGGCGGCATGATGGGCAGCATTCTGATGGCGCTTCTTGCCGGCGTTGCGGTGATGTTCCTGATTTCCCTGTTCCGCAAGAAGCAGGCTCACCCTGCGATGCAATATGCCGGAGCGGGCGCACCCTACAATGCGCCGCAACCTGCCCAACAGCCGGTGTATGGCGGTAGTATTGCATCCGCCGCCGCACCTGCTGCCGCCTCATCTGCTATTCAGGGCAACATCCCGGCAGACTTTCCGATGGAAGCTTTCCTGCGCAGCGCGAAGACTACCTTCATCCGCCTGCAGGCCGCGAATGACCGCAAGGATTTGAACGACATCCGCGAATACACCACGCCGGAGATGTTCGCGGAAATCTCGATGCAGCTGCAGGAACGCGACAATGCGCCGCAAAAAACCGATGTGCTCGCGATCAACGGCGAGTTGCTGCAAGTGGCGAACGAAGGCGATCTGGCGATTGCCAGCGTGCGCTTTACCGGCCAATTGGCTGAAAACAATGGCACACCCGAAAGCGTGGATGAAATCTGGCATGTGCAGAAGAATCTTCGCGACGACAAGTCGGTATGGCTACTGGCCGGGATCCAGCAAACCACATTGCACTAGCTTGTCGTGTTCGCCCAAACTTCTGCTGCGGCATTGAATCACCTGCTCACACAGAATAGCCGGGCGCCGCAAGGGATCAGGCGCTACTTGCAATGACAGCACTCACCGTCACTGCGAGGAGGCGCAGCCGACGCGGCAGTCCAGCAGCGCAGCGTCATACCAAGCGGAAACCTTCTGGATTGCCGCGGCCCTGCGGGCCTCGCAATGACGATTTAATCTGCGTTTCCTTAGATATCGCGCCGTTTTCTTTTGCATGCCACCAATAAACATGCGCATATTCCGTTTAGCCAAAATCGTTTTTGTCGTGCTGCGTTTCGGCCTGGACGAGTTTCTGCTCGCCCATGAGCGTGTGCGCTGGATGCGCATTCCGCTGAACATGCTGCTGTTTCTGCGCAACACCTCGAAGCCGCGCGCCGTGCGGTTGCGCCTCGCGCTGGAAAACCTCGGGCCGATTTTCGTCAAATTCGGGCAGGTGCTTTCCACGCGGCGCGATTTGATGCCGGCCGACATCGCCGACGAGCTGGCCAAATTGCAGGATCAGGTGCCGCCATTCCCGTCAGCGCAGGCCGTCGCCGTGCTGGAAGCCACTTACGGCAAGCCGTTAAGCGAGGTGTTCAAGAGCTTTGAGGAAACCCCGGTAGCCAGCGCGTCGGTAGCGCAAGTGCATTTTGCGGTGCTGCCGGATGGCCGTCATGCCGCAGTCAAAATCCTGCGGCCCGGCATCAGCCGTGTCATCGCTCATGATGTCGCATTGCTCAAAGTGGCGGCGGAGCTGGTGGAAAAACTCTGGGCGGATGGCCGCCGCCTCAAACCGCGCGAAGTGGTCGGCGAGTTTGAAAAACATCTGGGCGATGAGTTGGACCTCACCCGCGAAGCCGCCAATGCCAGCCAGCTCAAGCGAAATTTTGCCGATTCGCAACTGCTGCTGGTTCCCGAGATGTACTGGGATTTTTGCACCCCTGAAGTGATGGTAATGGAGCGCATGTACGGCATCCCGGTCAGCCAGGTGGACGCGCTGCGTGCGGCGGGCCTGGACATTCCGAAGCTTGCCGAAAACGGCGTGGAGATTTTTTATACCCAGGTGTTCCGCGACGGCTACTTTCACGCCGACATGCACCCGGGGAATGTGCAGGTGGCGGCGAACGGCCAATATATCGCACTGGATTTCGGCATCATGGGCACGCTGACCGATACCGACAAACGTTATCTCGCGCAGAATTTCATCGCCTTCTTCCGCCGCGATTACAAACGCGTCGCCGAGGTGCATATCGAATCCGGCTGGGCTCCCGCCGAAACCCGCGTGGACGAGCTGGAGTCGGCGATACGCGCGGTTTGCGAACCGATTTTCGACAAACCCTTGCGCGAGGTTTCATTCGGCCGCGTGCTGCTGCGCCTGTTCCAGACCTCGCGCCGTTTGGGCATCGAAGTCCAGCCGCAACTGGTGCTGCTGAAAAAGACGCTGCTCTATGTCGAGGGGCTGGGCCTGCAACTGGATCCCGAGCTGGACTTATGGAAGACCGCCAAACCGTGGCTGGAAAGCTGGATGGCCGAACAAGTTGGCTGGCGCGGATTCATCAAGTCATTGCAGGTCGAGGCGCCCAACTACGCCGCCTTGTTGCCACAGCTGCCGCGCCTGCTGCATCGCTATCTGGAAAACGATGGCGCTACCTATAGCGGTGAGATGCTGCATAAATTGCTGAAACAGCAAAAACGCTACAACACGCTTCTGACTATCGTCTGCCTGCTGTTGCTTGCACTATTCGCCTGGGAAATCTTCAGTTTCAGTTTGTAGCCCGGAAGCAGCGCAGCGAATTCCGGGACGATCATCCCGGATTCCATTGCATTCCATCCGGGCTACGGTTGCTGCCGTTGTGAAAATCCTTTATCTGCGGTCAGGCGCGGTAGACAGCGGCACGACAGCACTCTCGTCATTGCGAGGCACGCAGGGCCGCGGCAATCCAGAGGTTTTCGCTGGTGCTGTACTGCTGGATTGCCGCGTCGGCTGCGCCTCCTCGCAATGACGACTCGATCAGTTTGTAGCCTGGAAGCAGCGCAGCGAATTCCGGGGGGGGCGATCATCCCGGATTCCATTGCATTCCATTCGGGCTACGGTTGCTAATTGTAGGAGCGGGCCATGCCCGCGAGAAATCCAATTCGCGGGCACGGCCCGCTCCTACAAGTTCCAAAACCTTTTTGGCTTATTCCACCGTAACCGACTTCGCAAGATAACGCGGTTTATCCACGCCGGTGCCTTTTTGCAGTAACCGTAGGGCGGGCCATGCCCGCCATGTCGGGCGCAGCCCGACTTGCATTCGTCTCTGCACAGATCCACTTGGGATTATTCCACTGTCACCGATTTAGCGAGGTTTCTGGGCTTGTCCACGTCGGTTCCCTTTTGCAAGGCGACGTAATAGGCCAGCAACTGCAGCGGGATGGTGTGCAGAATGGGGCTCAGATAGCCCGCGTGTTCGGGCATCTGCATGATGTGGATGCCGTCTGCTTCACGAATATGCGTATCCGCATCGGCGAACACATACAGTTCTCCGCCGCGCGCGCGCACTTCCTGCAGGTTGGATTTCAATTTTTCCAGTAGCGCGTCGTTCGGCGCGACCGAGATCACCGGCATGTAATTGTCCACCAATGCCAGCGGCCCATGCTTCAGCTCGCCGGCCGGATAGGCTTCGGCGTGGATATAGGAAATTTCCTTGAGCTTGAGCGCGCCTTCCAGCGCAATCGGGTAATGCGGACCGCGCCCCAGGAACAGCGCGTGGTGTTTGCTGGCGAACTGCATCGCGAGTTTGGCGATTTGCGGTTCCAGTTCCAGTACTTTTTGCACTGCGCTGGGCAAGTGGCGCAGCTCATGCAGATGTTGCTGCTCCTGCTGCGCGGTCAAACGGCCGCGCGTTTTGGCCAGCACCAGCGTCAGCAGGAACAGCGCGGCAAGCTGCGTGGTAAACGCCTTGGTCGAGGCCACGCCGATTTCCGGCCCGGCGCGGGTCAGCATCCGCAGTTTGCACAGCCTGACCAGCGCGCTTTCCGGCACGTTGCAGATCGCGAGCGTGTGGATGTGCCCCAAACTTTTGGCGTGATTCAGCGCTGCCTGGGTATCGGCGGTTTCGCCGGATTGCGAGATCACCACGACCAGCGTTTTGGGATTAGGCACGCTGGTGCGGTAACGGTATTCGCTGGCGATTTCCACGCTGCACGGAATCCCGGCGATTTCCTCCAGCCAGAAGCGCGCCACCAGGCCCGCGTGGTGACTGGTTCCGCACGCCAGAATCAAAATGTTGTTGATATCGGCAAAAGTCGCCGCCGCTTCCGCACCGAAAATGCCCGGCACCAGCGACTGGCTGTTGCACACCGACTCGAGCGTGTCCGCCAATGCCTGCGGCTGCTCGTGAATTTCCTTCTGCATGTAATGGCTGTATTCGCCCAGCTGCACGCTCTCGTTGCTCAGCTCGCTGACCTGCACAGCGCGTTCCACAAGTTTGCCGGACGCATTAAAGATCCGGTAACTGCGCCTCCCCAGTTCGACCACGTCGCCTTCCTCGAGATACACCACCCTGCGCGTCACCGGCAACAGCGCGGATACGTCCGATGCGACGAAGTGTTCATCGTTTCCCACGCCCAGCAACAGCGGGCTGCCCCGGCGCGCGCAGATCAATTGATCGGGATTGTCCGCCGCGATCACGCCGATGGCGTAAGCGCCCACCAGCTCGGCAAGCGAAGCCTGCGTGGCGGCCAGCAAAGAATTGCCGCGCGCGTAGTGGCTGTGGATCAGGTGCGCGATGACTTCGGTATCGGTGTCCGAGGTAAATTCATAGCCCTCAGCCGTCAGCAGCGTGCGCAGTTCCTCGTAGTTTTCGATGATGCCGTTGTGCACCACGGCGATGTGATTTTTGCTGATATGCGGGTGGGCGTTGCGCTCGCTGGGCACGCCGTGAGTCGCCCAGCGGGTATGCGCGATGCCGATCAGGCCATCGGTTGCAGCGCTTTTTGCGGTAAGTTCAACCACCCTTCCGGTACTGCGCACCCGTTCCAGTTTCGCGTCATGCACCACCACCAAGCCGGCCGAGTCATAACCGCGATATTCCAGGCGTTGCAGCCCTTCCAGCAAAATCGGCACAACATTGCGCTGCGCCACCGCGCCTACGATTCCGCACATTTTATAACTCCTTAAGTGCTGTCATTCCGGCGCAGGCCGGAATCCAGCTATAAAAAATATTCCGCGAAGCGGACTAAAGCCATGATGTTGTCTCACTGATGTGAGGCTTTGTTAATCATCTGGATACCGGCATGCGCCGGTATGACGGACTAATGAATTTTTGGTTTATTTCTTTTTGCTCGGCCGCTTCCATCCGGCAATGGCCACTTGTTTGCTGCGCGACAGCGACAGTTCGCCCGCCGGCGCGCTGCGGGTGATCGTCGAGCCGGCGCCGATAGTCGCGCCCTTGCCCACCGTCACCGGCGCCACCAGCATCGTGCCCGAGCCGATGAACACATCGTCCTCGATAACGGTGCGATGCTTGTTCGCGCCGTCGTAATTGCAGGTGATCGTGCCAGCGCCGACATTTACACGGCTGCCCACCGTGCTGTCGCCGATGTAGCTGAGATGGTTGGCCTTGCTGCCCGCCGCGATCTCGCTGTTCTTGACCTCGACGAAATTGCCGATATGCACCCCGTCGTGCAGCTTGGTGCCGGGGCGCAGGCGCGCATAAGGGCCGATATGACAGTTAGCGCCTACTTCGCTGTTGTCGATCAAACTGTATGGTGCGATGCAGGTTCCCGCGGCGACAGTGGCATTCCTGATGATGCTGTAAGCGCCCACCTGCACGTTATTGCCCAGCGTCACATCCCCCTCGAAGATGCAGCCGACATCGATGCCGACATCGCGTCCGCAGTTCAGCCTGCCGCGCACATCGAGACGCGCCGGATCGGCCAGCGTCACGCCGTGCGCCAGCAGGCGGTTTGCCTCAACCTGCTGCCAGGTGCGCTCCAGCACCGCCAGTTGCGCCTTGCTGTTGATGCCGTGGATTTCCCATTCATGGCCGGGCTGCACGGTATGCACCGCGACGCCCTGTTGCACGGCCATGCTGACGATATCGGTGAGGTAGTACTCACCCTGCGAGTTATTGTTCTGCAACTTGGCCAGCCAGCCGCGCAACATTTTCGTCGGCGCCAGCATGATGCCGGTATTCACCTCATTGATTGCGCGCTGTTCTGCGGTGGTGTCTTTTTCTTCGACGATGCCCAGCACATCGCCCTGCTCATTGCGCACGATGCGCCCGTAACCGGTGGGATTGGCAAGATTGACCGTCAGCAACACCAGGCCGCTGCCCGCCTGTTGCATCTGGTGCAGGGTGCCGTGCTGGATCAGCGGCACATCGCCATACAACACCATGGTTTGGCTTTCGTCGGCAAGGAGCGGCATCGCCTGCTGCACCGCATGTCCCGTGCCGAGCTGCGGCTCCTGAATGACGAACCTGGCGGCATACTGCCGCATGGCCTGCGGCACGGCTTCTCCGCCATGCCCGTACACCACGCAAATCAGTTGCGGGTTCAGTTCGGTCGCGCGATCCAGGACATGCTGCACCAGCGGCTTGCCCGCCAGCGCGTGCAGCACCTTGGGCTTGTCGGAATACATGCGCGTGCCTTTACCGGCAGCGAGGATGACGATGTTCAACGGGGTCATGTTCGGCTTTCTGAAGATGGCGGATTATAAACAAAAGCGGCCATCCGGCGCGCGGTAAAGTTGCAGCTATCGGTCAAGCGGACTGACCACACCCTTGCCGCCCTTGTTCAGCACATGTGTGTAAATCATCGTCGTGGAAACATCCGAATGGTCGAGCAGCTCCTGCACGGTGCGACAACACGCGAAGCTTGTTGCGGTGGAGGCAAAAATGAGCTGTGCGAATGTTAAGCGCTAAGCGCGGCCGTAGCCAAAGTCGTCGAATACCGAAACTATCTAGTCTTTTTGGCATATTGACTGGCAGTCTGCGAATGGGTAGGGTGTGGAACCATGTGTATCTAGGGAGAAATAAACGTGGACTGTCCCTGAGGTCCCCTGAGGTCCCTGAGGTTTCTTTAGCCCTCTTTCAACCAACGGAGTAATAGCATGAGTGATTTAAATATTGAAGAGCAAACCAAGGATTCAGTATCCGACATAGGCAAATATGAAACCCTGCCTGCGGGCGAGTGGCCTGTCGGGACAATTCTGCCGCTTTACGTGCCGAAAACAATTCAACTTCCCAAAGGTTGGTGCATCTGCGCGGGACAAACTATTCTTGACCCAGAATCGCCTTTCATGAATCTCCCGGTTCCCAATCTAATCGACGGTAGATTTCCAATGGGAACGATATTTACAGATTCCTACGGAAAATACGGCGGTACAAACAACATTGCGACAAGTGGCAACCACGATCATCTCTATACCATTCGCAAAGCCGGTACACGCGAACGTACACCAGATGGATTCCAGGGTGAGGGCCCTGAGTGCAAAACAGTAACGCTACACACCACGGGCAATGGGGCACACGATCACGGTGGCGAGAATCGCCCTCAATGGTTTGGTCTGCTCTATATGATCAAATATAAATAGAGATAGGTGCTAACTTTAGTTGGAGCGGACGCGCATAGAGCCGCGCGCCGCTCAACAAGACGTTAGCCCACATTACGTATGCCATCTAGTGAATCTCATACAGTTCGTAACGGCGTAATCGCCACAGTTGTTGGCGGCGTTGCTCTTGCGATCCTTGGGGAGTTGTGGCCTCCGGTTAAAAATGTAATTGCTTGGCTATGGGCAAAGATACAAGCATTCGCAGGGCTATTTGGCGAGTCTTATTCTGTTCCCGGCTGGGCTCTCACAGTTGTTGGCGTGCTTGCCCTTGTAACCATTATCCGTTTCGTCGTTGGGCTACGCGCGCTTCCAGTTAGTCCTGTTGCGCCACACAGCAGCTATGTTGAGGACATTTTGTTTGGGGCGAAATGGAGATGGTCTTGGTTCGGCGGAGATATTTCAAATCTATGGTGTTTCTGCCCGCTTTGCGATGCGGAGCTTGTCTACGACGACAGCGCCGCACACAACATCTACTCGCGAGAAGAGCCCCGCACATTGTTTATTTGTGAACACTGCAATCGAAACATAATGGGGCGCATTGATGGTGGTGACAAAGAGTATGCTCTTGGCGCGGTAAGGCGTGAAATCCGCCGCAGAGTTCGGACAGGTCAACATGCCAGCAACCAAAATGTGGGCTAACCTTACGCTCAAGCGGGACGCTAACCTTCCCCCAAAATAATTGACACCTCTCCCTAACCAAACGGAGGTGTTTCATGGGCAAATCGAGACCGCCAAAAGTGCATCGCTACAGCATGCACTTCAAGGCAACCGCAGTACGTTTAAGTGAGCTTCCCGATGTCC
>JAUSMR010000082.1 GCA_030645955.1 Gallionella sp. | reverse complement strand
TCCAGCACCACCACGCCCAACAATTCACCGTAGGCCATCAGCGGCAAGCATTGGATATTGTTGGTGTTGTGCGCACTCGCGTACTCGGATTGCAGATGCGCACAGGAGGCCGAACCGGTCTCAAAGGGTTGTCGAAACGGCTGCCTCAGCCGCGCAGCCCAGCACTCGCTGGGTTCAAAGGATTCGACGAATGATTTGTCACCCCAAGTGAATGCCTGGCGCAATTGGTCTTGCCCGGTCGCCGCCAGATACAGCGCACCGCTTGCAGCCCGCATCAAAGGCGGGAGGTGCTGCTTGAGCAAGCCCGCGGCTTCATCCAGGTCCGCGCAAGACTGCAAGAAGCGGCTCAGCTCGGACAAGCCGTGCACCTGCTCATTGCGGGTGGCTGCCGCTGCCAGCAGTCGCGACAACTCGATATTGCGCTGATCCATCTCCTGCTGGGCCGCGTCCTTTTGGACGGCCGCGTTTCGAAAGCGCTGAACCAAGCCGGCAAGCAAGAATAGATTAACCAAAATTGACAGCCCAAGTGTCAAATAGTAATTTTTGATTTCCTGCTCAATTTGGGCCTCCAATTGGTTGGTGCGGCGGGCCTGATCCGTGCCCAACCCACGCCACGCCGCGCGCACCGCGTTCATGGTCTGGTTGTCGGTGTCCGTCAGGATCAACTCCACCGCTTCGTCGGAGCGTCCTTCACTCTTCAGCTTCACGATGCGGTCAAGGTCCTGCAACTTGGCCGCGATGGCCTTGTCCAGCACGCCAAGCGGGGCGATGGCGGATGGATCCTGGCTCAGCGCCACGCCGAGTGCGGCACGCGACACCCGCATTTGGGTCAGCGCGGTGTAGTAAGGCTGCAGATAGGGCGCGCGGCCACTGAGCAGAAAACCGCGCTGCCCGGTTTCTGCGTCCAGCAGCTGGTTCATCAGGTCATTCAGGGCCCTGTTGACGACAAGCGAATGGGTGTTCACTTCTCGCGAGTCAGCCAGGCGGGACAGGCTGCGCTGCGTCAGCACAGCGGTGGCGAACATGGCCGCGATCAGCAGCACCCAAATGGCCGACGTCAAATTCCAGTAGTGTTTAATTGGATCGGGGCGTGCGAGCGACATTGGCGATTCCAGGGTTTGAGGTCTCTAACCGACCTCTTGACGCCAAGTAGAACAGGTTTGAATATGCACTGTTACAGGCTGTTTCTCTGTGCGCTGCCGCGCACAGCCAC
>JAUSMR010000079.1 GCA_030645955.1 Gallionella sp. | reverse complement strand
TGGCGGCAATACCAAAATGCCGTTTTCCGAACACGACAGCGTGGACCATCCCGTCAGTCTGTACGCAGCCACCAAAAAAGCCAACGAACTGATGGCGCACACCTACAGTCATCTGTATGGGCTGCCCACCACCGGCCTGCGCTTCTTCACCGTGTACGGCCCCTGGGGCCGGCCTGACATGGCTTTGTTCCTGTTCACCAAGGCCATCCTGGAAGGACGGCCGATCGACGTGTTCAACCACGGCGATATGCAACGCGACTTCACTTACGTAGATGACATCGTTGAGGGCGTCATCCGGGTGCTGGACCGCGTGGCTGTCGCCAACCCAGCCTATGACGCAGCTTTGGCTGATCCGGCCACGAGCAACGCACCTTACCGGGTGTTCAACATTGGTAACAACAACCCGGTGCCGCTGCTCGATTTCATCGCCTGCATTGAAGGTGCGCTGGGCAAGAAGGCTGAAAAACGCCTGTTGCCCTTGCAGGATGGTGACGTGCCGGCGACCTATGCCAATACCGATGCATTGAACGACTGGGTGGGTTTTGTGCCTGGCACCAGCGTCCAGGACGGCATCGCGCGCTTTGTCGCGTGGTACCGCGACTATTACACAGTGTAGGAACTATTGCGGCGTGGCTTGGTAGTGCTTGACCAGGCCCCGTGCGGCGGCTTCGCACAGGTCAAGCACGTGTTCAAAGCCTTGGACGTTGCCGTAATAAGGGTCAGGAATGTCGCGGACGTCCACGCTCTGGGCGAACTCGAGAAACAACCGTAGTTTGTGCGCATGGTCGGTAGGGCAGATCCGAAGCAGATCGTTCAGGTTCGCATGGTCCATCGCCAGTACCAGGTCATAGCGCTCGAAGTCGCGCTCGGTGAGCTGACGTGAACGGCTCTTGCCGACTGGATACCCACGTCCGGACAGAACAAATTTGGCCCTGGGGTCAGGTGGCTCGCTGCCGCGACCGGCATGGGTTCCGGCCGAATCGACCCGGATATTGTGCGCAAGACCGGCTTGTTCCGCCAGATGCAAGGTCACCGCCTGCGCCATCGGCGAGCGGCAGATATTGCCCATGCAGACCATCAGGAGTTTCGTCATTGGAGCGGATCTCAGAAAGCCCATTCTCGGGTACTCCGCCATGGCCATTTGCCGATTTGCGGTTTCTCACGATGAAATAAAAGCATATCAGGTTAGCCGGTCAAGCACTTGGCTTCGGTTGTGGATGCGGTAATAATTGGCGCGGTGAGCGAAGTTTTCGCAAGTGGGATCGCATCGTCCAAGAGAGCCGTTGTGGATTCTTGTCATGAATAGGGGCGCTGTATGACAGAGCAGACGGCGGAGCAAACTGTAAATCACCGGCCGGTGGCCGTTCTTACGCGGGTCGAAAAAACCTATCACCTGGATTCAGTTAGCGTCCCGGTGATAAAGGGGCTCGATATTCTCATCCGCCGTGCATGTTTTACCGTGCTGCTGGGCCCATCGGGCAGTGGCAAGACGACATTGCTCAACATGATCGGGTGTATCGACAAACCTGACAAAGGCGAAATCATCGTGGCCGACTGCAAGGTGGGGAATTTGACGGACGACGCTCTGTCGGATTTCCGAGCCAAAAACATCGGGTTCATTTTTCAGAATTTCAACCTGCTGCCTGTCCTGAGTGCATACGAAAACATCGAATATCCGCTGCTACTGGCAGGCGCCTCGGCAAAAAAACGAGGTGAACGGGTCCCCAAGCTGCTCGACGCCGTGGGCTTGAAAGACAAAGCAAAATATTTTCCGGGCCAATTGTCTGGCGGGCAACGCCAGCGGGTCGCCATTGCCCGCGCCTTGGCCCGAAAGCCAAAGTTGGTCATCGCCGACGAACCGACGGCCAATCTCGACAGCGAGACCGGGGCCGCCATTCTGGCCTTGATGCGCCAGATGGTGGATCGCTATGAGGTTTCCTTTGTTTTCTCCTCCCATGATCCTGACGTGATCAAGGCCGCTGACGACACGATTTTCCTGAAGGATGGAGTGATCCACGGTATTCGTCGCAAGGGTCAGGAGGGCGCGCCATGATGACCCTCAATCTGGCCGTGCGCAATCTGTTGCGCAACCGTCGCCGCTCGTTGGCCACCTTGCTGGCGATGGCGATCGGCGCCAGCTCGATACTCTTGTTCGGCGGCTACAGTAACAACATCAACTACACCATGCACACCGCCTATGTGCAAAACGGTGGACACCTGCAAATTCAGCACCGAGACTATTATCTTTACGGCAGCGGCAACCCGACCGCCTATGGCATTGCCGACTACACCAGGATACTGGCAGCCATCCAGAACGATGAAGTGTTGCGCAACATGGTGCTGGTGGCGACACCAAGCTTGCAGTTTGGCGGCATCGCCGGCAATTACGCGGCCAGCGTATCCCGCACCATCATTGGCAACGGATTCGTCGCGGAAGACATCAACCACATGCGGCGCTGGAACGATTTCGGTTTGCGCGACGTCACGCCGGTGTTCGCTCTCGAGGGGGCGCCCGCAGATGCGGCCATCGTC
>JAUSMR010000078.1 GCA_030645955.1 Gallionella sp. | reverse complement strand
ATTCCCCATGCAAAACAACGCTCATCCGGAAAATCCGCTCTACACCTTCCGCGCCTATGCGCTTGCGAAAATGCACCAGCTCCGTGCTATGACAAGGCAATTTCTGCTGGAACTCCTTCATGCCGCAAAAAGCCTGGTAATAAGGATTCCGCTTCCACTGCAATACTATCGATTCGTCACTCAAATTCTCTAACTGCTTCAGCATCAATAACCCAACCATCAAACGGATTGGCTTACCCGGTGCTCCTGTCGCTGCTGTGTAATGAATGGAAAATGATTCCTCAAACTCTTGCCACGGTATCGTTGATGCAAGCTTCAACAATGGATCACCGGGATCAAGCTGCATCAACAAATCTGTTCCAAACAGATTCGGTTGATGAATCATACTGCTATTTCTTAGCATTTTTAATCACCATTTCGACCAGAAATACAGCGCCATTTTAACATTTTCGGTCGTTATGATCACTAATAAATAGCGTATTTATAACTAATATCAAGTGCTTAGGTGTATTTCAGGGCCGACTAAATAGCAAGGCGCTTGAGCAGTCAGTCTACTGGTAATTTTTTTCTAATAAGGAGTTTATGTCATGGCAATAACGACGCATATCAATCTGGCCAACCTCGATGGTAGTAATGGTTTTCGTCTGGATGGGGTAGAGGGTGATTTATCAGGCAGATCTGTGAGTAATGCGGGGGACGTCAATGGAGATGGCTTTGATGATGTGATTGTCGGGGCTGCTGGCGCAGATCCGAACGGCAATTCATCAGGTTCCAGTTATGTAGTGTTTGGTAAGGCCTCCGGATTTGATGCCACGATGGAGTTATCCAGTCTCGATGGTAGCAATGGTTTTCGCTTGGATGGGGTGGCAGCGTATGATTATTCAGGTAGCCCTGTGAGTAATGCGGGCGATGTCAATGGGGATGGCTTTGATGATTTGATTGTGGGGGCTTGGAGTGCAGATCCGAACGACGTCGATTCCGGCTCCAGCTATGTGATGTTTGGTAAGGCTTCCGGATTCAGTGCCAAGATGGATTTGTTCAGTCTCGATGGCGACAATGGTTTTCGTCTGGATGGGGTGGCAGCATATGATTATTCAGGTAGCTCTGTGAGTAATGCGGGCGATGTCAATGGGGATGGCTTTGATGATTTGATTGTGGGGGCTTGGAGTGCAGATCCGAACGACGTCGATTCCGGCTCCAGCTATGTGGTGTTTGGTAAGGCTTCCGGATTCAGTGCCAAGATGGATTTGTCCAGTCTCGATGGCAGCAATGGTTTTCGCTTGGATGGGGTGTTGTGGAGTGAACGTTCAGGCATTTCGGTCAGCAGTGCAGGGGATATGAATGGAGATGGTTTTGATGATGTGATTGTGGGGGCTTCTTTCGCGAATTTTTATGGCTTCCGTAACGGTTCCAGTTATGTAGTGTTTGGTAAGGCATCCGGTTTCGATGCCAAGATGAATTTGTTCAGTCTCGATGGTAGCGATGGTTTTCGCTTGGATGGTGGGGGGCCGGGTGACTATTCAGGCTCTTCGGTCAGCAGTGCGGGCGATGTCAATGGGGATGGCTTTGATGATTTGATTGTGGGGGCTTCTAGAGCAAGTCCGAACGGCAACGAATCAGGCTCCAGTTATGTGGTGTTTGGTAAGGCATCCGGATTCAGTGCTACGATGGAGTTGTCCAGTCTTGATGGCGACAATGGTTTTCGTCTGGATGGGGTGGCAGCGTATGATTATTCAGGCAGGTCTGTGAGTAATGCGGGCGATGTCAATGGGGATGGCTTTGATGATTTGATTGTGGGGGCTGGTGATGCAGATTCAAATGGTGAGCTCTCCGGCTCCAGCTATGTAATATTCGGGCGCAGCGATTTTGGTCATGATGTCGATTTTCCAGGCACTGCTGGGGATGATGAACTCATTGGCACCAAGGCGGCAGAACTTTTTGAGGCGGGAGATGGCAACGATAAAATGATCGGGCGCGGTGGTGCGGATACGTTTTATGGTGAAGCGGGCGATGATTATATTCGGGTGGCTGATCTCAATTTTCAGCTGGTGGATGGCGGCGCTGGCAGA
>JAUSMR010000076.1 GCA_030645955.1 Gallionella sp. | reverse complement strand
TCCAAGCTTCAGATTATGCTGCGTTGACATGGAATCAAATGCGGAGAACATTCTTTGCCATATCTGCTCTGCAGATTTTTTATCATGGACTCCGTCGCCATAATTATCTGAATAGAGCGCCATGAGGCCTGCCAGGTCTTTCGTTTCAATGGCCTTTTCTGCCGCATGAAAAAACATCATCACTTCATTGTAGGTCTGCTCTCCCAGCTGCTGCTTCGCGGCGGGATCGACCACCATGGAATACTTGTCTGACATTCGATGTTCATCCCCGATTGCGGCACCAGAAAACAGGGAGACGGAGATTAGAACGGAGATTAGAAAAGGCGCGATGAACATTATGGGCAGATGTTTTATTGTGTCCACGCAATTTGTGCGATAAGTCATGGCTAACTCCTTTCAATGATGTTGAGGTAATACGCTCCGCTTATTTTGGAAAAGGATAGGGAGGGGTAATATGTTGCCACCCTTGCCCACTCAGCGTCCTTAAAAAAGCCACCAGGTGCGATTGCTCTTTCCTGGTGAGATCCAGCTTGGCCAATTCTGTTTCTGGAGGGGGTCCTTTCTGCTTACCCTCTTTCTCATAATACTCCAACATTTGTTCCAAAGTGCGTTTCGGGCGCCTCATTTCGACGGCCAGGAATGGATTGGCAATACCCCCCCCGTTGTAAAAGGCCACAACTTCTTCCAGTGATACAAGAGTCCCGTTGTGCATATAGGGCGCGGTATCGGCAATCTGCCTCAGAGTAGGCGTCTTGAAGGCTCCAATATCTTCCTCCTTATTGGTGACCTTAAAACGACCAAGATCGACACGATCAGTGTCCCAGTCCACGCCAAGATTATGATATCGCTCATCGGTAAAATTCGGCCCATTATGGCACTGTGAACAACGTGCCTTGCCTTCAAAAAGCGCTAGACCGCTTTTTTCAGCCGCATTCAGAGCCTGCTGATTCCCCGCGTTGAATTCATCATATTTTGCATTGCCCGAAACCACTGTACGCTCAAAGGCAGCGATGGCCCTGGCCAGGTCATCGATATTCACGTCCCTGGCAAAGACCCGTTTAAACCAGCTTCTGTATCCACTGATATCAGCTATTTTTTTTACGAGCAATTCATGGCTGGGCATAGCCATCTCTTTGGGATTGATCAACGGTACCTTGGACTGTTCTTCCAGCGAGCGTGCCCTGCCATCCCAGAACTGCTCCCTGGAAAATGCCCGGTTGATGATCGTGGGCGAATTTCTGTCCCCAGCTGCCGAACCTACCCCAAGAGGTACCGGGCGGTTATCTGCAAAAGCAGCCAGTGGAGAATGGCAAGTGGCACATGAAACGGTATTGTCGCTGGAAAGACGCGGATCAAAAAAAAGAGTCCGTCCGAGCGCTACTTTATCTTTGCTCATCGGGTTATCAGAGGGCAGATAAAAATCCTCCTTACTCAGACCCTTTGGCAATTCAAGTTCAAAATCCTCAAACTTCATTGTCTGGGTAGTGGGCGGAAGGCTTTCAGCCAACGCGTTACCCGCAAGAAAGACCCCAAGGGCAATTCCCATATAACCGCCACGGCGCATATCAAGAACACGCGGGTTGATCACCTCAACACTCCTTCGAGGTAGAAGTCCGGGAGCCTGCTTCCCAAATAATCATGATTTTCAAGCTGGCACCGGCCTCTATAAATTTTTCCATATCTGTCAAAATAATATCATGCTGAATGGGGAATGATGGTGCGATAGTTTGTTGCGCTCCCCTCCCTTGCACGCGTAGCGTGCGGGGGAGGGTTGGGGTGGGAGAGGTTTTTTACTTTCATGTATTTTGGAAAGATCAATAATAATTTGTAAAAAGTCCCAGGTGCTTCGTAATTGGCCGTGCCGACTTATATGCCGGGCTGGGTTGCCGTACAATCCGACCATGCATACCCCACCTTTTTCCGCACTCACCCCCGATGCCGTGCTCGATGCGCTGGACAGTATCGGCCTGCGCAGTGACGGTCGCCTGCTGGCGCTCAACAGTTATGAAAACCGCGTCTATCAGGCGGGCATGGAGGAAGGCCCGCCGTTGGTCGCCAAGTTTTATCGCCCCGAACGCTGGACTGATGCGGCCATTCTGGAAGAGCATGCGTTTGTCGCAACATTGGTCGAGCGCGAAATCCCGGTGGTGCCTGCTTTGGCAATCGACGGCCGCACGCTGCACGCCTTCAACGGTTTCCGTTTCTCCATCTTCACTAAACATGGCGGTCGTGCGCCTGAACTGGATGACCGCGACACGCTGGAATGGATGGGGCGGTTCATCGGGCGCATCCATGCGGTCGGTGCGCTGGAGCCTTACCGGCATCGCCCGACGCTGGACATCCACAGCTTCGGCGTCGAGCCGAGCGAATACCTGCTGGCGCATGATTTCATTCCGGCGGAGCTGATCGAAGTCTATCGCGGCGTGGTCGCGCAGGCTCTGGACGGCGTGCGGCGTTGTTTCGAGCGTGCCGGTACGGTGCGCGCGTTGCGCCTGCACGGCGACTGCCATGTCGGCAACGTGTTGTGGACCGACCTTGGCCCGCACTTTGTGGATTTCGACGACAGTCGCATGGGGCCGGCAATTCAGGATTTGTGGATGCTGCTGTCCGGCGAGCGCGCCGAACAGACGCGGCAACTCGGAGACCTGCTGGCGGGCTACGAGGATTTTTACGATTTCGACCCGCGCGAACTGCATCTGGTCGAAGCGCTGCGCACGCTGCGCCTGATTCATTACGCCGCGTGGATCGCGCGGCGCTGGGACGATCCGGCTTTTTCCGTGGCTTTCCCCTGGTTCAATACGCAACGCTACTGGCAGGACCGGATTCTGGAATTGCGCGAACAGATCGCGTTGATGGATGAGCCGCCGTTACAGTGCTGAATAGCCCCTCTCTCCAACTCTCTCCCGCTTGCGGGAGAGAGGGTGATCGTTCCCTCCCCCGCATGCGGGGGAAGGGAGACAAGGCTACTACGCCTTATTCGCAGCGATCTGCTGAAACAGCTCCAGCCTTCTTGCATTAATTTTTCCCGCTGCGACAGCCTCCCGCAGCGCGCAGCCGGGTTCATGCACGTGATGGCAATCGTGGAAGCGGCACTGGCCGAGATATTGCGCGAACTCGACAAATCCCTGTTCTATTCCGCCGAAGCTCAGGTGATGCAGGCCGAACGCCTGTACGCCGGGGCAGTCGATCAGGCTGCTGTTGTCGTCTATCCGGTACAGGCGCGCGTGGGTGGTGGTGTGCTTGCCGGAATCCAGCGCGCTGGAAATTTCGCGCGTGGCGGCCTGCGCATCGGGCAGCAGCGCGTTGATCAGCGTGGACTTGCCCATGCCGGATTGGCCGACCAGCACGCTGGTATGGCCTTGCAGGAACGGGCGCAAGGCTGACACATCCTGTTTGGCGCTGAGTTCCAGCACCCGGTAGCCGATGGCGGTGTAGGGGATGAGCCGTTTGCGCGCGGCGGCTGCGGCCTCAGAAAGATCGCATTTGTTCAGCACGATCAGCACGTCAAGCTTCTGGTCGTATGCCGCGACCATACATCGTGCCAGCAGTTCGTCGCTGAATGAAGGTTCGGCGGCCACCACCACGATGATTTGCGTGACGTTCGCGGCGATGAGTTTTTCGCGGAACGCATCGGAGCGGTGCAGCAGCGAGCGGCGCGGCGCGATGCGTTCGATCACGCCCTGAGCACCCGTGCCGTTCTCCGTCGAGGCATCTCCGGTGAGCTTGATTTCCACCAGGTCACCGCATACCACCTCGCTTTTCTTGCCGCGCGTCAGGCAATTTATTTCGCTGCCGTCATCAAGCAGCACCAGATACTGGCGGCCAAATGCGGCAATGACCCGGCCTTGAACGATGGAGTTCAAATCTTGAACAGCATGTCCACTTTCGCGGCGCAGATAAAATCGTTTTCCGACAGGCCGTGGATGGCGTGGGTGGTGTATTCCACCTGGCAACTGTTGTAGGAGACCGAGAGTTCGGGGTGATGGTCCTCGCGGTGCGCCACCCATGCGATTGCATTCACGAACGCCATGGTCTCGCAGAAGTCCTTGAAGTGGTAAGTCTTGCCAATCAGGCGGTCAAATCGCTGCCAGCCATCAAGTTCCCTTATCAGGCTATCTGCCTTGGCATTGGTGAGGGGCGGCATGCCGCCTTCGCAGGGTTTGCATCGTTTTTTGGTTAGAGTGTCCATGGCATGCCTCATTTCAGGTTGTAATAGCGATTGAGATACGCGCCGAGATGCTGTTTGTCCTGCGGTGTCAGGGTTATGCCGATATTGACGCTGCAAACATCCAATTGCGCAAAAAGTTCTGCCGCATTATGCACCTTGCGATCGGCACGGGTGAATATTGCATTGCCATCGCCGCCCATTAATTTCACATGGCAGCGGTTGCATTTGTGCTGTTCGAACAATTTCTGTCCGGATTTTGCGTCGCCGTTGGGAAAGGGATTGGCCGATGCGGCCGTTGCGGCCGTTGCGGCAAAAAACAAAAACAGGGTAATTATCAGTTTCATGATGATCTCCTTGCCGGGTTGAAAAAAGCTATTGAGCCTGTAAATGGGCGATGCGCGCCATAGCCGGCGGGTGCGAATCGTAAAACGCAGAATACAGCGGATCGGGTGTGAGCGTGGAGGCATTGTCCTGGTACATCTTGACCAAGGCGTTGACCAGGTCGCTTGCGGCGGTTTGCCCGGCGGCGTAAGCGTCGGCCTCGAATTCGTGCTTGCGCGAATAGGCCGACATTAACGGATGCAGCAAAAAGCTGAATAACGGCAGAATCATGAAAAACAGCAGCAGCGCGAGCGCGGTGGAAGGAGTGCTGACTCCCAGGCCCTGGTAGAACCAGGTGGTCTGCATCAGCAGACCGAGCACCCACAAAAATCCCAGGCTCATGATGAAAGTCGCCGCGATGCGTTTCATCACATGGCGGCGTTTGAAATGGCCCAGTTCGTGCGCCAGCACCGCCTCGATTTCGCTGCCGCTCAGGCGTTCCAGCAGCGTGTCAAAGAACACAATCCGCTTGGTCTTGCCGAAGCCGGTGAAGTAAGCGTTGCCGTGCGCGCTGCGCTTCGAGCCGTCCATCACGAACAAGCCTTGCGCGGTAAAACCGCACTTGTTGAGCAACGCCCCGATGCGCGCCTTCATCGCCTCATCCTGCATCGGCGTGAATTTGTTGAACAGCGGCGCGATGAACGATGGATAGATGAACAGGATGAGCAGATTGAACACAACCCATACCAGCCACACATACAGCCACCAGTATTCGCCCATGCGCTCCATCAGCCACAACACGCCGAACAGCAGCGGCAAACCGATTATTGCGCCGAGCAGCAGGCCCTTCAGCGCATCGATCAGATAGAGTGCGAAGGTCATTTTGTTGAATCCGAAGCGCGCCTCGATGACGAAAGTGCGATAGATGCTGAACGGGGCTTCCAGTAGCGATGAGAGCAGCAGCACGGCGACGATGGTTGCCAGGCCTTGCGTCAGCGGCGCGCTGAACCAGCCATTGCAGGTGTCGGCGATGAACTGGATGCCGCCCGCCAGCGTGAACAACAGCAACAGCGCGGCGTCGAACAGGACGCCGAGCATGGCGAAGCGTGTTTTGGCAGAAGTGTAATCCGCCGCTTTCTGGTGGTCGGCGAGCGCGATCTTTTCACGGAACGCCTCCGGTACGGCGGCGCGATGCGCGGCGATATACGCCAGATGGCGGCGCGCCAGCCACAATTTGGCAATCGTGGTCAGCGCGAGCGCGGCGAGGAAAATAAAGGTGAATTGCGTAGCGGTCATGGTGGTGTGCAGAGTGGAATTCAGTGTTCGAAAGAGGCACGGATATGACACAATATGCGCCTTACCGTTCATTTGTCAGACGTACGAATTATGGCACAAAACCAAAATTACCTTATCTGGATAGACATGGAGATGACCGGCCTGAACCCGGACTCCGACCGCGTGATCGAAGTCGCGCTGGTAATAACCGACAACAACCTGGAGACCGTCGCCGAAGCACCGGTGCTGGTGGTGCATCAGCCGGACAGCGTGCTGGACGGCATGGATGCGTGGAATAAATCGACGCACGGCAAATCCGGCCTGATCGAAAAAGTGAAAGCGTCCGCTCTGGACGAGGCCACAGTAGAAGCGCAGATGCTCGAGTTTCTTAAGGAATATGTGCCGACGCGCACCTCGCCGATGTGCGGCAACTCGATCTGCCAGGACAGGCGCTTCCTTGCGCGCTGGATGCCGAAGCTGGAGGATTATTTCCACTATCGCAACCTCGACGTGAGCACGCTCAAGGAACTGGCCAAGCGCTGGAAGCCCGACATGGCGCAGGGGGTGAAAAAACACGGCAAGCACGAGGCATTGGCCGACATCTACGAGTCCATCAACGAGATGAAATATTACCGGGAGAATTTCATCAAGCTATGAGGCCCTTCGCTCAAGCTGATTGCTTTTCTATAAGCGGCCGTTGAATATCTGCGCACATGCAACGGTATTCAGATTACCTGGTAGCGGACATTCGTGAGGTGCAGCCCCGACACGAAGGCGACCTTCGCGTTTACACAAAGCAGACCGTCAACGCCGCGCTCTGCGGTAATTCTGGAGCGCAACGGAAAACTTGTCCAACAGCAGCGTCTTGCTAGATTTGATTGTGGTGAACGATAAATTTAGCACGCTCATATAACTCATCAAAAGTAATAATTTCTGGGTTCGATGTGTTCTTACGCAATAGTTCAAATGACCTTAGCTTGTCTTTATTAACACCATTTTCTGATACAAACTCTTTCATGCTACCTATTACAAGGTACGACTTAGGCTGATAATTAAAAATCTCTTCACCAGTAGGATTGCCTTCTTTATCACTCGGATTTATTTTGCTCGATAGATTTTCGACCGCCGACGCAACTGTACCTTGAACCTGTGCTATTGCACCCGCTAGCTCCTTTGAAGGTGCCCAACAAGCAGACCTATAAGGCTTGGAATCAAGCAACTCACTTGCATGAGTTTTAATTTCCACAAAGCAAAGATTGGAAATAATGCCTTTGGTCTTCATCAGGGCATCAACACGTTTGCCATGTGAATCAATGCTGTGACCTTGAACGACTTGCTCTAATTTTCTGTCATTTAATCCAGACAAAAATATATACCCCAGCCCATAGCCAAATACCCAAGGGTTTTTCTCAAAATACTTTTGCCAAAGGCCTTCATTAGAGCATTTCTTTTTTTCTTTCAGGGAATCGAAGTAACTAGGGTCGTTAAGTAGACTTTCGTAAACATCTAATTGTTTCTTTCTGTATCCGACCGCTATTAAATCCTCTGTTGTTACTTCGGACCTTAACACTTCAGCAAAAAGCTGTTGATTTTCAGTTACGAAGATTTTGGCTTGATGTGTGGTTAAGGCAATCTTACGAAGCTCTTCGTCAGAAATATTGACCTTTGCTTTACTCTTAAAATCAACCGACTGAATATTTGCTAAAAACTCGCAAAACCTACCAATTTCATCCCCCACAAAAGAGAATCCCGATCCATATGGTTGACCGGTTTCTGACATGAACTTTTGAACTGTAAGAACAAAGGTTTGCCGTGTATCTTCCAAAAATTTGGCTGTTATGTATGTCGCAGCATCTGGTTTTTTTCTTAACACGACTTCGTCGCGTTCTTTCACATACTCATAGCCTTCTTCTGAAGGCAATACTTTTGAGGCAATACGAACTCGTCGGTCTTTGTCTCCGAAAGCTTGGAGGGAAGGACTTATATATGTTTTCCCTGGTAGAGGATTTAAATAGTCATCATCCATATTCATTAGTCCTACTCAGTAAAGCTAACGTTTGACGTGGGTGGCGGCCAGAGTCGAAGGCGGAGGGAACACAAAACGCAGCTTTGGGCCGTCCCTCTCGACGGAATTGTTAGACACGGTTTCGCCTCAGATGCTTTGACAAACCTTCAATGCTAAGCATGGGCTCTGTTTGATGAATGATTCGGTGGCAATTGGAGCAAATGATTGCAAGATCTTTTAGTTCCGTTTTAACTTCGCCATCCGACTTTGACAGTGGGCGAATATGGTGAACTTCACAAAAACCATCTCCAATATCTCCATAGATATCTTTGAAATCAAAGCCGCAGACTTCACAGCATAGCTTGCCCGTGGATTTAAGAACCGAGGCTTTCTTTGTTTTGACTATGGCAGCATTTCGTTCGCGCCGGAAGTGGGCAACTAGACGAGGGTTTCCCTCTTGAATAGATTTGCTTTGGTCAACGTCGGGTAGAGCAGCAGCGCCGCCACTGTTTATAAGCTCCATTACTTGATTGACAATTTCTTGGCTTTCCTCTTTGTCTGCAAACCAGACGTTGCTCTGCCCTATGCCACCCTTCACAGCCCTTGGAATAATGAGCTCTCGCTCCTCAATAGGGAGTAAGAAAGCTTTGTTCGTTGGAGCTTTAACTCTATAACTAGTGACGCCATTTCTTGTTTGAAGAGCATTTGGTGTCTCGATTCGCTGAAGGTTGCGATAAACGGTTGCATCTTCATACCACCCGACCACAACGGTGCCACCACTCTCAGGGCCTGCGGTCCAGACAACCGTAACGCCATCAATCTGATCGTCTTTCTTGGAGGCGCCAAGCTTTTCAATTTTGATGGTTTCTCCTACTGGCTGAACATATCCATAAAGAATGCCGCGATTGTTCGTGAAGTTGCACACTTCATGGCCAATTGAGTGCTGGTTATATTTCCCGCCTCTTTCAATTGAGTCGCCGGAGATTCCGTTGTACTTATTCATCCAACCAATATTGCAAAAAATAAGCGGCATATTGTCTCCAATAATATCCAACAGTTATTAGACGGACGCACCTGTCTGTATATGTATTAATAATACGGGCAGCAGTTGAGCGGGAAATCTAACACTAAAATCCCTTGGCAGCCACAAGGAAAAATATATAGGCCATTTTCGGTTGAATATTTACTGAGAGACGATCTTGAGGTTCCGCTTCTGGCACAGAGCAGCTATAGCATCTTGTTATTGCGTTGCCTGAAAGCTGCCATTCATCATGCACGGTTATTGATCGGTTTGTGACTGTTATGTTATCAGTCTGAATTTGGCAGGCTCATCAATTCGATATCCACTTTCCACAATTGCGCGATCACCGGCTGCGCCTTGTCCGGTTTGGCGCTGGTCCAGAACCGTTCTGTACCGGCGCGGTTCTCAACCGATAACAGGTTGGCACTTGCCATCCGGCGGCGAAGTTCGCGCGCGACGGCTGCGGCAGGATCGATGATAGCGACCGATGGTCCGGCAATCTCTTGTATCAGCGGAGCGAGGAACGGGTAGTGTGTGCATCCCAGCACGAGGGTGTCGACTTGTTGCGCCAGCAATGGGACAAGATATTTCTCGATCAATGCCCTGGTCTGGTCACCGGACAAGTCGCCGGCCTCCACTTGTTCGACCAGCCCGGGGCAGGCCTGAACCAGAATATCCACCTCCGCACCGAACCGTTCGTGCAATTTTGCAAAGTTGTCGCTGCCAAGCGTCCCGCTGGTGGCCAGCACGCCGATCACCCCTGATTTCGTGGTTGCCGCCGCCGGCTTTACGGCTGGCTCCATCGCAACGATAGGCACGGAGAACCTTGCGCGCAGCTTCTCTATTGCAGCACCGGTCGCCGTGTTGCAGGCAACGACGATGGCCTTGGCGTGCTGGCTCAACAGGAACTCGGCAATGGCTATCGTCCTTGTCTCGATCATCTGTCTGGATTTATCGCCGTAAGGCGCATGGCCGGAGTCCGCCACGTACAGCAGGTCTTCGCCCGGCAGCTCGCGACGGATTTCGCGCAGCACCGACAACCCGCCGACGCCGGAATCGAATACACCGATTGGATTGTTGGGTGAATTTGTGACATTCATTTTCTGGTGCATGTGATTTTCAATTCTTAACGATAGCGTGGCAGCTCTATGTAGGAGCCCGATTTATCGGGCGATTATGGTGCAATGTTATCGCGCAATAAATTGCGCTCCTACAGAAGGTATCGGGTTTAACAGGTTATCCGGGCTCAGCGCAAACGCTTGTGCCCCGACTTCGGGTGTTCCGGCACATGGTGCCCGGATATTTGGCAGGCGCGGCGGTAGGCCAGTAAGGTTTTCTGGGCGTTTCCCAGCACGCTGCCAGGCGGATAATCGCCTGCCTCGTTCGCCATACCTGCGGGTAAGCCGGTGAGCAGTTCTATGCCTGCACTTGCATGCTCCGCAGTGTAAATATGGAATAAACCATTAGCGACGGCTTCGACGATCTTGCGTTCCAGCATCAGGTGGCGGCGGTTGCGCTGCGGAATCAGCACGCCCTGGCTGCCGTCCAGTCCGATCTTTTCGCAGATACGAAAGTAACCCTCGATTTTTTCGTTGATCCCGCCCACCGGCAATATCTCGCCGTGCTGATTGACCGCACCGGTAACGGCGATACCCTGCTTGAGCGGCAAATCCGACAAGGATGAGAGCAATGCATACAGCTCGGCACAGGAGGCGGAATCGCCCTCGACGCCGCTATATTCCTGCTCGAACACAACCGATGCGTTGAGCGCGAGCGGTGCGATATGGGCAAACAGCGCAGACAGGTAGTTGTGCAGAATCAGCACACCCTTGTCGTGGATCGGCCCGGACATTTCCACCTCGCGCTCGATGTTGAGCAGGCCGTCCTCACCGGCATAGGTGCGCGCCGTGACTCGCACCGGAAAGCCGAAACGGTAATCCCCCAGATCCACCTGGGTCAGGCCGTTGAGTTGGCCCGTTTTTTCGCCCTGCACGCTGATCAGCACATCACCTTCGGCGATGGATTCCTGCAGGCGCTGGTCGGGATAATCGTGGCGCAGGGTGCGCGCACGAAGTGCCGCCTCGACATCCTGCGCTTCAACCAGACGGCCGGTACGGGCGCGGCACAGCGCCGCGCTTTCCATCACCAGCGCCTCGGTGCGGGCGAAGATCGCGCTCTGGCGTGACTGGTCGTCCACTTCACGGTGACCATCCTCCAGCAGGCGCGCCACGGCGGCGGCGGAAAAATGCGGCAGCCCCAGCTCGCGGCAGGTGTGGGCGACGAAGATAGCCGAAGCGAGGCGGGTCTCGGCGCTGGACGAAAAGCTTTCGGCAAAATCCACCTTGACCCGGAAGCGGCGTGCGAACTCCGGGTCCTCTTCCTGAAACTCGTAATACTGTTCGCGTGAACCGATCATGATGATCTTGACATCGACATCCACCGCCTCGGGTTCGAGCGAAACAGCCGCAATCGGCGCGAATGCCGTGCCCGGCTCTTCGATCTGCAGCCTGCCGCTGCGCAGAAAGCGCCGCAGCTTCTCCCACACCAGAGGGTCGGCCAACAGGTCGCGCAGATGCAGCATCAGGAAGCCGCCGTGCGCCCGGTGCAAACTCCCGGCGCGGATGCGGGAAAAATCAGTCACCAGCACATCGTTCTCGGACTGATATTCGATGCTGCCGAACAGCGAGCGGAACATGGGATTGTCTTCGATGATCACCGGCGCGCCGCTCAGGCCATCATTGTCCACCACCAGGTTGACCCGGTAGCGGGACAGCACGGTGCTCAATGCATCGCGCCGGATATCCTCATCGGTATCGGATACCTTGAACAACTCAAGATTTTCGAGCACGTCATGCACGACCTGATCAAGATAGGCGCCGAGCTTGACGGAGTCCTTGATCTGCTTCTTCAGTCCGACGCGGATCTCCTGCAATTCGTGATCCAGCAACGGCTTCACCACCTGGCGCCGCAATGCCGCCAGCGCCTCGTTCATCACCCGCTCCATCGGCCGGGTCTTCTCGAAATAACGGCTGATCTCCGCGCGCAGTTCCTGCTCGGCCAGCGCGATCTCGGCGCGGCGTTCCCTCGGCAACGCAAGCACTTCGTCCTCGGTGTAGGCGTGCCCTTTTTTTCCCAGCAGCGTGAAAAGTATGTGTCCGGTTTCGCGGTGCATTGTAAAACTGCGGGCTTCGGCAAAGGCCTCGAGTTCAGCGAATGCCTTGGCTTCTTCGGCCTTGTAGGTCTTTTCGATGCGCTCGCTTTCGGCCTTGAAATCCTGCCCGTCCAGGCGCTGCGGTATTTCTGTCAGCAGGGACTTCGTCATCTGTGCCATGAGCTGACGCAGCAGCCGTCCCTGTCCGGCCGGCAGGCGCAGCGCACGCGGCCTTTCAGGCGTATCGAAGTTGTGCAGATAGCATAGGTCGGGTGGCACCGCCTTGTTTGCCGCCACCGCCTGCATCGCCTGCTTGAGCAGCGACGAGCGGCCGCTGCCGACCTCGCCCAGCACGAACAGGTTGTAATCCGGCTGTTCCATCCCGAGCCCGAAGCGGGCGGCCATTTCCGCACGCTCCTGGCCGATCCACGGCAGCGCATGTTCCAGCAATTCGGAAGTATCGGCGAACCCGAGCGTGCCGGTATCGATGGTGAGACGAAGCTCGGCGGGAGTCAGGTTTGAGATCGGCATTAATTGTCCATTACAAGGTTAGAACTTCCGGCTGTCATTGCGAGCGAAGCGCGGCAATCCAGTGTTTTAATATAAAGGGGGCTTCTGGATTGCCACGTCGATTCGCTACCCGCAATGACGATTTATTCAGCGCTTTCCAGGCGTGCATCCTTTGCCCCCGCTTCAACAGGTGAATTCACATTGCATCCGCACCACGGCTAGCTTCCTGGAAGACTTTATGAGGTGTCCGATAGCCTGGGAACTTGCGGGGTCGATGATTCAGTTTTTTTACAGCTTCTGCAAGTGTTTTTTCAGTAACGTTTTTAAAGCCCATTCCCTTTGGGAAGTGTCTTCGTAGCAAGCCATTGGTGTTTTCGTTTGTGCCACGCTACCAGACTTGTCCTTCATGTCCGCCCAAATTTTAAAAATTGGTGCACTTGGAATTAGAATCCGCTTGCATACACTACTATCCAGTCAGCATGCTGAGCGCGGGTCTTATCTCTCACTTCTAATTAACGCTAAACCAAAGCCCTCCAGCTTTACCGGGGGCATTTAATTCAAAGCGAACGCGTCAGGTCTCCACGGGCGAATCCACACAACGGGTTCGCCATATTTTTGCCCAACGCGATCACTTTGAACAACTCCCCCATTTCCGCCGGGCTGGTGAGTTTTTGCAACTGAGCAGAAAGCGGCAGGTAATCGCGCAGATTTTCCGGTGAGGTGTCCTGTAACAGTTCGGCGATGCCGCAGTTGATCAGGAAGAACGCCTGACTGGTGTAGCCCAGCAGCTCCAAACCGGCATCAATTCCGCATTCGGCGATGCCGGTGAAATTCACATGCGCGGTGATGTCCTGCAAGCCGGGCAGAAAGAACGGATCGTCATGCGCGTGGTGGCGGTAGTGGCACATCAGTGTGCCGCTGTTGCGTTGCGGGTGATAAAACTCTCGCGCACCGAAGCCGTAGTCGATGAACAGCATCACGCCCTGTTCCAGGCAATTTGCCAGGCTGTTGACCAGTCCGCATGCGGCGAGACAGATTTCACTGACATAGTCATCCGGCACATTGACCGCTTCGACAAGCTCAGGACGGGCCTGTTGCGCGGCGTGCAGCAAGGCGATATCGCTGATGGCGCGTTCCTGCCAGATGAAACCGTCATCGCTTATTGCCACGCCGCGCTCGTTGATGGCGCTGTCCCGCCAGTGCGCCAGATGCACGGGTAACGCGTCGAGCACTTCGTTGGCGATGATAGCGCCAGTGAATTTTTCCGGCAGCGTGTCCAGCCAATGTACCCGATCCATCAGGTGCGGCAGTCTTGCACGCAATAGAGTCTGCTGGCGCGCGCGCAAGTCGGCGCTCACCTCAAGTATCGCGTAGCTGTCCGGCAAGTTGCCGAGCTTCTCCAATTCGGCAAGCATATCCGCCGCCAGTTTGCCGCTGCCCGCGCCCAGCTCCATAATGTGCGGCGCGCAGAGCGCCATGATTTCCGACGCCTGGCGGGCCAGGGTGCGCCCGAACAGCGGAGACAGTTCCGGTGCAGTGATGAAGTCACCCGCTTCGCCGAACTTGTGCGCTCCCGCCGTGTAATATCCCAATCCGGGCGCGTACAGCGCCAGCTCCATATAGCGCGCAAAGGAAATCCAGCCGCGCTTTGTTTTGGCATCGCAATGGGCGGCGATATCACGCCGGATGAATTCAGCCAATTGTTCGCTGTGGCGTACGGCTTCCGGGGTGGGTGAGGGTAGAGGAGCAGGCATGGTCAGGTATAATCCATAAAGCAGGCGGGTTTAATGGAGCGCGAGTCTAATGGAACAGGGGATGCAAGGCAAAGTAGTGCTGGTGACAGGCGGGGCGAAGCGCGTCGGTGCGGCGATTTGCCGTCGCCTGAACGCGGCAGGCGCGCAGCTCGCCGTGCATTACCGCAGCTCCGAACAGGAGGCGCTGGCTTTGCAAAATGAGCTGAATGCGCTACGCCCGAAAAGCGCCGCTATTTTTCAGGCTGATCTGCTCGACCAGAGCGCGTTGCCGCAACTGGTGCACAAGGTCATCAAAAAATTCGGGCGGCTGGATGCGCTGGTCAACAACGCGTCCAGCTTCTACGCCACGCCGTTGGCGGAAGTGGACGAACAGCAGTGGAATGACCTGCTCGGCACCAATCTGCGCGCACCGCTGTTTCTTGCTCAGGCGGCAGCGGACGAATTGCGCCGCCGCCATGGCGCTATCGTGAACATCGCGGACATTCACGCCGAGCGTCCGTTGCGCGGCCATTTGTTATACAGTGTCGCCAAGGCCGGGCTGGTCGCACTGACCCGCGGACTGGCTCAGGAAATGGCGCCGCAGGTGCGCGTCAACGCCGTTGCACCCGGTGTCATCATATGGCCGGAAGGCGAGGCATGGCTGGACGAGGAGCAACGCCGCAAGATCGTGGCGCACACCCTGCTCAAGCGTGAGGGCGGACCGGACGATGTTGCCCGCACTGTCCAGTTCCTGTTAAACGATTCTCCCTACATTACCGGACAGGTCATTGCGGTCGACGGCGGGCGCAGCATCAACCTTTGAAAGATTTATTATGAATGCAAGTATTCAGGAAATGACCGCAGAAGCCGGCGAGGCGGATGCAGAGCAAGTCGCGGGGCGCGCAGCGACCGAGACATATCGAGTGGATAGGCGACCGGGCGAGCATTCCGCAACGCCGCAATGCGCCGCCGCCGCCACTTCTGCGGTACATTTCGAGCGCCACTCCACCAATTTCAATCGCCTCAAAGGCCGGTTGGAGCACCATGTCGGCAAGGCGATTGCCGATTTCAACATGATTGAAGACGGCGATAGCGTGATGGTGTGCCTGAGCGGCGGCAAGGATTCCTACACCCTGCTGGATATTTTGCTCGCCCTGCGCAAGCGCGCGCCGATTGATTTTCGCATCGTCGCCATGAATCTCGATCAAAAACAGCCGGGCTTTCCTGCCGAGGTGCTGCCGAATTATCTGAAGTCCGCCGGTGTCGAATTTCACATCGAAAGCCAGGATACCTATTCTATCGTCAAGGATAAAATCCCCGAGGGCAAAACTACCTGCTCTCTGTGTTCGCGCCTGCGTCGCGGCATCATCTACCGCGTGGCGCATGAGCTCGGCGCGAACAAGATTGCGCTGGGGCATCATCGCGACGACATGATCGAGACATTGTTCCTGAACATGTTTTTTGGAGGCAAGCTCAAGGCCATGCCGCCCAAACTGGTCACCGACAAGGGCGACCATATCGTGATTCGCCCGCTGGCATATTGTCCCGAAAAAGATATCGCCCGCTATGCGCGCGGCATGGAATTCCCGATCATCCCGTGCAATCTGTGCGGCTCACAGGAAAACATGCAGCGCCAAAACATCAAGGAAATGCTCAATGCATGGGAGCTTCAGTATCCGGGGCGCAGCCAGACCATTTTTACCGCAATGCAGAACGTCGCGCCCTCGCACCTGCTGGATGGCAGCCTGTTTGATTTCAAAAATATTCGTTTGGGCGACGTGGTGGCGGAAGGTGACGTGGCGTTTGACGACGTCGTGTGAAGTCGGCGAAAGCCCGGCATGATTTACTCAGGGGGAAACCTGGAAAAGGGGTTTGTATTCTTCCCGCGCGAATGCGCAACACGAGATTGAGTCAAGCGGCGCAGCCTGTTCGCGATAAGAATTGTCTGTGCTATGCTTGCGCAGATTGAATTCGGGCATTTTATGTGTGGCGCGCAATTTTCGCCAGGCTCGGGTCGATATGAATGATCCTTTCCCGAGGTCATGGTTTGGTCTGGATATTTCCTCACCAACTATTGGTAAGCGGCGCAATCATTGCGCCAGTTTTTGAATTATTTGGTCAACTCAACATTGAAATTTCTTAAGGAGTGAAGTTATGTTATTACGCAATTTTTTTGCGCTTTTCCTATTGACCGCCAGCGCCACAATTCTGGCAGACACCGTCGATATCAATCTGCGCGATAACAGCGTCCAATTGCAGTATATCGCCCCAATAGGCCGCGATACTCTCGGAACATCCGAATTACATGCGGGTTTTCTTTATACCAGCAAAAATGACCGGTTCGGCGATTTCGGCCTATTGGTAAAAGAAACAGCAGGCAGCAGTGATTCCGGAGTTACTGCGGGCATCGGCATAAAAGGCGTGGCGGCTTCGGTAAACGGCAATGATGCTGTAGCACTGGCTTTAGGTGGGCAGGTGCATTTTTCACTGCCTTCCGCCCCCCGTCTCGGCATTGCCGGTCAATTGTATTTTTCCCCGAACATTGTCACCTATCGCGATGCCGAACGCTTTGTAGAAGCCGGTGCGCGATTGGAATATGAGGTAATACCGCAAGCGGTGGCCTATCTCGGTTATCGCAGAATCAGCTTCAGCCTTATAAACAAGCCCGATGCCGTCCTTGATACAGGCTTTCATGCGGGCGTAAGAATCACGTTCTAACCCGCTTCACTCCACACCAATTTCAGGATCACCTTGCGGATGCTGCCCGTGCTGAACAAAGGTGCGTGCGCATCTTCGGGGAAGAAGATGCAGAATGCACCGAGCGGTGTAGAAATCCAGCTTGCCGGAGCATCGTGGCGCACACTCCGCTCAAGCGAGAGGGCGGACTGGACGATGTTGCGCGGCCTGTGCCATTCCTGTTGAACGATTCCCCTTGCATTGTTTGGCCTTCGAACAGAAAAGCCGGCTCAGCGTAACTCGTCCCGAAGGAACTTAATTAAAGCGCCCCTAGTCGTAAACCGAGTATTTTTAACCTAATCTTGATTTGGAGTAAGCAAATGGTTTCTCGGCAGATTCGTATTTCTGGTGTTTTGTTGGCCATGCTTTTAACTGGCTGTGCCACCCCGGCGATCACCACCATCAAAGCGTCCGAAGCGCAAGTCGCCAAATACAGCAACCTGTCCGCCTTGGATGCGGTGACCGCTCTGGAAAAGAATGTGAACGACGCCAAGAGCGCCAATATGCCATTTTTAGCGCCCCATTATTTCCGCGAAGCCTCGCAAGTCCTGAGTGAAAGTCAAAGTGCTTTGGGCAATAAGCCCAGGGATGTGCTGGCAAATAATGCTGCCAAAGGGGATGCCATCCTGGATAAAGGACGTGCCGTGATGGCCATCGTGCAATATCGCTTTGCCAAAGAGCTGGAACTCAAAACTCAGTTGGACAAGCTCAATACCGCCAGACTGTTACCCAAAGAATACGAAAAAGTTGTCGGCGATTTGTCCGGCTTGATCGAAATAGTAGAGCTCGAACAGCCGGACAACATCGATAAAAGTAAAGACGCGTTGCTTAAGGCGATGCAGGATTTGGACATTAAAGCCGTCCAGGAAAGCGCATTGCGTGAGAGCGAAATCATCAATGCAGGCAGCAAGGAAGAAAACGCTGACAAGCAGGTCCCGGCAACCTTTGCCGAGGCGCTTCATGTTTGTCAGGAGGCAAGAAATAAAATCGCCGCCGCGCCTCACGATGAGAAATTGGTTCAACGCTTAAGTGCACAAGCCCTGTTTGCCGCACGCCATGCTCAACAAGTCAATGAGCGCGTCGCCTTTCTGCAAACTGAATTCAAAGTGGCTGCCGGCAGCGGAACATCGTCGGGTGGTACGACAAGCGGCATTTCTGCAAAGCAATCCAATGCGCAAAGCGGTGGCAAACCATCGGGCATAGAAAAAGGCCCGGTGGAAAAAATCGTCCTGCAAGAAGAAGACCGGCTGCTTGGCATTTCCATCGCATTGGGACACAAGGACCTGCGCGACCAGCCGCTGGAAAAGCAGGTGGAGGAAATCAAACGAGTCGCCGGGGAAATGGCACGCCGACCCAAAGACGAAGCCAGAGCGGGTTATACGCAGGATCTCGAAGCGCGCCTGAAAACAGCCGACGACGCGACTCGGCAAGCGATGGCACAACTGGAGGTGAAAGATCAGCAACTGGGGGCGCAAGCAGCGCAACTGGCTGAAAAGGAAGCGCAGATCGAAACACTGAAGGAGAAAATTACCGAATTGGCAGGTGATAAATAGTCAATCGAAAAGCCTGAAGCTGCCAAACTCAAGAAAAAGTAATCGGGGCTTGTGCTGCTGGATCAGGACAGCAGCGTTGCAACCGCGATCTTGAAGATTACTTTGCGTATCTTTCCATGTCCGACCAGCGGCGCATGCGCATCCTCGGGGAAGAAGATGCAGAAATGTCCGGGCGGCACGGCGATCCATGTTGCCGGCGCATCGTGGAAGAACTGGATGTCCGTCTTGTAATCGCTCACCGGGTTGTGGCAATCCGCCAGCGCCTTCCAGCCCATCTCGTCGGTTCCTTCCAGCACCAACTGAATATCGATGTAACGTCGGTGGCATTCCAGCTTCGCCTCGGCGCGCGTGCGTGCGGGGACGCTTTCCACGATGGCGAACAAGTCATCGCCGGCAATGGGATAGCGTCCCGGCGCGAGTGCCAGCAGGTCGGTGTTGCGGATATATTCGAACGCGCGCGGGAACAGCGGGTGCAGCTCGGCGTAGTGGTCGGATTGGGAGAGTGTAGAAAAAATCATTCCGGATTTCCTTTATGCAGTGATGTTGCTTTTGCCTGGATTGCAGCTTGAGCATAAGGCTTGAAGATATTCAAATGTCGTTTTGCCGCCCTTGCTTCAAGGAGTTATGTGGTCAATGTTTAATTTCGACATGTGTGGCTGTTTAAATAAACCTCGCCACCATGCCCTTGGCCAGCTCGCCCTGCAACGGTATCTGCACGCGATGCCCACTGCCCGGCGCAACGGTAAGCGCTTCGCCTTTGAGGCTGCGCATTTCTTTCAACTCAACGATGCGGTTGCCGGAGGGGTGGATGATTTCCAGTCTGTCGCCGACCTTGAATTTGTTCTTCACGTCGATCTCGGCGATGCCGTTGGCGCAACTGACGATGTCGCCGACGTATTGCTGGCGGAAACTTTCGGAGTGGCCGCGCAAATAGTTCTGCTGTTCGTGGGTGTGGTGGCGCTCGTAGAAGCCATCGGTGTAGCCGCGACTCGCCAGCGCATCCAGCGCGCCTAACAAGTGCAAGTTAAACGGACGGCCTGCTACCGCATCGTCTATCGCCTGGCGATACACCTGCGCGGTGCGCGCGACGTAGTAAATCGACTTGGTGCGGCCTTCGACTTTCAGCGAATCAATGCCGATCTTCACCAGCCGCTCGACATGCTCCACGGCGCGCAGATCCTTGGAATTCATGATGTAGGTGCCGTGCTCGTCTTCCAGCACCGGCATCAGTTCGTCCGGATGGTCGGCGCGCGAAATCAGGTAGGCGCGGTCGGCCAGCGGGTGGCGCGGCTGGCTGCCGCAGTCGGACAGCGCGGATTCGCTCAGCGCCTTGTCGAAGTCAAAATCTATTTTCCGGATGTCGCCTGCGCCATCCTCAAGCGCGTTGTCCACCTTGTAATCCCAGCGGCAGGAGTTGGTGCAGGTACCCTGGTTGGCGTCGCGGTGGTTGAAATAGCCGGACAGCAGGCAGCGCCCGGAATAGGCGATGCACAGCGCGCCGTGGATGAACACTTCGAGTTCGATGTCCGGGCATTGCTGGCGGATTTCCTCGATCTCGTCCAGCGAGAGTTCGCGCGACAGGATCACGCGCGTCAGGCCGAGCGATTGCCAGAATTTTACCGCCGCGTAGTTGACGGTGTTGGCCTGTACCGAGAGGTGCACCTGCACTTCCGGCCAGCGTTCGCGCACCATCGCGATCAGGCCGGGATCGGCCATGATCAGCGCATCCGGCTGCATCGCGATGACCGGTTCCATATCCGCCATGTAGGTTTTGACCTTGGCGTTGTGAGGCATCAGGTTGCTGGCGACGAACAACTTCTTGCCGAGTGCATGCGCTTCCTGAATGCCAGTTTGCAGCTCTTCCAGTTGAAATTCGTTGTTGCGCGCACGCAGGGAATAACGCGGCTGCCCGGCATACACCGCGTCTGCGCCGAAGGCGTAGGCGGTGCGCATTTTTTCCAGCGTTCCTGCTGGGAGTAGGAGTTCAGGAGATTTCATCGTGCTTTCCTTCTTCCTAACCCTCTCCCGCAAGCGGGAGAGGGGATTGTGTGCAGCGTGCGGCGGGATTTCCCCTCTCCCGCTTGCGGGAGAGGGTGGCCGAAGGCCAGGAGAGGGAGCGACATCACAGCCCCAGCCGCTTCCAGATTGCCAGCGTCGGTGCGGACTGGTTCAGTGTGTAGAAGTGCAGGCCGGGCGCGCCTCCGGCGAGCAAACGTTCGCACAGTTGCGTGACGACATCGAGGCCGAAGGCTTGTACCGACTCGTTGTCGTCGCCAAAACTTTCCAGAATCTTGCGCATCCAGCGCGGAATCTCCGCTCCGCAGGCATCGGAAAATCGCGCCAGCTGGGCAAATTTTACAATCGGCATGATGCCCGGCACGATGGGCACGGTGATGCCTTGCTTGCGGCATTCATCTACAAAGTGAAAGTAGCTGTCGGCGTTGTAGAAGTATTGCGTGATGGCAGAATCCGCGCCTGCAGAAATCTTGCGCTTGAAGTTGACGATGTCGTCACGCGCCGATTTGGCTTGAGGATGAAACTCTGGATACGCCGCCACTTCGATGTGAAAATGATCGCCGGTTTGCTCGCGTATGAACGACACCAGCTCGTTGGCATATTGAAACTCGCCGATACCGCCCATGCCGGAAGGAAGATCGCCGCGCAGCGCCACGATGCGGCTGATACCCATGTCCTTGTAATCATTCAGCATGGCGCGGATGTCTTCGCGCCTGGAGCCCACGCACGACAGGTGCGGCGCTGCGTTATAACCCTCGGCCTTGATCTGCCGTATGGTTTCAATAGTGCGGTCTTGCGTCGAGCCGCCCGCACCGAACGTCACGGAGAAGAATTCGGGATGCAACACCGCCAGTTGCTTGCGCACGGCAGCAAGTTTTTCTACACCCTCCGGCGTATGCGGCGGGAAAAACTCAAAACTGAATAGTTGTTTGCTCATGCCGTTCTCATTTGTTGTTTGGACCCATCAATTGTGCAGCCGCTGCGGACAGCGCCCATGAAAAAATGCTGTATAGCACTGCGCCTAATACGCCGTGCCAGAAACCGTCCACGACGAAGCCGCGCAGCACAGAGCCGACAGACCAGAACAACAGCCCGTTTATTACAAAAATAAACAGCCCCAATGTGACCAGAGTGACCGGCAAGGTGAGCAGCAGCAACAGCGGGCGTATCAGCGTGTTGACCAGCCCCAGAAAAAATGCCGCGATCAGAGCGGCGCCGAAGCCGTCGACATGGATGCCGGGCACGAAATTCGCCACGGCAAGCAACGCGAGCGCATTGAGCATCCAGACTAACAGCAACTCCAATTGCAGACTTATGTGCGGTTTCATTCGTATCTCACTTTGACGGATTTGCCCGCTTTTGCAGCATGCGCGCGCAATGCCGCGCCATAAGCGGACTGGCACCAGCTGCTCATTTCGGCAGGCGATTCAAGGCTGGCTTCCGGCGCCGACCAGTAGGACATCTGTACCTCGCGGGTCTGGCTCTGATAAACGAAAGGGCGGCTGCCCGCCCGTTCGAATTGCGTCACGTTACCCGCATCGGTCTTGAAGAACAATTCATCATCAGCGACCAATGCGAACATCAATCCTTCGCGGTACAAACCATAACCGCCAAACATTCTGCGTGCCGATACCGCTGCCCAATCCGCCATGAGCTCCACCACATAATCTATAAACTCATTACGGGTGGAAGCCATGTGGGCACCTCTATAAATCCAGATTTCATCCCAACTACTGCGTTGCGGAAAAAATTTCTAGCTTACATATTAATCATATGCTGCGCGGCGAAACTTTTTCCGCGCCTTGCATTTGGGCGAACTCTGAATTTCTAGAGGCACCCATTTGCGCAAGGTTTAATAGCGATAATGTTCAGACTTGTAAGGACCATTTTTGGATACGCCGATGTAGGCAGCCTGCTGGTCGGTCAGCGTGCTCAGCTGCGCGTTCAGCGTGGTCAGTTGCAGGCGCGCAACCTTTTCGTCCAGATGCTTGGGTAAGGTGTACACGCCAACCGGATAGTCTTTGGTGCGTGTAAACAATTCGATCTGGGCGATGGTCTGGTTGGCGAACGAGGAAGACATCACATAAGAAGGATGGCCTGTGCCGCAACCCAGGTTCACCAGACGGCCTTCGGCCAGCAGCAGGATACGCTTGCCATCAGGGAAGATCACATGATCGACTTGCGGCTTGATGTTTTCCCACTTGTATTGCTTGAGCGAGGCGACATCGATTTCGTTGTCGAAGTGGCCGATGTTGCACACGATGGCCTGATTCTTCATTTTCTTCATGTGCTCGTGGGTGATCACGTGGAAGTTACCGGTGGTGGTGACGAAGATGTCGCCGAGTTCGGCGGCGTATTCCATCGTCACGACGCGATAGCCTTCCATCGCGGCCTGCAGCGCGCAGATCGGGTCGATCTCGGTCACCCAGACCTGGGCCGACAGCGCGCGCATGGCTTGTGCACAACCTTTGCCCACGTCGCCATAGCCGACGATCACGGCGACCTTGCCGGCGATCATCACGTCGGTGGCGCGCTTGATGCCGTCCACCAGCGATTCGCGGCAGCCGTAGAGATTGTCGAACTTGGACTTGGTGACGGAATCGTTTACGTTGATCGCCGGGAACTTCAGTTCGCCGCGCTCATGCATCTGGTACAGGCGGTGCACGCCGGTAGTGGTTTCTTCGGTCACGCCCTTGATCGCTGCGAGACGCTTGGAATACCAGGTCTTGTCTACAGCCAGCTTGGCCTTGATCGATGCGAACAGACAAGTCTCTTCTTCGGAGCCGGGATTGTTCAACAGGGAACCATCTTTTTCGGCGCGTGCGCCCAGATGCAGCAACAGCGTGGCATCGCCGCCGTCGTCCAGAATCATATTGGACAGACCGCCGTCCGTCCATTCGAAGATACGGTGCGTGTAGTCCCAGTATTCGGTCAGCGTTTCGCCTTTGACCGCAAACACCGGTGTGCCGGTCGCGGCGATGGCGGCGGCGGCGTGATCCTGGGTGGAGTAGATGTTGCAGGATGCCCAGCGCACTTCCGCGCCGAGTGCCGTCAGCGTCTCGATCAGCACGCCGGTCTGGATGGTCATGTGCAGCGAGCCGGTAATGCGCGCGCCCTTCAGCGGCTGGGTCTTGGCGAATTCCTTGCGGATCGCCATCAGGCCGGGCATCTCGATTTCGGCGATAGCGAGTTCCTTGCGTCCCCATGCGGCCAGGGACATGTCGGCGACGATGTAATCGGTGAATTCTTTTGCAGCAGCGTTCATCTTAAACTCCATTCATAAGTGGTTAATGAATGGGTGCAGTTGAAACGTTGAACCACTGGCTCCGAGCCTGACGGGGGACTGGTTGCCCAGACCCGCTGCAGCACCCCTCGGAGGGTGGGTAATACATGAAACCCGTAGGGCGGGTGTGACCCGCCCTACGTTTGCTCTACACGTTCTTACAAACCGGCATCGGCACGCAGCGCCGCAGCCTTGTCCGTGGCTTCCCAGGTAAAGCCGGGTTCTTCCCTGCCGAAGTGTCCATAAGCCGCGGTCTTTTCATAAATCGGACGCAATAGATCAAGCATCTGCACGATGCCTTTCGGGCGCAGGTCAAAATGTTTTTTGACCAGTTCCGCAATCTTCTCGTCGGAGACTTTGCCGGTGCCGTAAGTGGTGACCCAGACACTGGTTGGTTGCGCCACGCCGATCGCGTAGGAAATCTGGATCAGGCATTTGCTGGCCAGGCCCGCCGCGACGATGTTCTTGGCGACATAGCGGCCGGCATAAGCGGCGGAACGGTCCACCTTGGAAGGATCCTTGCCGGAGAATGCGCCGCCGCCGTGCGGAGCAGCGCCACCGTAAGTGTCGACGATAATCTTGCGCCCGGTCAGGCCGCAATCGCCCTGCGGGCCGCCGATGACGAAACGCCCGGTCGGGTTGACCAGGTATTTGATGTCGCCCTTGATCAGTTCCTTGGGCAGAATCGGCTTGATGATTTCCTCGATGACCGCTTCGCGAATTTGTTCCAGCTTCATTTCCGGCGCGTGCTGGGTGGACAGCACCACGGTGTCAATGGAGTGCGGCTTGCCATCCACATAGCGGACGGTAACCTGCGATTTGGCATCCGGGCGCAACCAGTTCAGGCGACCATCGCGGCGCAGCTGCGCCTGGCGTTCTACTGCGCGGTGCGCCAGGTAAATCGGCAGCGGCATCAAGGTGTCGGTTTCGTCACAGGCATAGCCGAACATCAGTCCCTGGTCGCCCGCACCCTGATCCATGGTGTCGTCATAAGCCTTGTTTACGCCCTGTGCAATATCCGGGCTTTGCTTGTCATAGGCCACCAGCACCGCACAGCCCTTGTAGTCGATGCCGTATTCGGTGTTGTCGTAGCCGATGCGCTTGATCGTGTTACGCGCTACCTGAATGTAATCGACATTGGCGGTAGTGGTGATTTCGCCGGCCAGCACGACGAGGCCGGTGTTGCACAGCGTTTCGGCGGCAATGCGTGAATGCTTGTCCTGCGCTAAAATGGCATCGACAATAGCATCGGAAATTTGATCCGCCACCTTGTCTGGATGGCCTTCTGATACGGATTCGGACGTGAATAAATATTCGCTCATGGCTACCTGTTCAATCTCTCAAGAAAACAAAAGGGGCGCATTATACCAAATACCCAACATCCGCTGAATAACTTGATCGAACCACGGTGACGCGGGACTTATTCAGGACTTCTCGGTAACATTGCCTGCTTATGACTGACTTTTTCTTTAAATCGATTTTTCGCCTGATTGCGTTGTTGCCGCTGCGCGCGTTGCACAGTCTCGGTACACTGGTTGGACACGCCACCTTTGTCATGTCCAATGGATATGCCGCACGCACCGAAGAGAACTTGCGCCAGGCGCATCTGGCTGCGGACGAAAAGCATTTTGCCGAATTGCTTAACCAAGCCATTAGCGAGGCGGGTAAAGGTATCGTCGAGTTGCCCTGGGTATGGGGCAGGCCGCTGGAACAAGTCTGCGCCACGGTGCAAAGCTGTCATGGGTGGGGGCATATTGAAGCAGCGCACGCCCGGGGCAAAGGCATTGTTTTGCTCACACCGCACTGGGGTTGCTTTGAAGTGGTCGGACTCTATGTCGGGCAGCATCTGCCGCTGACTTGTTTGTACCGCTCGCCGAAGCAAGGCTGGCTGGAAAAAATAATGCGCGGTGGCCGGGAGCGCGGGTTGGCACGATTGGCAACAGCGGATGTCAGCGGTGTGCGGGCGCTCTACAAGGCGCTCAGGCGAGGCGAGGCGATCGGGTTGTTGCCCGATCAGGTGCCCAGCCAGGGCGAGGGGGAATGGGTGGATTTCTTTGCGCGCCCGGCTTATACCATGACGTTGAGCGGGCGGCTGGCCCAGTCCAGCGGTGCAACGGTACTGCTGGCCTTTGCTGAACGCCTGCCGCACGGTGCCGGCTATGCGCTGCGCTTCGAGCCGTTGCCATTGGACTTTTCCAAACCCGTGCCGCTGCAGATAAATACAGCCCTGGAGCGCGTGATCGCGATTTCTCCGGCCCAGTATCTGTGGAGTTATAACCGTTACAAGGTCCCGAGCGGCGTAATGCCGCCGGACGCAGTCTAAGGAGCAGTGATGCTGGTACGCCTCGGCGTTTTTATTTTGTGGTTGATTCAGTTGTTGCCCTTTCGAGTTATTGTCGCTATCGGTAACGGGCTTGGCGCATTGCTTTATCCATTCGCCGCAGAACGCCGCAGGGTAGGCATGATCAATCTGAAACTGTGCTTTCCCGAGATGAGCGATGAGGCGCGCAAGAAGCTGGTGCGCGATCACTTCAAGATGTTTTGCCGGGGCCTTATCGAGCGCAGCATTCTGTGGTGGTCGAGTGCGGTGCGCATCCATAGCCTGATTCGCGTCGAGGGCGTCGAACACTTTTTGGCGATCAAGGACAGGCCGGCCATTCTGCTTACACCGCACTTTGTCGGCATGGATGTGGGCGGACAGTGGATCGCACAGCACACCGACACCGTGTGCATGTATGCGAACCAGAAGAACATGTACCTGACCGAGCTGCTACTGAAGAAACGCGCCCGCTTCCGCGACCAGCGCCTTTATTCGCGCCAGCAGGGGCTGCGCCCCATCCTCAAGGGGATGCGCGAGGGCAAGCCGTTCATTTATCCGCCGGATCAGGATCAGGGGGTCAAGGATGGCGCGTTTATTCCTTTTTTCGGCGTGCCTGCCGCCACGATGACATCGGTGCCGCGCATTGCGCAGATGACCGGCGCGAAAGTCGTGCCCTGCATCACGCGCCTGTTGCCGGGGGGCGGGGGTTATGTGCTGACTTTCTATCCCGCCTGGGAGAACTATCCGAGCGGGGACGACATCGCCGATACGCGGCGCATGAACGCATTCATCGAAGACCGCGTGCGCGAGATGCCGGAGCAGTATTTCTGGCTGCATAAACGCTTCAAGACCAGGCCGGAGGGTGAGGCCAAGTTTTATTAGCTTGTAGCTGGTAGCCTGTAGCTTGTAGCCAACCCCGGTTTTGCTACGCGCTACACGCTACACGCTACGAGTTACCAGCTCAAGGAGTAAGAATGAAATATAAGGACCTGCGCGATTTCATCGTGCAACTGGAAAAACTCGGCGAACTCAAACGCGTGACCGCACCGGTTTCGTCGCATCTGGAAATGACCGAAATCTGCGACCGCGTATTGCGCGCACAAGGCCCGGCAATCCTGTTCGAAAATCCGGTTGGGCACAGCATACCGGTGCTGGCCAACCTGTTCGGCACACCGCGCCGCGTGGCATTGGGCATGGGCGAGGAGAGCACCCAGGCTTTGCGCGAAGTCGGCAAGCTGCTCGCCTTTCTGAAAGAACCGGAGCCGCCGAAAGGACTGAAGGATGCGTGGGAGAAATGGCCGGTGCTCAAGCAGGTGCTTACCATGCATCCCCGGATTGTTTCCTCCGCGCCGTGCCAGGAAATCGTTTGGGAAGGCGCGGAGGTGGACTTGGGCAAGCTGCCCATCCAGCATTGCTGGCCGGGTGATGTCGCGCCGCTGATCACCTGGGGGCTGGTGGTGACCAGAGGCCCGAACAAGCCGCGCCAGAATCTCGGCATTTACCGCCAGCAGGTGATCGCACCGAACAAAGTCATCATGCGCTGGCTGGCGCATCGCGGCGGCGCGCTGGATTTCCGCGATCACTGCGAGAAAAATCCGGGACAGCCGTTTCCGGTTGCGGTGGTGATCGGCGCCGACCCTGCGACGATACTCGCTGCGGTTACGCCGGTTCCCGATTCGTTGTCCGAATACCAGTTCGCCGGTTTGTTGCGCGGCAGCAAGACCGAGCTGGTGAAATGTCTGGGCAGCGACCTGCAAGTGCCCGCATCCGCCGAGATCGTGCTGGAGGGTGTGATTCAACCCGATGGAACCGCGCTGGAAGGCCGCGTGTATGAAACGGCCCTTGAGGGGCCGTATGGCGACCACACCGGTTACTACAACGAGCAGGATAAATTTCCGGTGTTCACCATCGAGCGCATCACGATGCGCTCTAACCCGATCTATCACTCCACCTACACCGGCAAGCCGCCCGACGAACCGGCGATGCTGGGCGTGGCACTGAACGAAGTGTTCGTGCCGCTGCTGCAGAAGCAGTTCCCGGAAATCGCGGACTTCTACCTTCCGCCGGAAGGATGCTCGTATCGCATGGCGATAGTGTCAATCAAGAAGCAATATCCCGGGCACGCCAAGCGCGTGATGTTCGGCATCTGGAGTTTTCTGCGCCAGTTCATGTACACCAAGTTCATCATCGTGGTGGACGACGACATCGACGTGCGCGACTGGAAAGAAGTCATCTGGGCCATCACCACCCGCGTCGACCCGGTGCGCGACACGCTGCTGGTGGAAAACACGCCTATCGATTATCTCGACTTCGCCAGCCCGGTGTCAGGTTTGGGCGGCAAGATGGGGCTGGATGCGACCAATAAATGGCCGGGCGAGACGCAGCGCGAATGGGGTAAGACTATCGTGATGGATGAGGCGGTGAAGCGGAGGGTGGATGAGATGTGGAGCGGGTTGGGGCTGTAGGAGCAGCAGAGGCAGGGTGGGCTGTGCCACCATGCCTGTCCTGAGCTTGTCGAAGCGGTCGGGCGAAGCCCGACCTACATTTGCTTCCAGCCCATCCGGCCTGGTCTGTTTTTATTGGCGCCGACGCCCCCAAAGCAGATACACGCGCGCCATTTTATTAAATTGACGGAGCACCTCATCTACCGCAATAAGGTGGCTGCAAAGCGCCTACTTAACAGGAGTGCTTGCGTTTTGAAGTTGCGCCAAGGCCTGGTCTGCATCTTGGCGTAATGAACTTTCCGGATATTTTTTGATAAATTCGGAAAAAGCAGCTTGAGCCTGAGCCTTATCATCTGAATCAGTCAGTTTCATCGCCTTTGCAAAGACCTCCAGCTCATCTGAATCGATGATTTGTGCAGAAGCATCATTTTTCCAGTACATATCTTCAGTTGCAGCATGTGCACCCCGAACTCCGCCGGTTGCAGTTGTTGCCCCCAACTTTTTCTGTGGCGTCAATGATTCGATCTTGCCCCTGAGCCGGTCCCAGAAACTCGATGTATTGTCGTTTTTTTCACCCGCATGAAGCGCTTGTGAAAAGAGCGCCAGTCCTAACAAAAACAGCATAATCAATTGTTTCATTGCTTTTCCTTTTTATCCGTTGCCGCGCGGCAATTCTACGCCTGATCCGACAGCCCCTGCCCATTGAGTTCAACTGCTTACAGTGAGGGTAACAGCTCTAATGCCAACGCCTTGTATTTTACTTTAATCGAGGGATCCAGACCTTGTGCTTTAACAAAAGCCGCCTTTGCTTTCTTGGTATCGTTTACTGCCTTGTATGATTTTGCCAGGTTGACCCAAATGTAGGGGTCTCCCGGACTAGCCTGCGTCGCTGCAAGATAAGCTTTTTGTGCCTCGGCATATTTCTCGTTGAGCATCAGGACATTGCCGCGATTGTTCAGCGCCGCCGCATTCTTTGGTTCGGAGGAGAGAATTTTGTCAAAATATTTCATCGCTTCCTCCCTGTCCCCAAGTTTGGCCAGAATAATTCCCATTTGCAGATGCGCATCCATATCGGCAGGATTTTGTTCTATCGCCTGAAGATAACGTCTGGTCTTGGTTCGGGAGCTGATCTTAAGCATCGACATGTAATCACCCGGGAATTTTTTCTCGATATCCCCTGAAGTAACGTCCATTGTCTTGAGTGTGGAGCCGGGCAAGGTGGCTGGCTTATAGGTGTTCCATGAGTTGTGAACGTCCAGTATGGTGAGTCCCTTGTCTTTCCATTTGTAGTAATTGGAGGCGCCCAATTCCCACGCCTTGATAAATGGTTTTCCAACGACGGTGACCTCAACCGGAATCCATAACTTGCCGTCGTGGATCACATACATGTCATCCATCGTGTACCCGTCTGGATCGGCGTTGATGCCGGTTGAGAACATCATGAGTATATGATCCGGCACCTCGACCATCAGCGTGGAGATTCCCATGCTTTCGAGAGCGCTTGAGTAGAACGTCACCAGGTCGACGCAGTCCCCGGATTTCCGCTCCAGGGTCTCACGCGGATACTGGACATAGTCGACAGTATCCGTTTTTAAAGTGGTCTCCGTCTTCGCAAGGGATATTTGATAAGGATCAATTGGATTCAAAATATAAGTCAGGCCAATAACCCCCATCGCATCGAACAGGACGGCGGCAAGCTGCGATTCGTCTTTGGTTTCGCTGAACTGTGTGGCTATCGAACGCACAAAGTTGATTATCGGCGCATCTTTGGGCGTTACAAATGAAGCGACGCGGTCATGCTCATCCCATGTCATGCGGTGTTTGTCATAAACCGTGATAGTGGGGTTCTTGTTGAAGGCCACCCGTTTGCCGTCCTGAAAATAGCTTGCCTCTACCATCGCCTGTATGGAGCTGTCTTCAGTGATGGTCAAAATGTTGTTATTGAATACGGCCTTGAGAGTGACTTCTTCACTCTGTCCCGGCAGCAGTGTGTCAATTTTTACTTCGGTGGGAAAATCCATGAAATTGTTCAGCAAAAAGCTTACTTTGATATTTTCTATGGTCTTGTTGGTGTAGTTGGTCAACTTGATGCGGCCGACCCCGTCTTGCTCGTAGAGTTTGTAGGTGTTGGAAAAGATATCACGCAATTTGACCACTTCAATTTCCAGTGGCGCGGTATTGAATGGCAAAGTGGACGCAGTGACCGAAATTTTGTCAGATTCGGTGCCATCAGTGCTGCGAGTCGAAATGTAGTAGGTATATTTGGTATCGGGAATTAATGAATCCTTTACGAATTCCGGCAAAGTCGTTTCTCCAATCCTGGTATAGGTATCCCCGTCTTTCTGGTAAATCAGGTAGGCACTGAAGTATTGGTTGTCTACGGATTTCCATTGTATTTTAAGTTGCCATGAGGACGGCGTCACCTGAACGTTTTCCAAAATCGGAGGAACATATTTTTTGGCGGCCCCATTCACCGCATCGCTCTTCAGACCTACATATCCGTAATGCGTTTCCCCGGCCACACGGTAATAGTAAGTTTTGTCAGCTTCCATCCCCTGGTCGACATACTGATTGGTGTTGCTGGTGGCAATCTGGACAAATGCAGAGTTTTCGCTTTGAGATCTGTAAATCCGATACTGTTTGACGTATGGCAACAAAGAGGCCGCCCAACGCAATTCGATTGCGTGCACCGCTCCCTGTGCAGTCAGCTGCTCGGGAGTCCAGAGTTTATGAAGTGTGGTAAAAGCCTGTAATCGTTTGTTGCCACGCTCCGAAATGACGAAGGTTGTATCGCCTGTTGCAGTGATGGCTACCGGCTCGGCAAGCTCTCCTGGACCGCTGCCGCCATCGGCGAATGAACGGATGTATTGTCCTTTATGCGAAAACACCTTGACCTGGTTTGAGTCCAGAACGAATACCTCATCCTGGGTTGCCATCAGAGCCACCGGTTTTGCGAGTATTGCGCTGCCATCCGGCTGCTTGCCAAACACTCCCAGCGGTTCTCCCTTGGCAGAATAAATGGAGACTACAGAACGTCCTTTGTCCAAAACATAGAGTCCGTTTTGAGGATCAAGGGCAATTGCAACAGGCTCATCCAGCTTGCCGGAAACATCGCTTCGAATTTCTTTCAGGAACACCCCGTCGCTGCTGAATGCCTGCACCCTGCTATTACCGCTGTCGGCGACAAAGATGATTCCTGTATTGGAAACAGCGAAATCCTCGGCATCATCCAATTCCCCTTTTCGACTCCCTGGCGTGCCGATGCTGGCGAGTATATTTCCTGATTCATCCAGCTTTACAATTCTTGACTTCTTCTTGTCCAACGCCCAAACAGCTCCGCTCCTGTCAACGACAACAGACACCGGAGAAAGATCGGTCACATTGATTTCGCCGGCTACAGCTCCATTAACGATTTTGACTATTCTGTTTTTCTTGTCACTTTCCTCGATACCATAAATCGCTTCCTTGCCATCCCATGCGGTCTTGCTCACCGGCAACGGAATAGCCTGCTCCCAGCGCACCGATATTCTTGACGGATGTTTAACAACCGGTTCAATGCGCACCGCGGATTCGACCATGAATATATCTGCGACACCCTTGGCGCTGTCGCCAATGATGACCAGCCGATCCTGGTCGGTAGCAAGCCCGGCAATACTTTTGAATTGCGCGCGCCCTTTTCCCCTGGAGCCAAATGAGTACATCTGTTTGCCATTGAAATCATATTTGTGAATGGCAAGCGAGTCCCGATCCGCCACATAGATACCGTCATGGGCAATGCTTATGGATTGCGGCTTGCCGTCTACAGTCAGGTGCTTCAAATACGCGCCATTAGGACTGTATACCTTGATCAGAGCATCATCTGTATCCAGCACATAGATTTGCCCCAGAGCATCGATCACAATTTCAGTCGGCTCATGCAACTTGTACGGCAGTTCCTTTTCCCTGGCGGCATTGTTTTCGGGAGCGCTGTCGATTTCAAGGGTGGACAGGAAGACACCATTGTTGCCAAACATCTGTATTCTTCCATTGCCGCTGTCGGCGACGTAGATGATCCCATCGTGCGCGGCAATTCCATGTGGTGAGCTGAGCCCACCCACCTTACCAAAAAAGCCCCCCTTCTTGGCGCCAAAACTCCCCTTGTATGTACCATGCAAAGCAAACATGGCGACAAGGTTCGTCTCGCTATCAACCACATAGATCACCTCTTCGGAAACAGCAACTGCCTCAGGCTGCTTGAGTATCGGCCCGCCTTTGCCGTCCTTAGCCTGAAGAGCAAACAGCTCCTTTCCATTTTTGTCCACTACGCTGACGGAACCATCCTTCTTTGCGAAATAAAAATTACCACCGCTCCAGCCGAGCAGCTTTTTCATTCCACCAAGGGCGAGCTCCTGCACAAGCTCAACTTTTGAAAAATCCGAAGAAGACGGGATATCAGCCGCATCCGCGCGTGCGGACGCAAACAGGACCAAGGATAGAATTGTGATAGTGATAATACGCATGTCGAACACCGTCCTTAATAAACTTGAAAAAATGATTTTCAGGAACATTCCAATTTTCGCGAAAAAAAATATAACACCCTATTTATCCACCCTGTTAAATACGCCATCCCAATCCCCTGGGGGAGGATTATTTTTATAATACTCGCAACGCTCCAGATATATTCTGCTTGGCTTATCCTCGGGAATCTCATCAAGTATGGAAGCAAAATATTTTTCCGCCTCTTCCCACTTGTGTGCACGATAGAGCGCCAGCGCAGCCGCAAATTTTACAACCCGATTATCTTCCTGCTCTGACAAAGTTCCAAGCAGCTCGTAGATCGTGACAGGGACATGTTTGCCAACCACCCTGATTTTGTCCAATTCCCTGAAACGATAGGTATCGCGCGTCAATAGATAGGTGCTCTCGCCTAGCAGAAAACTCACCCCGTAATATTTTGCAGTACCCTCAAGCCGTGATGCCTGATTTACCGTGTCCCCGATCAAAGTGTATTCCATCTTCTTGCCATGGCATCCGATGTTTCCGGCCACCACCTCACCAGACAAAGCTCCCCCGCGAATTACAAAGGGAACCACACCTTCTTTTTCCCACTTGGCGCCAAGTTGCGCCATCGTCTTTTTCATTTCCAGCATGCAGGCAACGGCAAGTTCTGCGTGATCGGGCTGCGCAAGAGGCGCGCCCCAATAGACCATGATGCCGTCACCGATAAACTTGTCTACCGTGCCGTCAAATTGATCGATCACCTGAACCATCGCAGCGAGATACTCATTCAGCCTGGTGACTACCTCCTGCGGAGAACGCGTCTCGCTGAAAGTGGTAAAGCCCTTGATGTCCGTGAACAGTACCGTCACCTCCTTGCTGTCGCCGCCGATCTTGGCTGCATCGGGTTCTTTTTCCAGACGGGCGACCAGCTTGGCCGACAGATAACTGGAAAACATCGAGCGCATCTCCCTTGCGCTGCGATCCAGCACCAGATACCGGAAGCTGCCACCCGCAGATAGCGCAATCATGGCTGCCAGCGGCGGGTAGATCATGCTAACCCAATGACCTTGAAGAAAAAGCCAATAGGTTAACCACACATATCCTGATGAAAGCAGAAATACCGCAGGGATTGCAGCATGCAGGCGCAGTCGCATGGTCAGAAAGAAAGTAACCAGTCCCAGCATGACAATAAGCGCCATGTCGAGCAGCGCCTCCAGCCCTGTGCGGCGAATGAAGCGGTCGCTTATGATGCTGTCTGCAACCGCCGCATGCACTTCAACCCCGGGTGTATTGTTGTAAAATGGCGTGACCCTCATGTCATAGACGCCAAGCGCCGTGGCACCCAGAAACAGCACCTTGCCTTTGAGCAGCGCGGGGTCAATCCGCCCATTAACGATGTCAGTGAAGGAGTAGCGCGGATAGTTGCCCGGCGGCCCGGCATAGTTGATCCACATCGAGTAATTGCCGTCTACCGGGATACGCCTGTCGCCCAGTCTGATCTCAAATAAACCGGTGACGAATTCTTTTTCACCCATTGCCGCCATGGCACCCATTAAACCCAGCGATGGCACCAGTTTGCCATGCTCCTCGATAAGCAGCATGTTGCGCCGGTTCACCCCATCGTCTTCGGGCAGCAGATTGATGTGCCCTATCCCCGCTGCGGCGCTCTCGATCTCGGGGAGGCTGTGCGTGCTGCCTGTCACCCGAAGCTGTTTATCAAAGTCAAAAGGCACTGCCAGCACAACATTACCGGCCTTCCTGATTGCTGCCGCAAAGGAACGGTCTATTGCCGGCGTTTCCTTTTCTGAAAAGAATGCATCGACGAGCAGGACTTTTGCGCCGGCAGCCGAGAGCCGCTCGAGCAGGCGCACATATTGACTTCTGGTCCAGGGGAATCGTCCCAGCTCGGCAATGCTCTTGTCATCGATCGCGATGATGGCGATGTCCGCGCTGGGCGGAACAGCGCCACGCAAACTCTTGAATCTCAGGTCATAAGTCCTGGCTTCAAAAGCCTCAAGAAACGAATTCTGGTTGTAATAAAGCGCGATAACGATGAAGACTGAAATAAAGGCAAGCAAAAATACCGCAGCCTTTGAATCCTTTCCCATGAAGTTTTTTTTCAGAAATGACAAGGCCATATTATTTTCGCTTCCATACCCGGGCTTTTTAGCATGCAGTTTAAATCACTCCGCGTTCATGATGACAATAAAGCAGTTTCATGGCAAGCATGTAATAGCCGGAAAGATTTTCAATGGACAGGTGAATCTGGCTGGACGGAAGGAGGTGCGGACATGATAGTTTGGGCGCAACGTTCAAAGCTGCCAAGCGGCATTCTGGTTCAAGCCGTTACAGAAAAAGTTTGCGCACGGATCAGTTACAGATTGATGGCGATGAAGTATTGCCAAAGGCGCTGAATCGCAGCAGGATTATCGGACACCGCAGGACTGGGCGTATCGCCAATACGGCCACAGTGTTACCCCAGTACAACCAGAGTGACGATAGCAACCGGCAGGAGTAATTCAATCATGGAATGGTCAAAGATCAGTAGAGTGACAGCTCCAGGTTGGACAAACACCCGTCTGGCCGCGTTACGTACGATGTTCGCGTGCGTAAGCGCTTTCCATCCATTTCTTGATGCGGTTGGCATCGCCTATACGGGTGCGTTTTCCCCAGGAATTGAGCAGCACGATGATTACCGGGCGTTGATTTATTTTTGCCTCCATCACCAGGCAGAGTCCCGCCTCGCTGATAAAGCCGGTCTTGCTCACGCCGATATCCCACGAGGTATTCCTGACCAATGGATTGGTATTGCTAAAGCGCATTTCACGCCCACCCAGGCCATCCACAGAAAGTGTTGCGGAGGTGCTGTATTGATGAATCAAAGCGTAGTTTCGTGCAGCGGCAACCATCTTGGCCAAATCATGCGCGGTAGCAACGTTGTCTCTGCTTAATCCGGTGGGATCGTAAAACCTGGTGTTCTGCATACCCAGCTCGCGCGCCTTGGCATTCATGGCTGCCACTGCGGCCGCTGTGCCCCCCGGGTAACTTTTAGCCAGGGCCAATGCTGCGCGGTTCTCTGAAGCCATCAATGCCATCTTGAGCAACTCGCTGCGGGTGAATGTCATGCCGATGCTTAACCTTGAGCGTGCCCTTTTGCGCGTGCCAGAATCGTCTTCCGCAACACATACTTCCTCGTCCATGGGCTGCGCCGCATCAAGCACCACCATCGCAGTCATCAGCTTGGTAATGGAGGCTATCGGCGCGACTATTTCCGCGTTTTTGTTGAACAGCGGACGCTGGGTTTGCTCATCAAAAATCAGCGCAATATGGGAACGTACTTGTGGTGACGAAACTTTGCTTAATTTCGGGGCAGACAACACCTTGTCAGGCTTAAAATGACTGCGACTGGTTTCAGCATGTGCAACATGTGTTGTCAGCGCATAGCCGAACAACATAAACATCCAAAGTTCTTTATTCATCATCCTGTCGCTCACCACCAAGATTCAACACCATGAAGCATACCCTATGTTCAATATAAATCAACCAATAGGCTGCGTTTGTTCTTCTTGTTTCTGAAGATTCCACATTTGTGCATAAAGTTTGTTCAGGGACAGCAATTCGCGATGCGAACCGCGTTCGACGATACGTCCCTTGTCCATTACCAGAATCTGATCGGCATCCACCACAGTGGATAAGCGATGCGCGATGACTAGAGTAGTGCGGTTTTGCGCAATCGCGCGCAACTCTGCTTGAATCGCTTTTTCCGATTTCGAATCGAGCGCGGAAGTCGCTTCATCAAAAATCAGTATCGCCGGGTTTTTCAGAATGGCGCGGGCAATCGCCACGCGCTGCTTCTCGCCGCCTGACAGCTTCAACCCGCGCTCGCCCACCATGCTCTCATAACCTTGCGGCAGCGACTCTATGAATTCATGAATGTGCGCGGCCTGAGCCGCGGCGATGATTTCTTCACGCGTTGCATCAGGGCGGCCATAGGCGATATTGTAATAAATCGTATCGTTGAACAGCACGGTGTCTTGCGGAACAATACCTATCGCCGCACGCAGGCTGGTTTGTGTCACCTCGCGAACATCCCGTCCGCTGATGAGAATGCGCCCCTGCTGCACATCATAGAAACGGAACAGCAGGCGCGACAGCGTCGACTTTCCCGCGCCGCTCGAGCCAACCACCGCAACGGTATGCCCCTCCGGAATCGCAAAGTTTACGTCAAATAGAATCTGCCGGTCCGGCGCATAGCTGAAACTGACCTGCTCAAAACGCACCTCGGCCTTGCCAACCGACAAGGCTTGCGCATCCGGTTCGTCGGCGATTTCACGATGCTCGCGCAGCAGGCCGAACATTTTCTCCATATCCGCAAGGGCGTGGCGAATTTCGCGATACACGAAACCGAGAAAATGCAGCGGCATGTACAGCTGGATCATGAACACGTTGACCAGCACCAGATCCCCCATCGTCATCGTCCCCTTTACCACCTCGTCGGCGGCCAGCAGCATCAGCGCGGTGATGCCGATGGCGACGATAAAGCTCTGTCCGGCATTCAGGTATGCCAGCGAGGTGGTGTTGCGCACGGCCGCGACTTCCCAGTGCTGCATATTTTCGTCATAACGCCGCGCTTCATATTGTTCATTGCCGAAATACTTCACCGTTTCATAATTCAGCAGGCTGTCGATGGCGCGGCTGTTCGCCTTGGAATCAAGTTCGTTCATCGAACGGCGCACCACCATGCGCCACTCGGTGACGAACAGGGTGAATGCGATATACACCAGCAGCGTGACAAACGTGATCGCGGCAAACCAGATGCTGTACTTGCTGAACAGGATCGCGGCTACCAGGCCGATCTCCAGCAAAGTGGGCAGGATATTGAACAGCATGAAATTCAGCAAAAAGCCAATCCCGCGCGTGCCGCGTTCGATGTCGCGTGACACCCCGCCGGTTTGCCTGTCGAGATGGAAGCGTAAACTCAGGCTGTGCAGATGCTCGAATACCTGCAGCGCCACACGCCGGATCGCGCGCTGCGTCACCTTGGCGAACACCGCATCGCGCAATTCGCCGAACAGCGTGCTGAACAAGCGCAGCACCCCATAGCCTACGACCAGAAACACCGGCACCGCCAAAACCGCATGCGATTTATCCAGCGCATCGATAATTTCCTTGAGCACCAGCGGGACGGACACGTTGGCGAGCTTGGAAAGCACCAGCAGACTCAGCGCGATGAACACGCGCCACTTGAATTCCAGAAGATAAGGCAGCAGGGAACGTATGGTCTGCCAATCGGCACGGTTTTCTTTATTTGACGGTGAAGCTTTATTTGACGGTGAGATATGGGAGGGACGCATATTGGATGGCAGCAAAGACCGGCGGGAATTATAGCCGCGCGCGCTGGCAATAGTTAGCGTGTTGCAGAGTTCGGTCAGGCAAGCCCCCGGCTATACCCAGTCTTTGGGTACCAGAAACTCTTCATAAAGCCTTGCTTCCGGTGTGCCCTTTTCGGGATGCCAGTCATATCGCCATTTCACCAGCGGCGGCATGGAGAGCAAAATGGATTCGGTGCGGCCGTTGGTTTGCAGGCCGAAGATAGTGCCGCGATCGATTACCAGGTTGAATTCCACATAGCGGCCGCGCCGGTAGAGTTGAAAATCGCGCTCGCGCTCGCCGTAGGGTATGTCTTTGCGGCGTTCCAGGATAGGCACGTAGGCGAACAGGAAATGATCGCCGACGCTTTGCTGGATGGCAAACGCGGTGGCGAAATCCGGTTCGGAAAGGTCGTCGAAAAAGATGCCGCCGATGCCGCGCTGTTCCTGGCGGTGTTTGAGATAAAAATAATCGTCGCACCACTTTTTGTATTTTGGATACAGGTCGTCGCCGAACGGGGCGAGCGAATTTTTGCAGGTTTGGTGAAAATGCGCCGCGTCTTCCTCGAAGCCGTAATACGGCGTCAGATCCATGCTGCCGCCGAACCAGAACACCGGCGCTTCATCGTCCTTCATCGCCACAAACATGCGCACGTTGGCATGGGCGGTGGGCGCATAGGGATTTCGCGGATGCAGCACCAGCGACACGCCCAGCGCTTCCCAGCGGCGTCCCGCCAGTTCGGGCCGATGCGCCGTCGCGGAAGGCGGCATCTTGTCGCCCATCACATGCGAAAACGCCACGCCGCCGCGTTCCAGCACGTTGCCCTCCTCGAGGATGCAGCTTCTGCCGCCGCCGCTGTTATCGTCCTTGACCCAGCTGTCGCGGCGGAATTGTTTTCCATCCACCTGTTCCAGCCGTGTGACGATCAGGTCTTGCAGTTCGAGCAGGTATTTTTTGACGGCTGCGCTATCCATTTGCACTCCAGTTGTCATGCCATTTGCCTTTCAAAGCAGCAATAAAGTAGGGTGCATTCCATGCACCATTGCCATTGGTGCATGGAATGCACCCTACGATAATGCACTATTGACGTTTTGTTAAATTTAACCGCGGATGATCTGGCCATCCGCCCAAGTGCGGATCGTGGAAGGCTTCTTGCGCTTGCCCACGCGCCCCGGCAACACCCACACCTTGCGCCCGAACAAACGCTGGCATTGCGCGTAAGTCCTGGCGGGGCGCTGCCCGCTGCGATTGGCGCTGGTGGAAACCAGCGCGCTGTTCACGCCTCGACATAGAAGTGCAGCTTGTGGATGTGCGGTTAACCGCACCGCCAGTGTGTCATGTGAGCCGCGCAGCCAGCGCGGTGTTGAATGATGGGACGGCAGGAGAAAAGTGATCGCTTGCGCGCCCGCCGCGATCAGTTGCTGTTGTTCGGCTGGCGTGAGAGGTTGCAGAAAACGCGCCACTTGCTTAAAACTTGACGCGATGACTATCAGCCCCTTGCGTTGCGGGCGCTGTTTGAGTTTGAGCAGGCGCAGTACTGCTGTGCGGTTGTCAGGGTCGCAGCCCAGTCCGTAGCAGGATTCGGTGGGGTAGGCGATCAGGCCGCCGCGCCTGAGGTGTGCGGCAATGCGGCGATACGATGCGCTATGAAGGAACAATTACTTCCTGTTGGCTATCGCGCGCCAGCCGATGTCGCGACGCATCTGGCATCCGTCGAAATGAATGCTGTCGGCGATTTCATAGGCGCGATTCTGCGCTGCCTTCACCATGGTGCCGAGTGCGACGACGCACAGCACGCGGCCGCCGCTGGTGACTACGTTGCCATCATGCAAGGCAGTCCCGGCATGGAATACATGTGCATCTTCCAGCTTCTTCGGCAAGTAGCTAATGACATCGCCCTTGCGGGGTGCGTCTGGATAATTCGCCGCCGCCAGCACCACGCCCAGCGCGGTGCGCCGGTCCCATTCTGCTTCTATCTGGTCGAGCGTGCCGTTGATGGCGTGTTCGACGATGGCGGCAAAGTCGCTTTTCAGGCGCAGCATGATAGGCTGGGTTTCCGGGTCGCCCATGCGGCAGTTGAATTCCAGCACCTTGATGCCGCCCTGCGGGTCGATCATCAATCCGGCATACAAAAACCCGGTGTAGGTGATGCCTTCGCTTTCCATGCCGCGCACTGTCGGCTGGATCACTTCGCGCAGCACGCGCGCATGGATTTCCGGCGTTACCACCGGCGCAGGCGAATACGCGCCCATGCCGCCGGTGTTGGGGCCGTTGTCACCATCCAGCAGACGTTTGTGATCCTGGCTGGTCGCCATCGGCAAAACATTTTTTCCATCGACCATTACGATGAAACTGGCTTCCTCCCCAGCCAAAAATTCTTCGATCACCACGCGCGCACCGGCATCGCCCAGCTTGTTGTCGGACAGCATCATGTCTATGGCGGCGAACGCTTCATCCTTGCTCATCGCCACCACTACGCCCTTGCCCGCAGCGAGGCCGTCGGCCTTGATGACGATCGGCGCGCCGTGCTTCCCGACATAGGCGCGCGCGGCGGCGATGTCGCTGAAGGTCTCGAAGAATGCGGTGGGGATATGGTGGCGCACCATGAAGCGCTTGGCGAAATCCTTGGAGGATTCCAGTTGCGCGGCGGCCCTAGTCGGGCCGAAGATTTTCAGTCCCGCAGCGCGGAAGGCATCCACAATCCCCGCCGCCAGCGGCACTTCCGGGCCGACCACGGTCATGTAGATGTCTTCGCGTTTGACGAACTCGATCAGCTCTGGAATGGCGGTGATGGCGATATTTTCCACGCCGTCTTCCAGCGCCGTGCCGGCATTGCCCGGCGCGACATACACCTTCTGTACCTTGGCGCCCTGCGCCAAGCGCCACGCCAGCGCGTGCTCGCGGCCGCCACTTCCTATCACCAGAATTTTCATGCTTGTTCTCCAGCTTGTAGCCAGTAGCTCGTAGCGGGTAGCTTGGATGTGCGCCCACAGGGCGCGCTTCTGCTACTGGCTACAAGCCACCAGCTACAGGCTTAATGTCTAAAGTGGCGGAAGCCGGTGAACACCATCGCCAGCCCATGCTCGTCCGCCGCCGCGATCACTTCCGCGTCGCGCATCGAGCCGCCAGGCTGGATCACCGCTTTCGCGCCCGCTTGCGCCAATACATCCAGCCCGTCGCGGAACGGGAAGAAAGCGTCCGATGCGACCACGGAACCAACCAGGCTCAAACCCGCGTTCTGGGCCTTGATCGCGGCGATACGCGTGCTGTCCACGCGGCTCATTTGTCCCGCGCCCACTCCCAGGGTCTGTCCGCCCTTGCAGAACACGATAGCGTTGGACTTTACATACTTCGCCACGCGCCAGGCGAACAGCAGGTCTTGCAATTGTTCCCTGGTGGGTTGCGCCTTGGTCAACACTTTGAGCTGTGAGGCTTGCACGTTGAGCGTATCCGGCGATTGCAAAAGCAGGCCGCCGCCGACGCGCTTCATGTCGTATTGGTTGTGCGCGTTGGACAGCGGCACGGTGAGCACGCGCACGTTCTGTTTCGCCGCAGTGACCTTGAGTGCCGCCTCGGAGGCGCTCGGTGCAATGATTAGCTCGACAAACTGGTTGGCGGTGATCTGCGTCGCACTGTCGGCATCCAGTTCGCGGTTGAAGGCGATGATGCCGCCGAACGCGGAGGTGGTGTCGGTCGCGTAGGCCAGTTTGTAGGCGTTGAGCGCGTTGTCGGCGATGGCCACGCCGCAGGGGTTGGCGTGTTTGACGATGACACAGGCAGGTTGCTCGAAGGTCTTGACCAATTCCCACGCGGCATCGGCGTCGCCGATATTGTTGTAGGACAGCTCCTTGCCCTGCAGCTGGGTGTAGTCGGCGATGCCGCCCGCCACCGGGTTGAGGTCGCGGTAGAACGCCGCGCTTTGATGCGGGTTCTCGCCGTAACGCATTTCCTGCACCTTGGCGAAATTGAAATTGATCTGCGCAGGGAACGCGCTCTTGGTGCCGTCCGCATCGATCGCGGTGAGATAGTTGCTGATCGCGCTGTCGTAGGCGGCGGTATGCGAAAACGCTTTTTTCGCCAGATCGAAACGCGTGGCGTCGGAGACGGCGCCGTCATTGGTCTGCATCTCGGCCAGCACGTCAGCATAGTCCGCCGGGTCGGTGACGATGGCGACGTGGCCGTGGTTCTTTGCCGCCGCGCGCACCATGGTCGGGCCGCCGATATCGATATTTTCGATGGCATCTTCCAGTGTGCAATCCGGCTTGGCGATGGTTGCGGCAAACGGATACAGATTCACCACCACCAGGTCGATGGTCGGAATGTTGTGTTTTGCCAGCGTGGCAACATGCTCCGGCAGATCACGCCGCGCCAGGATGCCCGCGTGAACTTTGGGTTGCAGCGTCTTCACGCGCCCGTCCAGCATTTCCGGAAAGCCGGTGTAATCGGCCACTTCGGTGACAGGAATGCCATTGTCGGCGAAAAGCCTGGCGGTGCCTCCGGTGGAAAGGATCTTTACGCCGAGCTGGTGTAAGCCCTGCGCGAATTCGAGAACGCCGGACTTGTCCGACACGCTGATGAGTGCTTGTTTGATGGTTGCCATGATGGTTCCAGGTAAAAATAAATAAGGGCAGGGGGCACGTGAAACTTTTGTTCCGGCACCAGCACGGCGTGCCCCCTACTATGCGATTCCGTGTTGCTGCATTTTCTTGCGCAGGGTATTGCGGTTGATGCCCAGCATTTCCGAAGCGCGCGTCTGGTTGCCGCCCACATGTTCCAGCACCATTTCGATCAGCGGTTTTTCAACGCAATCCATCACCATGTCATACATGCCGCAGCACGGTTTTTCGCCGTCCAGATCCTTGAAATATTCCTTGAGTGCCTTGCGCACATGGCGCGCCATGTCATTTTCGTTTATCAAGCAATCACTCATGCTGCCAATTCCCCGATGTAATGCAGCCGCGTTCCGCGCTGCGCCTGTTCCGAAAAAAACCCGTCCACTGCCGCCAGCTGCCCGGCAGGACTTTCCAATTGATTCATGTAATGGCGGAAATGCGCCGAGCCGGCCAGTCCTTTGGTGTACCAGGCGATGTGCTTGCGCGCCACGCGCAACCCGGTGTGTTCACCATAGAATTCGTACAGCTCATGCACATGCGCCAGCAGCACGCGGTGGATTTCGCCTACTTCCGGTGCCGGGAGATGCTCGCCGGTTTTCAGAAAATGCCCGATCTCGCGGAACAGCCACGGGCGGCCCTGTGCTGCGCGGCCTATCATCACCGCATCCGCGCCGGTTTGTTCCAGCACAAATTTGGCTTTTTCCGGCGTGGTGATGTCGCCATTGGCGATGATGGGTATGTTCACGCTGGCCTTCACCGCAGCGATGGTGTCGTACTCCGCATCGCCTGTGTAGGCGCAGGCGCGGGTGCGGCCGTGAATTGCGAGCGCCTGGATGCCGGACGTTTCGGCAATTTGGGCGATGCGTATCGCGTTGCGATTCTGCTTGTCCCATCCGGTGCGGATTTTGAGTGTGACCGGAACATTCACCGCGCCGACTACAGCTTCCAGCAACCGGGCGACCAGCGGTTCGTTGCGCAATAGCGCGGAACCTGCCATCACGTTGCAGATTTTTTTTGCGGGGCAACCCATGTTGATGTCTATGATTTGCGCACCGCGATCCACGTTGTGTTTCGCGGCCAGAGCCAGCATTTTTGCATCGGCTCCGACGATTTGCACCGAGACCGGATCGGCCTCGCCTTCATGGTCGGCGCGACGCCTGGTTTTTTCCGAGCCATACAACAACGAATTGGACGCCACCATTTCGCTCACCGCCATGCCCGCGCCCATGCGTTTGCACAACATGCGGAAAGGCCGGTCCGTCACCCCCGCCATAGGGGCAACGATCAGATTGTTTTTCAGTTGGTAGGGGCCGATACGCATGTTGGTTTTTCGCGAGGGGGAGCAATTATAAATGAAACCGGGGGGCATGTTATGATTCTGTTATATGAATTTTGATGTCGCGATGGTCGCTGGTTGATTGGCGCCGGTTGGCTTGGCCGCCGCACTCAAGAATATCTGGCTGCTGTCGTGTTTCGTGCGCAATCCGGGGTTGAATGTCACCAATCACATCGCTGCGAAAAAATGATGATGCAATGCCCCCTTAAATTTACCAAAGAGAAAATATTCATGAAAAAACTGCCTGCCCTGAACTTGTCAAAATGGATCGCACTGATATTGTTTGGTCTGCTGTCTTCAGCTCATGCCGGAGAAGCTGAAATCCGCAAATCGATGCAAAGCAAATTTCCGAACATCGGCAAACTTGAACACATAGTTAAAACACCATACGCCGGGCTGTATGAGATTGTCATTGACGGCCAACTTTTGTACACCGACGAAAAAGGGCTATATCTGTTCGACGGCAGCATAATCGAGACGAAAAGCCGCCGTAACCTGAGCGAAGATCAGCGGCGCAAGTTGTTTGCGATCAATTTTGACAAGCTGCCGCTCGATCTTGCGGTGAAAAAAGTGAAGGGCAACGGCAAGCGCAAGATGGCCTATTTTACTGATCCCAGCTGCAGCTTCTGCAAGCGTCTGGAAAAAGAATTGGCCAAGGTAAGCGATGCCACACTATATCTGTTCCTGTATCCAATTTTCCCGAACTCGGGTGAAACCGTGCGCAACGTGCTTTGTGCAAAAGACCCGGTCAAAGCGTGGGACGACTTGATGCTGAACAGCATCGCTCCGGACAGCGCAAATTGCGAAACATCAACCGACAAGGTGTTGGCCCTGGGTAAAGAACTCCGCGTCAACGGCACGCCGAACCTGATTTTTGGTAACGGGGCGCAATCTCCGGGATATTTGCCTGCGGAAGAAATAGAAAAGAATCTGAACGATACAAACAAGTAGGACTCATCATGGATCGCACAGCAAACATTTCCCAGGATTTGCTTACCAGGGCCATCAATGAATCGCACGATGGCATCATTATCGCCGACGCGCAGCAGCAGGGTTTTCCCCTGGTCTATGCCAACCGGGGTTTTGAGAGTTTGACCGGCTTTACCGCTGACGAAGTTATCGGCAAGAGCTGTCACTTCCTGCAGGGGGACGATACCGGTCAGCCGGAAGCGGATGCAATAAATGATGCAATTGCCAGGAACGAGGGTTGCGTCGTTACGCTGCGCAACTATCGCAAGGATGGATCGATGTTCTGGAATGAGATCAGCGTTTCTCCGATGCATAACGCGGAAGCCGCACCCACCCATTTCATCGGTATCCAGAAAGATGTGACGGCCAGAATTATGCTGGAACAACGGCTGAGCAGCGTCGATCCGCTGGTCGGGATCAGCAATCGTCACCATTTCGACCAGCGATACACCGATTCGCTAGATTTCGCCCGGCGCGCCCACAGCGGGATGTCGGTATTGATAATTGAATTGGATATCTTCAGTCAATTCAATGAGCGCTATGGGCAATCAGCGGGTGATGAGTGTCTGCGCAGGGTGGGCGATTGCATCGCGAAATTGTTTGTGCGCACGTCGGATTGCGTGGCGCGATACGGAGACGGGGAGTTTGCCGTCGTGTCATTGTCATTCGGTGCCGGGGCATTGCGCCAACACGCCCAAAAGCTTTGCGAACAGGTGCGCATGCTCAATATCCCGCACATCGATTCACCGCATGGAGTGGTCACCATCAGTGTTGGCGGTGTTCATTGCATGCCGAATCAGGAAACCTCGGAAGAGATGCTTATCGGGCTGGCCAATTCAAAATTACAGGCCGCCAAGCGCAACGGACGCGACCAAGCACTCATTACCGGGTAAGAATTCCGCTTGGGTAAGAATTGCCGGCGCAGGCCTGATGTTGGCTGCTACGGGCCAAGCGCCGGTTCCGCGCCCTTGGGAAACAACACCCACATCTGGCCGGTCTGCTTCATGCGCCCCGCCTGATTTCCGGCCTGTTCGCCGAAACCCCAGAAGAAATCGCCGCGCACCGCACCCCTGATAGCACCGCCGGTATCCTGCGCCAGCATCAGGCGGTTCAGCGGCTCGGACGTGTTCGGATAAGTGGTGGCGAGGAACACCGGTGCGCCGAGCGGGATGGTGCGCGTATCAACAGCCAGGCTGTATTCATTGGTCAGCGGCACACCCAATGCGCCCAGCGGAGCGGGTAGTCCATTGGGCAATTCGCGGAAGAACACATAGCTGGGGTTGTGTTCCAGCAGGCTGGCCAGTTTTGCGGGATTTTTTTGCGCCCACAGCTTGATGTTCTGCATCGAGGATTCCTCGAGTTTAAACGCGCCCATTTCGACCAGTTTTTTGCCGATGGAGGTGTAAGGGTGTCCGTTCTGTTCGGCATAACCGACTTTTACCAGGCTGCCGTCCGGCAATTCGATGCGCCCCGACCCCTGGATTTGCAGGAAGAACAAATCGACCGCGTTGTCCACCCAGAATAATTCGCGTCCTTGCAGCGGGGCTTTTCCGTAATCGATCTCACTGCGATTGTAATAAGGCACGATGCGATTGCCTTGCAGCCGTCCGCGCAAACGCAAATCCTTCAGTTGCGGATACACATCGCCCATATCAATGGTCAGCAAATCATCCGGCGGGGCGTACAGCGGATAACGAAAGCGGGCGGTTTTGACGCGACTGCCGGCAAGCTTGGGCTCGTAGTAGCCGGTGATCAACCCCTGCGAAGAACCATCCGGATTGAATACCTGATAGGGGGTAAAACCTTCCTCAAAAAAAGCGCGCAGCGAGCTGTTGTCCGGCTGTGTCAGCTCATTGGCGCGAGAGCAGATGTTCTGCCAGCCCGGTTTGTTTTTCAGCGCGTTACAGCTTTGCCAGAAGGCCGCCCATGTTTGCTGCAAGTCTATCGTTTGCCAATCCGGCAGCATCTCCCACTTGCTTACCGCAAACGGTGCGTAGGGCGCAACATCGGCAGTCGCCAGCACGACGGGCGGCTTGGGCGGCGCGGCGCAGGCAGCAAGAAAGACCAGCAGCAGGGGTACGAGAAACTTTTGTTCCGGCACCGGCACGGTGCGCCGTCCCCTTGAAAAATGGGCAAAAAGGGAAAAAAAATTAATGTAAAACACGTGGCACACTCAGGACGAATTGCGGGATATCAACTTCAAATTCGGAGCCATCATCAGCCTGCATCAGGTAACTGCCGCGCATCGTGCCCACCTGTGTGGTCAGCACCGTCCCGCTGGTGTATTCAAAACCCTGGCTCGGCTTGAGCAATGGCTGTTCGCCCACCACGCCTTGCCCGCGCACTTCCTGCACGTGGTTATGGGCATCGGTAATGATCCAATGACGGCTGATGAGCCTGGCTGGCGCGCTACCGGTATTGGTGATGGTGATGGTGTATGAAAAAACGAAACGGTTACCCGATTCATCGGATTGCTCCGGCAGGTAATTCACCTGCGTTTGTATATCGATGCCATGTAGACCATTCTTTTCCATGCGCGGCATTTGAACCGATTTTGCCTTGTGTCGCAAGAGCTTCGCCGCACTTTTATGCTAATCTGCGCAGATATTTTTCAGGCAAGTTAAATCATGAACGGTTATTTGAAACGCATCCTCAACGCCCGCGTCTACGACGTGGCGGTTGAAACGCCACTGGAAGCGGCGCCCAATTTGTCGGCGCGCATCGGCAATACCGTGTTGCTCAAGCGCGAGGATATGCAGCCGGTGTTCTCCTTCAAGTTGCGCGGTGCGTACAACAAAATGGCGCAACTCACGCCTGAGCAGTTGAAACGGGGAGTCATCGCCGCTTCGGCGGGAAATCATGCTCAGGGCGTGGCGCTTTCGGCGCAAAAACTGGGCTGCAAGGCGGTCATCGTCATGCCCACCACCACGCCGCAGATCAAGATACAGGCAGTGGCCGGCCGCGGCGCGAAAGTGGTGCTGCACGGCGATTCGTATTCCGATGCCTACCAGCATGCGCTGGAGCTGGAGCAACAAAGCCGGATGACTTTCGTGCATCCGTATGACGACCCCGACGTGATCGCCGGGCAGGGCACCATCGGCATGGAGATTTTGCGCCAGCACACCCAGGCTATCCACGCGATCTTCGTCGCCATCGGTGGCGGCGGGCTGATCTCCGGCGTGGCGGCTTACGTCAAGCAACTGCGTCCCGACATCAGGATCATCGGCGTGCAACCGGCGGATTCCGATGCGATGTATCGCTCGCTTAAAGCCAAACGGCGCGTCACGCTCGACCATGTCGGGCTGTTTGCCGACGGCGTGGCGGTCAAGCAGGTCGGGCAGGAAACCTTCCGCTTGTGCCGCAAGCTGGTCGATGAAATCATTTTGGTGGACACCGACACCGTCTGCGCCGCGCTCAAAGATGTGTTCGAAGACACGCGCTCGATACTGGAACCGGCGGGCGCGCTGTCCATCGCCGGAGCCAAGCTGTATGCCGCACGCGAAAAGCTCAAGGGCGAAACGCTGGTTGCCATCGCCAGCGGCGCGAACATGAATTTCGACCGCCTGCGTTTCGTTGCGGAACGGGCCGATATCGGCGAAAGGCGCGAGGCGATTCTCGCCGTCACGATCCCGGAAACACCGGGCAGTTTCCGCAAATTCTGCGCGCTGCTGGGTAAGCGTAACATCACCGAATTCAACTACCGCTTCGACGATCCCAAAATGGCGCATGTATTCGTCGGTATTCAGGTGCGCGATCAACTGGAAACCGCCGAGCTGGTGGACAAGTTGCAGCACAATAAATTGGCCACGCTGGATCTTTCCGACAACGAAATGGCCAAGCTGCACCTGCGCCATCTGGTCGGCGGCCACGCGCCGGAGGTCAAGGACGAAATCATGTTCCGCTTCGAGTTTCCCGAACGCCCCGGCGCGCTGATGAACTTCCTTAACAGCATGAGCCACAACTGGAACATCAGCCTGTTCCATTACCGCAACCACGGCGCAGACTACGGCCGCGTGCTGGTCGGCATGCAGGTGCCGCACCACGACAAGAAGGCGCTGAAGACTTTCCTCGACACCCTTGGCTACCGCTACTGGGACGAGAGCGGCAACCCGGCGTACCGGCTATTTTTGGGTTGATTGCGCATGCCTGTTTTGCCACCAACGCTCAAGCAAACCATACGTAAAACCATCCTGGCTCAGCGCGAGCAGCTACCCGCTGATATACGCGCCGCGCACAATTCGGCAATTACCGAACAGCTGCTGCAACTGCCGGAATACCGGCAGGCAAGCGCGGTGCTGGGCTATATGAATTTCGGTACGGAATTCTCCAGCGATTTATGGGTCGAAATGGCATTGGCGGATGGCAAGCGGCTGGCTTTGCCCAAGGTGAACCACCACACCAACCAGCTCGATCTGTATTGGGTGGAAGACCTGGAGAGCCAGTTGGCGGCGGGTTTGTGGGGGATACGCGAACCGGTCGTGGAACGCTGCGAGCGGCTGGATGGCCTAAATGAGGTAGAATTCGTCCTGCTGCCGGGTGTGGCATTTACCCGCGACGGCGCGCGGCTGGGTTATGGCAGAGGCTTTTACGACAAGCTGCTGATGAAACAACTAGCCATTCGACTAGGCGAGCAAACAACACTCGCCAAGTCGCTGGTTATGGCAAACATGACTCAACGCCCTGTACTGGCCGCCGCAGCGTTTTCGCTGCAAATCGTCGAAATTATTCCGCAGGAACCGACGGATGTAAAAGTCGAATGGATTATCACCGAGCAGGAAACAATTGCTTGTTCTGTTAAAGAATAACGTTGCGACAATTGAGAGAGCAAAGACATGGCAACCTTACCTGATAACGACCCGCAGGAAACCCGAGAGTGGCTGGATGCGCTCGAGTCGGTACTGGAAAACGAGGGTGCGGAACGTGTGCATTTTCTGCTTGAGCATCTGATCGACAAGGCGCGGAGCGCCGGCGCTGGCGTGCCGTTCAGCGCGACCACGCCCTATTGCAATACCATCCCGCCTGAGAAGGAGCAGCGCTCCGCCGGCAACCATGAACTGGAACACCGCATTCGCGCAGTGACGCGCTGGAACGCAATGGCGCTGGTGCTGAATGCCAACCGCGATTCTTCAGAATTGGGCGGGCACATCGCCACCTTTGCCTCGGCTGCGACTTTGTACGATGTGGCGTTCAATCATTTTTTTCATGGCGCGACCGAAGATCACGGCGGCGACCTGGTGTATTTCCAGGGGCACTCCGCGCCCGGCATGTATGCGCGCGCCTTTCTCGAAGGGCGGCTCAGCGAAGAGCAGATGTACAAATTCCGCCAGGAGGCGGACGGCAACGGATTGTCCTCTTACCCGCATCCGTGGCTGATGCCGGATTTCTGGCAGTTTTCCACCGTATCGATGGGGCTGGGGCCATTGATGGCGATTTATCAGGCGCGCTTCATGCGCTATCTGGAACATCGCGGCATCGCGAAAACTGCCGGGCGCAAGGTGTGGGCATTTCTCGGTGACGGCGAAACCGACGAACCGGAATCGCTGGGCGCGATTTCGCTGGCGGGGCGCGAGACTCTCGATAACCTGATCTTCGTCGTCAACTGCAATCTGCAACGTCTCGACGGGCCGGTGCGCGGCAACGGCAAGATCATTCAGGAGCTGGAAGGCGTGTTCCGTGGCGCGGGCTGGAACGTCATCAAGGTGGTGTGGGGCAGGCATTGGGACAGGCTGTTGGCCAAGGATAAAAACGGCCTGCTGCAACAGCGTATGCAGGAAGTGGTGGACGGCGAATACCAGACCTATAAGTCAAGAGACGGCGCGTACGTGCGCGAGCATTTCTTCGGCAAATATCCGGAATTGCTGGAGATGGTGGCCGACATGTCAGATGAGGAAATCTGGCGACTGAATCGCGGCGGCCATGATCCGTACAAGGTGTTCGCGGCCTATGCTGAAGCCGTCAAACACACCGGCCAGCCAACCGTGATCCTCGCCAAGACCGTGAAGGGCTACGGCATGGGCGCGTCCGGCGAAGCGCAGAACCCGACCCATCAGCAGAAAAAGATGGATATGGATTCGTTGCTTAAATTCCGCAACCGCTTCAACATCCCGCTGACCGACGCGCAGGTGGAAAGCCTGAATTTCTACCGCCCTCCCGAAGACAGCCTGGAGATAAAGTACCTCAAGGAACGAGGCAGGACGATGGGTACTGTTCCGGCGCGCAAGCCGGTCGATGAGTGCCTGATGGTGCCGGGGCTGGATGCATTCGATGTGCTGCTGAAAGGCACCGAAGACCGCGAGATTTCCACCACGATGGCGTTCATGCGGCTGCTCGGCATCCTGGTCAAGGATAAGAACATCGGTAAACTGATCGTGCCGATCGTCCCGGACGAGTCGCGCACTTTCGGCATGGACGGGCTGTTCCGCCAGATCGGCATCTTTTCGCAGGTCGGGCAGCTTTATACCCCGCAGGATGCCGACCAGTTGATGTTTTACAAGGAAGACAAGAACGGCCAGATTCTGCAGGAGGGCATCAACGAAGCGGGCGCGATGTCCTCGTGGATCGCCGCCGCAACGTCCTACGCTAACCACGGCGCGGCGATGATCCCGTTCTACATCTATTACTCGATGTTCGGCTTCCAGCGTGTCGGCGATCTGGCTTGGGCGGCGGGCGATATGCTGGCGCGCGGTTTCCTGCTCGGCGGCACCGCCGGGCGCACCACGCTGAACGGCGAAGGCCTGCAACATCAGGACGGTCACAGCCACTTGCAGGCGGCCATGATTCCCAACTGCGTGTCCTATGATCCGACCTTCGCCTACGAACTGGCGGTCATCATCCAGGACGGCATGCGCCGCATGTATGTGAACCAGGAAAACGTGTTCTATTACATTACGGTGATGAATGAGAACTACGCGCATCCGGCCATGCCGAAGGGCGTCGAGGACGGCATCATCAAGGGGATGTATCTTCTAAGCGAAGGGGCCAGGGGCAAGGGAGAAGGGAAGAAACCCAAGGTGCAGTTGCTTGGCAGCGGGACGATACTGCGCGAGGCGATTGCTGCGGCGGAGCTGCTGGAAAAGGATTTCGGCGTTGCATCGGACATCTGGAGCGTCACCAGCTTCAACGAGCTGCGCCGCGACGGACTGGATTGCGAACGCTGGAACATGCTGCATCCCGAAGCCAAGCCGCGCGTCAGCCATGTAGCGCAATGTCTCGCCAAACGCGACGGCCCGGTGATCGCCGTCACCGATTACATCAAGAGCTATGCCGACCAGATTCGCGGTTTCACGCCAAAAAATTACAAGGTGCTGGGCACGGACGGTTTCGGCCGTTCGGACACGCGCAAGAAGCTGCGCCAGTTCTTCGAAGTGGATCGCTACTACATCGCCGTTGCCGCATTGAAAGCATTGGCCGATGAAGGCACGGTCAAGGCCAGTGAAGTCAGCAAAGCGATCAAAATGTACAAGATCAATCCCGACAAACCCAACCCGACGACTGTTTAAGGTTAGGGAGAGACACGTGGCAGAGATTAAACAAATATTAGTTCCAGACATCGGCAACTACAAAGACGTGAACATCATCGAGGTGATGGTCAAGGCGGGCGACACGATTAGCGCGGAAGATAGTCTGCTGACGCTGGAAACCGACAAGGCGGCGATGGATGTGCCGTCGCCGTATTCCGGCGTGATCAAGGAAATGAAGGTCAAGGCTGGCGACAAAGTGTCGCAGGGTTCGGTGATTTTATTGCTGGAAAGCAGCGATGCGGCCGATGTGCCGCGGGGAAAAATTGCAACCGCACCACCTGCTCCTGCAACCGTTGCGGCTGCCCAAGTTGCCCAGACGGCAATTGCCGCGAAATCGGCTGCCGCACCCCTGGCAGCAACTACCGTCCAACCGATCGCACTTGCCGGGAAAGCGCACGCCAGCCCGGCGATCCGCCGTTTTGCGCGCGAGCTCGGCGTGGATGTGGCGCAAGTCAAAGGTGGCGGCGAGAAGGGGCGCGTCACCAAAGACGACGTGCAGAACTTCGTCAAGGCCGCCATTGCGCAACCGCGCGGTGCAGCGGGAGGTGGCGGACTTCAGATACTCGCGATGCCGGAAGTGGACTTCGCCAAATTTGGCGCTGTCGAAATCAAACCGCTGTCGCGTATCCAGAAAATTTCCGGTGCGAATTTGCATCGCAACTGGGTGAGCATCCCGCACGTCACGCAATTCGACGAAGCCGACATCAGCGAAATGGAGGCATTCCGCAAGCAGCTGGGCGAGGAATATGCCAAACAAAATATCAAAATCACCCCATTGGCATTCCTGCTCAAAGCTGCCGTGGCGGTGTTGCAGAAGTATCCGGAATTCAATGCCTCGCTGGATGCCAGCGGCGAAAATCTGGTGCTCAAGCAATACTTCCACATCGGTGTAGCGGTGGATACGCCGGACGGTTTGATGGTGCCGGTGCTGCGCGACGCGGACAAGAAGGGCATCGTGCAGATCGCCAGAGAGCTGGGTGAAATCAGCGCGCGCGCCAGAGAGAAAAAAATCACCGCTGCCGACATGCAAGGCGGTTGCTTCACGATTTCCAGCCTCGGCGGGATCGGGGGTACCGCGTTCACGCCAATCATCAATGCGCCGGAAGTGGCGATCCTCGGCGTATCGCGCGCCAGCTTGAAGCCGGTGTATCAAAACGGCGAATTCGTGCCGCGCCTGATGCTGCCGCTGTCGCTGTCCTACGATCACCGCGTGATCGACGGTGCATCCGCCGCACGCTTTACCGTTTATCTCACGCAAGTGCTGGCGGACATTCGCCGCCTGGCGCTGTAATCAGTGAGCAACCAACCGATCGGCATTCTGGGCGGCACATTTGATCCTATTCATTACGGACATCTGCGGCTCGCCGAGGAAATGCTGGAGTTGGCAAATCTCCGCCAAATCCGTTTTATCCCCACCGGTATGCCGCCGCACCGCGATGCGCCGCAAGTGTCCGCGCAACACCGCAGCGCGATGGTGCGACTGGCAATTGCCGAACAACCCGCATTTGTGCTGGATGAACGCGAAGTCAGGCAAGCTACGCCGTGTTATACGGTGAATACATTACGCGAATTGCGCACCGAGTTGGGCGCGGCGCAACCGCTGTGCCTGCTGATGGGCGGCGATGCATTCCTGCAATTGCATACCTGGCATGACTGGGAACAATTGTTCGGGCTGGCGCACATCGTGGTGGGCTATCGCCCCGGCTTTACGCTTGAGGAACGTATCCATAGCGCCCCGGCGAAATTGCGCCAGCACTATCAACAGCGCCTGTGTTCCGTGGATGCTTTATCGCAACAGCCATCCGGAGGGGTTGTCGAACTGGTCATTCCCAAGCTGGAAATCTCCGCCACGCTGATACGCAGCCGCGTTGCGGAAAACCGCACGATACGCTACCTGCTGCCCAACGCGGTGGCAAACTACATTCATCAACATCACTTATACATACCATGCTGACTACCGAAGAAAAAACCCAAGCCGTTGTTGCCGCACTTGAAGACATCAAGGCCAATAACATTACCGTGATCGACACCAGCAAACTCAGCACGATGTTCGAGCGCATGGTCATCGCCAGCGCCAACTCCACCCGGCAGACCAAAGCGCTAGCCGACAACGTGGTGGTCAAGCTCAAGGAGCGCGGTGAACAGATTCTTGGCCGTGAAGGTGATGACAGCGGCGAGTGGATACTGGTGGACCTGGGCGAAGTGCTGGTGCACATCATGCAGCCCGCCATCCGCGATTATTACAACCTCGAAGAGTTGTGGAGCAAGGCGCAGGCGGCGCGACCCAAACTCGCCAAACCCAAAGAATAATCTCCCTTCGCATGAAGCTCGTTATCGTATCGGTTGGGCACAAAATGCCGGACTGGATCACGACGGGATTCCGCGAATACACCAAGCGCATGCCGCGCGAGGCACAGATCGTCCTGCTGGAAATCAAGCCTGAGCCGCGCACCACCGGCAAGACAACGGTGCAAATCATGGAAGCAGAAGCGCAGCGCATATTCGCCGCCCTGCCGCAAAATTGTTTGCGCATCGCGCTGGATGAACGCGGCGCACAGCCGACCACCAGGCAGATCGCCGCACAGATGCGGGACTGGATGCGAGACGGGCGTGACGTCGCTTTCATCATCGGCGGCGCGGACGGTTTGCACGACATGGTCAAACAGACCGCGCAACAACTGCTGGCACTATCCGCACTCACCTTGCCGCACGCTTTTGTGCGGGTGCTGCTTGCCGAGCAGTTGTATCGGGCGCATAGCTTGATGCACAATCACCCCTACCATCGAGAATAAAGACCTTTACCCGCAGATTGCATCGAAGAGATTCCTGTACTCTTCGGGAACGCAGATTCATTCGGATTGGTCACGGCACAGTTTTAATCTGCGCTAATTCGTGTAGTCTGACGAAACTGCTGGTGAAACGACTAGCCCTCCCAGTAAGCAACCAAAAGACGGTTGCAAAGTGGTTGGTTATAGCCATTCGGCCAGGCTGGTAAACAGCTTTGCATAGCCATCTGACTAGGTTGGCAAACAACGCCAACCAAGTCATTGGTTAACGCCAACCAAGCCGCTGGTTATGACGATGGTTGTTTTTTTAGAAGGTGAACTTATGAGAATTATCCAGCCGCGTATCTACCTCGCCTCGCAGAGCCCGCGCCGTCGCGAGTTGCTTAAACAGATCGGCATCAATTTTGAGGTGCTGTTGCTGCGTTCCGATTCGCGCCGTGATGTGGATATGGATGAAACACCCCATACCGATGAGCAGCCTGAAGGTTATGTGCAGCGGGTTTGCCGGGCCAAGGCCGAGGCGGGTTACGCCGTACTCAGGCAGCGCAACCTTCCATCGTTCCCGGTGCTGGCCGCCGACACCACTGTCACGATGGACGGCAGGATTTTCGGCAAACCGGACAATGCCGAACAGGCCGCCGCGATGCTGCGCGAGCTTTCCGGGCGGGAACATCAAGTGCTGAGCGCGGTTGCCGTCGCGATGGATGAGCATGTCGAAATGGCGCTTTCCGCCTCCACGGTGCGCTTTACCACGCTCAGTGAAGAGCGTATCCGCCGCTACCTGTTAAGCCATGAATACAGGGACAAAGCCGGTGGTTATGCGATACAGGGATATGCCGGGGCTTTCATCGAATACATTTCCGGCAGCTATTCAGGCGTGATGGGCTTGCCGCTGTTTGAGACTGTGCAGTTGCTGCAACACTTTGATTACCCAACGCCATGATGACGCGCCCGTGAGTGAAGAGATACTGATCAATGTCACGCCGCAGGAGACCCGTGTCGCGGTGATGCAGTTGGGCGCGGTGCAGGACTTGCACATCGAGCGCGGCAGCAATCGCGGCATCATCAGCAATGTTTATCTCGGCAAGGTCAAGCGCGTGCTGCCTGGCATGCAGTCGGCTTTCATCGACATCGGTCTGGAGCGCTCGGCGTTCCTGCATGTCGCCGATATCTGGGAAAACAGCCACAAAGGCGATGCCGCCAAGCCCATCGAAAAAGTTCTTTTCGAAAGCCAAACCTTGCTGGTGCAAGTCATCAAGGAGCCGATCGGCAGCAAGGGGGCGCGGCTCTCCACGCAACTCAGCATTGCCGGGCGTCTGCTGGTGTATCTGCCGCAGGAGACGCACATCGGCGTGTCGCAGCGCATCGAGAGCGAAGAGCAGCGCGATGCATTGCGCGCCAGGCTGCAAGCGGTGTTGCCGCCCGGGCATAGCGCCGGCTACATCATCCGCACCGTGGCGGAAGCCTCGGCGGAACTGGACTTCGTCGCCGACATCGCCTATCTGGACAAGTTGTGGAGCAATTTGCAAACTGCCGCCAAGACCGCCAGCGCGCCGCAACTGCTGTATCAGGAGCTCGATATCAGCCTGCGGGTATTGCGCGATTTCGTCAGTCAGGACACCGCGCGCATCCAGGTCGATTCGCGCAGCACCCACCAAAGAATGCTGGAATTCGCGCAGGCTTACAACCCGGTTGCGACAGATCGCCTCGAACACTACCTCGGCGTGCGCCCGCTGTTCGACCTGTATGGCGTGGAAGAGGAAATCGAGCGCGCCCTGTCCAAGCGCGTCGATCTGAAATCCGGCGGTTACCTGATTATCGACCAGACCGAGGCGATGACCACCGTGGACGTGAACACCGGCGGCTTCGTCGGGTTGCGCAATTTCGACGACACCATCTTCAAGACCAATCTGGAGGCCACGCAAGTCATCGCGCGGCAACTGCGTCTGCGCAATCTGGGCGGCATCATCATTTGCGACTTCATCGATATGGACAGCCAGGAGCATCGCGATGCGGTGCTGGAAGAATTCAAAAAAGCGCTGGCGCGCGACCATACGCGCATTAGTGTGAACGGATTTTCTTCGCTGGGGCTGGTGGAGATGACCCGCAAGCGCACACGCGAAAGTTTGGCGCATGTGTTGTGCGAGTCTTGCCCGACCTGTCAGGGGCGCGGCGAGGTGAAAACCGCGCAGACTGTATGTTACGAAATCCTCCGCGAAATCGTCCGTGAAGCGCGCCAGTTCAACGCCCGCGAATACCGCATCCTGGCTTCACAACAGGTGGTAGATTTGTTTCTGGATGAAGAGTCTCAAACGCTCGCGCAGCTTTCCGATTTCATCGCCAAGCCGATCTCGCTGCAAGTCGAAACGATGTACAACCAGGAACAATATGACGTCATCCTGATGTGAATCCATTGCTCCTGCAAAACAACAAGGGTGCATTCCATGCACCATTGCTATTGGTGCATGGAATGCACCCTACGATATTGCGCTATTGATTGAGATATATTGGAATGAATCCTAAATCCTGCGCCCGGCCCACACCACCCAGACTACGCGGCCAAGGATGGCAAAGTCCTGTTCATTGATGTCGGACAGGCGAATCGTGAAAGTCTCATAAGCCGGATTGTCGCTGACAACCTTGATGATTCCGCCCGGCAGGATCTGCAATCGTTTTACCAGCGATACCCCGTTCATTCGCAGTATGTAGATTCCCTCGCGATCCGGCCATGTGGCGCGCCTGTCCAGCAGGATCGTGTCACCGGGGCGCAGGGTCGGTACCATGCTTTCGTCATCCACCAGAATCAGAAATAAATCGGAAGGGGCTGAGTTCAGCTCCCGCTTGATCCATGCCGTGCTGAATTGCAGCATCTCATCGGTAACGCGTCCCTGGCCGGACACCGAAGCCACATTTGCGGCATCTTTTATATCGTAGAGCGGCAGCGAAACAAAAGGTTTTTCCGATTGGGCGGCTGAAGTACCATGCGCGACATAAACAGCATCCAGCATTTCTTTTACCGCAGCAGCCCCCGCTGACTTGCTCTCCGCAACGCGAAGACCCAGCCAATAGATAAAGTCCTCACCGGTAGCTTCGGCAAAAGCGATCAGGAAGTCTATGTCGGGCGTACGCTTGCCGGTCTCATAATTAACAATCGTTGTCGTGCTGACTTTAAGCATTGCCGCCATTTCAGCCAGGGTTATTTTCAAACGTTCGCGGTAATTTCTTAGCGCCTTGCCAATTTCGATTATGGGCACATCAACCTCGCAACTAAATTGTTTAGTAAATCTATATAAATCACACATTATTTTATCCCAAATAACGGCGATTGAATCCGCAGATTACACAAATTCATACAGATTTTCAGGCAGTTGCCGATGATGGATTCCTCACCCAACAGGTTATCAAGGCACGGCGCGCCGTGCCCCTGCTACCCGTTGTTTAATCATGGTTAATCTGCGGACATCTGCTTTTTCCAGGTTTATAGATCAAGCCGAATGGCACAAACAAACGTAATATTCGTATGAAACTATCGTTGTTGACAAGCAAAACAAACGTTGTTATTGTAAAAAAATAACAAACAAAATTTTAGCGAGTGCATTTGGATTGAGCACCGTCAATAACACCAGGGAGGCCACCATGCAAACAAGCAATGAACCAACCGCAACCGGCGCAAGCCGCGAACTGCTGACCTTCACGCTGGGCAGCGAGGAATACGGCATCGACATCCTCAAGGTCCAGGAGATCCGCGGCTATGAAGCCGTCACCACGATCGCCAATGCCCCCGAATTCATCAAGGGCGTGATCAACCTGCGCGGCATCATCGTGCCTGTCGTCGACATGCGCATCAAATTCAAACTGGGCAGCGTCACCTATGACGAAACCACCGTCGTGATCATCCTCAACGTCGCGAAGCGCGTGGTGGGCATGGTGGTGGACGGCGTCTCCGACGTCACCACCTTGAAAGCGGACGAGATCAAACCGGCGCCGGAATTCGGCTCGGGATTGGACACGCGTTACATGCAAGGCCTGGGAACCGTGGACGAACGCATGATCATCCTGGTGGACATCGAACAACTGATGACCAGCCGGGATATGGAGTTGGTCGAAGCGGCGGAGGAGAACGCCTGACGCTGTTTGGGGTTGGTTTCATAACTTGTTAAAAATATTTAGAGAAAAGGGAAAGCATGAAAAAATCGTCTCTATTGGATCGGCTTGCGTTGGGGCAAAAATTTGTAGTATTGGGATTAATGAGCGTGCTGTTGGTCATCTTGCCCCTTTACCTCTATGTCTCGCAGGCCAATAATGAAATTGAAGCAGCGGCGCTGAAGGCCAAGGGGATCAAGGTGGTTCAGTCATTGCTCAGGGTGGTCCAGTTCACACAGCAGCATCGCGGCCTGTCGGCAGGCGTTCTCGGCGGAACCACCGCAATGCAGGTTCCGCGTGAGGCGAAGCAAGGCGAGGTCGACCGGGCATTCAGCGCTGCTGAAGCTTTCATCAAACAGGAGATTGGCAACCATTCGATTATTGCCGAATGGGATCAGGCGCAGCAACACTGGAAGACATTGCGCAGTAAAGTAAGCGACCGTTCCATAACCGTGCCCGAAAGCTATTTAAACCATACCGCACTCAATGCGGAACTGTTTATGGTGAGCGACCTGTTGATCGACTATTTCGGACTGAACCTGGATTCGGATGCTTACCCTTACCAATTGGTCGATGCTGCGTTGGTCAGCGGTCCATCCTTCACTGAGGATATGGGCAAAACCCGCGCCAAGGGCGCAGGCATACTCGCCCAACAGGTTCTCTCAGCCGATGACCGGGTGGCCATGTCGGCGCTGGTTGCCAGGGCAAAGGAGCGTTCCCAAACGCTGCAAAGAACATTCGCCAAGGCGACCGCGCTGAATCCGGCGCTGAAAGAAAAATTGGGCACCCTGATGGAGGAGAGTGCGACACTCGAGAAAAAGGCAATACAACTGGCCGAGGATAATATCGTAAGGGCAGACCAGATAGTGCTCGCGCCGTCCGAATATGTTGGGCTGTTTACGCAGGCGATTGACTACCAGTTCAAAATTGATGAGCTGGCAATGATAGAGTTGGATGCGTATCTGGATGCAAGGGTTACACGTTTGACTACGAACAAGTATTTGCTGACCGGTTCCTTGATGTTGCTGATGTTCCTTGGTGGCTTGATCAGTTATCTCATTTCCCGGAGCGTGATTCGTCAGATCGGCGGCGAGCCGGACTATGCCGCAGACGTTGTGCGTCAGGTGGCGGAAGGTGATCTCACCGTTCAGGTGCAGGTTCGTTCAGGTGACACGACCAGCTTGCTGGCATCTTTAAAGGGCATGGTTAACAGGCTGTCCGAGCTGGTCGGTGACGTGCGCAACAATACCGAATCGATCACCACCGCCTCGCATGAGATCGCGCAGGGCAATGCCGACCTGTCGCAGCGCACCGAAGAACAGGCCTCCAGCCTGGAAGAAACAGCAAGCAGCATGGAAGAACTCACCTCCACCGTCCGGCAGAACACCGAGAACGCCAGACAGGCCAACCAGCTTGCCAACAGCGCCTCCGACATCGCCGTCAAGGGCGGCCAGGCCGTGGGCGACGTGGTGCACACGATGGCCTCGATCAGCACCAGCTCGAAGAAGATCGTCGACATCATCAGCGTCATCGAAGGTATCGCCTTCCAGACCAACATTCTGGCGTTGAACGCCGCCGTGGAAGCGGCCCGCGCCGGAGAACAAGGCAGGGGCTTCGCCGTCGTGGCGGGCGAAGTGCGCAACCTGGCGCAACGCTCGGCCGCCGCCGCCAAGGAAATCAAGACCCTGATCGGCGACTCGGTGGACAAGGTGGAGGTCGGCTCCAGACAAGTGGACCAGGCCGGCGCGACGATGAGCGAAATCGTCCAGGCGGTCAAACGCGTCACCGACATCATGGCCGAGATTGCCGCCGCCTCCAACGAACAGAGCGCGGGCATCGAGCAGGTGAACCAGGCGATCATCCAGATGGACGAAGTGACCCAGCAGAACGCAGCGCTGGTGGAAGAAGCCGCGGCGGCAGCCGAAGCGATGCAGGAACAAGCCAATGCCTTATACGTGGCGGTGGGCATGTTCAAAGTGGAGGGTGGCAAAGAAGCCGCGCTGAGATTCGCTGCTAAAACAGCAGCCCAACCCGCGAACAGACCCGCCATCGCGCATCGCGCTGCGGCGGCGCCGGTCAGGAAGGTACGCCAGTTGGCCAAAGCCAAAGAAGACAAGGACGGGGATTGGAAGGAGTTTTAGTCAATCTGCAGCGCGAAATACCGCCGAGTGCAATCGCCATCCTGATGTAGGGGTTGCAGTTGCACTCTTTGCCTGTTAGATTTTGCTCCGCGTTTCACGCGACGCGTTTTTAGACCAAATTAATCCAGGAGAATAGTATGTTCAGTAAAAAATTCGCGGCTTTGTTGTCCGCCGCTGCATTTGTTATACCCATGACCGCCCATGCTGCCGATCACCACGCGGGTGATGCAGCTGTGGCACAGGCCTACATCAAGGAAATTCAGGACGCAGACAAGGCTTATGTCGCGGCGCACAATTCAGCATTTTTTCAGGAGCTCGCCAAGGGGCAAAAGCCGCGCGCTACCGTGGTCACCTGTTCGGATTCCCGCGTGCACACCAATGCGCTGGACAAGACGCCTGAAGGCGACTTGTTCATGGTTCGCAATATCGGCAATCAGTTGGCCACCGCCAAAGGTTCCGTGCAATACGGTGTGAACCATCTGGGCTCCTCGCTGTTGCTGTTTATCGGACACTCTTCCTGCGGCGCGATCAAGGCGGCTGGCGGCGATTACTCCACGCTGGAAGAGCCGATCAAGAAGGAACTGGATACCATTAACATCACCAAAGGCTCCGCGAACATTGACGGCGTAAAAGCCAACGTCAACAATCAGGTTGCAGCGGCTCTCAAGGAGTTCGCCGACAAGGTTAAGAACGGAGAGTTGTTGATAGTAGGCGCGGTGTATGACTTTGCCGATGACATGAAGCTGGGCGCCGGCAATCTCAACATCATCAACATGAACGGGGAAACAGATCCAGCCAGGATTCGCAATATGCCTGCCACGGCAGCAAAGGCAGCGCACGGGCATGAACACCATTAATTTGATATAACAAGCTGTGAAAAAAACCGGCGCAAGCCGGTTTTTTATTGCCGGGTGATCAGGCTTTGCGGCTCGATCAAACTGCCGGTTATCGCCACCACTTTGTGCCGCGACTGCCCGCCCTGATGGAGTTCGACGTTGCGCAGCGGGACCGCAAAAATACCCGCGAGAAATTTCAACAAGGCATCATTGGCGCGTCCTTCGACGGGCGGTGCGGCCAGTCGTATTTTGAGAGCATCGCCGTGCAGACCGGCTATTTCGCTGCGCTTCGCTCCCGGCTGAACATGCAGTGTGAGCGTGATGACATCATCCCGGCGGCGGTACCACTCGGCCATTTACAGCGGCTCCATTTACAGCAGTCCGAGCGCGATGCGTTCCAGCATGCCTATCGGCACAATCACGATCAACTGGCAGATGATGAGCAATAGCAGTGCGGATAAATCCACGCTGCCCAGCACCGGCACGATGCGGCGCAATGGCTGCAGGAACCGCCAGGTGATGGCAGTCAGCAACGGGGCGGCCGCTGTATAGGGATTCACCCATGACAAAATCGCCTGAGCAAACACGGCTGCCATCAGCAAATACAGGCTGATCTTGAGCAATTTGACGATGGCCAGAAGCAACAGCCCCGGCAACAGGAATCCTTGTGCCGGGGTATTCAGCACCCACAGCAATGCGGTCAGGTAGAGCATTTCAAACAATAGCGCGAGCAGCAGCGTCGCGCTGTCAAATCCCCGTACGGAAGGAACGAAACGGCGCACGCGCAACACCAGAAAATCGGTGAGCACCATGATGAATTCGCCAATGGGGTTGCGCAACGGCACGCGCAGCCACTGCAAGTGGAAGCGCAGCAACAGTAACGCCGCAAAGGGCTGCAGCAGGATATCGAGCAGGAACAGCATGGCTTCGTTAAGCATTATTGGTTTTCTCCCGGTTTATCGCCAAGTTCATCGCCCATTTCGCGGGCGCGTGTTTCGGCGGCCTTGGCCGCCTGCACGATATGTTCGGCAATTTGATTGTCAGCCATGCTGGACAAGGCGCGTTCGGTCGTGCCATTTTTAGAGGTCACCCGGGCGCGCAACACGCTGACATCCTCATCGCTGCGGGCGGCTAATTTACTGGCCCCAAAAAAAGTCTCCAGGCTCAAACGGCGCGCCTCTTCGGCATTGAACCCGAGTTCGCGCGCGGCGCGTTGCAGCGCCTCGATGAAATAAAATACATAAGCCGGGCCGCTGCCGGAAATCGCAGTCACCGCATCCAGCATCGCTTCGTCCTGCACCCATAAAGTTTCTCCTGCCGCCGCCAGAATAGTTTGCGCTTCTTCGCGCTGTGAGTCGCTCACCTCGGGCAGGGCGTAGATGCCGGTCATGCCGCTTTGGATCAATGCCGGCGTGTTGGGCATGGCCCGGACTATCGCCCGGCTTTTTGTCCAGCGTGACAAATCCACAGCGCGTATGCCGGCAGCGATAGAGATCAGCAGCTGCCCGGACAACAATGGCGCGAGTTGAGTGGAGACTTCGCGCAATTGCTGCGGTTTCACCGCCAGCACGATGACCTCACTGCCCGCCAGGCCCTCCGTCAGTACCGCCGTGGCCTGCACACCGAATGACTGTTGCAGCTTGGCGCGGTTGTCTGCATTGATTTCCACCACACTGATATGCTGTGCGGCAAAGCCCTTGCCCTGCAACCCTCCGATAAGCGCGGTAGCCATGTTGCCGCCGCCGATGAAACAGATGTTCATATATTTTTCTCCACAAACCTAAACCGGACGTGCCGGAACCAAATGTAGGGCGGGTTAGGCGCCAGCCGTAACCCGCCGGATGCCGGAACAACAATTCTGCGGGTGTGACCCGCACTACGGAGCTGTCACCCCTGGTGTGGCCAGAGTTGCCGGACAAGTTTTTTATATCCGTGCTTATCCGTTACTAATTGCTTTTTCGCGGATATTCCCGCTGTCCGAATATCGCCGCGCCGACGCGCACCATGGTCGCACCTTCTGCAATGGCTGCGGCAAAATCATGCGACATGCCCATCGATAGTGTGTCCAGCTGCAATCCCTGCAAGTTGAGCTGACTATGCAACTCGCGTAAATGTGCAAAAGGCAAACGCTGCGCGGCAACCTCATCGCCGGGCGCGGGAATCGCCATCAATCCGCGCAATTTCAGTCCGGGCAGTTTCGCGATGGCGTGGGCCAGTGCGCCCAATTGATCCGGAGACACGCCGCTTTTGCTGTCCTCGCAGCTGATGTTGACCTGCAGGCACACCTGCAACGGCGGCAAATGCGCGGGGCGTTGTTCGGATAACCGTTCGGCGATCTTTAACCTGTCCACGCTGTGTACCCAGGCAAAGTGTTCCGCAATGGCGCGCGTTTTGTTGCTCTGGACCGGTCCGATGTAATGCCACTCGATCGGCAAATCATGCAGAGCGGCAATTTTGTCCAATGCCTCCTGCACATAGCTCTCGGCGAAGCGGGTCTGTCCGGCCTGAAAGGCATCGCGTACCGCACCTTGCGCGAAGGTCTTGCTGACCGCCAGCAAAATGACATCATCTGCGTGCCGGCCTGCCCCGGCAGCCGCTTCTTTTATTGCGGTGCGCACGGCTTGCAAGTTGGAAGCGATTGTTGTCATAATCACATGCGCCACATATTCCTAATTCGCGCGGCTTGAGGCCGCATCACTAAACCGGGACGATTATAATGGATATCACCGAGCTGCTTGCCTTTGGTGTTAAAAACAAGGCTTCCGACTTGCATCTTTCCGCCGGTCTGCCGCCGATGATTCGCGTGCACGGCGATATGCGCAGGATCAACCTGCCTGCGATGGATCACAAGGAGGTGCATGGCTTGGTGTATGACATCATGAACGATGCGCAGCGCAAGTTCTACGAGGAGAACAAGGAAGTTGATTTCTCTTTCGAGGTTCCGGGACTTGCCCGTTTCCGTGTGAATGCGTTTATACAGAACCGCGGCGCGGCTGCGGTAATGCGCACCATCCCTTCAAAAATTCTGTCGCTGGAAGATCTCAAGGCTCCCAAAAGTTTCGAGACTATCTCCGATTACCCGCGCGGCATGGTGCTGGTCACAGGACCCACCGGCTCAGGCAAATCCACTACGCTGGCTGCGATGGTCAACCATCGCAATGAGCATGAATTGGGGCACATCCTGACGGTGGAGGACCCGATCGAGTTCGTGCATGAAAGCAAGAAATGTTTGATAAACCAGCGTGAAGTAGGGCGGGATACGCTGTCCTTCCAGAATGCCTTGCGCTCGGCTCTGCGTGAGGATCCAGACATCATTCTGGTCGGCGAAATGCGCGATCTGGAAACGATACGCCTGGCGATGTCCGCAGCGGAAACCGGCCACCTGGTATTCGGGACACTGCACACCAGCTCGGCGGCCAAGACCATTGACCGTATCATCGACGTGTTTCCTGCCGATGAAAAGGAAATGGTGCGCGCGATGCTGTCCGAATCGCTGCGTGCGGTGATTTCGCAAGCGCTGCTCAAAACCAAGGACGGCACGGGCCGGATCGCGGCGCACGAAATCATGATTTGCACCCCTGCGATCCGCAACCTGATTCGCGAAGCCAAAGTGCCGCAAATGTATTCGGCGATACAAACCGGTCAGGCAATGGGTATGCAGACATTGGATCAATGCCTGGCAAATCTTATCAAGGAAAATAAAATCACCCCTGCGGAAGCACGTTCCAAGGCCGCAAACAAGGATAGTTTCCCCGGCTGATTACGGTCACCATATCAAGATTAGGAGTATTTCGTTATGGAAAGAGAACAGGCCACCGAGCTGATACATAATTTGTTGCGCGGTATGCTGACTAAAAAAGCTTCCGACCTGTTCATCACTTCGGGCTTCCCTCCGGCATTCAAGATGGATGGCAAGTTGACCCCGGTATCCAGCCAGGCCCTTACTTCGGCACACACCCAGGAGCTGGCGCGCAGTATCATGAACGACCGGCAGGCGGCCGAGTTCGAGGCCACCCACGAATGCAATTTTGCGATCAGCCCCCATGGCATCGGGCGGTTTCGCGTCAACGTGTTCATGCAGCAGCAGCGCGTCGGCATGGTGCTGCGTACCATCACCACCAAGATTCCCGATCTCGATGCGATGGGTATGCCACCGATACTGAAAGACATCGTGATGACCAAACGCGGGCTGGTGATTCTGGTCGGCGGCACCGGTTCGGGCAAGTCCACCACACTGGCGGCAATGATCGGGCACCGCAACAAGAACAGCTACGGCCATATCATTACCATCGAAGACCCGGTGGAATATGTGCATGATCACATTAACTGCATGATCACGCATCGCGAGATCGGTGTGGATACCGATTCCTGGCATAACGCGCTGAAGAACACCTTGCGCCAGGCTCCCGATGTAATTTTGATCGGCGAAATACGCGATCACGAAACCATGGAACATGCCGTGGCTTTTGCCGAGACCGGCCACCTGTGCCTGGCTACGCTGCATGCCAACAGTGCCAACCAGGCGCTTGACCGTATCATCAACTTCTTCCCGGAAGAGCGTCGCATGCAGTTGCTGATGGATTTGTCGCTCAACGTCAAAGCGCTTATTTCGCAACGTTTGATCCCGAAAAAAGACGGCACGGGGCGTGCTGCTGCGATTGAAATCATGCTCAACTCACCGCTGATCGCCGACCTGATTTTCAAGGGCGAGGTGAATTCAATCAAGGAGGTGATGTCCAAGTCGCGCGAGTTGGGCATGGAAACCTTTGACGGAGCGCTGTTCAAGCTCTATGAAGAAGGTCAGATTTCCTATGAGGATGCCTTGAAGAACGCCGACTCGGTCAATGATCTGCGTCTGCGCATCAAGCTGGAGAGCAAGACGTCGACGGAACGCGATGTGATGGCGGGCACTGACAAGTTTAATCTGGGCTAGCGGGCGCCTCTAAAAATTCCGGGTCTTTGAAAATTCACTAGCGGCGATTGCTGCCCGACACGATCTTGTATTCCAGCAGACGGCATTCGATTGCGCCGTTGAACAGCGGGGTGCGCTTTGACGGGGACAGGCGCATCAGTTTCAAAATGGCTTTGTCGGCAGTAAACAGATAAGCCGTCCAGCCGCCGAATTTTTTCTTCAGCGCATCGCCCAGCTTCGGATAAAGTTCGGCCAATTCGTCCAGCTCGCCCATGCGTTCGCCGTAGGGCAGGTTCGCCACCAATACACCGTGTTCCGCAGGCGCCGAAATTTCCAGCACATTGGCCTGCTTGAGTTGCACGCATTCCGCCAGCCCCGCTTCCTGCAGGTTGCGCGATGAAGCTTTCAGCGCGTCGCCGTACAAATCGCTGCCGTAAATTTCCAGCGGCCTGGCCGGCAGTTGTGCGGAAATTGCCTGTTCGCGCATCGCCTGCCACTTCGCGGCATCGAAATTCAGCAGTTTTTCGAATGCAAAACGCCGCGCGATGCCGGGCTGGATATTCAGCGACATCTGCGCCGCTTCGATCAGGAATGTGCCGCTGCCGCACATCGGATCGAGCAGCGGCGTGCCGGGTTGCCATCCAGCCAGGCGCAGAATACCCGCCGCCAGATTCTCCCGGATGGGCGCAATATTGGTGTGCTGGCGCACGCCACGTTTGAACAGCGCGTCGCCGGAAGTATCCAGATACAGCATCAGTTTGCTGTCTTCGATGAACACATGGATACGCACATCCGGGTCCAGTGTGTCCACACTGGGGCGCTCGTTGCAGTGCGCGCGGAAGCGGTCGCACACTGCATCCTTGACCAGCAGCGTGATGAACTCCAGGCTTTTCAACGGACAGCGAATCGCCGTGGTATTCACGCGTATGGTGTTGGTCACGTCGAACCAGCGCTGCCATTGCAGGTCGAACACCGCCTTGTAAATGTCCTGCTCGTTGCGATATTGCGTTTCTGCGACGCGCCACAATATGCGGCTGGCGATGCGGCTCTCCAGATTGGCGCGATAACACAGCGTCCAGTCGCCGGAGAAATGCACGCCGCCTTCGGTGGCGTGTACATTTTGTGCGCCGAGCGCTTCAAGGTCGCTGTGCAATACGGCTTCCAGGCCGCGCGGGCAGGGGGCGAAAAAATCGGGCATAAATTATTTCATTCCTGGATTAAACATGTGTTGTTGCAGGGCGGGTTTTACCCGCCAGATATAGCAGTCGGGCTGAGCCCGGCCTGGGTTATTTTACCTTTGAAATGAAATCAGAAAGGCTTTACGGTGACCAGGATGACAATGGCTGCCAGCAGCAATACAGGGGCTTCGTTGAACCAGCGATAGAAAACATGGCTGCGCGTGTTCTGATTAGCGGCGAATTGCTTGACCAGATGGCCGCAGTACAGGTGATAACCCGCCAGCAGCATTACCAGCGCGGTTTTGGCGTGCAGCCAGCCGCCGGAGAAGCCATAGCCGAACCACAACCAGAAACCGAAGGTGATTGCCAGCGCACCGATCGGTGTGACGAAGCGGTACAGCTTGCCCTCCATCAGCTTCAACCGCGCAATTACGGCAGGCTCGGTCGCCATCGCGTGGTTTACGAAAATGCGCGGCAAATAGAATAATCCGGCGAACCAGCTCACCACGAAAATGATGTGAAACGCTTTAACCCACAACATAATTTTTCCTTATTGCGATAACTGCTAAGCCTACGGCGTTATTTTTCTATTGAGACAACCGTCGCCTGAACAACACCAGCGACACATAAAAACCCAGCAGTGCGTAACCCAGCAACACGGCGATATGCCAAATAAAATGCGCCGGAATTATGTCATTCAACAGCGGGCGCGCCAAGGCAATTGCGTGCGTCAGCGGCAGGATAGACGACACTGTCTGCAACAGCGGCGGCAACTGATCGACCGGAAAAAACACGCCGCATAATAGCACCATCGGCGTAATTACCAGCGTGAAGTAGTACATGAAGAAGTCGTATCCGGGCGCGATGGCGGTCACAATCAGTCCAAGCGAGGCGAAACACAGGCCGACCAGCAGCGAAAGCGGAATGAACCACAGCGTAAGCGGCGAATGCGACAGCCCCAGCAGCCAGATGACTGCCAGCACCGCGATGCCGGAGAGCAGGCTTTTGCTCGCCGCCCAGGCGATTTCCGAAAACACGATATCGTCCAGCGTGATCGGCGTGTTGAGTATCGCCTCCCAGGTGCGCTGCTCGTGCATGCGCGAGAAACCGGAATACAACGCCTCGAAGCTGGCGCTGTTCATCGTGCTGTAGCACACCGTCCCCGCGGCGAGGAAGGCGATATAGGACATGCCGCCGATTTCCGGCAGCATGCCACCCAGTCCATAACCCAGGCCCAGCATGTAGATTACCGGATCGGCGAGATGGCCGAGTATCGACGAGCCGGCCATTTTTTTCCACACCAGAAAGTTGCGCCGCCAGATCGGGATGAAGCGCAGGCTGAATTGCGGCAAGGCGAAGTTGTTTGTTTTCATCCAAGATTGTCCATTAGCCCGTTATTCCGAGGGTGTCTTTGAAAGTGTTGATCGATCAAAGCCCGCAAAAGCATCAACGGTTTTAAGGAACGCGGGCATCCTGCCCGCATCGTACCCATGGTTTAACAGTCTTTCAAAACGCGATGGGTCATGTAAAACTGCGGGCAAGATGCCCGCGCTCCCAGAAGAAGCAATAGCTATTGCACCCCGATTTTGCGCTAATGGGATATTGGGTTTCATGTTGGCATTACTCGCGCATCTCCCTGCCGGTCAATTTGAGGAACACATCTTCCAGATTTGCCGGGCGATGCAGATAGCGCAAGTCGGGATGTTGCTGCAACTCAAGCAACAACGGCTGCGCATCCTGCACATAGCAAAACACCGTCTCGCCGCTCACCTCGAAGCGCTGCGCATGGCGAATCGCATGGCTTTGCGCCCATTCTGCCGCATGATCGCCAAAAACCTCGACCACTTGCGGCTCGATATTTTGTGAGATGAGCTCGCGCGGCGAACCTTCGCTGATGATGCGCCCGTTGTCCATCACCGCGAGGCGGTGGCATAGCCGCTCCGCCTCGTCCATAAAATGCGTGGTGAGCAACAGCGTCTTGCCGCGCGCAGTTAGTTCGCGCAGGCGTTGCCAGATCAGGTGGCGTGCCTGCGGATCGAGCCCGGTGGTCGGCTCGTCGAGAAAAATGACTTCGGGGTCATTCACCAGCGCGCGCGCCAGGGTCAGCCGCCGTTTCATGCCGCCGGACAGGGTCGGCACTTTGACATCGCGCTTGTGGGTCAGGTTGGCGAACTCCAGCAATTCCGGCAGGCGCGCTTCGATTGCCTTATCGCTCATGCCGAAGTAGCGCCCATACACCAGCAGGTTTTCCGCCACGGTGAAATCCGGATCGAGATTGTCCATCTGCGGCACCACGCCGACGCGCAACCGTGCCGCGCGCGAATCTTTTGGCACGGCATGATCCAGCAGCTGCAACTCGCCCGCATCCGGTGCGATCAAGCCGAGCATCAAGCGCAGCGTGGTGGTCTTGCCCGCGCCATTCGGCCCCAGCAAGCCGAAGCATTCGCCGCGCCGGATGGACAGGTTCAGCCCATCCACCACCACCTGATCGCCGTAGCATTTGCGTAAATTGCGCGCGCTCAATACCGTGTTCATTCCCAGCCCCGCGCTGCAAAATGCCGCAACACGACCTGCTTAAGCTGCGTCAGCCGTCCGTGGAAAAAATGCTCTGCCCCCGCCAAAACGATCACTGGCAAATGCTGCGGGCGCGCCCAGTGCAGCACCGCATCCAGCCCTACCACCTCGTCCAGATCGCCATGCACCAACAAGGTATCGGCGGGCACATGCGGCATCGCGAACCGTCCCACGGCAGGCGCGACGAGCACCAGACTGTGCGGCTGCAATTCTTCGGCAGCGCGAGCCTGCACATATCCTCCGAAGGAAAATCCCGCACTGATCAGCGGCAAATCCGGGAATTCGCCGCGCATGAAACCGGCGGCGGCAATCGCATCCAGCGTTTCGCCGTTGCCCTGGTCATAACTGCCGGCACTTTCACCTACACCGCGAAAGTTGAAGCGCAGCGCGGCAAAGCCCAATTCCGTAAAAGCACTGGTCAGCGTGGCGACCACCTTGTTGTCCATTGTCCCGCCCATGGTAGGCAGCGGATGGGCGACCACGGCGATCGCACCCGGTGCTGCATCGGGCAGGTGCAGCATTCCCTCAAGCTGCCCGGCTGGCCCGGCAAAAATTACATTTCGCTGCGATGTCATTAAATTTTAAGCCAGTAAATCATTTTCAGTTTTCAGTAAAATTCCCTCCCCTTCAAGGGGAGGGTTAGGGTGGGGATGGGTAGAAAGAAGCAAAATTCTTGCCGATTCAACCCCATCCCCCTGCCAACCTCCCCGTTGAAGGGGGAGGAGTGGAAGGCGAACAGCTGCGTCAAAAAATGGTTCAGAGGCATATTAAATTTTCAGGCGTTTCACCACGCGCCCGTTCTTCAAATGTTCCTCGATGATTTCATCGAGATCGCTATTGTCCACATAGGTGTACCAGATGCCCTCGGGATACACCACAATGACTGGACCATCATCGCAGCGATCCATGCACCCGGCAGTGTTGATGCGAAAGTTGTTCTTGCGGCTGGAAATACCGAGTTCCTTGACCTTTTTCTTCATGTATTCACGCGCCTTTTCCGCGCCGTGATTGTTGCAGCAAGTGCTTCCGTCTTTGCGCTGATTGACACAGAAAAAAACATGCTTATCAAAATAACTCATGGCAGACTCCTGGCAGGGTGATGAATTGATGGAACGGTGCGTAATTATACTTTCCGGATGCGCCACAGGTGAAACAACAGCAGTATCGGGAAGGTCAGTGCGATGGTCTGCGCCAGGCCGTTGTAGTTAAGCAAATGCCCGTAATGCCAGTGATAGACGGACGTCGCAGCGGAGGGCGTGTGGCTGTCCAATGCGAAATTCACGATGGCAAAATAGACCAAAGCTGCCGTTGCGCCGAAGACTATCACTGCGGCGCGCGGCAACCGCAATACTGCCAGCAATAGCAGCATCCCCAGCAGCATCCCCAGCATGGCCTCACTATTGATCCATAACAACAATGCCCAGGACTTGAGCAGCAGCGCGGCTGCGAAGAACTTCGCCACCGCCACCGCACTCAACACCGCCAGCAATGCCGGGGCGGTATTTCGCTGAACCCGCAACAAGGTCAGCATCAGCGTGCCCAGCATCAATAAATTTAACGTTACCGCACTGCTTTCCCACCAATCAAACGGGGCGGGCGGCAGCTTCACGAAAGGCTGGTGTGCCACTTCGCTGATGAACACATTGCCCAGCATCGGCAAGGACGGGTTGATCTGCCCGAACATCCACAGCGCGAGCAAAGCCAGGCCGAAATCCATCTCCTTGCCATGATGAAACAAGCCGCTGCGCCAGTATGTCAACTTTGCAATAAGCCAGGTCCACGAAGTCATTCTCACCGCCAGCAGCGTACCTGTCAGCGCACCCGTGCTATTGGACAGCAAATCCATATTCGAGCTGATACGCGTGGGCAAATACATTTGCAGATACTCCATGCACGCCGACAGCAACACACCCAGACACAGACCGGATATCACGCTGACCGCTGCGCCAAAACGCGCACGCAACGCCAGGCCAACCAGCAAACCCAATGGCAGATAGGACAACAGGTTGATCGTCGCATCGAACGCGGTATAGGTGAGGCGCAAAGGCATGCCGAGTACCTCGGCGAATTCCAGACCCTGCTCGCGCCAGCCGGTAAACGGCGACAGGCTGGCATACACGATAAACAGCGCATAACCGATTGCCAGCCAGGTGCGCAGCCGCGCGCGGGTTTCGATTATCGGGATGTCGTTCATGCTTTATATGGGCATGCTTTATGTCGGTTGAATAGCTGGCAGTCGCGCAAGTTTAACCTATTCGCCAGGATGTCCATGGTTCAATGAACCTGCTTGGAGCGAATACTTAAACCCGAATAGTCCATTAGCCAAAACTGTGTCATTCCGGCGAAGGCCGGAATCCAGTCGATTAAAAATTTCCCGCGAAAGCGGGACAACATTGCGGTTTTGTCCGCTTCGCGGAGTGTTTGTTCTTGCTGGATTCCGGCCTTCGCCGGAATGACGGGCTATTGAATTATCCGGGTTAAACAGATTGTCCTTCCAACAACCGATGCCCCTGCTGTCACCGTGTTAAACTCCACACCGAAGCTGGCTAGACAGTCGCCGCGCACGCAAGTGCGGGGAGGAAAGTCCGGGCTCCGCAGAGCAGGATGCCGGTTAACGACCGGACGCCGTGAGGCGATGGAAAGTGCCACAGAAAATACACCGCCGATGGCCGCGCAAGCGGATCAGGTAAGGTTGAAATGGCGAGGTAAGAGCTCACCGCGCTGGTGGCAACATCAGCGGCAGGGTAAACCCCATCCGGAGCAAGATCAAATAGGCTGACCATGACGTGGCTCGCGTCGTCAGCGGGTAGATTGCTCGAGCGTCAGGTAACGAAACGCCTAGAGGAATGACTGTCCACGACAGAACCCGGCTTACCGGCCAGCTTCACTTTTTTCGTGGGTGAGCAAACGCGATGCTGACCATGTTAACTCGCTATTAACTCCTTGAAAGCAGCAACACACTTTTCGCCATGAATACCAGGAAACGCAAAAAGAACTCGAACTATGTGGTCACCCAGGAAAACGGTGTTTTCGTCGCGCGGTGCCCCGATCTTGGGTTGGCTTGTCGCGGTGCGACTGAACAAGAAGCTATAGCGAATCTGGAAGAGGCGCTGGCTCTTTACTTCGAGGACTTGCCCGGGCCTGCCGACGGCTAGCGTGATTGACGTTTGGTTTGAAAAGTATTGCAAACCCGACCCCAATAATTCATTGGTAATTCGGGGAACCCCACCCATTTAATTCCACTTGCATTTATATTTTCCTGGGCTGATACTGCATCGCATATGTAATGCAAAAGGATAACGCCATGAAAATAACGGCCAAGGCATCTGTAAAAACAGCAGCCAAAACTTCTACCTTTCCGCCGCTACGGGTGAACGAAGAGTTGCGATCCGCAGCCGAGGCGGCACTAGTAGAAGGTGAGACTCTTTCCGGATTCGTGTTGGAGGCGATTCAATACAACATCCAGCGCCGGGCAATGCAGCAGGAATTTGTCGCCCGTGGGCTGGCAGCGCGGGATGACGCTCGTCGTACAGGCAAATATGTCTCGGCGGAAGCGGTGCTGGCCGGACTGGACAAAACGCTGGCACGCAAGGCTGCTGCCCGCAAGTGAGCTACACGGTCCGGTTCACACCCTCCGCCGCAAAAGACCTGCAACGCCTGTTCGACTTTCTCGCGGAACGGGATATGCAAGCCGCCAAACGCGCCCGCACCGCGATTGCCAAAGGCATCGAATTCCTGCGAACCTTCCCCTTCAGTTGCCGCAAGGCCTCGCCGGAACATCCTTTGTTGCGCGAATTGATTATCAGCTTTGGGGCAAACGGTTATGTAGCGCTGTTTGAAATTGAAGACAGCCAGTCCGTGACCGTGCTGGCGATACGCCACCAGCGCGAAGAAGATTTCTTTTAAAGGTTGGCTAATGGGTGACCCTTTTGACTGCTGGACACACTGGGTTTTCGCAAGAACAAAACGCCGATTTATTAATCCGTTCGTGGTGAGCCTGTCGAACCATGGGCGGCGAGCCTCATATTCAATACTTCAATCGCCACTTCGGCTATGTGCTTCGCCCATCGGGCAACAAGGCCATACCTGATACCCTCTCACCCGGATTGCACCACCTCTGCCGTTGTGTCGATACACCGGCAGACGTCGCAGCCGTAGCCGCTCAGCTTCGCGGGGCTGGTATAGCAACAACCGATGCAAAACTCTATCCCATATACGCCCCGGACTATTGGGCAACCTACTTCACCGACCCCGATGGCATCCGCCTGGCAGTTACCAACTACAGGCAAGAGCGTCGTGAGCGTCATGACAATTGGTAATTCGGGGAACCCTACACATCTAATTTGAGCCGGGCTGATTAAATTGGTGGCCTGAGCTGCCCCCAATTGTTCAATTGTTCCCTCGATTGCTAAACAGCGAGGCGTGGTAGAGAATGCGAGTGCTGCATCAAGTATAGTTATCAGACGCACTTGGCTAACTTATCCAGAGCGGTCTAGAATATATCGAATCAAAGTTGAATCATGCATAACTCAGCAATTCATGGAGGAACCATGGCTACCCAAGTAGAAATTTTAGAGGCGGAAGTGCTGCAACTCCCGGCTGCCGAACGGGCGCTGCTGGTGCAGGCGCTCATTGCCAGTCTTGACGTGGAAACAGAGGTCGAACGCAGGCATGCGCAGATCGAATCCGGTGATGCCAAAATGATTTCAGGGCCAGAAGCGCTCGCAAAAATCCGGGCCAAATACGCATGAACTACTCGCTGCATCTGAAAGCGTCGCAAGACCTCGATGATGCGGCGGCTTACTACCAGAAGCAGGCGGGCAATATCTTGTCGCAAGCGTATCTGAACGAGTTTGAGCATTCGGTCGAACGCCTGCTCCGACACCCGCTGCTGGGTTCCCTGTGGCGAGGTCTCCCCTTAGGGACGGAGCCCGATTGATTTTGCGAAAAGAATGAGGCGTCCCCATGTAATTCCTGCCCCTGTAATTTGAGCCTGGCTGATTAAATTAGTGATCCTAATTGTTCAGTATTGAACGATCAAGACTTAACGTGCTACGATGCCCTCATGAAAAAAGCCCTTGCCAATGACGTTACGAACAAAGCGAAGCCCGCTTCGGAACGCGCTCGCCTTGCGAAAGTTGTAGCGGCGAAACCGTCATACAACAAATCAGCTCGCCAGGCTGCATTCAGCAAGGCATCCAGCCACATGTCGGTTGCAAAAGCGGTAGCACACGCCAAGCTCATAGCAAAGGTTAATCCCGGCGAATTCCGCATCGTTCACATGCCGGGTTAAGCCGTGGTCGCTGGCTACGATTGGTTCCAGCCTAGCGACCTTCCAAATTTTTCCACACACTTCAGAATCTGATTATGCAAATGCTTTTCGATTTTGATTGGGACGCGAACAAGGCGCGCAGCAATTTCCAGAAGCATGGGGTATCATTTCAACTGGCAACCACGGTGTTTCGTGATTCGCTGGCCATCACGATATTCGACGATGAACATAGCGAAGATGAAGACCGTTGGGTTACGCTGGGGCTCGCGGAAAACGGCCACATGCTGGTAGTGATTCATACCAGCGAGGAAGTAAACGAAGCGGAACTGCGTATCCGTATCATTTCGGCACGCCGCGCCGAACGTGAAGAAATACGCGATTACGAACAGGTGCCGCGTTAGCGGCCAGAGGTGACAGACATGAAAGAACGATACGATTTCAGTAAAGGCGTGCGCGGCAAGTTTTATCAACCCGACGCGCTCTTCCGTTTGCCGGTATATCTCGACGAAAAAGTGCAGACCTACCTCGCCGCCAAGGCCGATGCCAAAGGCATAGACTTGTCGGAACTGGTCAACGACCTGCTGAAAAAAGACATCGAACTCATCGAAGCAGCAAAGTAACGACTACACAGCCTGCTTGAATTGGTTGGGTTTGATATGTTCTTGAAGATGGTAAAACAATTCTCAACCTGGCCCCTTTAACCTTCATACAAGCTGGGCGGCGAGCCTTAAGCCTTCCGTTCGTGGTGATAACCAGCGACTTTGCTGCCGAACTTTGGCAGCTTAGTCGAATGGCTATAACCAATGACTTGCCCAGCGTCTTTTGCTGGGTTAGTCAGATGGCTAGTAGTCATATCAGTAGTTCCATCAGCCTGTCGAACCATTCTCGGAGGACTACTTCAATACTTCGGCTATGTGCTTCGCCCATCGGGAACGAAGGCCATACCTGATGCCCTCTCACCCGGATTGCACCACCTCTGCCTTCGTGTCGAAACACCGGCAGACGTCGCAGTCGTAGCCGCTCAGCTTCGCGGGGCTGGCATAGCAGCAACCGATGCAAAACGCTATCCCATATACGCCCCGGACTATTGGGCAACCTGCTTCACCGACCCCGATGGCATCCGCCTGGCAGTTACCAATTACAGGCAAGAGCGTCGCGAGCGTCATGACAATTGGTAATTCGGGGAACCCTGCCCCTTGTGTTGAGCCTGGCTGATTAAATTAGTGGTCCCTACCAGTCAGCACGCTACGCCAAGAGGATGTTGTACAATCACCGCCTGGTGAATCAGTATCAAAGGAGGCTCGCCCATGTTAGCTCTTGAAACGACAGCATCCATTGACGACCATCGCCTTGTCATACAGGATGCGGCGCTACCCGCCCATGCCGAAAACGCTCGTGTCATCGTAATGTGGGAATCAACCAAACCAGCAGGACGTCGCACGCCACCGCCAGCGCTCGCAGGCATGGGCGAAGAAAAAGGCGACATTCTCAGCGGCCCGCCAGAAAGCGATTGGGAAGCATTGTCCTGATGCTCATCCTCGACACTCACGCGCTTTACTGGTGGGTCAATCGCACACCAGACAAACTAGGACAACAGCAAATAGAAGCCATCGAAACGGCTGAATCTCTGGCCGTCTCGGCAATGACCTGCTGGGAAATGGCGTGGCTTGTTAAGCACGGACGGATTACCCTCAAGCTGCCTGTCTCTGACTGGCTCAATCAGGTCGAAGAAAATGGCGTGGCGATTATTCCGGTATCAAGAGCAATTGCCGAGCGCGCAGTTACGTTGCCCGAACACCACAAAGACCCGGTTGATCGCATTACTCATCATTGCGACATTCTGGAAACAGGAAACGATTCCTACCGGTTCAAGCATCGAAAAAGTCGAGCTCAAAAGGCTGACAAAGTGGAAAAAATTGGACGCTGATTAGTGGAAAGTATTGGGCGCTGTTTGACATCCGTAGCCCCCGTGTTACTTGGACGGGGAAGGTAGAGCTTTAATTGTTACTATTTGAATTGGGACGAGGCCAAACGAATGCAATATTTGATCCCAGCAATTCTGACTGTAATCGGCGGCCTGATACTTTGGGTGATTCAGCGTGAGCGGCTATCGCTTACATATGAAATTGTAAAGTCTGAAGTCTTTCCGCGCGAAAATACATCAGGAATGTACTTTGTATGTACACTACGAAATACTGGGAACCGGCCAATTGAAAAAATTTCGTACAAATTGTGCGTCAATGATGGGTCAATTGAATCGGTTAAGTTCTCTAATTCCAAGCTTATTCAGCTATTGACGCAAGACCAAGCTATTCTTGAAGGTGAAATACCACTGTTAAATCCGAAAGAGGAGCTTGGTGCCGTAGTTACAATTGCTAACGCGAGTTCACATTCAACTTCCTCTCTTGAGGCTCGTGCAATTGGTGCGACAGCACGAAAAGAGAGCAATCAGCCCATGCCAGAATATATCAGCGGCATTGCCATTGCGGTTACTCTGGGAGTTGCTGCAAGTTCTGTGTTTACGGTGTGGACTTCCTACCGTCAATCAGAGGTCAGCCGCTTATTTGAGAATATTGGTGGTGCCGAAAATATTGCAAAATCAGTAAAAGAAAGTGAAATGAGTCTTGATGAATTAAAGAAACAAACATCTGAGTTAAGGAAGGAGGCAGATAAGCAAGAAAAAGAATACAAGGATGGTCTCCCTGACCGTGAAGAGATAGTGTTTGCGATTCTTAACAAATCCGGCATCGGGTACATCTTGCCAGCGCTGCTGACCACAGGTGATGAACTCCCGTTTTGGAAAACCGGACTTTACCTGATGCACTCTTACCTAGGAAATAAGAAGAATGCAAAGAAGTACGTCGATGCGCTAGATCAATTATCAAGAGTTGAACAGATTTCTCCTTCATCAAAAGGGTTCTTGCTATACCTTGCGGGAAAGATAGAGCAAGATAGCGGAAACAACAAATCGGCTATCGAGTATATGGAAAAATGCAAAAAGGCTGCGCCCTTAATGTACGAACATTTAATGTCACAAGACCCTGCATATGATCTACGATCTATCGAGCGGGCAGTCGCTGGAATTAAACCTAAACTGACGCACTGAAGGTACCTATTGCCGACCTTGCCCAACTGTTTCGAGAGGTGTTTAATTCAAGGTAGAAGAACCGCCACTATCCAGTACACAGCTTTATCGCTCCGGGTGCGCCAACCAATAACCAAACAAGAACACTGGTTAAAAACAATCCTCCTTGAAACCAGCTCTTAGCTTGAATAGACCTTAGGGACTAGACCTTAGGGACGGAGTCCGATTGATTTTGCGAAAAGAATGAGGCTCCGTCCCCATGTAATCTGGTAGCGACGCTGTTCCTATTAGTTTTGAAGACGTCGTATAGAGGGGAATAGATCACGTGAAAATAAAAGATACCGAGGCAGCCTTAGAGGCCCGAATGCATGCCGTGATGAAGGATGCCTTCCCTTGGTTGCCCTCAGAGTCACTTAAACACCAGACTTATTTTTCGGTCAAGCTCGGTCATACGTCGGTTAAAGTCGACGGCAGTAGTGCTGATCGTCTGATAGGACGATCAGACATCCTCGTTTTATTGAGCGGGAAGCCGATTGCTTTGCTTGAATTGAAGCGTGAGGATATACAGCTTACTCAACATGACGTTGATCAGGGACTGTCGTACGCAAGGCTTACTACGCCATCAATGCCCCCTTTAGTTATCGTATCTAATGGGAAAGATACTCGCATCTACATTACATACTCTGGAGAAGAATGGAAGCCTGTAGAACAAACTGAGAAAGAACTGCACCGACGCCTCAACGATGTTGGAAAGCTGGCCGCATCCGATTTAAAGGATGCGGTACACACACTCATGGGGGCAGACCAACGAAATTGGATTGAAGCATTTCAATCCGTTTCCAAACAGTTAATTGTGGATCGCACGGGTGAATGGTCAGAGACAACACCATTCGTACGCGATTTCCTACTCCCAAGGCGAGCTACGGCAGAAGTTTTAGACGCACTCCAAAAGGGTACCCGTGCAATTGTTGTACATGGCCCACCGTTGTCAGGAAAAAGTAACGTTCTTCGGGAACTTGTGGAGAGTGCGCACAATAATTTAGCATCAACCGCTGTCCTCATGATGGAGCCTAGTGAGGCTGGCGTTTTTCACGCAATTTCTCATCTGCTTTCTAGCGAATTGAGTTGGTCTGTATCGGCTAATGAGGCGCGCGAGTGGCTCCGAACTATTTCGAATAACGGAGATGCGAGGCTCGTCCTCGCACTGGATGATGTTGATCCTGCATTTGGTCCGATACTTGCAGATATTAACGAATTGGCAAGCACTAGATTCGGTGCAAGCCTGCATCTGGTTATAACCGTTGATGACAGCGCTTTGGATAGCATTACTAAGAAGCCTAGCGGTAGAGAAAACAACGCGCTTGGTCGGCTGGCGTACAAAATATCGCTATTACCTCTTGATGATATGGAGTTCAAATATGCTCAAAAGGTATTGGCGCACAATCGAATTCTTGTTACCTCAGGTGGTGAGTCGGTTCTGTCTTTACGTGAACCTTGGATACTAAGAGCTCTCGTGCCTGCTGATGTTACCGAGCTTCCCAGCGAGGAGCCTCACCTGTGTGTGAAGATTCCTCCTCTCATGGATATTGAAGCGATAAATCTTGCTGCTGAATCTATTGACTTAGACGAAGTTACAGAATCTACTCTACGCTTGGCTGCAAGTTCGATCCTCGACCAGTATCTTGAGTCTAAAAACGTCGAAGCCATACTTCATGGCATCTCGACTTTTGCAGTCGATATGACGCGCTTAGATCATGCAATCGGTGACACAGGGATACGTCTTCTTCGCCAGAGCGGGTTTATAAAGTCAGGTATTAATTGGGCCGAACAACCGGTCTGGTTTGTCCGTGTGCCTGCATTGGTGGCTAATCATTTGGCAACGGTACTCTCTGACCGTATGCGAAGTTGGGGTGAGCCAGAAGAAGTGGCTAACAGACTCATTGCTGTAGCAGCTAAGCTACCACTTGGAGATATTATCTCGGCGTCTGCTCTTGTTCAGAATATTACTCGACGGATTTATAGAAACCCATTAGACATTTTGAACGCACTCCTCAGCCGGTCTCCCCAAGCTTCGTCACTCTCTCCAGGATCAAAATTCGGTATCGCGATAGCAGGTAGGGTCTTGCATGCGACGGTGAAAACTCACGGAAGGCTTTCAATTTCAACTGATACTTCAACTATCGAAATTGAAATAGAGCCAGATGATATCGTCGATGCGATAATCGACCCAGGAGGCTGGCTCATCCTGTCTCACATTGCCGCTTTACCATTGGGTATAGAAATCTCAGGGGAATCAGAAGTGGCTAGATTAGACGAGCCGTTACTAACCGAATTAGCACAAGCCAAGATAGTTTTATCTCGCCCAGATGGTAATCAAGATTTCAAGGAAGTGGCTGTTCACAGTATACCAGGACATGGAAGTATTGTTTGTCATGAAGCTGGCATTGTGGAACCAATCACTTGGGCGATAGTTAAGTATTTCATTCGCCAGGGACCAGATGCATCTTCTTGGATTGAAGAATCAGTTGCCAAACAATCATTGCCATTGTTAACCAGAATCCATATTGCCCTGAGGCAGATTTCTGGACTTTCGGATGCACGTGGAGATTGGGCGCGTGAGATGCTCGCGAAACATATTGAACCTGCAATTTCTAAATCACTGATGCATCATTAATTTTTGAGGCTAAGTTCGATATAGGTAACTAAAGGGCTCAGCTATGCATAACGTTTTCGCCTTTTGCTTCTCCAGTTCTTCCATCACCTCTTCTGCTATTTCCCGCACTTCTTCGTGAGCATCGTTGAGGCAGATTGAGGCCACGAACAAAATACCAATCAGCATTCCCGTAGAATACTGATATGGATCGCTCCACTTCCCCCACCTCGCAACTCATCCATCTGGCCTGGCCGGTTCTGATCGCGCAGCTTGCGATGATGGCAAATGCCGTGATCGACACCGCGATGGCCGGGCGTCTGTCTGCCATAGCCCTTTCCCCGGTCGGCATCGCCGCTTAGATCATCAGCACGGCTGTCGTCATGCGTCGTCCTCTTTCGCCGAGGCCAGATGATGGGCGTGGCGCGTGGTCTCCAGCACTATTGGGGTCGGGTTCGGATTGTTTTTCAGGTGGCTTGTGCAGGTCGCAACATTACATCCGCCCCTTCCCATTCACCCTGTTTTCCCTTATCATGCAATTTGAAGTTTATACCTTCAATTTGCAAACATGCTAAACCGATCAGCATTTTCCACCGCATTGCGGCTGGCACAGGGCTTCCCCGTGCTGGCGATTACGGGTCCGCGCCAGTCTGGCAAGACGACAATGGCACGCACGCTGTTTGCCGGCAAGCCCTACGTTTCGCTGGAAGACCCGGAGGAACGTTCATTCGCCGATACCGACCCGCGCGGATTTCTGGCGCGATTTCCGCAGGGGGCGATACTTGATGAGGTGCAGCGTTGCCCGGATTTGTTTTCTTATCTGCAAGGTGTGGTGGATGAACGGCAGCGGATGGGCGAGTTCATTATTACCGGATCACAGCAGTTTGGGTTGATGTCGAACATCGCGCAGTCGCTTGCGGGTCGTGTTGGGTTGTTGCAGTTGTTGCCGTTTTCGTTGGCGGAGTTGAAGGAAGGCGGAATGCTTCCCGCCACTTTGGATGCGGCGATGCTGCAAGGCTGCTATCCGCCACTATATGACCGCCCCGTTATGCCCGCTGATTGGTTTCCAAACTACGTGTCCACGTATCTGGAAAGGGATGTGCGGCAGTTGTTGGCGGTGCGCGACTTGTCCTTATTCCAGCGCTTTCTCAAGATGTGCGCCGCACGTTCCGGTCAGTTGCTCAATCTTTCCGCGCTGGCGGCGGATTGCGGCATTTCGCATGTGACAGCGCGCGAGTGGATGACTGTATTGGAAGCGAGTTATATCGTTTATTTATTGCGCCCACATCATCGCAACTTCGGCAAGCGTCTGGTGAAAATGCCCAAGCTGTATTTTCTGGATGCCGGATTGATGGCTTATTTGTTGGGCATACGCGATACCGATACGCTATCTACCCATGCTTCGCGCGGCGCGTTGTTTGAAACGCTGGTGGTGTCTGAATGGGTCAAGCGCCAATTCAATGCAGGTCAGGTTGCCGAGCTGTATTTCTGGCGCGACAGTGCGGGTCATGAGGTGGATTTGTTGATCCCGAATGGCAACCAGTTTATGCCCGTGGAAATAAAATCCGGATCAACTTTCAGCACCGATTGGACGGCAGCACTGCGCAAGTTGTCGGCCTTGTTCGGCGATGCCGCACTCCCACCTGGCATTGTTTTTGGCGGTGAAGGGCGGTATGAACGCGAAGGGTGTCAAGTGGTCGGCTGGCAAGCGTTGGCTGGGTAAAGGAGCCATTGGGTCAGCATTGCAATAAGTTATCAAGCGTAGCTTGGGTATGCGGGCACGGCCACCGCCGCGAGCGTCACGCGCCCTCCTGCAAGGGTTAGGGTGGGGGTAGAAACGCGTACATTTCACCACTTCTACCCCCATCCTATCCTTCCCCCTGCAAGGGGGAAGGGACGATTCGGTTCTCATGAACTTTTTGGGTTCATTCTGCAACACCGCGGCCTCGGCAGGCGTCAACTGCCAGGGGTGTTCAATCACCGGCTGCATGGCTCGGTTGCCCGCACGGCACCGGCAGTTGCGGTCGCATGCAAGTGTGACTGAACTTCGAAACACATCGATAGGGTCACATCGATAGGGTCAGACTCGATTGATCCGTAAATGAATGACAGGTGTCGGAGACGAATTGATTTTTGTAGGAACGCCATCTCGACACGCAAGCAGCACAAGGCTATCCTTGCGGCTGCATTCACCGGGAAAGGAGCATAACCATGCCGACCATCAGCATGTTTTCGGCATTCTCATTCGCATGTATTTCTTCGACGACAAACAGCATCATGCACCGCACATACACGCGGAATGCCAAGGCCAGCAGGCTGTTAACCTGATCGAATCCGGCGAGCGCATTTCGGGTAACATGCCGCCCAACAAGGAGAAGCTGATTCAGGCATGGATGGTCATTCATAAAGATGAGCTGTTTGCCGATTGGGCTTTGGCCATTAAAGGTGAAGAGCCTTTCCGTATCGAACCGCTGCGCTAGGAAATAACATGAACCCTTACATTACTACCGTCCAGCCACTGGAAAATTATGAGTTGCTGCTCACCTTCGCCAACGGCGAGCAGCGTATCTTCGATGCCAAACCGTATCTGGATAAAGGCGTGTTTAAGCGCTTGCGTGAACGCGGCACATTTTTGGGCGCGCGCGTCGTCGCCGGTTCGGTCGAGTGGCCCGGTGAGATCGACCTAAGCTACGACACGCTTTATTTGGAAAGCCGATCCGTTCCAGCCATGCAGGCAGCATAATCACGCATCCTCCTTGAATCAGCTTGGGGAATTAACGGGTCAGCTCAGCATCGAATACTTTTTTGTAAAAAAAGCCCGGCATCGCCGGGCTTTCTCTTTGCAACAATCACTTCTCCTCTGTATTGACCGAGTAAGAACTTGCTCAGGTCTCAAGCCGCCTTGAGGAGCTATTGGGGTCTACCATCGAATTTGCGTAAGCGAACGTCCAGCTATGGCGAGCGGCTGTCCGCGAGCCTGGAATTGGTTGTCAGTAGCCCAACCTCATCGCTGAGTACATGAGCGGCTTCGTTCAGATATATATCCTTGGCGTTTATATTCGCATTCTCGATAGCCAGGTCAGCACTGAGGTTACGCTCGCTGGATAACATGCCGTCGTCGTGAAGTGTATGGCTTCTGGACTCGGCAGATGCCTTGACAGATTCATTGTTGCCTCTGCTTTTCTCGCGGGCCTTTTCGCGTGCTTCGAGCGTTTCGCGCTCTTTGCGGCGGTCGGCTTCATTGAGCGAGATCTGGTTTTCCCGGCGCAGTCTGTTGAACTCGGCAATATCTTCCCGGAAATATTTGAAGTCTTGGTCGCGGCTTATGCGCTTGTCGTGGCTCGCTCTCAACACGGGCACGATACCTGTCAAATTACCTGCTCGCGTATAGTTCGCCGCCCTTATCTGTGTCCATGGCAAGGCATTGTCGAAGCTGGATTCACCAAATTCCCCCAGGTCAGTTATCGTCGGAAGGTTGATATCCGGAATCACGCCGCGCAACTGGGTGGTGCCGCCATTGATACGGAAAAATTGGGCGATGGTCATTTTGAGTTCACCGAATTGCGGCTTGTCATTACTCGCGATTTTATCAAGATCTGCCACGGTCTGTACTGTGCCTTTTCCAAAGCTGGGTTCACCGATTACAACCCCTCGCCCGTAATCCTGTATCGCCGCCGCGAAAATTTCCGAGGCAGATGCCGAGCCGCGATTGATGAGCACTCCCAGCGGACCATTCCAGGCAAGACCGGCATTAGTATCGTTTTCAACGGACACATTACCCCGGGAGTCGCGTTGCTGCACCACGGGGCCTTTGTCTATGAACAGGCCGGTCAGTTCGACGGCTTCGTTCAATGAACCGCCGCCATTGTTGCGCAGGTCCACCAGCACGCCATCCACCTTGTCTTTTTTCAGTTCATCCAGCAGGATCGATACATCCCGGGTCGCACTCTTGAAATCCTTGTCGCCTTTCAGGCGGGCAGCAAAATCCTGATAGAAGCCGGGCAGGGTGATCACGCCGATGTGGCGCGTTACCGCCCCGTCTTTAATCTCGATAATTGATTTTTTGGCGGCCTGTTTATCCAGGCTGATCTTTTTGCGAACCAGTGAAATGAGGTGGTGTTTTCCGTCAGCGCCCGCTTGTGCGGGCAGCACATCAAGACGCACCACAGAATCTTCTGCGCCGCGTATCAAGGCCACCGCGTCGTCAATGCGCCAGCCCACAATTTCGGTCATTGGACCATCTTCGCCTTGCCCGACACCCACGATGCGGTCACCGGCTTTCAACTTGCCTGACAGGGCCGCCGGGCCGCCTGCCAGCAGTTCCCGGATCGTGGTGTATTCATCCCTGCTATTAAGCACGGCGCCGATGCCAACCAGGGATAGTCTCATCGAAATCTCGAACTCTTCAGAAGCACGCACCCCAAAATAATTGGTATGCGGGTCTATGGCCGTCGCATAGGCGTTCATAAAAGTTTGAAATGCGTCTTCACTTTTGATCTTGGACAGGCTGTTCAGGGAATTGTCATAGCGTTTCCCCAGTGTTTCGACGATGCTTTGATTATCCTTGCCGGCCAGTTTGAGATGCAGCCAGTCGTTTTTAACACGCTTGCGCCACAAGTCATTCAACTCGTCTTCAGATTGTGGCCATGGCGCATTCTTGCGGGTGAATTGATAGCTTTCCTTTTTCCTGAAATCAAAACCATTGGTTAGCAGGGAGCGAGCATAGCTAAAGCGTTCAGTCATTCGCTGCTGATAGAGATTAAATATGGCGAAAGGGATGCTCAAGTCCTCGTCGAGCATTGCATCATCAAGCCTGGTGCGCGCATCGGCGAAATGATCAATGTCAGCCTGTAAGAGAAATACCCTTTCGCTATCCAGCATCTTCAGATAGTTGTCGAATATTTGCGACGACAAACTATCGTCAAGCGTTATTTGTCTGTAATGATGCCGGCTTATCATTTTTGCGGACAGAAGGGCTGCGTGAGGCTGTTGTTCCAGCGGCATAAGCTGCGCGGCAGCCTGCGTTGTATTGAGCGCGGCCAAAGTAAACGCCAGTAATATCCAAAGTAACTTATCTTTCATTTGTATATCCGGAAGGAAGGTATGGGGCAGAGCACATTTGATTTTCAAACGTCCGAAATCGGACAGGATAAAAGGCGCCAAGTTCGATATTTTATCCGATATGGAAAATCAATCTGAAATCCAATAAGTTATGGTAACCGAAAGCAGTGAATAATTGGGGATAGACCACGGTTTCATTGCGACCCTGCTCTGCCCAATTAAAACATTTTCCCCTGGAAACTGCGCCATACACCGGGCTGGCATGGGTTAAAATCCGAACAGCTTCTCCGCAATTATTTTCAAACCCACTTTGATTCCCGCTTCTCACTCCCCGATGCGTATCGCCCATCTCCGCCAACGCCTGCGTGATCTCGGTGCCAAGCCGTGCCACGAAGATCGTCTGCTGCGCGGCTGGAGTCAGGTCTGCTCGTACGACAGGAAGCACAGTCCCGCAGAGACTTTCTTTCCGCTTGCACTGCGCAATGAGTTGCCCGCCATTGAAGCGGAGTTGAATGGACTGGCGCAGCTGCGCAGTGAATATCCCGCCGGTGGGTCAAAGGGGTTAGCTCAACCTGCCCCGTTTAATTCCTATTTAACTACCCCTTTAACCCCTCTAGTTTATTGAAATGCAACGGGATTTTGAGGGGAAAGCTTCAGAGCTTGCCCCCCTTATAATTGGCAATGTATGTAACTTGGAATTATCGACCCGGCGGGATTTGCGCTTTAGCTGACCTACTAAGTACCTCGCGGTAGTCTGCTCTAATGTCCCTCAGGATCGTGCATCTGCCCTTTTCCTCTGCCTTGAGCAATGCGCGGGCAAGGTACGGGCCGAAGTGTTTTTTGCGCATCGTCCAAAAGCCGCTCCTGAAGGCAATGGCTTTTACAATGGAAAGCTCCGTGCAGGCGAGTTCGACGACGAAGACCGTTAATTGGTCTGTGTACATATCTGCATCCGCTGCGTGGGCAATGCCTGTGAACATGGCAAAGTTGACGTCAAAAGATGCATTTTCAATCTGCAGCGCCGATGGCGCGTCGAACCGCGTCGGCGATCCTTGTGGTGGTAGCGAAAGTCGCATTCCGCGATCAATGTCGGATCCGGCGAACTCCTCCCTAATCATTGTTGCATCGCTCAGCGTAAGTGCCCCAAGCTGGACCTTGTCGAGGTAAGCAAGATCGAGATTCGCCCCTCTAAGATCTGCACCTTGGAGATTGGCGCTACCGAGCAGAACACCCTTCAGGTTGGCTTCGGATAGATTGGCCGCTTGAAGGTGAGCCCCGCTCATGTCGGCACCCTGGATATTGGCACCCGTGAGATCTGCAGCCTGAAGCTTTGCATCGAAGAGCGAGCTACCACGAAGATCCACAACAGCTAATGCTGGGCCGAGCGCTTTCCCGCTGTTCTGGGTAACCCCTTGAAGATTCGCTTGAGATAGATTGGTTCCTTGCATCCTCGCTCCACTAACGTCTGCGCCCCGCAGGTCGGCAAGCCGTAGGATAGCTCCTCGCAAATCGGCGTCAAACAATTTCGCTTCACGAAGACTAGTAGGAACCGTCACCTTACCCCTCATTGCCGGTCCCAGGTCTGCACCCTGGAAATTGGTAGACTCAAGATTGGCAGAGTCCAGTCTTGCTCCTTGAAGCTCGGCATTGTAGAAAGTGGAGTCGCGGAAATTGCCGCCCCGCAAGTCGCGCTCCTTGAGCACGACCCCTTTAGCATGCTCGCGCCATGCATCATTAAGAGTTTTGCCTTGCTGGATGTAGAGCACCACCAGTTGAGGTGAAGGCGCCTCCGTTACGATATCCGTATTCGTCACTACTAAGTTTCGATGCAGTTGCTGCTTTATCGGATCAAAATACTGCGTTATGCGGTCCAAAGGCTCTTCGGGGACGGTAACAATGACGAGCGAGAATGCTAGTGAGGCCGCGAGAATCGAATATCCCGTTCCCTTGGCGAGGTGAGCCAATATTCGCTCTCGTCGAGAGGGCACAAATTCATTACGTTTCGGCTGACATCCGAGAATAAGAGTCCACAAGATGCAAACAATCGCTACGTCCAGTGCGAACACCATCCTATGCCAAGAGGTGATTCCGACGCTGTGGTAGGGCAAGAACCGCAACTGCGCGAATCCCAGCAGAATTAGAGGCATTGCAAGAACTGTCGCCCACATGATTAAGCGCAGCACCATCCGGATCACTGGTGACGTAGTCGCCTTGACCGAAAGTGGGCTAACAGCTAATGGCAGAAGCAAGTTTCGCTGCCTTTGTCTCTGTGTGAAATTCGGGAAACGTCCTAAGAGTTCTTCGAAATTGGCAAGCTTCACTGAAAGAAAATAAACGTAGACAAGCAGGTAAAGATGAAACAGCAGATAGGCAAACGGGACAACAATGTAGAAGCTCTGAATGGGCAACTCAACACTCAAAAGCGGCAACGGTAAGTTGCCTTCTAGAAGAAGCTGCTTGTCTGTCGTTGAAGCAATTGCGACCGCAATATAGATTCCTGCAAGCAAGTATGTGATGTAAACATTGCTGACATACTTTGTCATCTCGTCAATGGAGGATCGCAACTTGTCTGGGAAATCTGGGAACACCATACTTAATTCCAATTAAAGCAATTAAATACAAATTAAAAGAGCTAGGCTCTGAGGTCTCCCCTCAAAGTTGCAACGCAGGATGATCATAACGCAAACGTTCAATGGCTACACCAAAAGCTAATGGGGTCAGCATCGCAATAGTTTTCAAGTCAGGCATGCGCCTTGTCCGGAACGGCGGAGATGCGCAGCCCGACCGCTTTCATGACGGCCATTAAAGTTTTCAGTGTCGGGTTGCCGCTTGGGGAGAGGGCGCGGTACAGGCTTTCGCGCTGGATGCTGGCTTCTTCCGCCACTTTGGCCATGCCATAAGCCTCGGAGGACATAATTGGGACATAATTGGGACAGACCACGGTTTCATTGCAGCCGGCCCTCCCCAATTCAAACATCCTATCCTCTCCTCGGACGCGCCGCATACCGGGTCGAAGCTTGGGTTAAAATCCGAACAGCTTCCCACAATTATTTTCAAACCCACTTTGATTCCCGCTTCTCACTCCCCGATGAGTATCGCACAACTCCGCCAACGCCTGCGTGATCTCGGTGCCAAGCCGTGCCACGAAGATCGTCTGCTGCGCGGCTGGAGTCAGGTCTGCTCGTACGATAGAGCTCACAGCGCCGCAGAAGGTTTCTTTCCGCTTGCACTGCGCAATGAGTTGCCCGCCATCGAGGCGGAGTTGAATGGACTGGCGCAGCTGCGCAGTGAATATCCCGCTAACGGTCATGGCTTGAATACCGCCGAGGGAGCAAACGTAGCGCTGCGCGCATCATCCAATAACGAGGGCGTCGCACGGCTGTTGGTCGAACTGGCCGATGGCCAGATGGTGGAGAGCGTGCTGCTGCCGCGTGGCGGCCTGTGCGTATCGACGCAGGTGGGTTGTGCCGTGGGGTGTGTGTTCTGTATGAGTGGCCGCGACGGTCTGCAACGCCAGCTCGGCAGCGCCGAGATCGTCGCCCAGGTGGTGCTCGCGCGCCGTCGCCGCGCGGTGTGCAAGGTGGTATTCATGGGCATGGGCGAACCGGCACACAACCTCGACAACGTGCTCGAAGCGATTCAGCTGCTTGGCACACAGGGCAACATCGGACACAAGAATCTGGTGTTGTCCACGGTGGGCGACTTGCGCGTGTTTGAGCGTCTTATGGAGGGGCTGACTCAACCTCACTCCCCCATCCCCCCTCTAACTCCCCCCTTGAAAGGGGGAGAACGTCACAGCCTGCCCGCCTCTCACCCTCCCTTTCAAGGGGAGGGATGGGGTGGGGATGGGTTAATTCCGGCTAATGGGCAATCCCGGTTTTTCCAAACGGTCAAACCGGCGCTCGCCCTTTCACTGCACACCACCGATGCGACACTGCGCGCCAGATTGCTGCCTCATGCACCGCAGATCGCGGTCGAAGAGTTGGTGGAACGCGCCGAAGTGTATGCGCGCGCCACCTCCTATCCGGTTCAATATCAATGGACGTTGATGGAGGGCATCAACGACAGCGACGCCGAGGTGGAGAGGATCGCCCAACTCCTCTCCGGGAAATACGCCATCATGAACTTCATCCCCTTCAACGAAATCGACGGGCTCGACTATCGCCGCCCCTCAGCCGAACGAACGGCGTATATGGTAGGCGCCCTGCATCGGCATGGCATCCTCGCCAGGATACGAGATTCGGCAGGGCAGGAGATCGAGGGCGCGTGCGGGCAGTTGCGCGTGCGGGCGGTGAAAGCAGCGTAGCCCGGATGCAGCGTAGCGCAATCCGGGAGTGCCCGACATGGCACAAAGACATGCCAATGGTGCGCCAGAAACCCCGGATTGCGCTACGCTGCATCCGGGCTACGAACTCAATTCAAACATCTGGTACTCTAGTTATATGAAAAAACTCGCCCCGACCAAGCCTGAAATCGCTCTGATGGAGCCATTTGCCGGCCTCACGCTGGAGCGCATCCATGTGCCAACTACCACCGAAGAGTTCGCGTCCGCCACTGCCGAGATCAAGGCGGCGGGCATCGTTGGTTTCGATACTGAATCCAAGCCGACGTTTGTCACGGGCGATGTCAGCGAAGGCCCGCACGTGGTGCAGTTTGCGCTGCATGACAAGGCATACCTGTTTCAACCGCATCGGTCGGACGGGCTGCCGTTCCTGATCGAGTTGCTGCAATCGGAACAGCTCATCAAAGTGGGCTTCGGCCTTAAGTCGGATGGCAGGCATATCCACGCGAAACTGGGCGTGCATTTCAACGCGGTGGTCGATCTCAATACGGTGTTCCGCATGGACGGCTACCACAAAGAGATGGGCGTCCGCGCGGCGGTGGGGTTGGTTTTGAATCAGCGCTTCGCCAAGGCCAGGCATGTGACCACCTCCAATTGGTCGCAGCCCCAACTCACCCCGCAGCAAATGCTCTACGCGGCAAACGATGCCTACGCGGCCCTCAAAGTTCTGGAGGCCTTGGACTTGCCCCGTGAGGATTTGCCTATCATGGGTTTGGCTTCGCGTTCTGGAAGTGCGGTGGTGCAGCTAATGGAAGCTTCGTAATTCGATAGTCCGCAAGCTTTCGCTCAACACAGATGCACAAGGCTGACGGGTGCGAGTAATTTGTTTTCAGCCTGCTCTTTCTGGCAGATCACCAGTTGTACCGACCTGCTAAAATGCACCAGCTTTTCAACCAACCTGAACTTCCATGACCAGTACGCTTTTTTCTCCTCTGCATTTGCGCCAGCTTGCTTTGGCGAACCGCATCGTGATCGCGCCGATGTGCCAGTATTCCGCGCAGGATGGCAATGTGGGCGACTGGCACGTGATGCATCTGGGGAATTTGTCGCACAGCGGTGCAGCGATGCTGATTATCGAAGCGACCGGAGTTGTGCCGGAAGGGCGCATCACGCCGAATTGTCCCGGTCTGTGGAGCGATACCAACGAGGCCGCTTTCGCGCGTGTGCTGAAAGCAGTCCGGCAATATTCATCGATGCCCATTGCGATCCAGTTGGCCCATGCGGGACGCAAGGCTTCCTGCGCGGTGCCGTGGCAGGGCGGCAGGCAATTGCCGGAGCAGGCTGGCGGCTGGACCACTGTCGCGCCTTCCGCGATCCCGTTCAATGAGACCGATGCCGCGCCGCAGGCGCTGGATAAGGCGGGCTTGCAGCGGATACGCGATGCCTTTGTGCAGGCCGCGCGCCGCGCCAATCGGCTTGGAATCGACGCAATCGAGCTGCATGCCGCGCACGGTTATTTGTTGCACCAGTTTCTCTCGCCGCTGACCAATGCGCGCGCCGACGAGTATGGCGGCAGCCTGGAAAACCGCATGCGTTTCCCGCTGGAAATATTTTCGGCTATCCGCGCCGTCTGGCCGGAAAACAAGGCTATGGGCATACGCGTCTCCGCTACCGATTGGGTGGGGGGCGGATGGGACCTGGAACAGACCGTGGCGTTGGCGGCGGAACTGAAAGTCAGTGGCTGCGACTTTATCCACGTCTCCAGCGGCGGCCTGTCGCCCAAACAGCAAATGGCCGCCGCGCCGGGATTTCAGGTGCCGTTCGCCCGGCGTATCAAACAGGAAACCGGCTTGACCACGATCGCGGTCGGCATGATCACCGAAGCGAAACAGGCCGAAGCCATCGTGAATGAGGGCAGTGCCGACCTGGTTGCGCTGGCGCGCGGCATGCTCTACGATCCGCGCTGGCCGTGGCACGCCGCCGCCGAGCTGGGCGCGCAAGTGTCCGCCCCGCCGCAATACTGGCGCAGTTCATCGGCCAATTTGTTCAAGCCGGAAAGCTGATAACGCGGAAACAACAGGGGTCACGTTTTTACGCCCGGAATAAATGACCGACACCTACTCCCAATGCCCAAAATGCGGGCACAAGTTTCCCCAGCCATTGCCTGCCAGCGCAGCTTGCCCCGTTTGCGGGATTTATTTTTTCAAGTGGACGCAAGCTTCCAGCGTGCATGCCTCTTCCGAAATTGAAGTGGATTCCCTTGCCAGCGAGGAGAAAGAGGGCTTTATTGCAGCACTGTTCCAGCCATTGGAGAACATGGATGCGATGGCGTTTTACGGGCGTTGCATCGCGCTGGTATTGCTGGTGGTCTGGAGCTGGTTCCTGTTTGGATATGACTACCGTGATGGCGAGATAGGCACATCCTTCATGCACAATATCCTGCTGCCGATACACGAGGCGGGGCATGTGCTGTTCAGTCCGTTCGGCGAATTCATGATGATCCTCGGCGGCAGCCTGTTCCAGCTTGCGCTGCCATTCGCTATCGGCGCCGCCTTCATCGTGAAGAGTCGCGACAATTTCGGTGCGGCCATCGGGTTGTGGTGGGCGAGCGTCAGCCTGGTCGACCTGTCCCCCTACATTTATGACGCGCTGCACCCGCAACTGGCTTTGATCGGCGGGGGCACCGGCGCGAATGACGGGCCGCATGACTGGATTTACCTGCTGATCACGCTGGGCCAGATAGACAATGCGCAACGCTGGGGAGCATTCGCCCATATATTTGGCGGGCTATTGATGCTTGCCGCATTGGTTTGGGGAGCGGCGGTGCTTTGGCGGCAGCGACTGCAGTTGGGCAGCAATGTGGAGGATTTGTGAATGCAGTCGATGAGTTGCGTATGCATCTTAAAAGCGCTGGCGCGCTGAGACCGAATTGATTTTGTTTGACCCGCTCTGACCCCGGCACTTCTAACTATCCATTTTTCTTCTTTCCCCCGAAATACCCGGCTATTCATAACAAACAACTTTAGCTTGTTTGCGCAATTCATTGCTTTTTAAGCATATTTGATTTGCCTTAGCTTTCTGCGCTAACCCCTTGTCCCATAAAGAAAAACCCTGCTTTTTAGCTTGACTGTGTGGAATTTTTTCAATATAGTGGGCTTAAGTGGTAAAAAGTGGGTAATAGTGGGGAGCGGAAGAATGTTTCAGGGAGCGGCACAACTCAATCTGGATAGCAAAGGCAGGCTCGCGATACCGGCGCGGCATCGCGACATGCTGCTCGCGCATTGCGCGGGCAGCCTGGTGCTGACCGCCGATGCCGATGGTTGTCTGCTGGTCTATCCGCAACCCGAGTGGCAGCCGATCCGCGACAAACTGCTCAAACTTTCTGCGCTTAATCCGAAAATCCGTGCTTTGCAGCGCCGCCTGATCGGTTATGCCGAGGATGTGGTGATGGATGGCGCCGGGCGCGTGCTGATTTCTCCGGCCTTGCGCAGCTACGCCGCGCTGGACAAGCGCGTGATGCTGGTCGGACAGGGCAATAAATTCGAATTGTGGGATGAGACGAAATGGCAGGCGCAGCAGGAAGCCGCACTGTCGTTCATGGATGGCGAGTTGCCGCCTGAGCTGGAAGGCTTTTCATTGTGAGCGAGGGTTTGTTCCATTTCAAAATCAAAAGTGAAATACCGTAGGGTGCATTCCATGCACCAATGGCAATGGTGCATGGAATGCACCCTACAGGGTTAGCGCTGTTTTGAAAAACAAATGGAATTAGCCCACACCACCGTTTTACTGAATGAAGCTGTTGATGCACTCGCAATCAAGCCGGATGGCATTTATGTGGACGGCACGTTCGGTCGCGGCGGGCATAGCGCGCTGATACTGGAACGGTTAGGCAGCAACGGCAGGTTGATCGCGCTGGACAAGGATCCGGCAGCGGTGGCGGCAGGCAGGATATGGCGCGATGCGCGCTTTAACATGGTGCATCGCGGCTTCGCGCAGTTGGCGGAAGTGCTGCGCGAACTGGGTGTGGCGAAGGTGGATGGCATCCTGCTGGACCTGGGAGTGTCATCGCCGCAACTGGATGATGCGGCGCGCGGTTTCAGCTTTCGCTTTGATGCGCCTCTGGATATGCGCATGGATACCAGCAGCGGGATGACCGCGGCGCAGTGGCTGGCGACGGTGGATGAAGTTTTACTGGCGGAGGTGATACGTGATTACGGCGAAGAACGGTTTGCTAAGCAGATTGCAAGAGCGGTTGTTGAGGCGCGCGCAATCGAACCTATCCGCACCACGCGGCAACTCGTCGAGTTGGTTAGTAAAGCGGTGCGCACCCGTGAGCCAGGGCAGAGTCCGGCGACGCGTACCTTTCAGGCTATACGGATTTATCTCAACCAGGAGCTCGAAGAGCTTGCGCGGGTGCTGCCAGAGTGTGTGACGCATTTGCAAACCGGAGGCCGGCTGGTGGTAATCAGCTTTCATTCGCTGGAGGACCGCATTGTGAAGCACTTCATGCGTGACATGGCAGAGGGCGACAAATTGCCGCGCAATGTGCCGATACGCGCCAGCGAGGTGCCGCGCGGCAGATTGAATTTGATCGGCAAGGCGGTGCGCGCCGGTGAGACAGAGTTACAGACTAATCCGCGCGCGCGCAGCGCGGTGATGCGGGTGGTGGAGCGCAGCGATGTTGCCTAGCGGCAACGCTCTGAATGCGTTGCTGCTGCTGGCCGTGGTGATGTGTGCGCTGAGCGTGGTCACATCCCAGCACAAGGCGCGCAAGTTGTACATCGAGTTGCAGCAGGAAAAAGAACACGCGCAGCAGATGGATGTGGAATGGGGGCAGCTGCAATTGGAGCAAAGCACCTGGGCTGCGCCGGCACGGGTGGAAAAAATTGCGGCGCAACAGTTGCTGATGCAGTTGCCCAAAAATGGGGAAGTTCAGTTTATACGGGTTGAGCCACCCTCACCTCAATCCTCTGATGGGACTACTAGCCATCTGACTAAGCTGTCTAAAAACGACAGCCAAGTCATTGGTTATCCCGTAAACGGTAGTGGAGGCAATCGACCCTTTTCCCTTTGGGAGAAGGGGGAGAAAAGCGTTAACGGAGCAGCAGACCAAAAACCATGAATTACGCGGTCAGCGCACATCCAGACATTACGGCGAAATTACCCGGATGGCGCGCCATCGTGCTGTTTGCGGGATTGCTGGCCGGGCTGGCTGGATTGCTTGGGCGAGGGGTATATCTGCAAGGGATACACAACGACTTTCTGCAGAAAAAAGGCAATGCGCGCTACAGCCGCGTGATCGAGGTCAGCGCACATCGCGGCATGATCACCGATCGCAATGGGGAGCCGCTGGCAGTCAGCACGCCGGTGGAATCGGTGTGGGCAAGCCCTGCGGATGTGGAAACCGACAGGCGGCAAGTGAAACAATTGGCGCAAATACTCGGTATGGACGTGGAAGAACTAAAAAATCGTCTGTTCGATACCTCGCGTGATTTTGTCTATCTCAAGCGTCATCTTCCTCCCGATCAGGCCGAGAAAGTGGTAAGCCTGAATCTCCCGGGTGTCTCGTTGCAGCGCGAATACCGTCGCTTTTATCCGGCGGGCGAGGAGGCTGCGCAAACGCTGGGCTTTACCGGGCAGGACGACAACGGGCAGGAAGGGCTGGAGCTGGCCTTTCAAGAGCATCTGGCCGGCAAACCCGGCAGCCAGCGGGTCATCAAGGACCGGCGCGGACGTATCGTCGAGGATGCCGGCAGCCTGCATGCGCCCAAGCCGGGCGGCGACATCGTGCTTAGTCTGGACAGTAATCTGCAGCACCTTGCCTATCGCGAGCTGGAAAGCGCCGTCAGGCAGCACAAAGCCAAGGCGGGTGCGGTGGTGGTTCTCGATGCGCGCAGCGGCGAGGTGTTAGCGCTCGCCAACTATCCCGCCTTTAACCCGAATAATCGTAACAACACCAGCGCCAAAGCGATGCGCAACCGCGCAATCGCCGATCTGTTCGAGCCCGGTTCGACGATGAAACCGTTCACCGTAGCGACTGCGATCGAGATGGGCAAGGTTAGCCCCAACACCATCATAAATACCGAGCACGGCGTGCTGACCGTGGGCAACAGGAAGATTCACGACTCGCATCCTGAATCGATGTTGACCGTGGCTCAAATCATCCAGAAATCCAGCAATGTTGGCGCGGCAAAAATGGCCTTGTCGCTGAAACCTCAGGCATTGTGGCAGAGCCTTGCGGATAGCGGTTTCGGCGCGCAGACCGGCAGCAATTTTCCGGGCGAGGCATCGGGCAAATTGCGCGACCCGAAAACCTGGCGGCCCATCGAGCAAGCCACCCTGTCGTATGGGCACGGCATGTCGGTGAACCTGCTGCAATTGGCGCGCGCCTATACTATTTTCGCAAACGATGGTGAATTGAAGCCGGTCACGCTGTTAAAGCTGGATACACCGGCGGCAGGAAAAAAAGTGTTTTCCGATCACACCGCACGTGCATTGCGCAACATGCTGGAATTGGTGGTACAGCCGGGCGGAACTGCTCCGCTGGCTCAAGTGCCGGGTTACCGGGTGGCGGGCAAGACTGGCACCGCGCACAAGCTGGAGGATGGCCTTTACATTGATCGTTATGTCGCCACTTTTGTCGGTTTTGCGCCGGCATCAAATCCGCGACTGGTGGTGGCGGTGATGATAGATGAACCCGGCAACGGCCAGTATTACGGCGGCCTGGTCGCCGCGCCGGTGTTCAGCAAAGTGACTGGTGCGGCGCTGCACGCGCTCAATGTGCCGAATGATGCGCCTCTGGATAATGTCATCGCGGCTCCGGTGGATATCGTCAAGGAGGAGGTATGACGGAAACCTCCAATAAACTACTGCGCGATTCGATAGCTGCGTTGCGCGGTGCTCACTCGTCGCCTATCCGATTTGATATGTCTCGCTCGTTGCGCTCCGTGCGCCTTGCTCTCAAACCGCTCGCGACGGTTCTTGGAGGTTTCCAAAGTGTTTCCCATTGAACAATTGGAAAATCTGAAAGTGCCTATCACGCGCCTGGTGACCGACAGCCGCGCGGTGCAGCGCGGCGACACGTTCGTCGCCTGCCCGGGCGAAAAAGCGGATGGACGGCAGTTTATCGCCCAGGCGATTGCGCAGGGTGCGAATGCGGTGATATGGGAGGCGCAGCATTTTGCCTGGAACGATGCCTGGCAAGTGCCCAATCTCGCTGTGGCTGATTTGCGCTACAAGGCCGGATGGCTGGCGGATGCGGTTAATGGCGCACCTTCCGAAAAGCTGTGGATGGTGGGCATTACAGGAACCAATGGCAAGACTTCGACCTGCCACTGGATAGCACAGGCATTGAGTGACGCCGATAGAACTTGCGCACTGATCGGCACGCTGGGCAATGGCTTTGTTGGCACGCTGCAATCCAGCGCCAACACCACCCCGGACGCGATTCGCGTGCACAGCCTGCTTGCCGAATACCTGCATGACGGCGCGCGCGCCGTGGCGATGGAGGTGTCCTCGCACGCGCTGGCGCAGGGGCGGGTGAACGGGGTGCGTTTCGATGTGGCATTGCTCACCAATCTTAGCCGCGATCATCTCGACTATCACGGCGATATGGAAAGCTACGCGGCGAGCAAGCGCAAGCTGTTCGACTGGCAGCAGCTGAAATTCGCCGTGATAAACCTTGATGACGCATTCGGGGCGGAACTGGCAGAGCGGCTGGTCGGCGGCTTCCCTCTCCCCGGCTCTCTCCCGAGTATTCCCTCTCCTCAATCCTCTCCCGATGCCCTCTCCTCAATCCTCTCCCGCGAGCGGGAGAGGAAGCGAACGAGAGAAACAATTGTTGATTCCAGCGGGAGAGGAGGCGAACGAGAAGTGGTTCAAGCAGGTATTTTGTCGCAAGACAAAAACTCGCAAAAGCAACATTCAATCCCCGAGGTTATCGGCTACGGCCTGACCGATGCCGCACTGCAACTGGCCGAGCGGTCAGGCATACGCTTTGTTTTTGGCAATCTGGTGGAAATGAGCGGGCAGGGATTGCGCCTCCAAGTGCATTCAAGCTGGGGAGCGGCGACGCTGGAATCCGCGCTGGTCGGGCGTTTCAATGCTGAAAACCTGCTGGGTGCATTGGCGGTGCTGCTGGTCAGCGACATCGGCTTGAACGCTGCGGTGCAGTCCCTGAGCAGGGTGCAGCCGGTCACCGGGCGCATGCAGCGGCAAGGCGGTGCGGGGCAGCCAACGGTGATCGTGGATTACGCCCACACGCCGGACGCGCTGGAAAAAGTATTGCTGGCGCTGCGCGAGGTTGGAGCGGCGACGGGCGGCAAATTAATCTGTGTATTTGGCTGCGGCGGAGATCGTGACCGCGGCAAGCGCGCGATGATGGGAGTGGTCGCGGAGAGATTTTCCGATTATTGCATTGTCACCAGCGACAACCCGCGCAGCGAAAATCCGCAGCACATCATTGCCGAAGTGGTCAGCGGCATGACCGCGAAAAATCACGAGATCATCGTTAATCGTGCCGTTGCCATCGAACGCGCGATCGGTCTGGCGCAGCAATGCGACACCGTGCTGGTGGCGGGCAAGGGGCACGAGGATTATCAGGAAGTCAACGGGGTCAAGTATCCGTTCAGCGATGTTGCTGTTGCGCAACAGGCGCTGCAAATATGGCAGACACTGCAATCAGCTCAGGACAAGCCCCGGGGGAGCACATGATGCTGCTATCGCAAGCCGCGCAGGTGCTGAACGGCCGGTTGGTGGGGCCTGATGTGCGCTTCGCTGCGGTCTCGACCGACAGCCGGAAGATCAAGGCCGGCGATTTGTTTGTTGCCTTGCGCGGCGAACATTTCGACGGCTACCAGTTTGTCGCGACCGCGATGCAATCCGGTGCCTCAGCGGCGATGGTCAACGCGGACAGCTATGAGGCTGACTCCTCAATCCTCAATCCTCAATCCTCGATCCTGCTCGTGGAGGATACCCGCCTCGCGCTGGGGCAGTTAGCCGCTTATTGGCGCAGGCAATTTGACATTCCGCTGGTGGCGATCACCGGCAGCAACGGCAAAACCACGGTCAAGGAAATGCTTGCCGGCATCCTGCGCGAAGCGGCAGGCAGGGATGAAGCGGTATTGGCGACCAGGGGTAATCTCAATAACGATATCGGCATGCCGCTGACTTTGCTGCAAATGAACGCGCAGCATCGCTATGCCGTGATCGAGATGGGCATGAATCACCCCGGCGAAATCGATTATTTGACGCGCATTGCAGCACCGGATGTCGCGTTGATTACCAACGCCAGCGGCGCGCACCTGGAAGGGCTGGGCTCGGTGGAAGCCGTGGCGCGCGCCAAGGGAGAGATATTTGCCGGGCTCAAGCACCATGGCACGGCGGTGATCAACGCTGATGATGCGCATGCGCCGCTGTGGCGCGCTCTCGCCGGGGCACATCAATTGCTCGAATTCGGCTTGGATGTCAGCGCCGATGTGAGCGGGACCTGGTATCCGTATGGTGGGCATCCGAACGGTTATGGCATGCAGCTTGATGTGACTGCGCCGCAAGGAATGTTTGTTGTCAATCTGCACGTACCCGGTGTGCACAACGCACGCAACGCGTTGGCCGCCACGGCGGCGGCGAGCGTGCTGAACGTGTCGATGGAAGCTATCGTTGCAGGTTTGGAAAAATTCAGCGGTGTGGCCGGGCGCTTGCAGCGCAAGGCGGCACGGCAAGGCGCGACATTGATCGACGACACTTACAACGCCAATCCTGCCTCGCTGCGCGCCGCGATCAGCGTGCTGGCACAGGCCGGCGGCAAGCGCGTGCTGGTACTGGGCGATATGGGTGAATTGGGCGATAACGCCGCCGCCTTCCATGCCGAGATCGGAAGCGAAGCGCGCCGCGCCGGGATTGAAAAACTTTATGCGCTGGGCGCATTGAGCGCCAATGCAGTGCGGGAATTTGGCAGCGGTGCCCGGCACTTCGAGCGTATCGAAGATTTGCTGGATGCATTGGAAAATGAATTGGACGCGGACACTACCGTGCTGGTGAAGGGTTCGCGCTTCATGAAAATGGAGCGCGTGGTGGAATATTTAGTAGTAGGGCGGGTCACACCCGCCGCTGCTTCGAACGTTGAAATGGCAGGTGTGACCCGCCCTACGGGAGTGAACAAATGTTATTAGCACTCACACAATGGCTGGCACAGGACATACGGTTCTTCAGCGTGTTCAATTACATCACGCTGCGCACCGTGATGGCGGCGATGACCGCGCTGTTCATTTCGTTTCTGGTCGGGCCGGCGATGATCCGCAAATTGACCGCCTACAAGATCGGACAATCGGTGCGCAGCGACGGGCCGCAAACGCATCTGGTAAAAGCCGGCACCCCGACTATGGGCGGCGCGCTGATCCTCACCTCGATCGCGATCACCACCTTGCTGTGGGGTGATTTGCACAATCATTACGTGTGGGTGGTGCTGCTCAGCACGCTCGGTTTCGGCGTGATCGGCTGGGTGGATGATTACCGCAAGGTGGTGCATCGCAATCCCAAGGGGCTGTCGGCCAGGGCCAAGATGTTCTGGCAATCCATCATCGCGCTGATAGTCGGCATCTATTTATGGAACGCCGCCAGCCTGCCAGCGCATACCGAACTCATCGTGCCGTTCCTGAAGTTTCTGGTGTTTCCGCTTTCGGCGTTCCTGTTCATCACGCTGACCTATCTGGTCATCGTCGGCACCAGTAACGCGGTTAATTTGACCGACGGGCTGGACGGCCTGGCCATCATGCCCACCGTAATGGTAAGCGGCGCGCTGGCGATATTCGCCTATGTAGCGGGCAATGCGGTGTTCTCGAAATATCTCGGTATCCCTTACATCCCGGGCGCGGGCGAGCTGGCAATATTCTGCGGTGCGATTGCCGGCGCGGGGTTGGCCTTTCTGTGGTTCAACGCCTATCCCGCCGAAGTGTTCATGGGCGATGTCGGCGCGCTGTCACTCGGTGCAGCGCTCGGCACCGTGGCGGTGATCGTGCGCCAGGAGCTGGTGCTGTTCATCATGGGCGGCGTGTTCGTGGTCGAGGCGGTATCGGTAATGATCCAGGTGGCCTCGTTCAAGCTCACCGGCAAGCGCGTGTTCCGGATGGCACCGCTGCATCATCACTATGAATTAAAGGGCTGGAAAGAGACGCAGGTGGTGGTCAGGTTCTGGATCATCACGATGTTGCTGGTGTTGTTGGGATTGGCAACATTGAAGTTGAGGTAGGCGTAAGTAGGAAGACGTAAGACGTAAGACGTAAGTTGTTAGCAGTTCCAAACTTCCAACTTACGTCTTACGTCTAACAACTGGTTTAAGGAAAAACATTGAAAAATTGGGCTGACAAAAAAGTGCTGGTACTCGGTCTCGGTGAGACCGGGCTGTCGATGCTGCGCTGGCTGAGTGCACAGGGCGCGCGGCTGCGTGTCGCGGACAGCCGCAGCGAACCGCCAGGTTTGGCCGAGGCCGGCCAGTATGTTTCACCAGGGCAGATTTTTTGCGGAATATTCAGCGACGCACTGCTTGAGGGCATTGAGTTGATCGCCATCAGCCCCGGTGTGCCGCTGCGCGATCCGGTTGTGGCAAAAGCAGTGGCGAGGGGCATTCCTGTGGCAGGCGACATCGAACTGTTCGCGCAGCAACTGGCGACTAGCGACTTACGACTAAAGACCAGGGTTCTCGCGATTACCGGCGCGAATGGCAAGACTACCGTGACCAGCATGGTGGAACATTTGTGTAAGGCGGCGGGCAAGGACGCGGTGGCGGCGGGCAACATTTCTCCGGCGGTGCTGGATGTCGTGCTGGCGCGCGGTGCAAATCAGCCGGAAATATGGGTGCTGGAGCTGTCCAGCTTTCAACTGGAAACCACGTTCAGTCTGAATGTCGATGCCGCGACGGTGCTGAATGTCAGCGAGGATCATCTGGACCGCTACGCCGGCATGGATGAATACGCGGCTGCCAAGGCGCGCATTTTTCATGGTAACGGTGTGCAGGTGTTGAATCGCGATGATGCGCGCAGCATGGGCATGGCATTGCCCGGGCGCGAGATTGTGACTTTCGGGTTGGACAGGCCGCGCGGTGAGCATGATTGGGGCATCGAGCGTGCGGCAGACGGCATTTGGCTGGTGCAGGGGGGTGAACGGCTGCTGGAAGCGGGCGAACTGCAAGTCGCCGGATTGCACAATGCCGCCAATGCGCTGGCCGCACTGGCGCTATGCCGCGCGATAGATTTGCCGATGCCGGTGCTGCTCGATGCACTGTGCAACTTCAAGGGATTGCCGCACCGGGTGGAACGTGTGGCAGAGATCGGCAATGTCACATACTACGACGATTCCAAGGGTACCAATGTCGGCGCGACCATCGCCGCGCTGCAAGGTTTGGGACGCAAGGCGGTGCTGATCGCGGGCGGTGAGGGCAAGGGGCAGGATTTCGCGCCACTCAAGCCGGCTGTGGCGCAATACGCCCGTGCGGTGGTATTGATCGGGCGTGACGCAGCAAAGATTGCTATCGCCCTGAATGGTTGCGGCGTGACGGTGGCGCGCGCCAAAGACATGAGTGATGCCGTGCAGCAAGCTTCACGCCTGGCGCTCAGTGGCGATGCTGTGCTGTTGTCCCCGGCCTGCGCCAGTTTCGACATGTTCCGCAATTACGCGCATCGCGCCGAAGCGTTTGTGCAGGCGGTGCATCAGCTAACCCCCCCTTTGTCAGGGGGAGAGGTAATCAAGGAGGGCGCATGGTCTCGTTAGTCAAGACGCGCATCCGCACGCCACAAGCCCAATTCGACGAGTTGCTGATTTGGGGGTTGGCAGGTTTGATTGCGCTCGGTTTGGTGATGGTGTATTCCTCCTCGATCGCCACGGCGGAGGCGAACAAATTTACCGGCTATCAACCGACGTATTATTTGCTGCGGCATGGTGCGTACATCTGTGTGGGTTTAATTGCCGGATTGTTTGCTTTTCAGGTGCCGGTGCAAATGTGGCAAAGCTACGCGCCCTATTTGTTTTTGTTCGGGGCAGCCTTGCTGGTGCTGATTCCGGGTATCGGGCGCGAAGTGAATGGCAGCCGCAGATGGCTGTCGCTGTTTGTCATCAATCTGCAGCCTTCCGAATTGATGAAACTGTTCGCGGTGCTGTATGCCGCCGACTATACGGTTCGCAAGGGCAAGGTAGGTCACTTGTTCAGCAAGGCTTTTGTGCCGATGTTTGCGGCGATGCTGCTGGTTGGCTGGCTGTTGCTGCTTGAGCCGGACATGGGTGCGGTCGTGGTGATTTGCACCATCACGCTGGCCACGCTGTGGCTGGGCGGCTTTAATCTCAAGGTGTTTGCCGGCCTGATCATTGCATTGCCGCTGGGGTTTGCGGCATTGACTATTCTTTCGCCTTATCGGATGCAGCGCGTCATCGGCTTTATGGATCCGTGGGCTGACCCTTACGGCAAGGGCTATCAACTGAGCCATGCGCTGATCGCCTTCGGGCGCGGCGAATGGTTTGGCGTGGGGCTGGGCGGCAGCGTGGAAAAATTGTTCTACCTGCCGGAAGCGCACACCGACTTCCTGATGGCAGTGATTGCGGAAGAGCTGGGATTAACCGGTGTGGCAGCGGTAATCGTGTTGTTTGCGCTGCTGGTGGTGCGCGCTCTTCAGATCGGCCGCCATGCCGCATTTCTCGAACGCAACTTCTCCGCGCTGGTCGCGCAAGGTATCGGCGTGTGGCTCGGCATGCAGGCGGTGATCAACATCGGCGTGAATATGGGCGTGCTGCCTACCAAGGGATTGACATTGCCGTTCCTGAGTTTCGGCGGCAGCGGCCTGGTGGTGAACTGTATCGCTGCGGCCATATTGCTCCGCATCGATTGGGAGAATCGCCGGATTGCGCGGGGGTTGCCGGTATGAGTAATCGCTCAATCCTCATCATGGCGGGCGGCACCGGCGGACACATCATGCCGGGGCTGGCCGTCGCCGACGTGCTGCGCGCGCAGGGCTGGAAGGTGACTTGGCTGGGGGCGCCGGGCAGCATGGAGGCGGAGCTGGTGCCCAGGCACGGTTATGGCATGGCATGGGTACGCTTTTCAGGCGTGCGCGGCAAGGGTTTGCTGCGCAAGCTGCTGCTGCCGTTCAATCTGCTGACCGCCTTGTGGCAGAGCGCAGCCGCGATATTCCGCCATCGCCCCGATGTGGTGCTGGGCATGGGCGGTTACATCACTTTCCCGGGCGGGCTGATGGCGGCATTGTTGCGCCGCCCGCTGGTGATCCATGAACAAAATTCCATCGCCGGTTTAAGCAACAGGGTGCTGGCGCATTTCGCGCAAAAAGTGCTGAGCGGTTTTCCGGACGTGTTGCCAAAAGCCGTGTGGTGCGGCAATCCGGTGCGCAGCAGCATCGCAACTTTGCCTGATCCGCAAACACGTTACAGGGCACGTAGCGGCAAGCTGAATGTGCTGGTGGTGGGCGGCAGTCTGGGAGCCAGGGCGATCAATGAAGTCATGCCGCAGGCGCTCGCATTATTGGAAAGGGCGGGGGCTAGCCCCGCCCCTACGGAGGATATGCAATTTAACGTGGTGCATCAGACAGGAAAACAGCATTTTGAGGCAGTTCAACATCTATACCAGCAGGCCGGAGTACAGGCCGACATCCGGCCATTTCTCGACGACATGGCCGCTTGTTACGCGAATGCCGATGTTGTGATTTGCCGCGCCGGTGCGCTGACCGTTGCGGAGCTTGCGGCGGCGGGCGTGGCGAGCATATTGATCCCGTTTCCGTTCGCGGTGGACGATCATCAGACCCATAACGCGCGATTTCTGAGTGAGCAGGGCGCGGCTGTGCTCTTGCCGCAGAGCGAATTGAGCGCGGAAAAATTGGCCCGGTTGCTGCGCGGGCTGATGGATGGTGAACGGGGCCGTGAAAAACTGCTGGCGATGGCGCAACAGGCGCGCAGCCTGGCCAAGGCCGATGCGGCGCTTGCTGTGGCGAGACTGTGCAAGGATGCTTCGGAATGACAACACGATGCGAAGCGGCTTGTTGCGGCGAAGGCTTACCTTCAGGTTATGCCGAAGCCAAACATGTACATAGCGGGGTAAACCGTGAAGCATAAAGTCAAGCATATCCATTTCGTCGGCATCGGCGGCTCCGGCATGAACGGTATTGCCGAGGTGCTGCTCAATCTCGGCTTTCAGGTGAGCGGGTCGGATATAGGCATCAACAGCGCGACGAAACGCCTCAAAAAACTCGGAGCTGCCGTGTATCTCGGCCATGACGGGCAGAATCTGACCACTGCCGATGCGGTGGTGGTTTCGACTGCCGTGAAACCGGACAACCCCGAAGTGGTGGCGGCGCGCGCGCGCCGGATCCCGGTCGTTCCGCGCGCGATGATGCTGGCGGAGTTGATGCGATTGCGCCAGGGTATCGCGGTGGCCGGGACGCATGGCAAGACCACGACTACCTCCCTGACAGCAAGCATATTGGCCAAGGGCGGCTTTGATCCGACTTTTGTGATCGGCGGCAAGCTGAATAGCAGCGGCGCAAATGCCAGGCTGGGCACCGGTGAATTCATCGTGGCAGAAGCCGATGAATCAGACGCTTCGTTCTTGTACTTGCATCCCATCATTGCGGTGATCACCAATATTGACGCCGACCATATGGAAACCTATGGGCACGATTTCGGGCGGCTCAAGCAGGCATTCGTGGATTTCGTCGAGCATCTGCCGTTCTATGGCATGGCCATGTTGTGCATCGACGATGCCAATGTGCGCGAGATTCTGCCGCGCATCAGCAAGCCGGTGACGACTTATGGATTCAGCGAGGGCGCGCAAATCCGTGCGGTGAACGTGCGCCATCAGGGCGGTCAGATGCGCTTTACCGCGCAGTGCCGGCAGAACGGCACACCGAAAGACCTGGAGATCACGCTGAATCTGGCCGGCATGCACAACGTGTCAAATGCGCTGGCCGCGATTGCGATCGCCCTGGAAACGGGTGTGGCGGATGACGCGATTGTCGCGGCACTGGCGGAATTCCAGGGTGTGGGCAGGCGGTTTCAGCGGTATGGGGAAGTGAAACTCACAGACCCTCTCCCCAACCCTCTCCCGCTTGCGGGCGAGGGGGCAATCGATTCCTCTCCCGCAGGCGGAAGAGGAAGCTTCACTCTGATCGACGACTACGGTCATCATCCGGTGGAAATGCTGGCCACTCTGGCTGCGGTGCGCGGTGCGTTTCCCGGCAAGCGTCTGGTGCTGGCTTTTCAACCGCACCGTTTCACGCGCACCCGCGACTTGTTCGAGGACTTCGTGAAAGTGCTATGCAGCGTGGACGCGCTGGTGCTGGCGGAAGTGTATGCGGCAGGTGAGCCTCCGATAGTCGCGGCGGATGGGCGCGCGCTGATGCATGCCTTGCGGGTGGCGGGGCAAAACGAAGCGGTGTTTGTCGAAAATATTCAGGATATGCCGCAGGCCATCATGCAGATGGCACGCGATGGTGATGTGGTCATCACAATGGGAGCGGGCTCGATCGGCGGTATACCGAATAAATTGCTGGGAAAAGGAGACGGCGATGCATCAGCGCAAATGCCGGCATTTCAGATGCAGCGTCCGGGTGAGTTATGAAAATGACCGAGCCGGAACATTTTGTTAATTTGGCATTGCGTGGCACGTTGAGCCACAACGTGCCCATGAGCAAGCACACCAGCTGGCGCGCAGGCGGTGCGGCGGAGCGCATGTATCAACCCGCCGATCTGGATGACCTGCTGGCGTTCCTGCGCGGCTTGCCGGTCGATGAGCCGCTGCATGCAGTTGGATTGGGCAGTAATTTATTGGTGCGCGACGGCGGATTGCGCGGCACGGTGCTGTTGCTGCATGGCGCGCTATGTGAACTGCGCCTGGAAGATGATGGCAGCTTGTACGCCGAAGCCGGTGTGCCGGGCGCAAAGCTGGCGCGCTTTGCAGCCCTGCACAATTTGCGCGGCGCAGAATTTTGTGCCGGAATTCCCGGCACGGTCGGCGGCATGCTGGCGATGAATGCAGGCTGCTACGGCAGCGAGACCTGGGAAAAGGTATTGCGCGTGCAGACGGTAAACAGACGCGGCGAAGTATACGTTCGCACACCGGCGGATTATGAAATTGGTTACCGATCGGTGAAGAGGATTCAGGATTCAGGATGCAGGATTCAGGAGAGTGCTGAATCCCGAATCCTGAATCCTGAATCCTCAGAGTTTTTCGTCGCTGCATGGCTGAAGTTCGAGACGGGCGACGGCGACATGGCACGGCAGGAGATCAAAGCATTGCTGGGTAAGCGCATCGCCAGCCAGCCGCTGAATTTGCCGAATGCCGGGTCGGTATTCCGCAACCCGCCGGACGATCATGCGGCGCGGCTGATCCAGCAGTGCGGGTTGAAGGGGAAAAGGATCGGCGGCGCGCAGGTGTCGGAGAAACACGCCAACTTTATCGTGAACACGGGCGAAGCGTCGGCGGCGGACATCGAGAACCTGATCAACGAAGTGCAGGCTGCGGTGCAGCAAAAGACCGGTATCAGGTTGCATCCGGAAGTAAAAATTATTGGTGAGTACACAAGCAATCATGGATAAACAGGCAAACCATCCTAAATCCTCGAGCCTCAGTCCCCGATCATTTGGCAAAGTAGCGGTGCTGTTCGGCGGCAAATCCGCCGAGCGCGAGGTGTCGCTGAAGAGCGGTGCGGCGGTGCTGGCGGCGTTGCAGCGCAGCGGGGTGGATGCGCACGCGTTCGACCCCGCAGTGCAGGATCTGCAGGCATTGCGCGATGAGGGTTATGACCGCGCCTTTATTGCGCTGCACGGGCGCTACGGCGAGGATGGCACGGTGCAGGGCGCGCTGGAATTGCTGGGCATTCCCTATACCGGCAGTGGCGTGCTGGCTTCGGCGCTGGGCATGGACAAGTGGCGCACCAAGCTGGTGTGGCAGGCGGCGCAATTACCCGTTCCGAATTACGCGCTGCTGGACGAGCACAGCGATTGGAGCGCGGTGGTGCAGCAACTGGGGTTGCCGCTATTCGTCAAGCCGGCCAATGAAGGTTCCAGCGTCGGCATCAGCAAGGTGAAAAAGGCCGGCGAATTGCGCGGCGCTTATCAGGCAGCCGCCAAACACGACAAACTGGTGATCGCGGAAAGTTTCATCGGCGGCGGCGAATACACCGCTGCAATCCTGGGCGACCAGGCATTGCCGGTGATCAAGATCGAACCGGCCAATGAGTTCTACGACTACGAGGCGAAATACCTGCGCGACGACACGCGCTATCTGTGCCCATGCGGCCTGGGCGCTGCGCAGGAGGCCGAAATGCAGCGGCTGGCCAGGCAGGCCTTCGCGTTGATCGGCGGGCAAGGCTGGGGGCGTGTGGATTTTCTGATGAGTGAAACGGGCCAGCCGTATCTGCTCGAAGTGAATACTTCGCCGGGCATGACCGATCACAGTCTGGTGCCGATGGCGGCACGCCAGGCGGGAATGAGTTTCGAGCAACTGGTGCTGCGCATACTGGAGTTGGCAGGGGTTAACAAATGATTTTCACGTTTGCTCCCTCGCCCGCTTGCGGGAGAGGGTTGGGGAGAGGGAATCTCCGGAAGAGAGTTGGAGAGAGGGACGTATGTGGGATAACGCACTACTGATACGCAATACCGCCAACGCGCTGATCGTTTTAAGCGTGTTCGCGATGTTGTATGGCGCAGCCTATTACGTGATGCATTTGCCGGGATTACTTCGGTTGCAAAGTGTGCGCCTGAGTGAGGCTCCGCAACGGGTTTCCGCAGTGAAGTTGTTGCAAGTGATGCGCAGCGAAGTGCGCGGCAATTTATTTACCGTGAATATCGAGCGTCTAAGGCATTCATTGGAAAAATTGCCGTGGGTGCGCAGCGTCAGCATTCGCCGTGAATTTCCACATCGCCTGGTGGTGCAGCTGGAAGAGCATCAGGCGATGGCGCGCTGGAACAACAGCGCGCTGGTGAATCAGCATGGTGAAACTTTTGTTGCGGACAGCGAACAAGTGCTGCCGGGTTTTATCGGGCAGGATGGAGCATCGGCTGAGATTGCGCAGCACTATGCCCAATTCAATCAGCAGCTTGTTGCGCTGGGCTTGTCGGTGGAGCAGGTTGCACTGTCGCCGCGGCACGCCTGGCAACTACGCTTGAGTAACGGCATGGTGCTGGAGTTGGGGCGTGAGGACATGCAGCAACGTTTGGCAAGATTCGTGGCGGTGTACCCGTATACAGAAAACGGAATACAGAAAGCTGAGGACAGCGGCACGGTGAAATATGTGGATTTGCGCTACCGCAACGGGTTTGCCGTCCGGCGGATTACAAATGATAAAGGTTAGATCAGAAGATATGAGACTGATAGTAAGAGACAGATTTTCGGTCCTCTGCCAAGGAGCAAGCAATGATTAGAAACAAGGAAACCAAAAACCTGGTGGTCGGATTGGACATAGGCACTTCCAAGATCGTTGCCATCGTCAGCGAGGTCAAGCCGGACGGGACGCTGGAGGTGATCGGCATGGGCATGCACGAGTCTTCCGGCATGAAAAAAGGAATGGTGGTCAACATCGAGGCCACAGTGGGGGCGATTCAGCGCGCGCTGGAAGAGGCGGAGCTGATGGCGGATTGCAAAATCCATGCGGTGCATACCGGCATCGCCGGCAGCCATATTCGCAGCATCAATTCGCGCGGCATGGTGAAAATCAAGGAAAAAGAAGTTGCCACTGCCGACATCGAGCGCGTGATCGAGACTGCCAGCTCGATCAGTCTGCCGGGCGACCAGCAGATTTTGCACATTCTTGAACAGGAATTCAGCATTGATGGCCAGGACGGAATTAAAAAGCCGCTCGGCATGAGCGGAATGCGGCTGGATGTCGAGGTGCATATTGTCAGTGGCGCGGTAGCGGCGGTTCAGAACATCATGAAGTGCATTCATCGCTGCGGCCTGGAGGTTAACGAGCTGATTTTGCAACCATTGGCATCCAGCAAGGCGGTGCTGGCCGACGATGAAAAAGAACTCGGTGTGTGTCTTGTGGACATCGGAGGCGGCACCACCGACATCGCGGTGTTCACCGGGGGGGCGATCAGGCATACCGCAGTGATACCGATTGCCGGAGATCAGATCACCAATGACATCGCCATGGCCCTGCGCACACCGACTCAGGATGCCGAAGACATCAAGATCAAGCATGGCTGCGCACTGCGCCAACTGGCCGACAGCGGCACAATCGAGGTGCCCGGCGTGGGTGAACGGGGGCCGCGCATGCTGTCGCGCCAGACCCTGGCGGAAGTGATAGAGCCGCGCGTCGAGGAGTTGTATTCGCTGGTGCAGCAGGAGTTGCGCCGCAGCGGTTTTGAGGACTTGCTGTCATCGGGCATTGTGATCACGGGCGGCAGCAGTGCCATGCAAGGCATGGTCGAACTGGGCGAAGAAATTTTCCATCTGCCGGTGCGCCTGGGCGCTCCGAAATATGTCGGTGGCTTATCCGATGTGGTGAAAACGCCGCGCATGGCGACTGGTGTGGGGCTGCTGTTGTATGGCCTGGAGCATTATCAACGCAAGGAGGAAACGCGAATGCAATCAAACTCGTTTGGCGATGTGTTGGCAAGGATGAAAACGTGGTTGCAGGGGAATTTTTAGAGGTTTGTGGTTTGCAGGGGGTCGTAAGGCCTTACGACCGTTTGGGTTCAGGGTTGCAGTTTTTCATTAATTTTATATAAGGAGACGACGATGTTTGAAATCGTGGAAGCACAAACTCAGGATGCGATCATCAAGGTGATCGGTGTGGGTGGCTGTGGCGGTAACGCCGTGGACCATATGATCGAGCAAGGTGTGCAGGGAGTCGAGTTTATCGTCATCAACACCGATGTGCAGGCTCTCAATCGCAGCAAGGCGCGCACCCAGTTGCAGATAGGCGCGGCTATAACCAAGGGCCTGGGCGCGGGAGCCAAGCCATCGGTCGGACAAGCGGCGGCTGAAGAAGATCGTGAGCGCATCAAGGAAATGCTCAGAGGCGCGCATATGGTGTTTATCACTGCCGGCATGGGAGGCGGTACAGGAACGGGCGCTGCGCCTATCATCGCGCAAATCGCCAAAGAGCTGGATATCCTGACCGTGGCGGTAGTCACCAAGCCGTTCGCTTATGAAGGAAACCGGATGCGCTTCGCCAAGGCCGGTATCGAAGCGCTGCACGAGCATGTTGATTCGCTGATCATCGTGCCGAATTCCAAGCTGATGGAGGTGCTGGGCAACGATGTCACCGTGCCGGAAGCCTTCAAGGCCGCCAATGGTGTGTTGCAAGGCGCAGTGGCGGGAATCGCAGAAGTGATCAATGTGCCCGGTTTGATTAACGTTGACTTCGCCGACGTGCGCACCGTGATGTCGGAAAACGGCATGGCGATGATGGGTTCGGCGATCGCTTCCGGCCCGGATCGCGCGCGCCTTGCGGCTGAACGTGCGATTGCCAGCCCGTTGCTGGAAGATGTGGATATGACCGGTGCGCGCGGCGTGCTGGTGAACATTACCTCGTCCAGCCAATTGAAACTGAAAGAGCTGGAAGATGTGATGGAATGCGTCCAATTCGCCGCGGAAGAAGCGACCGTGATCGTCGGCTCAGTGTTTGATGAAGCCATGGGAGACGAAGTGCGTGTGACGGTCGTGGCAACAGGCCTCGGCGCACCGCTTGCGCGCAAGCAACCCAAGCCGGAGGTGGTGTATCGGGGTGAAGAAGTTTGCCAGCGCACCGGCACACATGATGAGCCGATAGCCAACGTGAATTACGGGGAGCTTGATACGCCGACCATCATGAGAAGCGGGCGCAGGGCAGCGGTAGATGCGATGGAGAAATCCGGCGTGGATACTTACGATATTCCGTCCTTTCTGCGCAAACAGGCGGATTAGGAGCAGGATTAAAGAATGAGGATTGAGCAGAACACAAAGTAGCGTTTTCGAATTGCTCATCAAAGCCTCTTTGGGGGCTGTGGTAGAATTACTTTATGATTCTAAAGCTTAAGACGCCAATGGTTAAGCAACGCACCTTAAAAAATTCCGTCAGCGTGACGGGAGTCGGCTTGCACAGCGGCGAAAAAGTCATGCTTGGTTTACGTCCGGCTCCGGTTAACACCGGTATCATATTCCGCCGTGTGGACGTGAAGCCGGTCGAGGAAATTTGCGCGCGCGCAGAGTTGGTGCATGACACACGCCTGTCCACCTGTATGGAACAGAATGGCGTGCGTGTCGCCACTATTGAGCACCTGATGTCGGCGCTGGCCGGCTTGGGTGTGGACAACGCATACATTGATCTGGACAGCGCGGAAGTGCCGATCATGGACGGCAGCGCCGGAACATTCGTCTTCCTGCTGCAATCGGCGGGCATCGTCGAGCAATCCGCCGCCAAAAAATTTATCCGTGTGAAAAAAACCGTCGAAGTGAAACAAGGCGACAAATGGGTGCGCTTTGAACCATACCACGGCTATAAATTGACGTTTACTATCAACTTCACCCACCCGGTGTTCGCAAGCGCCAAGCAGCATGTGGTGATCGATCTGGGTGAAGAATCTTACGTGCGCGATATCAGCCGGGCGCGAACCTTCGGCTTCATGCAGGATGTCGAAAATATGCGCGCGCAAGGCCTGGCCTTGGGCGGCAGTCTGGACAACGCCATCGTGATGGATGACTACCGTGTGCTGAACGCGGACGGACTGCGTTTCGAGGATGAGTTCGTCAAACACAAGGTGCTTGACGCGATTGGCGATCTTTACTTGTTGGGACACCCGCTGATCGGCGCGTTCTCCGGATACAAATCCGGCCATGCCTTGAATAACGCCTTGCTGCGCGCACTGCTCGCGGACGAACAAGCCTGGGAGTTTGTCACGTTTGATAGCGTGGAAGAAGCTCCGGCGTTCTTGCGCCTGCAATTGCAAACTGCCTGATGAATTACATCTAGCGTTACAAGTTCATGTTGATTTTGCGCCTGTTTATAGTTCTGGTTGCATTGCTGCTGGTGATAAGCGGCGGGATGTATATCTTTACGCGCAATCGCCGCTATCTTATATTCGCCTGGCAGACGCTGAGATTCGCTGTGTTACTGCTGTTGGTTTTGGCATTGCTGTTCATATTGGAACGCTATGTGTTGGCCGGTTGGAAAATTCTATTGTAAAGGGTACCCCTGAAGTTTCTGCGCAACTGCCACGCTCATTACATTAAGCAGGGTTTTTGGTTAGCCTTCTGCTTTGATCATTTTTTCCAGTGCGAGTTTGAGCGTTGAATCATCCGGCAGGCTTTGGCTAAGTTCCATCAGTGCGTTTTGTGCCATTTTGCCAAGTTTGCGAGGCGCGGGTTTGGGTTGGCTGCGATTGTAGGAAACTTGCACCTTGACGCGGATTCCGCTAATCTCACAACCCCTGCCTTGCAGCAGAGTAGCCAGTTCCGGCGCAAGTTGGCGCAATTTTGCTGCCATGGTGGAGTTGGCAACGGCGATGCTAAGCGTCCCCAGTTGCAGGCCCAGCACCTGGCTGGATTGAGCAAGATAAGGGGGGGCGACACTAATAAAATGCTGTTGCAATACCTTCAATTCGTGCGCTTTTGTCAGTAATGGACGGAGTTCCTGATTGCTGATTAGCAGTGATTTGAGTTGATGGGTCATAAAGTATTACGATTACCCAAATAGGGGAAGACATGAATATTATTATAGTTTCCAATCGTTTGGCAAAAGCTCGCACCCGCAGCATTACGCTGGGTGGCAGACATTTACTGTTTTTGATGCCGTTGCTGTTGGGGTTGTTGCTGGTTGCCGCGTTCAGTTTGCAGTACGTGCTGATACGCTTTGCCCCTGAAGGCCTGGCTGATGAGATGCGCACCTTGATATCCGAGGTGCGCAGCGCAGAGCAACAAAAACAGGAATCCTACTTGCATAGTAGTTTGGGTGCCATGGCGGCACGAGTTGGGCAGATGCAAGCGCAGGTGCAGCGCCTGGACGCGTTGGGCGCGCGTTTGGCCAAGCTGTCCGGTATGAAGCCGGACGAATTCCAGTTTGCCCAGCCACTCGCCCAGGGTGGGCCGCTGGTGGTTTTGCCCGCACAGGGAATGTCGGTGACCAGTCTGGATCAGCAACTGAGCAGATTGACCCAGGTGGTCAATGACCGCAGCGACAAGTTGCTGGCTCTGGAAACGATGCTGCTGCAGAATCAATTGAGCCGTAAATTGCTGCCCTCTATCCCACCAGTCAATGAGGGCATGTATTCCTCGAATTTTGGCTGGCGAATAGACCCCTTTAACGGGTCAGGCGCCATGCATGAAGGTGTGGATTACATGGTGAACGCAGGAACACCGATTCATGCTTCGGCAGGTGGCGTGGTGGCATACGCGGACAACCATCCCCAGTATGGTAATATGGTTGAATTGGATCACGGTAAAGGCATCATCACTCGCTACGCGCATGCTTCGCGATTGATGGTGAAGGTTGGCCAAGTGGTGAGGCGCGGAGAGAAGATTGCCGAGGTGGGAAGCACCGGGCGTTCCACCGGCAACCACTTGCACTTTGAAGTTCGCTATCAGGGTGTCGCCCAGAATCCCGTGCGCTTCCTGCAAAAATCCGCCAGTTAACCGGGGGTTAAAAAAGGTCGCGAGGGGCGATCAGGCAAGGCGGAAATCGGCAAATAAACGCAGTTGACACAAAGCAAATGAATATTCCGAGCCGGTTCCCAACGCAGCATCATCGCTCCGCAATAGTTTTTCAACATCCTGTTAATGGTGATGGATATTGGTGAGGGTGAGGTGATGAATAGCCTCACCCTTTATTATTTGTAGTCGAGAAAACGAAAATTTATGATTTCCAGCATGTTGAAAAGTGTTTTCGGCAGTCGCAATGACCGCCTGCTCAAACAGTATCGCGCCGTCGTGCTATCCATCAACAAGCTGGAAGCCGGCATCTCCAAGTTGAGTGATGATGAATTACGCCAGAAGACCGATAGTTTCAGGCAGCGTTTTGTTCAGGGCGAAACGCTCGATGCGCTGCTGCCGGAGGCGTTTGCCGTGGTGCGCGAGGCAAGCATCCGCGCATTGGGGTTGCGCCATTACGATGAGCAACTGATCGGCGGAATGGTTTTGCATTACGGCAAGATTGCCGAAATGCGCACCGGCGAAGGCAAAACCCTGATGGCCACCCTGCCGGTTTACCTGAATGCGATTTCCGGCAAGGGCGTGCATGTCGTCACGGTGAATGATTATCTGGCCAGCCGCGATGCCGAGTGGATGGGCAAACTGTACCGATTCCTTGGTTTGTCGGTGGGTGTGATCCTGTCGCAGATGCCGCATTCCGACAAGCAGGCCGCATACGCTGCCGACGTTACTTACGGCACCAACAACGAATTCGGTTTTGATTACCTGCGCGACAACATGGCGACGCATGCCGAGGAACGATACCAGCGCCCGCTCAACTACGCCATCGTGGACGAGGTTGACTCGATCCTGATCGACGAGGCGCGTACCCCGCTGATTATTTCCGGGCAGGCAGAAGATAATGTCGACATTTATGTGCGCATGGACAAGCTGGTTCCCCAGTTGCAGCGGCAAGCCGTGGAGGATGGGCCGGGCGACTTCAGTGTGGATGAGAAAAATCATCAGATATTGCTTACCGAAATTGGCCACGAACATGCGGAAAGTATTCTCACCCAAGCCGGCTTGCTGCCTGCCAGCGGCAGCCTGTACGACCCCGCCAACATCACGCTGATCCACAACCTGTATGCGGCATTGCGTGCGCACAACCTGTTTCACCGCGACCAGCACTACGTCGTGCAGGACGGCGAAGTCATCATCGTGGACGAATTCACCGGGCGCTTGATGGCCGGGCGGCGCTGGTCGGACGGCCTGCATCAGGCGGTGGAAGCGAAAGAGGGCGTGGCGATCCAGAAGGAAAACCAGACGCTGGCCTCGATCACCTTCCAGAATTATTTCCGCATGTATCACAAACTGGCCGGCATGACCGGCACGGCGGATACCGAGGCATATGAATTCCAGCAAATCTACGGCCTGGAAACGGTGATCATTCCGCCGCATCGCCCGACCATCCGCAAGGACATGATGGACAAGGTATATCTTACCGCCCCGGAAAAATATCGCGCGGTGATCGAAGATATCAAGGATTGTTACGAGCGCGGCCAGCCGGTGCTGGTGGGCACGACCTCGATTGAGAATTCCGAGCTGCTGTCAAATCTGCTGGAAAAGGAAAAGCTGCCGCACCAGGTGCTGAACGCCAAGCAGCATGCGCGTGAGGCGGAGATCGTTGCGCAGGCCGGGCGGCCCAAGATGGTCACCATTGCCACCAACATGGCAGGGCGCGGCACGGACATTGTGCTGGGCGGCAATGTCGAGAAGCAGATCGACCACATTCACGCTGGCGAAAGCCCGGACGAGGCAACCCCGGGCGATATGGGCAGGGAGCAGCGCATCGCGCAGTTGAAATCCGAATGGCAGCAATTGCACCAGCAGGTGCTGGACAGCGGCGGGTTGCACATCATCGGCACCGAACGTCACGAGTCGCGCCGCGTGGATAACCAGTTGCGCGGGCGCTCCGGGCGCCAGGGCGACCCCGGTTCCAGCCGTTTCTATCTATCGCTGGAAGACCCGCTGTTGCGCATCTTCGCCTCCGACCGCGTGGCGGCGATCATGAATAAATTCAAGCTGCCTGAGGGCGAGGCCATCGAGCACAACTGGGTGACGCGCGCCCTCGAGAATGCGCAGCGCAAAGTCGAGGCGCGCAACTTTGATATGCGCAAGCAGATCCTCGAATATGACGACGTGTCCAATGATCAGCGCAAAGTGGTTTATCAGCAGCGCAGCGAGCTGCTGGAAAGCTCGGATATTTCCGAAACTATCCAGGCGATGCGCGAGGGGGTGCTGGCAGATACCATCGCCCTGTATATTCCGCCGCACAGCATGGAAGAACAATGGGATGTTCACGCGCTGGAAAAAGCATTGGCTGCCGAGTTTCGTTTAGAATTGCCGCTGGTGCGATGGCTGGAAGAAGATAAACAATTGAATGAAGCGGGCTTGCGTATCCGCGTCATCGAACATGCCCAGCAGCAATATCAGGCCAAAATCGATCTGGCAGGAGGGGAGGCGCTGCATCATTACGAGCGGGCAATCATGTTGCAAAACCTGGATGTGCATTGGCGCGAACATCTGGCCGCACTGGATCATTTGCGCCAGGGTATTCATTTGCGCGGTTATGCGCAGAAGAACCCCAAGCAGGAATACAAACGTGAAGCGTTTGAATTGTTTTCCACCATGCTGGACGCGATCAAGCGCGAAGTGACGCAGGTGTTGATGACCGTGCAAGTGCGCAACGAGGCGGAGGTCGAGGCGGTAGAAGCGCCACCCGCACCGGGAAATGTGCAGTATCATCACTCGGATTACGATGAGGCATTGGGGCAGACAGCCGATGCCGACTCAACCGGTGAGGCCCATAAACCGTTTGTGCGCGACATGCAAAAGGTGGGGCGCAATGACCCTTGTCCATGCGGGTCTGGCAGGAAATACAAGCAATGTCATGGAAAATTGAGCTAATTGGCAAAGGAGAGTTTGATGTCATTAATAATTGATACGCTGCGCACCTCGACGATTACCGAGGAATTGAACGATGCCGAAGTGGATATTATCGCAAGATTGTTCGAGGTTCAGGACTTCAAGGCTGGCCAGGCAATTATCCGTCCGGGATTCGATCAACCGGACAATCTGTATATTCTTGCGCATGGCGAGGTACAGGTGAGAATTCAAAGCAGCGAGGGAGAAGCCGCGATCCACGTGCTTAAACCAGGCGATCTGGCAGGCATCATCACGTTTGCGGGCGGCACCTCCGCACATATCAGCGCGACTCTTACCGCGGTCGGCGATACCAAGGTGCTGAGCATGCCCAGGGCCAAGTTTGAGACACTGATCAATAGCCATCCGCTGATCGTATACAAAGTAATGCGCGGTGTAGTGCGCGACGTGCATGGTATCGTGCGCCGCATGAACGCCCAATCGGCGGAGCTGAGCAATTACATCTACCGTATCCACGGACGCTATTAGGCAGCGGGTAGCTGGTAGCCTGTAGCAGGTGGCCAGCCGGTTTTGCTACAAGCTACCAGCCACAAGCTACCAGCTCCACCATATTCAGAATCAGGAACTAGTTCATGCCAGTCAATCTGACACCGCCCGTCGCGGCACAACTGTTGCCCGTTGCGGGCGTTTCTTTGGGCGTCACGGAAGCTGGCATCAAGCGCGAAAACCGCAAGGATTTGCTGGTGATGCAATTGTGCGCTGGCGCGCGGGTCGCCGGTGTGTTCACAAAAAATCGTTTTTGCGCCGCCCCGGTGATCGTCGCGCGTGAACACCTTGCGCAACTGGATGGCATACGCGCACTGGTGATCAACACCGGCAACGCCAATGCCGGAACCGGCGAGCAGGGTATGCAGGATGCGCGTACCACCTGCGCGGCACTGGCGGGTTTGCTGGACTGCAAGGCTACCCAGATTCTGCCGTTCTCCACCGGCGTCATCATGGAGCCGCTGCCGGTAGCCAGGATTGCCGCCGGCTTGCCCGGCTGTGTCGCAAATATGCGCGCCGACAACTGGTATGACGCGGCACAGGCGATCATGACCACCGACATCGTCGCCAAGGCAATTTCCAGACAAGTGCAGATCGGCGGTGCGCAAATCACCATCACCGGCATCGCCAAAGGCTCCGGCATGATCCACCCGAACATGGCGACCATGCTCGGTTACATCGCCACCGATGCCGCGATTTCACAACCGTTATTGCAACGTATGGTCAGCGAAGCCGCCAACCGTTCGTTCAACTGCATCACCGTGGACGGCGACACTTCCACCAACGACGCGCTGATGCTGATCGCCACCGGCCAGACCGCCTTGCCGGAAATCCGCGATGCGAGCGGCGCGGGCTTCGCCGAACTGCAGGCTGCCGTCACCGAAGTCGCGATTTATCTGGCGCAAGCCATCGTGCGCGACGGCGAAGGCGCCACCAAATTCATCACCGTGCAGGTCGAGGGCGGACTTGACGAGGCCGAATGCAAACAGATTGGCTACGCCATCGCGCGCTCGCCGCTGGTCAAGACCGCGTTCTTCGCCTCCGATCCAAATCTTGGACGCATCCTTGCCGCGATAGGTTATGCGGGCATAGATGATCTGGATGTCGCCGCGCTCAAACTGTATCTGGATGAGGTGCTGGTCGCCGAAAACGGCGGCCGCGCCGCCAGCTACCGCGAGGAAGACGGCCAGCGCATCATGCAGCAAAGCGACATCACCATCCGCGTGGCGTTGAATCGCGGCGCCGCCGAAGCGCGGCTGTGGACCTGCGACTTCTCTTACGATTACGTCAAGATAAACGCCAGTTACCGAAGCTAGCGTTCCCCCGGATTGTTCATCAGGCGGGTAAGGCCCACTTTCTTGGCGCAGGCGCCCGAATTATCTCGAAGAGGTCTGCATAGCCATTGACTATTGATCCGGCAAGATTATGTTTGAAGTCCGTTCGCCTTGAGCTTGTCGAAAGGTGAAGGGGCTTCGACAAGCTCAGCCCGAACGGACTTAATACTTCACCGTGCCGGACAAATAAGCGGGTAAACAACGCCAGCAAGTCATTGGTTATTGTGCCCTATGTGAATGTTGCGCTGATGACGCGCTGTTGCGTATCCTGACGAAATCCGCCACGATCCAAAACCTGCAATGACAGGCATCCTTCCAACAGTGTCATTTTAAAAAATCCCCGCAGACTCAACTCGGATTATCAGGGGTCTGAATCGTAAAAAATTCACTATGACAACAAAGCAGATCATCTACGTACCGGGAAAGAACCCCAAGCCTGAGGCAGTACTGCATCGTGCATTACTCTGGCGTACCCTTGTTGAAGGAGTTCGCCGCGCCGATAGCGCTGTGGCCGATACACTGCAGGCCAGCTACCCGCAGTTCCATCTTGTTGGCTGGAACTACCTTTATTACCAAGCATATAAGGATAGCACCAGCGATATCCCATGGATCGATGCACTGATCAACAAACATGGCCCCACTGAGCAGGATATTCAGGATGCAAAATCCTGGAATATATGGCTGAGCCGCTTGCTGCTGGCGCTGGGAGATCACATCCCACTGCTGATACGATTGCTGCCCGAAGAGATGCGCAGTACTGCCCATGAAGTCGACCGCTATTTTGATAATACCGATGATGTCGCCCGCAAGATTCGTGATCTGTTAAAACAGACACTGCGCCCCATGCTTGAGCATCAAGAAGATGTGCTGCTGATCGGGCATAGTCTCGGTTCCGTCATCGCCTACGATACATTGTGGGAGCTTTCACATCAGGAAGGGCTGAAAGGCAAAGTAGACTTTCTGACGCTCGGCAGCCCCATGGGCATGCATTACATACATCGGCGTTTGCTGGGTATGAGTGGGCCAGGGGGAAAAAGTTATCCTGATCTGATCCGCCGCTGGATAAATCTGGCAGCCGAGGGCGACGTCACTGCGCTCAATCAAAATTTAAACGAGAGTTTTCGCGCTATGCTGGAACTGGGTTTGGTAGAGTCTATTGAAGATCACTGCCATGGACTCTACAACTTCTTCCGCAGCGATGAAGGCCTGAATTGCCATCGCTCATACGGCTACATGGTCAATCCCGCTGTAGGGAGCATCATTGCAGACTGGTGGAAGCATCGTTGAGTGGATGAAGCGAAGCGGGCGAGAGCGCACTTCCTCTTTACTTAACAACCTTGGTAACCCAGCGCCAGCCCGCTGTTGCGCCGCGAGTCGTTTGCGCCGCGGAAGCCCAGCAGGATCAGACTTGATTGAAATCCAGAGAATATTTAAAACGCCGGTTACGTTTTTAGCGATAATCATGTCCCTGCCAGAATCGCATCTCTATACTGTTGCCGTGAACGACGAAGATACAAAGCTTGCACCCACCGTTGAGAGTCCGCCCAAACCCGTTTGGCACCAGTTGTTCAAGACGACCGAAGGGCTCATCTTGTTGCTTGGTATTGCTATCGCACTCGCCGGTCTCATCGTCATGGGGCTGGTCGCTTTTTGGTCGCCACAAACCTCGGAAATGATCGGCGCCATGAGCTTCACCAACCTAATCTTTGGCACGGTCGTGGCCATGTCCATAGGCTATGCCTCCGGTTATGGTCACGCCCTCGTGATACCGGTGAATATGTGGGTGGAGACCGTGGTGGTGTTGTTGTTTTATCCCGTGTTTGTTTTAAGCATTCGCAAGTTGGTGGAGTTTCCAAGACTGAAGCGCTTTCTTGAGCGCACGCAGTCAGCTGCAGAGCGCCACCACGATATGGTGCGCCGCTACGGCATCGCCGGGCTCTTTATTTTCGTCTGGTTTCCCTTCTGGATGACGGGACCGGTGGTGGGCAGCGTTATCGGTTTCCTGCTGGGTTTCCCCGCCTGGCTGACGCTGTTGGTCGTGCTCGCCGGCACCTTCATGACTATTGCAGGTTGGGCCTATCTGCTGTTCGGCCTCTATACCCGCGCCGCTGCCTTCGGCCCCTGGGTATCCGTGCTCATTATTGGTCTTATCATCCTTGTTGTTCTCGCCTTCTACCTGCTCGATCGGCGCGGGAGAAATCGCAAACTAAAAGAGTCGGTGTGATTAAAATTTACCTGTCAGTCAGCGTACCAGACTCGATTAAGTGTCAGGAGGCGTAGCGTTTTTACGAGCAATATGTTTCCGCTGAATTATTTTTTCAGCAAATCACGAATTTCCGTGAGCAGAACTTCTTGCGCTGGCGGCGCAGCAGGTTCCGTTTTGGCTTCTTCGGCTTTCTTCTTCATCTTGTTGATGCCTTTGATGACCATGAAAATAACCGCAGCGATAATTGTAAAGTCCACAACCGTTTGAATGAATTTACCATAGCTGATCATAACCGCTGGCGCAGTTGCGGAGGCTTCTTGCAGGGTAACGGCTAATTTTGAGAAATCCACCCCGCCTACCAGCACACCGATAGGAGGCATGACGACATCAGTTACCAAAGAAGAAACGATTTTCCCGAATGCGGCGCCGATAATTACACCGACGGCCATATCAACCACATTACCCTTGACTGCAAATTCCTTAAATTCCTGGATCATGCTCATGATTTCCTCCTGAATGGTTTTTGAGATAGTCACAGAATTTTACGTTAAGGCAGCTAACGGGGTCGGCTTCGAATAATTTACAAAGAAGCTAAATCCCTTATCTGCTTGACCTTCTTCTTGCTGCGCAGCAGCTCGATTTCAGAGGTTCCTTAATGGGAGCAGAAAAGTATCTCGCCCCCGGTATCTTTAATTCGCGATGCAATACCGCTCAATTTTTTTCAGGTATCGTCCCATTCATGTTGAGCTGTAGTTCGAGTACGGTCCAGCATGCCTGTTCTGCCAAGCCGAAGGCGTGTTTCTTTTGATTGCTGCCGACGATGCGATAACCAAACTTGTCCATGTACCAGCGGATGACATCAGGCCTGTCCGCCTCCGTGCGCACTTGAACGATGCCTTTGCTTCGCATTTCAGCGATCCGTGCCTCCTGCAGTTTTTGGCCGACACCGCAACCGATGAACTCCCGATCCACTGCCAGGCTGGCGGTTTCAGCGCGCGATACGTCGATTCGCAGCCAGCTTGCCACACCAACCAGCTTGCCCCGCAGTATGGCGACGAAGGTATTGTCCAATTCCAGATGATCGCGTTCGGGTTGCGGAATGGAGATGCTTGCCGGCATCGGTGCCATGTTCCATTGGGCGAGCAACGCCATTGCCGGCGCCGTATCTTCAAAGCGCATTTTCCGGATGTGAACCTGGGTGGCATTCCAGTTTCCCGGATCGCCGAGCAGCAGTTTGGCTCGTGTCTCGCGGCAGGAGGAAATGGGGCGGTCGAATTCCCGGGCCAGACGCACGACACGCTCGACAAGACTCCGGTTCGTCGCCGCTTCGCGCTTGGCATAATTGTAATAGTGATTGTCCTCGAGCCCCACCCGCACATGCCCACCCATCAGTAGTGCAGCGGTGTTCATGGCCAGCTGGTAACAGCCGATGCCAGCCGCTGCCCAAACCCAATCGCGCGGGATCTCGCGCACCAGGTTGGCCAGATCAAATACGCGCCCCGGTACGGCGCCGAGCGAGCCGAGCAGCAGATTGAGGTAACAGGTCTGGGGAAGAAAGCCCTTGCGCTGCAAGTAAAATCCATAATTGAGCATGCCGAGATCGAAGACCTCGAGTTCGGGTGTTATCCCGCGTTCCCGCATACGCGTACAGAGTGCCTGTATGGTGTCCGGTGCATTTATCGATGCCTGGGTGGGAAAATTGAGCGATCCCAAAGTGAGCGATGCCATGTCGGGCTTGGCACTGCCGTCCAGATCAAAGGTCGCTGTGCGTTTTTCCAAAGTGCCATGCAATCGGCCGCTGGTAGATGCCACCAGGATAGCTTCGGGATAGTGACGCCGTATGCCCTCAAAAATGCGCCCGTAAATTTCCGGTTGCCAGGCAGGGCTGCCATCGGCAGCGCGAGCATGGATATGCAACATGCTGGCCCCGGCTTCCAGCGCTGCAGCGGCATCTTCAATGATTGCTTCGACACTCACCGGCAGGTGCGGACTGGTTTTTTTGGTGGACACGTTGCCGGTAAGACAGACATTGATGATGAGCGGATCGGTGGAGATGCCCTGGGGCGGCGTACCACCGTACAAAGTGCCATGAGAAGCGGAGTGTTTCAATTGTTGGTACACCGATCATTTACGAGCGAAATGAAATCCTCGAACTTGCCGTTAGGGCTGGGTTCGATTTTATCCTGATAGCTGAACAAAAAATGAAAAGGATGGCCGAGTTTTTCCGTGAGCATGGCCCGGATACCTGCTTCCTCCTGTGCGTTCAGCGGACGGGGACAGACAAGCTTGACCTCGATGGTTTGCAGGTCGCGCTGGATGAGCTGGAACTGCCGGATCGGGGCAATCGCGAGCCAGGCTCCGAAGGGGAAGCTGGGCCAGTGAGACCGGCCATCGGGTAACACCATCATGTTGCGCTGCCTGCCGACGATACGCCGGAGTACCGGCAAGCTCCTCCCGCACGGGCAAGGAGGACCGGCTTCGGCATGATCGAGTATCCGGTAGCGGATCAGCGGCATCGCAAAATTATGCAGTGTGGTCACGACGACTTCACCCACTTCACCGGGCTGGCAGGGCTCGCCGCGTTCATTCAATATCTCTACGAGCAGATTTTCCGACTGGATGTGGTAGTGCTCCGTCTCCGGGCATTGCAGCGCGATGTAACCGACTTCTTCCGCCGAATACATATCGGTAAGCTTTACCCCCCACACCTGCCGAACCAGCTCGCGCAAGCCAGGTTGCAGCATCTCGCCGAAAGTGCGCGTCTCGCGCAGATTGGCCGGGCACGAGCCGCGCTCGGCGGCACGGGTGACCAGGGCATGCAGATTCGTCGGATGGGTGAGCAGGTATTCCGGATTCTCCGCAATCAGCCAGTCAAGCTGCTCGTCCACACCGGCCTGGATGTTGAGTGCGGCACTGGGCCCGGAGACGATACTGTCGCTCCATTCTCCCCAGCCCGGAGACGTGCCGCTCGTGACCTTGGTGCGTATCGCAGCAAGTTTTTTCTCCAGATCGCGCTGGTGCCAGACATGGTCACGCAAGGAAAGACACAACCAGAAAAAGTGGGTCGTATCCGTGCCCAGAACCTTGATGGGCCTGCCGGTGGAGCCGGATGATCCGTACACTCTGATATTGCCGTGGCTGGGTGGAACATGGGTGCTTTTCAGACGCTCGAAGTGCACCTGAACCTCGCTTCTTTCCAGCAAGGGCAGGCTGCGCCACTTATCACGGTCAAGTTTGCCGGGTACGGTGAACGCGCCAAATTTTTCGCGATAGTACGGAACGGTATTTAGCGCATGGCGTAACACTATGGCAGCTTGGTCGAGCTGATGTCGTTCGAGTTCCGCTGCGGGCAGCCACTGGGATTGCTCGAACTGGTATTGCATCGCCATCAGACCGGCACCGAGGGGAGTGGGGATCACCGGCCAGGAAATGCCGTCTATCATGCTGTAGGGGGTCAGTGTCATCGGCGTGCTGGTGTCCAATTAATAGTCATGAGGTATGTTCGATCGGTCATCGCTTGCGGTCAGGAACCAGATCGCCCAGTTCATCGAGCAACGGCCCGAGGAATTTTTCATACTTGCGCCAGCGCTCCACCGAGGTAGTGTAGATCGGCTGGCGCACCTGCGTCACGCTGGCCGTGCGGACTTGCCGTTTGGTCTTGTGGAACTCGAGGCAGGCCGGATTCCATGGGAGGGCGCAGTAATCGAGCATGCGGCGCGCCTGCCCTTCCTGATCGGCCACGATGCCCTCGTAGTTGATGTCGAGGAAAGCATCACCGGGCAATACCCTGCGCCAATGATCCATCAGGCGCGCGTAGTCGGCGTAGTAGCGTCCCAGCTCGGCCAGGTCGTAAGTGTGTTCCTGCTTGCGGTTGAACAGGCGCGTGAAGCACGACAGGCAGGTGTCCACCGGGTTGCGGTTGACGTGGATGATCTTTGCGTTCGGCAGCAGCAGATGGATCAGCGGCACCGCGAAGAAATTCGCCGGCATCTTGTCGGTGATGCGCTTCGCGCGCGGCGCGCGCTGCTTCAGGCTGGCGACGTATTCGGCACCCCATGCGCCGAGGATGGCTTGATCGAGATAGCGCAGGTTGTCCGGAAAGGTCGTCGCAGTCGGGCCGGTCTTGCGGTGCGCGATGCGCAGCAGATCCGGCAGTTCCCCCGCGCCGTACACGTCGGGATGGCTGGCGATGATCTGCTCGGTCAATGTCGTGCCGGAGCGCGGCATGCCGAGCACGAAGACCGGCAGGGCGGAAGATTCTCCACCGCCGCGCAACCGGTCTATGGTTTCCTTGCTGAAAATCTCTTTCAATTCGGCGAACTGTCGTGCCGCTGCATCCGGGTCATAGCTCAATTTGGCGCGTTTCAGTTTGCATCCGGCAAGGAAATGCGGGAATGCACCATCGTAATCCCCGGTGTCGTCGTAACACTTCCCCAGCGCGAAATGCAGCGACATCCTGCGGTTGTCGGAATGCCTTGCAGACTCCTTTTCCTCTTCGAGCAAGGCGGCAAAGTTCTCGTCGCCTGCCGTCACGTTGTGCGCCTGAATGAGATGGATGCGCGCGGATACGTTGTCCGGCTTGAGCGTCAATGCACGCCGGAACAATTCTTCGGCACGCTCCAGTTCGCCATTCTCGACACACAGATGCCCAAGACCGAGCAGACCTTCATCGCTCTGCGGATCGATCTCCAGCGCGAGGTTGAACTCGGCCTCGGCCAGTTCCGGGCGCGAGGTTTCCGCATAGATGCCGCCCAGCAGGGCGTGCGCCTTCGGGTTTTTGCCGTCGATCTGGATCGCGCGCTGAGCTGCCGTCTCGGCTTCCTCAAGTTGCTCCAGCGCTTGCAGCGTTTTGGACAATCCCATCTGCGCTTCGATATAGACCGGACGCAATTCCAGAGCACGTTTGAATTTGATCAGTGCGGCATCGTTCTCTTCCTGGGCCAGATGGATGCCGCCCATGTTGCAGATAGCTTCGGCGTAGTCGGGATTGAGGCGCAACGCCTTTTCCAGCGCCTCGATGGCCTCCGGGATGCGGTCTTCCTCTAGCAGCAACGCCCCGAGATTGTTCAGCGGTTCGAGATAGTTCGGATTGGCCGCCGCCGCTTTGCCATACCAGGCCAGAGCGGTCTTCTTGTCTCCGCGCTCGCGCCAGACGCTGCCCAGATTGTTCAGCGCAGGCGCGAAAATCGGGTCGATCGCCAGTGCGCGTTGCTGGCAGGCTTCGGCCTTGTCATATTCCCTGTTGTCGAAGTAAGCGATGCCGAGATTGCTGTGTGCCATCGCCATGCGCGGCTCCAGCGCAACGGCGCGCTCGCCATGCGCGATGGCCCTGTCCAGCCGTTTCAACTGGCGGCTGATCTCGCTCAGATTGGCATGGAACAGCGCAACTTCGCCCCTCACCGCGATGGCACGCTGGATCAGCTCGGCGGCAACAGGCTGCTTTCCGCATTGGTGCGCGATCACTCCCAGCAGATGCAGGGCGAACGCATGGCCGGGCTGGCGTTGGAGTATCTGTTGCAACAGTTGCTCCGACTCCTGCAAGCGGCCTTGCGACTGGAGTTGTGTCGCCAGTGCCATGGCCTGGTCCGTGGAAAGCTGTTGCGCTGCAGGCTGGCTGGCCGGCACAAAACTGAACTGGCCGTGTTTAGGTGTGTTTGGCATGGTGTGCTCGGGTCAATCTCGGCCTTCCGTGTGTGGTTCGAATACCGGCATGGCCGACATGCTGCCAGTTTATGGTGCATATGCCAAATAGAAGCCGAAGTGCTTAATCAAAATAGCCAGCCAAACAGAACTCATCAGGTATTTTTTCTATTGTATTTTCTCCCGAAAAGGAACATTATAAAAACCAGAATCGTTGAAATTGTCTGGCAAGGGAGTAAGTGCCATGCGGAAAAAAAACACTAACGAGCAACTGCACACTCAACCGCAGTTTCACCTCAAACCGGTGTACGCCGCTGTGCTGCTAGCTTTCACCGTGCAGACCGTGCAAGCCAACCCGACCGACGCAACCGTGGTCAGCGGCCAGGCCAGCTTCGCCACCACCGGCAGCACCCTCACCGTCACCAACACCCCCGGCGCCATCATCCACTGGCAAGGCTTTTCGATAGGCGCGAACGAGATCACCCGCTTCGCCCAGCAAAGTGCTTCATCCGCCGTACTCAACCGCGTTGTCAGCAACAATCCCAGCAGCATCCTCGGCACGCTGCAATCCAACGGGCGCGTGTTCCTGATCAACCCCAACGGCATCGTATTCGGGCAAGGCTCCACGGTAGACGTGGCCGGACTGGTCGCCTCCACGCTCAACCTCAGCAACGCCGACTTCCTCGCCGGACGCTACAGCTTCACCGAAGTCCCCGGCGCACAGAAGATCAGCAACGCCGGCAACATCGCTGCCCAAGGGGATGGACTGGATGGCGGGCAGATCTACCTGATCGCCCCCGATGTCGAGAACACCGGCGTCATCACCGCCCCGAACGGCGAAATCCTGCTGGCCGCCGGACACAGCGTAGACCTGGTCAACACCAACTCCCCCAACCTCATCGTCAACATCACCGCCCCGGCGGGTGATGCCACCAACGTCGGCCAGCTGATCGCCTCATCCGGCAGCCTCGGCCTGTTCGGTACCGTTGTCAAAAATTCAGGCGCCGTCAGCGCCGACAGCGCGACGATGCAGGGCGGCAAGATCGTGTTCCGCTCCACCCAACGTACCGAAGCGGGCGGCACGGTCAGTGCCAGCGGCAATGGCGGTGGCGAGATCAAAATGCTGTCCGACATGCAGACCGGTACTGTCAGTGTCACCGGCACACTGGATGCATCCGCCCCGGTCAGCGGCGACGGTGGTTTTGTCGACACTTCGGCGGCGCACGTGCAAGTGGCGGACACGGCGCGGGTCACCACAGCTGCGCTGAACGGCAAGTACGGTACATGGTTGATCGACCCGACCGACTACACCATCTCTGCTACCGATCCCCTAAATGGCAGTAGCTGGATGTCAGGTACGGCGTTGGGATTGGCTTTGGATGCAGGCAACGTGACCATACAGACTCTGGTTACTGGGGGTGGCGCAGGCGATATCCTCATCAACGACAACGTCACCAAGGTAGCGACGGGTGGCCTGACATCACTGACCTTGCAAGCGCATAACAACATTCTTGTCAGCGCTGGCAACTCCATCTCCTCTATAGGTTTCGCGCTCAATGTCGTATTGACCTCCGATAGCGATGGAGCCGGTGGCGGCGGCATCTATCTGGATACCGGCTCTTCGATCATCAGCAACGGCGGCAACATCACGCTGGGCGGCATGCCGCCAATGGGTTACGCCATCGGCAACGGCACAATCACCGGCGGCAAAACTTTCAACAGCGGCATCTATGTGTTGGGGGATATCACCGCTGGCGCGGGCAATGTGACCATGCGCGGCGAGGGTAGGGCATTAAACAGCGGTAGCAATCATCTCGCTGATGGCATCACGTTTGCGGGTGGTCTGCTCTCCAGCAACGGTGTAGTGTCCATCGACGGTTTGGCTCACGTTCTCAGTGCATCCACTGCGGGTACAGATGTCACGGCTGGCGTCGATTTTCTTGGCGCTGGCACACGACTTTCGACGCAAACCGGTACGGTAACGGTGACCGGCCTGAATGATGCGGGGGCAGGATTCTGTCGCGCACAAGGTATCACTGTTGAGGCGGGCACGATCATCGAAACGATCGGTATCGGAACGCTGACCTTGAATGGCACCTCAACAGGTCTTGACACCGGCTGGGGCGTGGGGATTTTCGGCGGTACCGTTCAAACGACGGCGGCCGGTGGCGGTGCGATTACGCTTAACGGAATTAATGTGACCAATCCGGATGGCGGAGTGGTGATACAAGACGGCAGCGTGCTTTCGAGTGGCGGCGAGATTCGCATAATAGGGGAGGGGTTAGGCGGTTCGGGCACTATTGGCACCTCCACTATTGGGGGGGCGTCTAGTGGAGATATTCTGATAAAGGCCAATAATTCCGGACCGATTAATATTACTTCGGCATCCTCGATTAATGCGGGGAGCAATACGCTGACGCTGATACTTGCCGGAGGCCCATTCAACGACAATGGTAGCTCGATCACCGCCGGTTCGCTGCGCCTGCTCGGAACAGGCACATTCAATCTTGGCGGCACCAACAACAACGTCGGTACGCTGGCAGCAAACGTGACCGGCAACGTGGCTTACAAGGATAACAACGGGTTCATTATCGGCTCAGTGACCAGCTTTGATGGAACCGCAACCACCACCACGACCGGCGTGACAACCAATAACAGCAACTTCACCGGCACGACGGTTGGCAATATCACCTTGAATGTGGGTAGCGCGATCAATACCGGTACGGGTGCGCTCAATCTGTCCGCAACGGGCGGCAACTTGAATATCAATGGCGAGGTCAGTGCGGGCATTTTCACGCTGAGCGGCGGCACCTGGAATCAGATATCCGCCACGCTGCCCGGCTTCACCGTCAACGACTTCCGCATCACCGGCGGCACATTCATTCGCGCCCTGAGCGGCGATGGCACCATTACCCCATATCAACTGGCCGACATCTATGGCGTGCAGGGTATGGGCAGTGCGGGGATGCTTGGAAATTCATACGAGTTGGCCAACGGCATCAATGCTGCGGGCACGGTGAACTGGAATGCCGGCGCGGGCTTCGTGCCGGTGGGGAATGTAACAACGAGTTTCACTGGTCAGTTTGACGGTCTCGGTTACACCATCAGCAATCTTGTTATCAACCGGCCAACCACCAGCTATGTAGGCCTGTTTGGATATGCTGTTGGCAGTTCGATAATGAATGTGGGACTGGTGAATTCCAGCGTGACGGGCAGTTCCGATGTGGGTGCGCTGGCGGGTTATAGCAGCGGTACCATCGGCAGCAGTTACGTTAGCGGCGCTGCAGTGCTCGGCAACAGTAGTGTCGGCGGCCTGGTCGGCTATAACTTTGGCAGCATCAGCAACAGCTATGTCAGCGGCGGCAGCGTGATGGGCTCGTCGAAAGTCGGCGGACTGGTGGGATATAACGGTTTGACCGCCACGATTACCAACTCCTACAGCACTGGCAAGGTGACTGGCAGCGTGAATGTCGGCGGGCTGGTAGGTACAAACAGCGGCACTATCACAGACAGCTACTGGGACATCACAACATCCGGCCAGGCAACCAGTGCTGGCGGTACCGGGCTGACCACCACGCAGATGATGACTCAAGCCAGCTACACCGGATTCGACTTCACCAACACATGGTGGATGATCGATGGCAACACCCGCCCCTTCCTGCGCAGCGAATGGAGCACCAACATCACCAACGCGCACCAGTTGCAGTTGGCCGGTATGGATGCCACCACATTGGCCGCGACATACACACTGAAGAATGACATCGACCTTGCCCCCGCTTTGGCTGCTGGGGGAATGTGGAGCAGTTCAGGCTTCGTGCCGATCGGGAATGCAACCACCAATTTCACCGGCACGTTCGACGGGCTGGGTCACACCATCAGCAATCTCACCATCAATCGCCCGGCAACAATTGACATCGGGCTGTTTGGGGTGACGGGTGCCGGAAGTGCGATCAGCAATGTTGGACTGGATCTTGCGAGTGTGACCGGCTATGACAGAGTCGGTGCGCTGGTGGGCAATGCAAATGGCGGCATCACTAACAGCTATGCATCGGGAAATGTGACAGGGAGATATTGGGTCGGCGGGCTGGTAGGTATCGTGAATGCCACCATAACCGATGTTTACAGCACGGGAACGGTAAGCGGACAAAGCAGCGTAGGTGGCCTGGCCGGTAGTTCAGGGTTTAGTACGATTTCCAGCAGCTATTCTGCGAGCAATGTGAATGCCACCGGAGTTGCTCAAAGCGTGGGCGGGTTTGTTGGCGATGCGACGTGGAGCACTATCAGTAACAGCTACAGCACCGGTTCGGTTGTGGGTTCGAGTAGCGTCGGCGGTTTTGCCGGAGGAATGCAAAGTGGTGGTAATGGCTCGATTTCAAATAGCTACAGTATCGGGGCTGTAACGGGCACAACCAACGTTGGCGGGTTTGCCGGTATCAATGCCGGTTCCGGCGCCATCACCAACAGCTTCTGGGATATTGCCACTTCCGGTCAAGCGACCAGCGCGGGTGGTACAGGTTTTACGCTCACCTCTGCCGCAATGATCCAAGCGAATTACACCGGCTGGGATTTCACCAACACCTGGTGGATGTCCAACGCCAACACTCGCCCCTTCCTGCGCAGCGAATACAGCACCAACATCACCAACGCTCATCAGTTGCAGTTAATGGCGATGGATGCAACCACCCTTGGCGCTAGCTACACCTTGGGCGCGAACATCGATGCTGCGGAGACCGCGTTGGGCATCGGCATGTGGAGCAGCGCGGGCTTCTTGCCGATTGGCGATCCTTTTGCGCCACCATACGGGTTTTCCGGCAAGCTCGATGGTCAGGGTCACACCATCAGCAACCTCAGCATCAATAGTGCTGGTGGCGACGCCGGTCTGTTCGGGGTGGTTGGTGTCAGCGGCATAGTGGGCAATGTGGGCCTGATAAATAGTAGTGTGGTCGCGGCTGGCAGCTCTGTCGGCGGGCTGGTGGGCAATAATGCCGGCACCATCACCAACAGCTATGTCAGCAACGGTTTCGTGAATGTGACGGGGGCTTATTCCAGCGTCGGCGGCTTGGTGGGGGGCAACTCCGGCACGGTCAGCAACAGCTACGTCAGCGCTGGCAGTGTGCACGGCGAATATAGCGCCGTCGGCGGATTGGTCGGCGCAAATACAGGCGCTGGCATGATCGACAAAAGTTATGTCAGTAACGTCAGCGTGGTGAATGCTGCAACCTGGAGCGCAAGCGTCGGTGGTCTGGTGGGGAATAACGCGGGCACCATCAGTAACAGCTACGTCAATGGCGGAACTGTGGCCAGCCTGTCCAGTGGAGCGGTCGGTGGACTGGCGGGGTACAACAGCGGAAGCATCAGCACCAGCTATGCCAGCAGCGGCAGTTTGACCAGCGTAGGCGTATCGGTCGGTGGTCCGGTTGGCGGGCTGGTGGGTTCGAATAACGGCAGCGTCAGCAACAGCTTCTGGGACAGCGATACCACCGGTGCGGCGATTCCTGTTGGCGCCAATAGCGGTTCCGTTACTGGAGTTGCTGCGGTTCGCAGCAGCACAGCGACTGTTAATGCCTACTCGGCTAGTGCTTATAGCGGCTTCGACTTCGGCACCACCTGGTGGATGTCCAACACCAACACCCGCCCCTTCCTGCAAAGCGAATACAGCACCACCATCACCAATTCCCACCAGCTGCAATTGATGGCGATGGGTCTGGGCGCGAGCTACACGCTGGGCGCGAATATCGACATGGCGGAAACAGGCACCGGGGTAGGGATGTGGGGCAGCTCGGGTTTCTTGCCGATTGGCGATCCTTTTGCGCCACCATACGGGTTTTCCGGCAAGCTCGATGGTCAGGGTCACACCATCAGCGATCTCACCATCAATCGGTCCGCGACCAATTATGTTGGCCTGTTCGGCTATCTGGATACGGGTGCGTTGGTGAGCAACGTCGGGCTGGTGGGCGGCAGTGTGACAGGTTCCTCGCATGTTGGCAGCTTGGCGGGCTATAGCGGCGGCGGCATCAGCAACAGCTATGCCAGCAGCGTTATTGTATCGGGCGGCAGCACCGCCGTTGGCGGCTTGGTGGGCAAGAATGATTGGGGCGGCAGTATCAGCAACAGCTACGTCGATAACGGCAGCGTGACTAGCGCCTGGAGGTGGGTTGGCGGGCTGGCGGGCATCAACTTCGGCGCCATCAGCAACAACAGCCATGTTAATAACAGTACCGTAACAGGCGGTGTAAGCGGCGATTCTGTTGGCGGCTTGGTGGGCTGGAACGATGGAAATATCAGCAACAGCTACGTCAGCAACGGCAACGTGACGGGTGCTACGAGTGTCGGGGGGCTGGCAGGCTGGAACACCGGCATTATCAGCAACAGCTACGTTAACAACGGCAACGTGAACGGCACTTGGAATGTTGGCGGGCTGGTAGGTAATAACAGCGACACCATCAGCGACAGCTACGCCAGCGGTAGTGTGACCGGCAACAACAATGTCGGCGGGCTGGCGGGTGTCAGCAACGGCAGCATCAGCAACAGCTATGTCAGCAGCGGATACGTGTGGGGATCAAGCAATGTTGGCGGGCTGCTGGGCATGAACAACGGCTCGCTTGCTAACTCGCACTACAACATTGATGTTGTCTCCATACAAGACGGCAATCATGTCACCCTGGGCGGCCTCTACAATACCCAATATCTTGACTGGTATGGTACCGGAATCATCGCAACCGGCGGATTGGTGCTCGACATCGCCAACTACAGCGGGCCTGGTCAGTCGCTCGAACTCATCGGCGGCAACTACACCATCACCGGTGTGCAGGGCATGAAAGACATGCTGGGCTTTGCCGACAATGCCGCTTATACCTTCAGCCTGGCAGCCAATATAACGCTGACTTCCGGCCTGTATATTCCCTATCTGACGGCGGATTTCGACGGAGCTAACTTCACCGTCTCCAACCTGAACGTCAGCCAGTCGTTTAACGATAATCTGGGTCTGTTCGGTCACATCGCATTGGGTAGCACAGTAAGCAACGTGGCGCTGCTGAATGCCGCTGTGACGGGCAAGTCGAATTTCGGCGCAGTGGCAGGCTGGAACGAGGGTAGCATCATCAACAGCAACGCCTTTGGCGGCACGATGAGTGGCGGCAGCAGCAATGTCGGCGGCTTGGTGGGCCTTAATCAGGGCAGCTCCACTGGCTCCGGCAGCTATGTTGGCGGCATCATCAGCAATAGTTACGTCAGCAACGGCACGGTGACAGGCATCGGCATCAGCAGCCGTTTCGGCGGGCTGGTGGGTTTGAGCAGCGGCGGCGTCAGCAACAGCCATGTCAGCGGCGGCAGTGTTACAGGGACTTCGGATGTTGGCGGTCTGGTAGGCAGTAACGATGGCGGCGAGGGCGGCGCTGCCAGCATCAGCAATAGCTTCGTCAATAATGGCGCAATGGTGACTGGCAGCAACGGTGTCGGCGGGTTGGTGGGTTACAGCAGCAACAGCACCATCAGCAACAGCTATGTTAGCGGCAGCACAGTAAGTGGCTCCGGCGATGTTGGCGGTTTGGTGGGCTTTTACAGCAGCGTCCTTTCTATAAACAGCCTGATAGATGGCAGTTCTGTAGTTAACACGACGGTTTCAGGCGGGCTCAATGTTGGCGGACTGGTAGGGCAGAACTCCGTCAGCATCAGCAACAGCTACGTCAGCGGCGGCAGCGTGACCGGCAGCGGTCTGGTTGGCGGGCTGGCGGGTTATAGCAGCGGCAGCATCAGCAACAGTTACGTCAACGGCGGCAGCGTGCTTGCCACTCTAACCTCCGGGCCGACGGCGAACGCCGGCGGTCTGGTCGGCATGAACAGCGGCGGCGCAAGTATCACCAACAGCTACGCCAGCAATGGCAGTTTGAGTGGCGGTTCCGCCGGCGGCGTGGTGGGTGCAAATTACGGCAGCGTCACCAACAGCTTCTGGGATACGACGACCGTGGGCGCCGGGGTGTTGTTCGGCATTGGCTATGATTCTGGCGCTGCTGGTTTACCCAGCAACATCGGTACTACTGTGCTGACCACCGCGCAGATGATGACCCAGACCAGCTTCATCGGCTTCGATTTCACCAACACTTGGTGGATGAGCGACACCAACACCCGCCCCTTCCTGCGCAGCGAATGGAACACCAACATCACCAATGCACACCAGTTGCAGTTGATGGGCATGGACGTGACTGCGCTCGCTGCAAGTTACACGCTGGCGAACAACATCGACCTCGCCCCTGCTTTGGCGGCGGGAGGGATGTGGGATTCCGCCAAAGGTTTCGTGCCGGTGGGTGACTCGGGTACTCCCTTCGCCGGACTGTTTGACGGTCAGGGCAACACCATCAGCAATCTTTCAATTTCAGGCACAAGTTATGTCGGCTTGTTCGGAATGATTGGCGCAGGGGGTAATGTAAGCAACGTTGGACTGAATAATGTAACCATAGCCGGTACGCTTGACTACGTCGGCGGCCTGGTCGGCTGGAACTCCGGCACGATCTACAACGCTTACGTGAGTGGCGGGTCAGTGACGGGTTTTAATTCCGAAGGCGGCGGCCTGGTCGGTTCGAATCGCGGTGGGGCAGGCGGGAATAACAATAGTGTGGCCGGCACGAATGCAAGCGTCAGCAACAGTTACGTGAGCGGCGTCACAGTCAGTGGTAATGCCAATGCCGGCGGGTTGGCGGGGGTGAACTACGGCGGCTCGGGCGGAACAGGAACTTTGGGCGGTACGGGCGGTACGGCGACCATCAGCAACAGCTATGTGACGGGTGGTACGGTCACAAACACTGGAGGCCTGGGCGGAGGCTTGGCGGGCAGCAATATCAACGGACCCGCTGGAGGCACGGGCACCTTGCCTGGCGGTCTTGGTGGGGCTGCCACCATTGATGGTTCGTACACGAGTAGCGGTCTGGTCAGCGGGATTTATGCGGGTGGTATTGCAGGCAATAACGATGGAACCATTTCCAACAGCTATTGGAATACAACCACGACCCAGCAATCCAGTGCTGTTGGCAATGTTGTCGGCACGCTCACCAACGTGGTCGGGCTAACCACTGCCGAGATGCAGCAGCAAGCCAGTTTCACGGGTTGGGATTTCACTACCGTCTGGCGCAGCTACAACGGCCACTCCGCGCCGCTGCTGAAATCCTTCCTCAAGCCGGTGACGGTAACGGCCAGCGGGATAAGCGGCAATTTCACGAAGACCTACGATGGTGTAGCCTGGAATTCACCCGCGTTGGGTACCATCACTTATTCCGATCCTTTAGCAACTGGTTTATTGAATGAGTCCACACCGTTTGGTGCGCCGGTGACCAACGCCGGTTCTTACGAAATGTTCTGGTCAGGTCAACAGGGTTACGACATCAGCTATACCGCTGGCGGTATGTTGACGATCACCCCTGCCGGGGTCACTTTAATGAGCATCACGGCGAATGATGCGAGCAAGACTTATGGTAGTACGCTGAACTTCCTCGGCACTGAATTCACCCCTGTCGGATTGGTGGGCAGCGACGCTATCAGCAGTGTGACCCTGACCAGTGCGGGCACGGTGAATACGGCCAATGCCGGGGCTTATGCGATCGCCGTCACTCCCGGTTCTGAAGTGTTCAGCGTGGGCAGTACCAGCAACTACACCATCACCTATGCGGATGGTGTGCTGACGGTAAATCCTGCCACGTTGACCTACACAGCGAATGCGGCGGGTCGGCAGTATGGTGCAACTGATCCCGCATTCAGCGGTAGCGTGACGGGTTTTGTGTTGGGTCAGTCACTCGCTACGGCTACTACCGGTAGTGCGAGTTTCATCACTAACGCTGTGAATACCAGCAACGTCGGTAGCTACTCCATCACTGGGTCCGGGTTGACAGCGAACAATGGCAACTATGTCTTTACACAGGCTGCAGGCAACAGCACGGCATTTAGCATCACCGCGCGCCCCATCGACGTTACGGCAAATGCGATCAGCAGGGTGTACGGCGATGCTGACCCGGCTTTGACCTACGCCGTGGGCGGAATGGGGTTGGCCACTTGGGACACCAACGCCACCGCCTTTACCGGGGCGCTGTCTCGTGCCGCGGGAGAGAACGTTGCGGCGAGTCCTTATGCCATCAGTCAGGGCACGCTGACAGCAACCAACTACACCATCACCTTCGCGGGTAATATCTTCACGATTACTCCGGCTCCGCTATCGGTCTATGCGTTTCCCACGAACAAGATAATCAGCACACCCGATCCACTGCTGACTTACATGGTATCGGGATTGAAGCTTGGCGACACAGCAGCAGCGACCCTGAACGCAGGCTCGCTGGCTCGCGATGCCGGGGAGGCGGTGGGCAACTACCAGATCAACCTGGGCTCACTGGCGCTGGCCAGCAGCAACTACACGATGAACTACTTCCCGGCCAGTTTCACCGTTCTGGCGCCCACCGTGGTAGACGAAATCGCCAACGCGATCCTGCTGCTGGGCACACCGGACACAGGAAGCGCGCAAAGCACGAGTTCATCCGATGAGGAAGAGAAGCGGAAAGCCGAGGAGGAGGTGGCTACTCCCGAGACACCGGCGAGCGGGGATACCGCCGCGCAACCGTTGCCGGTATGTCCGGGAGCCTGATTGCGGCAGTTGTCAGCGCCACAGGTGCGAATTGTTCACTTGCTCGGCGAGGGAACGATCAGGAAACGTCATTGCGAGGAGCGTAGGGACGTGGCAATCCAGAATTCATTTCATATAAAAACACTGGATTGCCACGAGTGGCTCGCAACGACAGTCTGGGTGAATAAATAAGCGTCAAGGGCCGGCGGTAACTGGAATATTGATTTTATAAAGACTGGGTGTCCCATGAAATACAAGTTGTTCTTCATGTCTCTGTCGGGAATTTTGTTCAGCACACCGTCATTTGTGCTGGCAGAGGACGCGGTTTCTGCAACGGGGCCAACTGCAACGGGGCCAACTGCAACATCCGAAGCGGAGCCGGTTGTGCTGCGCTTTGCGATTGATCGCTATGTGCTGGAGGGAGCGTCTTTGCTGAGCCAGGCGGAAGTCGATGCGGCGGTCTCGCCCTTTGTGGGCAAGGACAAGGACTTTTCCGATGTTCAGCGCGCGCTGGAGGCGGTGGAAGAAGCGTATGCCAGGCGCGGCTACTCGGCTGTGAATGTGCTGTTGCCGGAACAGGAACTGGAGAAAGGCACGGTGCGTTTTCGCGCGGTGGAAAGCCGCTTCGCCAAAGTGGGGGTGAAAGATAATCGCTACGTTACCGAGGCCAATGTGCTGAACGCGCTACCCTCATTGCGCAGCGGCGGGGTGCCGCGTTCCAGGCAGATTGCAAAGGAGTTGAAGCTCGCCAATGAAAATCCGGCAAGGCAGTTGAACGTGGTGCTGAAGGCGGGCGAGAAAGAGGACGAGGTGGATGCGAATGTGATTGTCACCGACAGCAAACCTGCCAGTTGGGGCGTATCACTCGATAATACCGGCTCGGCAGAAACCGGGCGTACGCGGCTTGGCTTTTCCTATCGCAATGCCAACGCTTTCGATGCGGATCACGTTGCCAGCGTTCAATACCTGACGTCGCCGCAACATCCCGATCGGACCCGGGTGCTGGGTGGCAGCTACAAGATCCCGCTTTACCAGTATGGCAGCAGCCTCGAATTCTTTGGCGGTTATTCCAACGTGAATGCCCTGGTGGGTGGTCTCAACAATTTTCAGGGCGGCGGTCTGTTGTTCAGCGCCCGCTACAGCTATGCTCTGGAGCGCGCGGGTGTATTCGACCCGCGTCTGGCATTTGGACTGGACTGGCGCAAATTCCGCCGTCTCGAAATGACCACTACGCCGCCGACCGTGTTGTACAACGAAATCGTGGTGTTGCCATTGAGTCTCGCTTATACCGCGCTGGGCAAGTTTGCCAGAAGCGACCTGAATTTGAATGTGTCATATTCCGCCAACCTGCCGAAAATGAGTAAGGGTCGGGAGGCTGATTTTGCCGCCTATGACCAGATTAACGCTACCCAGCCAAAACCAGCCTATAAAGTGTTGCGTTATGGCATGAACTATACGCAACAGATTGGGGACGAGTGGCAATACCGCGCAGCCCTGAACGGGCAGTGGAGCGGGGATGTACTGATACAGGGCGAGCAATTACGTTTGGGCGGAGCCGATGCGGTGCGCGGTTTTTCCGAAGGCAGTGAAGGCGGTGAGGTGGGAACGCGCTTGAACCTGGAAGGTTATACGCCCGATTTTGGCAAGGGCGATCTCAGGGCTCGCGCCCTGCTTTTCTATGACGCTGGCCAAACGAAACCTGCCAATGGTGTCAAGACTACTATTGCCGGAGCCGGACTTGGTTTGCGCGTCAGCTATACCGAGCAGTTTTCGATGCGGTTGGACCGTGCGCAGATCACAAATGCCGGCACTGACCCATTGCAGAGCGTGGGCGACTGGCGTTGGCATGCATCCTTGAATGCCACCTTCTGATGAGGTGTGAAATGAAAATCAAATTTCTGGTCACAGCAATATTACTGATGATCGCAACCGTGGCGCAAGCCGCGGAAGTGGTGGGCAAAATCGGCTATATGAGCGGCGCGCTGGTTGCCCAGCGTACAGACGGCACGGTCAAGGTGCTGGGGCCGAAAGCCGAGGTGCAGGCTGGAGATATGCTCATCACCGCCAAAGACAGTTATGCCCAGGTGCTGATGAACGATGGCGCAAAAATGACGCTGCGCCCCAATTCAAATTTGCGTATCGAAGCATTTCAGTTCAGCAATGAGGCGCCGCAAGACGACAACGCGATATTCCGGCTGCTCAAGGGCGGTTTCCGCAACGTGACGGGTTTGATCGGCAAGCGTGGCAATGCCGATGCGTTCAAAGTCCGCGCGGCATCCGCGACCATCGGGATACGCGGCACCGACTTTTCGTCGCGCCTGTGTGTCACCCAGGATTGCAAAGACGATGAGGAAGCGACTGCAAAACAGGCAGCAAAACCGCAGGAAACCCAGCCGCAGGCGGTTGGCCGGGTAATGCTGGTGCAGGGCGGGATGTCAGCCAAAAAGGAAAGCGGAAAGGTGCGCAAGCTGACTCTGGGCGCGCCAGTGTATGAGGGCGACACGTTGATGACTGACAAAAATTCATACGCGGTGGTGGCTTTCCGCGATGAAAGCAGGGTGAGTTTGCAGGAAAGCACCGTGTTCCATGTCGAAAAATTCAAATATGACAAGGCGGCTGCGCAAGAGAATGCCGCGCTGAAACTGCTCAAGGGAGGCGTGCGCGTGGTCACCGGCTGGATCGGCCGCACGAATCATGATAATTACCAGTTCAAGGTGTCCAATGCCACCATCGGCATACGCGGCACGGGTTTCGATGCGTGGTGTAACGGGCCTTGCGCTAGCGGGGTTGGCAACCTGGGCGCCACCCAGGACAACCCCCTGGATGGTGCGGGAGTGTACGTTTGGGCGGGCGAGGTGGTGCTGGTCGCGCCCGGCGGCTCGTTCATTGTGGCGATACAGCAGGCTGCCATCATCGCACGCGATACCGGCAAGCCTGTGCAGATCATTGCTATTCCGCCAGCCATTACCGACAACGCCACGCCGCGCCCTGATGGTATTCCGGTGGATACGGAAAAACTGTTTGGCCCCGGATCGGATGCGGGTGAACCAGGCCTGTATGTGACGGTGCATGACGGCGAGGTGATTGTGGCTCAGGCTGACCAGTCGCTGAATCTCGTGGCCGGTGAAACCGGTTTCGCCAGCGCAAACGTGCTGGTTAGACTGCCCGCCCCCCCGGGATTTATGGGGGCTGATTCGAAGGTTGATCTTGGGCCCGGCAACAAGAACATTCTGGGTCCGAACGGCTGCGCGATAGGGCAGTAAAGCTGTTCGATGTGAAGAAGGGCAGCCGTGTGGCTGCCCTTTTTATTCAGCTCTAATCTAAACCCGGATTGTCCATTAGCCGCAATATCCCCTCCCCCTGCAAGGGTGAAGGAGTTGGTTTGGCTCCAGTGAACAAGCCGGGTTTGAATCGAAAATGGAATAATTCGGTGAGGTAAACCCCCGGCTTTGCCGGGGGACTCAATAAGGTTTGACTTTTCGACGGTCGATAAAAAAACAATCAAGAGCAACAAAAAATTCAGCTACGTCATCCCCTCCCCCATGCAGGGGGAGGGTTAGGGAGGGGGTAGAAACTTGGCACGAGCGCAATCAAAATTTCTACCCCCATCCCAGCCTTCCCCCTGCATGGGGGAAGGAGTTGGATTGCGACCGCCTTGGGCGGCTCCCGGTTTTGAGGGTCTCACCCAATAAGCCCCCGGCTTTGTCGGGGGTAAGTTAACTCAATTCGTGCCGCATCAAATTTTGAGGCGAACATCGCAGGTGCTATTTATTGCTGCGCGCCCACTTCACGATGCCGCCGGCATCCATCGCACCGGCTTGCCGCGCAATTTCACGCCCGCTTCTGAACAGCGCGAGCGTTGGGATGCTGCGGATGTTGTAGCGTGCCCCCAGTTCCTGCGCCTCCTCGGTGTTCAGCTTGGCAAGGCGCATTTCCGGCTCAAGTTGAGCGGCCGCCTGCACAAACGCGGGGGCCATCATGCGACATGGGCCGCACCACGGAGCCCAGAAATCCACCAGCACGGGAATGTCATTGCGGTTGAGGTGCAGTGCAAAATTGCTGCTGTTCAGCTCCACAGGGTGCGCATCGAACAAGGCTTGCCTGCACTTGCCGCAAGCGGGTTGGTCGCGCAACTTGGAGGCGGGCAAGCGGTTGATGCCGTTGCAATGCGGACAGACGATATGCAATGAACCAGTCATGGCAGACTCCAGGATATGAACCGATTTTAAGATTGAGCTGCGGATGTAAATTTCAAGGGCTATGGAAGCACTGATTAAATCGTCATTGCAAAATATACCTCTGAAACATTCTCAGTCAAGGTGGCGCAGGCGCTCCTCCCCCTTGAAGAGGAGGGAGCCTACTATCATTAGGCTTAAAGTTAGTGCCATTGGGTAGCGTCCCCTTCCCTTGCTCACTTCTTTCCCCCTTTTTTATGCGCATTGCTGTTCCGTTGATGGTTGATTGCAATGATGGCACTGCAATCACTTTAGGGGCTAACATGGCGGCACTTACGAGTAGAAATATTGACGATGAGGTCAAGAACAGTTTGCGTTTGCAGGCAGCGCAGCACGGTTGCTCGATGGAGCAGGAGGTGCGTGAGATTCTGTCCCGTGCGGTATTGCCGAAGCGGAACCAACCGGCTTTTGCGCAGCGTATTCAAAAGCATTTTGCTTCTTTTGAGTTGGATGCTTTGCCTATTCCTGAGCGAAAGAAGGCAAGAAAGCCGCCATCGATGGCGCGTTGATCATGCAGGGCGTGTTGCTGGATACTAATGTGCTGTCTGAGTTGATGCGCCCCCAGCCTTCTTCGATTGTGCTTGCTTGATCCATGGCTTTCTAAAAGTTGAAAATTCAAGCGAATTGCCTGAATGGAAATGCACTTTGGCCTGACACCCGACATGCTCTTTCATCCCCACGAATCCAAACCCTGGAATCAGCTACCCGCTGGTGATTACAATCGCAGAACCACCGAAGACAAGGAGCTCTTTTTCGGTAACAGCGAAGAGCTCGTGCATATGATTGAAACGCAGATCCTGTGGTCGCTGGAAAAGTCGGACGCGAAATGCTCGGGATCGCCAATCGGTGTTATTCTTGGCACATAGTTGCTTCGGGGGCATTATTCTTTGTTGACGAGTTGAATCTTCTTTGCTGCTTGCCTGCAAAGTTCCTCGCCTTGTCAATAGTCTGTTTGGCATATTGTTTGCCGTGTAACACTCCCATAAAATGCAATTTCGCCCACTCAAAATTCAAATAAAGGCTATATGCAAGTTTTTGTTATTTCGTTGTTAAGTTGTGCGGTTTTGATTTTGTTGCTGCGCGGTATGGCGTACCGTTTTGGCATCGTCGATTGCCCCGGGGGGCGTAAGCAGCACGCGCATCCAACCCCTACGGTGGGCGGTTTGGCAATGTTTGTGGCGGTGCTGCTGGGGTTGCTGTGGGCTGATGGTCTGGTCGGTAATGTGGCAGTGCTAATGGGTTGTGCCGCCGCGCTGGTGATTCTGGGTATCTTCGATGATAAGCATGGACTGTCGGCCTCGTTGCGCATGATAATTCAGGTATTTCTGGTGTTGGTCGTTATCATCGGCGCAGGAGGAACGATCACGCATCTGGGTGCTTTGTTCGGAAGTGATGTTCAGCTTGGCATGTTTGCTGTTCCGTTCAGCGTGGTCGCGTTTGTCGGCGGGATCAATGCGGTGAACATGATCGATGGGGCGGACGGCATGGCGGGCAAGATGGCACTGATTTCCGTTTTGGGTGTGGCGGCGATTTTTTGTTTATCGGGGACTTTTGAGTTGTTTCCTCTTGTTTTGGCGATAACTGGGGCTTTGGTCGGATTCCTGTTGTTCAATACGCGTCTTTTTGTCAGGCGCGCCTGGGTGTTCATGGGCGATGCGGGAAGTATGTGGCTGGGCTTGATGCTGGGCTGGTTCATGTCACAGGTAGCGGGGAATGTGGTGTCGGCAGAGCCGGCAATTGTGTTGTGGCTGTTTGGCGTTCCGTTATTGGATACACTGACTGTGATGATACGGCGTAAGCGGCGCAAAACTCCGCTCTTTGAGGCAGATCGCACGCATATTCATCATGTGCTGGAAGACACCGGACTGACAATTAATAACTCGGTGTTGTTGCTAAGCGGAGTTCAGATAATCATGGTCGGAATTGGTGTGATCTTTTTCATGATGCATGCTTCTGCTGCGGTGGTGTTCTGGAGCTTTGTCCTGTTGTTTGCGGCTTACTATTATCGGTTGCGCAATTGTTAGTCTCTGCCATCGCGTTTAATAATCCGAATACCACTTCCAATTCAAGAGAGCTTGTCATTGCGAGGCCCGCAAGGGGCTGTGGCAATCCAGCAGGTAGGGCGGGTTTTACCCGCCATGGCGGGCAGCGCCCGCCCTGCCAAAGCCTGTGCCTCCTCGCAATGAGAGTGGACTATCATTGCGTGCATCGTTACGAAAATAAGAAATGTCATTAAAAAAGCTGAGATGGTTTCACTGAAATCCATGTGTATGCCGGTGTTGGCAGTTGTGCTGCTTTCCGGTTGCGCAATGTCTGGCGGCACGCAGCAGTCCTGCAGAGTGTTCGATCCCGATCTGGCGCAGGGCGTTTACAGCGGCAGTTGCAAGGATGGGCTCGCCGAAGGTTATGGCGAGGTCAGCGGGGCGGGGAGTTATCGCGGCGATTTTCTGGCAGGCAAGAAACACGGCAAGGGTATCAAGGTGATGCCGAACGGGGATCGCTACGCGGGGGATTTTAGCGACGATTACCGGCATGGACAGGGTGTCTATGTGTGGGGCGATAAAACGCCATGGGCGGGGGATCGCTATCAGGGGGAATACCGGCGCGACCTGCGTCACGGGTGGGGTGTGTTCCAGTGGGGCAGCGGGGATCGATATGAAGGCAAATGGCGGGATGATTTGCGCATGGGGTTGAGTGTGATGGAGCTGCGGCGCGCGCAAGCTGCCGAAGCGGCCGCCAAGGCGGACAAGGCTCAAGGTGTGGGGAACAGGAAACAATGAGCAAGCTTCAAGGTTCAAGGATCAAGGCCCAAGTAAAAATCCTGCCCCTTGCTGTTCTGGTGTTTGCTGTGTTGGCAGCGTGCGCTTCACCGGCAGTGTTCGCGCAGCCCAATATCAACGGCGAGACCGGCTACATCAACATGCCGGGCGGGCGTATCGAGGCGGATGGCACGTTTCGCATGGGCTACAGCTTTGCCGAGCCTTATTCGAATATTATCTGGAGCAGCATCACGCTGCTGCCGCGCGTGGAAATTTATGCGCGCTATGTGCGGATTATGGCTCCGGTAAGTGCGTCGAATGACCCCCGTTGGGCAGGTTATGGCGACTACAAGGACAAAGTCGCCAGCGGCAAGGTGTTGTTGCTGGAGGAAGACTGGCTCACGCCGTCAGTCGCATTTGGCTTGAACGATGTGCAGGGCACGGGGTTGTTCAAGTCTCACTATCTGGCGGCCAGCAAACGATTTGGTGATTTGGATGCGACGCTGGGTTTTGGAAAAGGACGCATCAGCGGTGTGTTTGCCGGTGCGCGCTACGCGCCCAAAGACTGGAACGGGATTGCGCTGGTGGCGGAATACGATGCCAATAATTACCGCCAGGATCATCTGTCGGCGCAAACCGGGGTGGATCAGCGCAACAAAGGCATTGGCCTGGCCCTGGAATACCGCTGGGGCTGGCTGGGTTCTCAGCTTGCCTGGCGTGATGGCAAGCCCGGCATCAACGTCTATGCCTCGGTTCCCTTTGAGGCGAAAGAATTCATTCCCAAGCTCGATGAACCGGCACCGGATACCGGGATCGTGACCCGGCCCACTCTCGAGCAATGGAATGCCGATCCGCGGTATCAGCGCGAATTGACCGGGCGCTTGCTCGGGCAGGATTTCAAGAACGTTCATCTCGGTGTCTCCGGGCAGACATTCGAGGCGACCCTGGCCAATACGCGCATTTCGTTGCCCAGCCGTGCGGTGGGACGCGCCGCACGCAGCATTATGTTGAGGTCTCCAGAAGAGACGCGCGAACTCAGGATTCACTATACGGTCAGCGATATGCCGTTTGCCACGTATACTTTCACCGATGCCGGGCAGCTGCAGCGCTATTTCAACGGGCTGGAAAGCCGCAAGCAGCTCGCCCCCTTTGTCACGATCGATTATGCGCAGCCGCAACCGGCTGCGGGCAAGAGCGCGATGCCGGACGATTTGGCGGGATATTCCAAAACGCATCTGGATGGCGATGACGGGGATATCGTCAGTTTTCGCAGCGAGGGCGCAAGGCTGGACAAAATTCGCGTGGCGCCCGGTTTGGGTTTTTATTTTAACGACCCCAGTGGCGCGCTTCGCTACGAGACGTTCGTTAACGCTCATTATGGAAAGCAGCTGAACAACGGTTTGTTTTTCAAGTCAGCCGCCCAGCTGACCCTGAAGCAAAACGTGAGCGGGGTGACGCAGCCTTCCAACAGTTTGCTGCCGCATGTGCGCACCGATGTCGCCGATTACAAAAAAAGCGGCAATTTGAAGTTGGCTCAGGCGGTGCTGAACAAGTTTTACCATCCACGGCAGAGGGTGTATGCACGCGCCTCAGCAGGCCTGTATGAAGAAATGTTTGGCGGCGCGGGCGGGCAGGTGTTGTATTTTCCGGAACACGCTCCCTGGGCATTTGATGTGAGCGTGGACTCACTCAAACAACGCGATGTCGGGGGCGGTTTTACCTTCCGCAATTATTCCACCGTGACGGCATTGGCAACCCTGCACTACCGCTTCCAGACCACCGGGGTGACGGCGGCTGTACGCGCGGGGCGTTTTCTTGCCGGGGATACCGGTGCGCGCTTTGAGATGAAGCGCCGTTTCCGCTCAGGTTTCGAGGTGGGCATGTGGTATTCGCTGACCAACGGCAATGACATCACGAGTCCGGGAACACCCACCGACCCCTACCATGACAAGGGGATATTCATGTCCATTCCGCTCACCTCGATGTTGACCAGGGACACTCAGACAGCTCCGAGAATCGCGATTGCTCCCTGGACGCGCGATGTGGGGCAGATGGCGGTTTCACCCGGTGATCTGTATGACATGCTGGAGCCGGCTTATATCAACATGCATGACCGTGACGGATTGCAATACCTCGGCGATCTGGACGATAGCTACGATCAGCGACGCGATAGCATGTCGATGGATCGCATTCCGTGGGAGGCTTGGTAAGGCACAGCTTGCTGTGGTGTTCGCACCGCACAGGTGGCGCACTGTTCAGGGTGAATGGCGCGAGGTTGATTTGGTGCATGGAAAAAAGCCTTGCATCCGCATGTCGTATCTGGATAATTACAGTCTGTAGGTGAGCAATCATTTGTAACGAACTTAAGGAGGTATTGGCAATGAGTAAAATACACATATTGGTATTGGCTTTGGTAATGTCGGTTTCGGGTGGTGTGTCAGCCGCAACCGAGGGCGCAGCGGGTGGTGCTGCTGCGGGTGGTGCTCCTGCTGCGGGTGGCGCGACTGCTGCGGGTGGCGCGACTGTTGCGGGCTCTAGTTTAGTTGCCGCGGGCATTTTCGTCGCTGCTTCAGTTGTAGCGACTGCTGCTGTAAGTACAACTAACCACTAGTGTAGTGCTTTGCATTAACAGGAAGCCTGCTGGTGCACCTCGTGGATCGGGCTTTTGCCCGGCATGTCGGTTTGAAACCCGACCTGCATAAGCGCGCGTCTAGTACCAGGTATTCGCAAGCACTGCACTAGAGCAGGGAGGGGCATAGCGACGCGGCAGTCCGGCAGCATAGCATCAGACTCAACGAAAACCTTCTGGATTGCCACGGCCCTGCGGGCCTCGCAATGACACACGCCCCCGTCACTGCGAGGAGGCACAGCCGACGCGGCAGACCAGTCAGCGCAGCGTCAGACTCAACGAAAACCTTGTGGATTGCCACGGCCCTGTGGGCCTCTCAATGACAAAGTGGTTTGCGAACACCATGCCGGGCGCAGCCCGACCTGCATTTGGTTCCGTCTCGTCCCGCGTGGGGTGAATGGCGCGAGGTTGGTTTGGTGCATGGAAATAAGCCTTGCATCTGCTTGTTGTATCTGGATAATCACAGCATGTAGGTGGGCAATCATTTGAAACTAACTTGGGAGGTATTGGCAATGAGTAAAATACACATATTGGTATTGGCTTTGGTAATGTCGGTTTCGGGTGGTGTGTCAGCCGCAACCGAGGGCGCGGCCGGAACATCTGCGGGTGGTGCTGCAACGGGCGGTGCTGCTGCGGATAGTGGTGCAGCCGGTGGTGCTGCTACGGCTGAAGCTGTGGCTGCTGCCGGACTTGCTACGGGTATTATTGTCGCTGCTACAATTGTAACTACAGCTAATGTGAGTACAACCACTAACCACTGAGCGTGTTTGCATCGCTGAGCAGTTGCTTGATCAGGAGGGCGCAGCAGTTAAGCCTTCAGATTTTTTGTGTGCTTAATTGTTGGAAGAATAATGGGTTGGAAACATAGCATTGCAAGGACGGTGGTGCTCGCCTGGGTGGCTTTGGTCCCGGTTTCTGCGTGGGCGGCGGGTGGCTATGTCTATGACGCTGCCGGCTCGGTGTCTGTTGCCATCGGCAAAAATCCCCCGCGTCCAGTGGTAAAGAACGATACGGTTGCTTCCGGTACGGTCATCAGGACCGGCGACCATAGCCATGCCGTGCTGAAGTTCGAAGATGGCCAGGTGGTCAGCATGCAAGCCAACTCCACCTTTAAGGTGCGCGAATATCGCTACGAACCCAGGCAGGTTGAGGAGAACAGTATTGTCTTTTCGATGTTCAAAGGCGGGATGCGTTTCATTACCGGACAGATCGGTCAGCGCAACCCGAAAGCATTCAGGCTCGCAACCCCCAATGTGACGATAGGCATTCGCGGAACAGAGTTTCTGGTTGTCATGGCCAATGACGCTACCTACAGCCAGGTGTTATCGGGCAGCATCAGCATGACCAATGCGGCAGGTGTGACCATATTATCCGCCGGTCAGACCGCTCTGACCCCTTCAGCCGCCGCGCTGACCACCCCGGTACCTGCTGCTACGGTGCCTGCCGGCACATTTAGCCAGGTCGTTGCGATCCCTGTTCCTGCGGCGATACCCGCGCCCGTGCCACCTCCGGCTGCACCCGTGCCACCTCCGGCAAGTGGCGCTTTGACGGGTAGCGAAGCCGCTACAACCGGCACGACAGCGACTGCTGCTGACGCAACCGCAGCAATGACAGCCACTGAAGCCGGGGGAGCCGCAGCGGGCGGGGCAGCAGCCAGCACTGCCGCTGCAACAGGCGGGGCAGCGGCCGGTATTTCGGCTACCACGATTGGAATTGGTATAGGGGTAGCGGCTGTTGCGGTAGCGGTTGTCAATTCAACTACTACCCAACATTAGGGTTCTGTGCAGATCCGGCGAGTCAGCCTGTAAATCGATATTTTGAAAAGCCGGCCGTCACTCTAGGCCGGCTTTTTCGTTGGTAATGTCCGTTTGCACGTTGATCGAAGCGCAGGGGGTAAATTGCACGCGACAGAAAACTGGCAGCCCAAGGCGTGCCGTCTGTTTGATTGATCGAGCTCGAATGTTGAGATTTTCTTGCGTATGCTTATTGGTGCCGGGGGGGGGAATCGAACCCCCACGCCTTGCGGCACCGGATTTTGAGTCCGGCACGTCTACCAGTTCCATCACCCCGGCTAAGCGGGGCGCATTATCCATGAAGCGGCGCGCCACATCAACTACAATCCCGCCTTTGTAAAATTATCGTTGTTGTTCATGCGTACTGATGAATTTGATTTTGCCCTGCCTGAGCAGTTGATCGCGCAGCATCCGCCGGCGCGGCGCGGCGCCAGCCGCCTGCTGCATGCGCATGGCGGGATGCTGGATGATTGTCGCTTTGCCGATCTGTTGCGGCTGGTTGAGCCGAGCGATGTGCTGGTGCTGAACGACACCCGTGTCATCAAGGCGCGCCTGTTTGGCACCAAGGACAGCGGCGGCAAGGTCGAGGTGCTCGTCGAGCGTGTGCTGAATGAGCACGAGGTATTGGCCCAAGTGCGCGCCAGCCATGCGCCTAAAGCCGGCAGCAGGCTGCTGCTGGCAGGCTGCTTACCAGTAGAGGTATTGGGGCGTGAGGGCGAATTTTTTCGTTTGCATTTTGTTTCCGATGATGCTGTGCTGGACTTGCTGGAACGTTATGGCCAGCTGCCTTTGCCGCCTTACATCACGCACGCGGCGGATGTTGAAGATGAGCAGCGCTATCAAACAGTGTTCGCGCGTGAGGCAGGCGCGGTGGCGGCTCCCACGGCGGGGCTGCATTTCGACGAGTCCATGCTGCAGGCATTGCGCGATAAGGGTGTGCAGATCGCCTGTGTCACGCTGCATGTCGGCGCCGGAACGTTTCAGCCGGTGCGCACCGAGCATATCCGCGAACACGCCATGCACAGCGAATGCTACGAGATTCCGCAGTCCACCGTGGATGCGATAGTCCGGGCGCGCAATGCAGGCGGGCGGGTGATCGCGGTGGGGACGACCAGCTTGCGCGCGCTGGAGAGCGCGGCGCAGAGTGGCGCATTGCAGGCCGGAGGCGGCGAGACCAAAATCTTCATCACGCCCGGTTACCGCTTCAAGGTGGTGGATGTGCTGCTGACCAATTTCCATTTGCCCAGATCCACCCTGCTGATGCTGGTGTGCGCATTCGGCGGGATGGAGCAAATGCTGGCGGCGTATCGTCATGCGGTGGAAAAAGAATACCGGTTCTTCAGTTATGGTGATGCGATGCTGATCGAACGACAAAGCGAAGATGTAGGGCGGGTTTCACCCGCCGATTTAATTAGGCGGGTAGAACCCGCCCTACGGTAATTCAGGAAACGGGCAGTGGCAGGGCGGGTGCTACCCGCCGCAAAAATAATATCGTTCGAAACAAGACCTACGGAATATGAATTTTATTTTACATAAAACTGACGGCCCCGCCCGTCGCGGCACCCTGACGCTGGCGCACGGTACGGTCGAGACACCTGCTTTCATGCCGGTGGGAACCTATGGCACGGTGAAGGCGATGAGCCCGCTCGAGCTGCATGAGATCGGCGCGCATATCGTGCTGGGCAACACTTTTCACCTGTGGCTGCGCCCCGGGATTGAGGTGATCGCGGCGCATGGCGGGTTGCATCGCTTCATGGGCTGGGATGGGCCGATACTCACCGATTCGGGCGGGTTTCAGGTATTCAGCCTCGGTGCATTGCGCAAGATCACCGAGGAGGGCGTGAAATTTCAGTCGCCGGTGAATGGCGATAAGCTGTTTCTCACCCCGGAAGAATCGATGCGCATCCAGCGTGTGCTGAATTCCGATATCGTGATGATTTTCGACGAATGCACACCCTATCCTGTAACCGAGCGCGAGGCGGCGGAGTCGATGCGCCTGTCGTTGCGCTGGGCATCACGTTCAAAGTCGGCGCATGACGGCAATCCAAACGCCTTGTTCGGTATTGTGCAGGGCGGTATGTATGAAGGCTTGCGCGACGAGTCGCTGCGCGAACTGGAGAACATCGGCTTCGACGGCTATGCTATCGGCGGATTGTCGGTGGGCGAGCCCAAGGAAGACATGCTGCGCATCCTCGCGCACACCGCGCCGCAGTTGCCGCAAAACAAGCCGCGCTACCTGATGGGCGTGGGTACGCCGGAAGATATTGTGGCGGCAGTCGCGCAGGGCATCGACATGTTCGATTGCGTGATGCCGACACGCAACGCGCGCAACGGGATGATGTTCACCCGCCATGGCGACATCAAGATCAAGAATGCACAATACCGGATGGATATGAGACCGCTGGATGAGCAGTGCGCCTGTTACACCTGCCGCAACTTTACCCGCGCTTACCTGCACCACCTGCACCGTATCGGCGAAATTCTCGGCGCGCGCCTCAACACCATTCACAACCTGCACTATTACCAGCAATTGATGAGTGAAATCCGCACCGCAATCGAGGCAAACGCGTTTGCCGGTTTCGTGGCGGACTTCAAGCGGCAACGTGCCAGGAATTGAGCTGGCGTAGGGCGGGTTACACCCGCCGGTTTGCGGGTTACACCCGCCAGCAACACGTGACAAACCGGAATAACATGCCCAACACAAATGGCGGGTGTAACCCGCCCTACTCAAAGTGTGTTGGGCAAGCAAGCATGAAGCCGCCCCGCGCTTCGTGGTAGAATGCGCGCCTTTTGATTTATACTTGGAGTTTGAAAAATGTTTATCAGTAATGCTTATGCTGAAGCGGCCGCACCGGCACAGGGTGCCGGCCTCATGGATTTTCTCCCGCTGATCGTCCTGGCCGCGGTATTTTATTTTTTCATACTGCGCCCGCAAAGCAAGCGCGCCAAAGAACAAAAAGCCATGATTGAAGCACTGCAGCGCGGTGATGAAGTGATTACGTCGGGCGGTGAAGTGGGGCGTATCAACAAGGTGTATGAGCAATATGTCGGCGTGGAACTCGCTGACAATATCGAGGTAACGGTGCAAAAGGCCGCGATTCAAAGCGTGCTGCCCAAGGGAACCATCAAATCTATCAAATGAGGGTTGGGGGGCTAGAGACTAGGGGCCAGGGACTAGAAAAACCTGGCGCAGCGGACAAAACCCTAGCCCCCAGCCCCTAGTCCCTGTTCTCATAATCAATCGAGGTTTCAATGAATCAATATCCATTGTGGAAATATCTGCTGATTCTGGCGGCGTTGCTGACCGGGCTGATTTACACCTTGCCGAATTTTTTCGGTGAATCGCCCGCAGTGCAGGTATCGCCGTTACGCTCCAGCTTGAAAGCGGATACCGCATTGCTGGAACGTGTGGAAAATGTTCTGAAGACGGCCAGTCTTGCTCCGGAAGTGATCTCTCTGGACGGCAACAGCGTCAAGGCACGCTTTGCCGATACCGATAGCCAACTGAAGGCGAAGGATGTATTGGCAGGCAATCTGGGTGAAGACTATGTGGTCGCGCTCAATTTGTTGCCGCGTTCGCCGCGGTGGCTGACCAGGCTCAATGCGCTTCCGATGTATCTTGGCCTGGATTTGCGCGGCGGTGTGCACTTCCTGTTGCAAGTGGATATGAAGGCCGCAATCAATAAAGCTCTGGAAGCAGCTACCGGCGATATTCGCAGCGTGTTGCGTGAGCAGAATGTCGCTTATGCCGGCGTGAGCCGTGACGGCAATATGTTGCTGGTGAAGTTCCGCGATGCCGAAGCGCGCAGCAAGGGTGAGGCGGAAATCAAACAGCGTTTTTCAGAATATGCGCTGAACGACGAGGAAGCAGGCGGCGAATTTTTGTTGCAGGCGACGCTCAAGCCGGAAGCCGAACGGCGTATTCAGGATTCAGCCGTGCAGCAAAACCTGTTGACCTTGCGCAACCGCGTGAATGAGCTGGGAGTGGCCGAACCGGTGATCCAGCAACAGGGCGCAGATCGCGTGGTGGTGCAATTGCCCGGTGTGCAGGATACGGCGCGCGCCAAGGATATTCTCGGGCGCACCGCCACGCTGGAGGTGCGCATGGTGGATGAGGAGCATCAAATCAGTCCGGGTGCTGCGGCACCGTTCGGCACCGAGATGTTTAAAGACCGCGAAGGCCGTATGCTGCTGGTGAAGAAGCAGGTGATACTGACCGGTGAGCGCATCAACGACGCACAGCCCGGTTTCGACAACCGCAGCAATGAGGCTGCCGTTCACATCAATCTGGACGGGGTGGGCGCGCGCAAGTTCAAGGAGGCGACGCGCGAAAATGTCGGCAAGCGCATGGCGATCATCCTGTTTGAAAAAGGAAAAGGCGAAATCGTCACGGCGCCCGTCATCCGCGAGGAGATCGGCGGCGGCCGCGTCCAGATCAGCGGCCAAATGAGCACCGAGGAAGCTCAGGACACAGCTCTGCTGCTGCGCGCCGGTGCGCTGGCGGCACCGATGGAAATCATTGAGGAGCGCACCGTCGGCCCCAGCCTGGGGGCAGATAATATTACCCGCGGTTTCGACTCCACCAAAATCGGTTTCATCATGATTGCCATTTTCATGGTGGGTTACTACCTGATGTTCGGCACGATTTCCGTGCTGGCGCTGGGGGCAAACCTGCTGTTGTTGGTTGCGCTGCTGTCCATGCTGCAGGCCACGCTAACCTTGCCCGGCATGGCGGGCATCGCGCTGACGCTGGGGATGGCGATCGACTCGAACGTGCTGATCAACGAGCGCATCCGCGAAGAACTGCGCAACGGCATTACCCCGCAGGCTGCAATACATGCCGGATATGACCGCGCATTCGGCACCATACTCGACTCGAACGTCACCACCATGATTGCCGGGGTTGCGTTGTTCATGTTCGGCTCCGGTCCGATCAAGGGCTTCGCGGTAGTGTTGTGTCTGGGTATTCTGACGTCGATGTTCAGCGCGGTGCTGGTATCGCGCGCGCTGGTGAATCTGATTTATGGGCGCAAGGCACGGCTGACTAGTGTGGCAATAGGCTAAACACCCTCTCCCTAACCCTCTGGGTGAGACAACCAGCCATTCGACTAGGCTGCAAACAACCGCAGCCAGGTCGCTGGTTATCCCGCAAACGGGAGGGGGATAATGGCTCTCTCTCCCACCGCGGGGGAGAGAGTTGGAGATAACCAGCGACCTGGCTGTCGTCTTTGTGACAGCTTAGTCGAGTGGCTAGTGGTTTTATCAGTGGGGTAATAACGAGGAACAAAAAACATGGAATTTTTCAAGATCAAAAATGATATCCCGTTCATGAGCTATGGACGCTACACCACTACTATTTCGCTGGTGACGTTTATTTTGGCGGTGTTTTTTCTCGCTACCAAGGGGCTGAATTTCGGTGTGGATTTTACCGGCGGCACGGTGATGGAGGTGCATTACACGCAACCCGCCGATCTTGCCAAAATGCGCGAACAGCTTGCCGCGACGGGTTTGCCGGATGCGTTGGTGCAAAACTTCGGTTCCAGCCACGATGTGCTGATTCAGATACCGCTCAAGCAGAATCTCGCCGGCGCGAAATTGAGCGAACAGGTGATGGACGGCCTGCGCAAGCAGGATGCCAGTGTGGAAATGCGCCGCGTGGAATTCGTCGGCCCGCAGGTCGGCAAGGATCTGATTGAGAACGGCGCGCTGGCATTGCTGCTGGTGTCGCTGGGTATTGTCGGCTATTTGTGGCTGCGCTTCGAATGGAAATTCGGCCTGTCCGCCATCATCGCCAACCTGCATGACGTGGTCATCATTCTCGGCTTCTTTGCCTTTTTTCAATGGGAATTCTCGCTGTCCGTGCTGGCGGCGGTGATGGCGGTGCTGGGTTATTCGGTGAACGAATCGGTGGTGGTGTTCGACCGGATACGCGAAAACTTCCGCACCATGCGCAAGGCCGAAGTGGCCGAGATCATCGATAATGCAATTACCCGCACCATGTCGCGCACCATTATCACACACGGCTCGACGCAGATGATGGTCGGCGCGATGCTGTTCCTTGGCGGTGAAACGCTGCATTATTTCGCCATGGCACTCACTATCGGCATCCTGTTCAGTATTTATTCCTCAGTGCTGGTCGCCAGCCCGCTGTTGATGATGCTCGGTGTGTCGCGCGAAGACTTCATCAAGCCGGAGAAGACCGAGGCGGAGGAAGTTCTTCCATAGCTTATGGATTTGCTCACTGCATTCATCGATATTGTTCTGCATCTGGATGCTCACCTGCTGGCGCTTACCCAAGAGCACGGCATGTGGGTGTATGCCATCCTGTTCCTGATCATCTATTGCGAAACCGGGCTGGTGGTTACCCCCTTTCTGCCCGGCGATTCGCTGCTGTTCGTGGCGGGTGCGCTGTGCGGGATGGGCGCGTTGCAATTGGAGTTGCTTGCGCCGCTGCTGGTGCTGGCGGCGTTCAGTGGCGACAACACCAACTACTGGATTGGCAGGCTGGTAGGGATGCGCCTGCTGAAGCGCACGAATGGACTCATCAAGCGCGAACACATTGACAAGACCCATGCCTTCTATGAGAAGCATGGCGGCAAGACCATCATGTTCGCGCGTTTTTTACCGATTATTCGCACCTTCGCGCCGTTCGTGGCGGGCGTCGGGCTGATGCGCTACCGCCTGTTCATGCTGTTCAGCGCTCTGGGCAGTGTGGCGTGGATCGGCAGCCTCACCGTGGCGGGCTATTTTTTCGGCAACATCCCGGTCATCAAGAACAACCTCACGCTGATGATCCTCGGCATCATCGTGATTTCCCTGCTTCCCGCACTGAGTGAGATGATACGGCATCGTAAACGGGCCATTTGAACGATTATTCCCGGAATTGGCACCATCGGCATTTTGAAATTTTTTGAACGCGCGGGCGAATGGTGGGTCTTATCCATGTTCCGTGCTTGACGGGAACTTTCGAGGAGGATGGAAAATGAAGAATTGCTTTTGGGTGGCGGGCATGATTTTTTTGTGCGGGAGCGCTTATGCGGCGGATTTTGTCGATACCGCGCGGGTGGTTTCCAGTACGCCGATTTACGAACTTGTTACCGAACCGAAATGCCGGATGGAAACCGTGCCGGTCGCACCCAAACATTCCGTCGGCGGCGCGGTCGTCGGTGGTGTGGCGGGAGCGCTGATAGGCAGCCAGATCGGTGATGGTACCGGCAAGAAAATTGCGACTGTAGCGGGAGGTGTCGCTGGCGCAGTGGCTGGCGACCGCGCCGCCAGCTCGGGTCAACCGCAAACCCAGCAAGTGGAACGTTGCAGCGAAGTTGAAACCGGCCGCGAAGCCATCAAGGGTTATCGCGTCGTCTATCGCTACAAAGATCAGGACATCACCACTACCCTGCCTTATCAGCCGGGCCCGACTGTCCGCATTCGAATCAACGTCATCGAAGATCAGCGTTGAGCCGGTTGTCGTGAAGCGGTAACAAAAAGCCCGGAACAAGCCGGGCTTTTTTACTGCACTTGTTCTGTGATTTCATTTTCATTTTAAAAGCATAACAATCCGTAGGTCGGGCTGCGCCCGACAACTTGATCCGGCGGGCATAGACCGCCCTACAAGAATGCACGTTTGATCTAGAATCGGAATGAGGCTTATCCGAACCTTCCGGTAATGTAGTCTTCAGTTTCCTTGCGCTTCGGATTGGTGAATACCGTGCTGGTGTCGCCGAACTCGATCAAATCCCCCAGATACATATAGGCGGTGTAATCGGAGACGCGCGCGGCTTGCTGCATGTTGTGCGTGACGATGACGATGGTGAAGTCTTCCTTCAGTTCGTCGATCAGCTTTTCGATATGCGCGGTGGAAATCGGGTCGAGCGCCGAGGTCGGTTCATCCAGCAGCAGAATTTGCGGCTTGACGGCGATGGCGCGCGCGATGCACAGGCGCTGTTGCTGGCCGCCGGACAGGCTGGTGCCGCTTTGCTTAAGTTTGTCCTTGGCTTCGGTCCACAGCGCGGCTTTGCGCAATGCCCATTCCACACGCTCATCCATGTCATTCTTGTTGAGGCTTTCGTAGAGCTTTACGCCAAACGCGATATTGTCATAAATCGACATCGGGAACGGAGTGGGCTTCTGGAACACCATGCCGATCTTGGAGCGCAGCATGTTCAGGTCCTGTTTTTTGTCAAGAATGTTCGCGCCGTCCAGCAGAACTTCCCCCGTGGCTTTCTGCTTGGGATAGAGCTGATACATGCGGTTGAAGGTGCGCAACAGCGTGGATTTGCCGCAACCGGACGGGCCGATGAATGAGGTCACCATTTTTTCGGTGATGCTCAGGTTGATGTCTTTGAGCGCGCGGTAGTCCCCGTAATAAAAATTAAGGTCGTTGACAACTATTTTTGGGACGATTATTTTTGGATTGGCGGTATTTTCAGCGTTCATTTGCGAGCCTTGTTAATGACCAGGTTTAATGTGTTGTGGCGCTTTGCCGGAACAGCACGCGGGCCAGAATATTCAGCGTCAGCACGCTTAAGGTGATCAGCAATGCGCCTGCCCATGCCAGTTTTTGCCAGTCTTCATACGGGCTCATGGCGAACTGGAAAATCACTACCGGCAAATTGGCCATCGGCTGGTCCATGTTGCTGCTCCAGAACTGGTTGTTCAGCGCGGTGAACAGCAGCGGTGCGGTTTCACCGCTGATGCGCGCGATGGCCAGCATCACGCCGGTGATGATTCCGGCACGCGCGGCGCGCAGGGTAATAAAGTTGATGATTTTCCATTGCGGCGCACCGAGCGCCGCAGCCGCTTCGCGCAGCGTGGTTGGCACCAGGCGCAGCATGTTTTCGGTGGTGCGGATGACGATGGGAATAACGATAATGGATAACGCCAGCGCGCCCGCCCAACCTGAGAAGTGTTTGACGTGAACGACATAGACTTCATACACGAACAGGCCGATCACGATCGAGGGGGCGGAGAGCAGCACGTCATTGATGAAGCGTGTGACCGGCGCCAGCCAGCCGCGCTGGCCGAATTCAGCCAGATAAGTTCCGGCCAGAATCCCGATGGGCGTGCCGATCAGCGTGCCAACCAGCGTCATTGCCAGGCTGCCGGCAATGGCGTTGAGCAGGCCGCCGGAACTGCCCGGTGGCGGGGTCATTTGCGTGAACACAACAGGGCCAAGCGCGGGCAGTCCGTGCTCCAGCAGCGTCCATAATATCCAGCACAGCCAGAACAGGCCGAACAGCATCGCCAGTATCGAAATGGCGAGTCCGATAGCGTTGATGATGCGGCGGCGTGTATAAAGGGTCAGCATGATGTCCACGAAGTCGCTTGTTATGTGGTCTGGCCTTCACGCTGCCCGAGTTTATAGAGCATGTAGCGCGCGAGCGACAAGACCACGAAGGTGATGAAAAACAGGATCAGGCCGAGCTCGATCAGGGAAGCGGTGTATAGCTCGCCGAATGCTTCGGTGAATTCATTGGCGAGAGCCGATGAAATGCTGTTGCCCGGCATTAACAGGGACTTGCTCAGCTCGTGGGCATTGCCGATGACGAAGGTGACGGCCATTGTTTCACCGAGCGCACGCCCCAGTCCCAGCATGATGCCGCCTGCCACACCCACTTTGGTGTAGGGTATCACGACGTTCCATAACACTTCCCATGTGGTAGCACCAAGGCCATAGGCAGATTCCTTCAGCAGGGTTGGCACCACCTCGAACACATCGCGCATCACTGATGCGATAAACGGGATGATCATGATGGAGAGAATGATGCTGGCAGTGAGTATTCCGATACCCATCGGAGGGCCGGAGAAGAACGGGCCGATGTAAGACATCGTGCCGAGATGGTCGTTGAGCCAGGGCTCGATGTAATCGGCAAACAGCGGGGCGAACACGAACAGCCCCCACATGCCGTAGATGATGCTGGGAATGCCCGCCAGCAGCTCGATGGCGACGCCGAGCGGGCGGCGCAGAATGCGCGGCGACAGTTCGGTGAGGAAAATTGCAATGCCGAAGCTGACCGGAATGGCGATTAACAATGCGATAGCGGAGGTGACCAGCGTGCCGACGATGGGGATCAGCGCGCCGAATTGGTCTTTGACCGGATCCCATTCGGAGCTGATCAGAAAGCCGAAGCCGAATGCGCGGATGGCGGGCATACTGCCCATGATTAGCGAAATGATAATTGCAGCGAGCAAAACCAGCACGGCAATTGCGGAGACGCGTGTCAGGCTGCGGAATAGCAGGTCAAACACGGTTTGCCGTTTAAGGCGCGCTTCGCGTAAAAACATCGTCGGCATAGTTACAAATTCTCAAGGGGTAAAAAATATAACGGGGGCTGTGAACCCCCGAGATTATAACTTAGTCGTGCCAGCTTATTTCATTAACGGTGTGCCGGATGCGTCCTTGATTTGCGCTTTCCATGCATCGCGGATCATTGTCACGACGTTGGCAGGCAGCGGCACATAATCCAGATCGGAAGCCAGCTTGCCGCCGCTGGTGTAGGCCCAGTCGAAGAACTTCAACACTTCTTTGGCGTTTTCCACCTTTTCCGGCGACTTATGGATCAGGATGAAGGTGGCGCCGGTGATCGGCCAGCTATCCTTGCCCGGCTCGTTGGTTAGAATCTCGTTGAAGCCGTTGTCCTTGTCCCACTTTGCGTTCGCGGCGGCAGCCTTGAAGCTGGTGTCACTGGGCGAGACGAACTGACCGTCGCGGTTCTTCAGTTGGGTGTAGGCCATCTTGTTCTGCAGTGCGTAGGCGTATTCCACATAACCGATGGAATTCTTGATGCGTTGCACATAGGAGGCGACGCCTTCGTTACCCTTGCCGCCAGTGCCTACGGGCCAGGACACGGCTTTGTCGCCACCCACGCTACGCTTCCAGTCCAGGCTGACTTGCGACAGATAGGTAGTGAAGATGAAGGTTGTGCCGGAACCGTCGGCGCGGTGCACTACAGTAATCGTTTGGTCCGGCAGGGTCAGGCCTGCGTTGTCAGCGGCGATGCGCGGGTCGTTCCACTTGGTGATCTTACCCATGTAGATATCGACCAACACTTTGCTGTCCAGCTTCAGTTGACCGGGTGCGACGCCAGCGACATTGACAACCGGTACCACACCACCGACCACGGTCGGGAACTGGGTCAAACCGCCGAGCGCCAATTCATTCGAATTCAACGGGGCGTCGGATGCGCCGAAGTCCACGGTCTTGGCCTGGATTTGCTTGATGCCGCCGCCTGAACCGATGGACTGGTAATTCATCTCAACGCCGGTTTGAGCCTTGTATGCTTCTGCCCATTTTGCATAAATCGGGTAAGGGAAGGTCGCGCCGGCGCCGGTGATGTTGACTGCCTGGCTTGCGCCGGCATAAGCCACCACAGCGGCGGCAGCGATGCTGACGATACGTTGCTTGAGTTTGCTGTTCATAGTATCTCCATAGTTTTAAGTGTGTTGCAGTTGCTTTTGGGGCGCATTGAAACCAACAACGTTTATTGCGGAATGTATGTTAAGTGTTTTATATGACACAATTATTACACTCTGGATTGTTTTATGCGCCGCAGATTCAAGTGACAGAGTTCAGAGTAAAAAAAGAGGCAGTTGCCTGCCTCTGTAAAACGGGTATTGCTACCCAGGGGGAACCAGGAAAATCTATACGGCGGCTGGTTGTTTTCGACAAAGCTGCCCCAATCATGCCATATCAGAACGAGTGGATCATGCCCAAGCCCAGGCCGGTCAACTTGGAGCCTGCTGCTGAGCCCGTATAGAAGCCATAGTTGGCACTCGTATCATTCGTGAGTGAAGTGTAGGCAGCATACAGCTCGGTACGCTTGGAGAAACCGTAACCGTAACGCAGGGAAAGTTGCTGAGCACCGGTGTTCGTTGCACCGTTATAGTTGCCGTTCTTCGCCAGGAAAGCCCCCAGATTGCTGCTGCCGATCTTGTAGGAAACAGCCAATTCCATATTGTTTTGCTTGGCTGTGGTGGTGGTTGTCTTGGCAATGGATATGCTTTCCATCATGATGCCGACCTGTCCATTTGGGAACTTGAATGCGCCAAGCAAACGCGTAGCGGTGTCATGCTTGGTTTTGCTGGTTTGATCAAGGCGGCTTTCATAGCCGAGACCGGCATACAGCATGTCGTTTTCGTATGCCCCGGACAGCGACATTGCGGGCTTGTTGTCTGCTGCTGTTTTTGCGGAATCCAGAGCGTAAGAACCCTGAACGGTAAAGCCGCTGAGGTTTGGTGACCAGTATTGGATCGCGTTGTTTTGGCGGGTGTTGAAATTCTTGCCATTGCCGGTCACACCAACCAGTTGAATTGCCGAAAACACGGTGGTGTTGTCGAACAGCTCGATCTTGTTGTGAACCAACTTGTAAGGCGTATCCCAGTTACCGGCAAACACGGTGCCGAAGCTACCCTTCAAACCGATCTGGCTGTTGCGAATCCCGTTGAATGGCACCTTCGCATTTTTGTCGTTTACAGAGTCGATCTGTGCCTCGAATTGGTAAATGGCTTGCAAACCATCCCCGAGGTCCTCGCTGCCCTTGAATCCAAAGCGTGAAGCGTTGGATTGCAGACGAAACAAACTGGTGGCAGTCGTCGCCGGGGTTGCAACTTTGTCGCTCTTGACGGATTCGACATCGACGTTGATCTTGCCGTAGAACGTGAAGTTGGCATTGTCGGCCAATGCCGATACAGGCAATGCGATAGCCGCAGCCAGTGCGATGACGATGAGTTTCTTTTGCTGCGCGAATGCTCCTTGCATTATTAAATCTCCCATTAATTAGAAAAGCCGCCCTAGTGCGACCCCGGCAGATTAATTGGCGAATGTGAAGAATTGATGAAGGAAAAATGACAGATTTGTGACAGAGAGGCGGTTATCCGAGAAAGTGTTTCGCATAGCGGCTGCTCATGCGCGACATCGGCAACAGGATGAACAGATCGGCGGTATTGAATTCAGGATCCCAGGCCGGTTCGCCGCAAATATAAGCGCCCAGCCGCAGATAACCTTTGAGCAACGGCGGAATCGGCACATCGAGGTATTGATTCAGCGCGTGCAGCGGCAGCGGGTTACGGGGGAATACGCTGTATTCGGCAGGCGAACCGTAGATGCGGTGCAGCTTGCGATAGACGCTGGCCGCGACATGACCGCCATCTGCCATGCTGATGCTGGCGCAGCCGATCAGATATTCATGGCGGTGTTGCTGCATGTATTGGGCCAGGCCGCTCCATAACTGGGTGATGGTTGCACCATCGCGATAATCCCAATGCACGCAGGAACGCCCGACTTCCACCATGCGATCGCCGAGATGCAGCAGGCGTGTCAAATCGAATTCGGTCTGGGAATAATAACCGCCGATTTTTTGCGCCTGATCGGGTGAGAGTATGCGGTAGGTGCCCACGACTTTGTTTTCAACTGTTTCGCGCACCAATAAATGCTCGCAGTATTTGTCGAAAATGTCGCGGTCAATGCCTTCTTGTGCGCTGGGCAGATTGGCCCCCATTTCTTCGCCAAATACTTTAAAGCGCAGGCGTTGCGCCTCTAATACTTCCGCTTCGCTGTGCGCCAGGCCGGTTGTTAAACGGCGTTGAACTGCGGGTTGAGTCTGTCGGTTGAGTTCCAGCATTGCATCCCCCTTGGTTGGTTGAAGATGAGTGCAGGTTATTGAACCCTTGTTGCAGCGCGATGACGGGAATATGAAAAGTTTGTGAAATCGTTACTTGGGGGCGGTCCGGAAGCGGAAGGAGGAGTGGCGCATAATTCTAATTTTCGTTACAAAGAATAATAATCTCGTAGGGTGCGTTCTACGCACCAATTGATAATGGTGCGTAGAACGCACCCTACGTTATTCCTGTTTCTATTGCGAAATGGAATAAGCCGACTGTGTCGAGATTAGTGCTTGAGGAATGGTGAATGTTGTCTGTTGTTCCGATACTTGCCGCATGGCGGCAACATTTTGCAGCCCTTGCGAAATGGCTTCTTGCGCGGCGCGTGCCAACACCCTGCGGTTCCCGCCGGCGGTCGCCAGCGCAGGGGTGAACGCCAGCAAGGCATCGAAACGCGGGCTGCGCAGGATGCGCCAAATGGACTGGGAAAGCGCCATGTCACCAATGAAGGCGGCGGCGGTGTTTTGTTTCCCGTTTTCATCCTGGTAGCGCAGCGCAATCGGGCGAAGCATTGCACCGGCATCAATCGCGGGCTGGATGAGCACCGAGTGGAAATGCTCAACCTGTTTGCCGTCCGTGGTGGTGCCCTCGGGGAACAGCCCCACGCAAATGCCCTGTTTGAGCAGTGTGCTGACACGCAGATTTACCGCTGCGGCATCCTGGCGTATGGCACGCTCGATGAAGATGGTGTTGCTGCGTTTGCATAGCCAGCCGATGAGCGGCCAGTTGCGCACTTCCGCTTTGGCAATAAAGCGCGATGGATATATTGCGTTCAGCACAAAAATATCCAGCCATGAGACATGGTTGGCGACTATCAGGCAGCCGCCTTCGCCGCGCATCGGCCGTTGCCCCTCGGTACGGATGCCGATGTTGAGGATGCTCAACAGTTGCCTGCTCCACACTTTCAAAATCCGGCGTTGTCTGGTTTGGTTCAGGTGCGGGTAAAAAATCGCCAGCAGCACCGCATAAAAAAGGTGCAGAGCGAGACGGCAGCCCCGGAACACGGTTACCAGCATATCCGGCGAGAGCTTATCCATAATAGGCTCCCGCACCCGCGTGTTGCTCTTCTGCCATGTAGTGTTGTTGCAGGCTACGCCGCTCAATGAACAGGCTGTTACCCGGTTTTTTCTTGGCCATTTTCTTGGCGACCGTGGCGGCTTCGGCTATTTCATGGTGCGAGTGGAACGACTCTGCGGTAGCCCAGATTATGCCGATCGAGAGCGTGGGCAGCGGGTGGTGAACAATGCGGCCCTGGCGGTCTTCGCTTGAGTAGTTGCCGATAGAACGATGCCTTGCTTCAAACAATACCAGGGATGTTTGCGCGAATGAAGCCAGGGCCTGGCTACAGCGTTTTTCCCAGTCCGCGCTTTGCAGGATAAGGATAAAATCGTCGCCGCCGATATGACCAATGAAATCGCGCGCCGGATCGCAGACATTGCCGAGCAGCCTGCCGGTGAATTGAATTACCTCATCGCCTTTGCGATAACCATACACATCGTTGAAAGGCTTGAAATTGTCGAGATCGGCATAACAGACGGCGAATGATTTGCCGGATTGAAGCAAATAGTCGATGTGCTCATTGATGGGGACATTACCGGGCAACAGGGTCAATGGATTGGAGTAACGTGCGGTTTCGATCTGTGTCCTGGTGATTTCGCGCAGCAGGTCTTGTCCGGTGCCGAGACCAAGATAGCGGCCTTGTTCGGTGATGATGAAGCCATCGGTAAAATGCCTGATTCCTGATTCGCTCAGGAAATTGCTCAATTCATGCATAGAGGTAGATTTCTCCACCATCAATGGCTCTGCATTCATCATGTCCTTGCAAGGTTTTTTGCCGATCAGTTCACGGCGGAAAGGCTGCGCAAAGCTGTCTACAAATTCATACCGGTTAATCAATCCGACAGGGCGGCCATTCTTGACGACAGGAATGGCACGCAAGTCTTTATTTGCAGAAAAGCAGGCAAATATTTTTTCAACTTCGGTATCCGGCTGAAACGGTTCCACATAACGCAACAGCGCTTCCACTGTGATGCTGCGTTTGTTGCTATAGGGTTGTTCAACGGTACAGTTTGTGTTGATCAGGCAGCCGACTTCGGCGGGTGGGTTCAGCGGCGGGACGGGATTGGGGCGGGCAATAAAATAACCCTGTCCGCAAGCGATGCCGATATCCCGTATCACCCTGAATTCGGCATCTGTTTCGATTCCTTCCGCGATCACCTGCGTGCCGGAACTTAGTGCGATGCTCTGGATTGACCTTATAAACTGCTGCTTGAGCGGGTCGGCATTGACGCCCTGCACGAAATGCATATCTATCTTTACAAATTCAGGGCGCAATTCGGACCACAGCCGCAAACTCGAAAAACCTTCGCCCAAATCATCCATGGCAATCTGGAAGCCCATGTTGCGGTAATGCAACAGCGCGTTGCGCATACTTCCGAATTCGAAAGTGGGCTGATTCTCGGTGATTTCGATGATGACCCGTTTCGGATCGATGCCGAGATTTTCGAGATAGACCAGCGTTTGTCCATTCTTGAAACTGGGGTGGGTCAGGGCTTCCGGGCTGACATTCAGGAATATCTTGCCGGGCAGGTTTTGGGCAGCAAAGGACTCAAGCACAATCTGCCGGCACAGCATTTCCACTTCCAGAGAAAGTCCTTGCTGTTTGGCTGCCGCGAACAAGTTGACGGGTGAATGCAGCGGACTGTCGGCCGGGCCGCGTATCAGCCCCTCGAAGCCAAGAAACATTCCGCTGGAAAGATCCATGATCGGCTGGAAAAGTGCGGAAAGGCTGCGTTGATTCAATATGTCCTGTAGCGTTTTCATCATATATGTCCTATGGATGGGATGCGTGGCAGCATAATCAGTAAATGTTTCAGCCGGGTTAAGGCGATGTTGCAGATTTGTTGCAGGTATCCGATTATTTTGTTTTAATACTATCTATTATTTTAATAATTGTTTGATAATGGAAATGTAGCATGATGAAACCGGCTCAAGTGGTAAAGGCATTGGCGGCATTGGCGCAACCCACGCGACTGGCGATTTACCGCCTGCTGGTGGCATGCGGCCCGGAGGGTATGGCGGCGGGGCAGGTGGCCGAAAAACTGAAAGTGTCTCCGGCGACCATGTCGTTTCATTTTAAAACGCTCAGCCATGCCGGGCTGCTGGACAGCAGGCAGGATGGGCGCTTTGTTTATTACGCCGCGAATTTTACGGTGATGAACGGTATGGTGGCGTACTTGACGGAGAACTGCTGCGGCGGAAATCAAGCAGCCTGCGCTGTGTCGGTAAAGAAGTGTTGATAACGTAAACGAGGACAGTGATATGAGCGAAAAACGATACAACGTGCTGGTGTTGTGTACCGGCAATTCCGCCCGCAGCATTCTGGGCGAAGTGCTGTTCAATACGCTGGGCAAGGGGCGCTTCAATGCGCACAGTGCGGGCAGCCAGCCGGCCGGGCGGGTCAATCCATTGGCGCTGGAATTGCTGCAACAGCAAGGGCACAGCATCGAAGGCTTGCGCAGCAAGAGCTGGGATGAGTTCGCCGTCCCCGGAGCGCCGCAGATCGATTTCATCTTTACCGTATGCGACAACGCGGCAGGTGAAGTCTGCCCGATCTGGCCGGGCAGACCGGCCACGGCGCATTGGGGGATTCCCGATCCGGCAGGTGTTGAAGGCGGCGATGAAGCCAGGCGCGCAGCATTCAAAACTGCGTATAGCCAACTGGCGCGGCGCATTCAGTTGTTCATGAGCTTGCCGATAGAGAAGCTGGATAAGCTCACCTTGAAGCAAAAACTCGCCGAAATTGGCCGAATTCAGGACTGAAGCGATGAATCTTTTTGAACGTTACCTGACCGTATGGGTGGCGCTGTGCATCATCGCAGGGGTGGTGCTCGGGCAATTCCTGCCGGGCGTGTTCCAGGCCATCGCCAGTCTGGAAATCGCCAGGGTGAACATCCCGGTTGGCGTGCTGGTGTGGGTGATGATCATCCCGATGCTGCTGCGCATCGACTTCGGCGCGCTGCATCAGGTGAAGAAGCATTGGCGCGGCATGGGTGTCACGCTATTCATCAACTGGGGTGTGAAGCCATTCTCGATGGCCTTCCTCGGCTGGTTGTTCATTCGCCATGTATTCGCCGGCTATCTGCCGCAGGATCAGCTCGACAGTTATATTGCCGGGCTGATCCTGCTGGCCGCCGCGCCATGCACCGCGATGGTGTTCGTATGGAGCAATCTGGTGAAAGGCGACCCGTATTTCACGCTGTCGCAAGTGGCGCTCAACGACGCCATCATGATCTTCGCGTTTGCGCCGTTGGTGGCGTTGTTGCTCGGCATTGCCAGCATCGCCGTGCCGTGGAACACGCTGTTTGTCTCGGTGGTGTTCTACATCGTGATCCCGGTCGTCATCGCGCAACTGCTGCGCGGCCGGTTGCTGGCGAAAGGCGAGGGCGCATTCAAGCAGACAATGGAGCACATCGCGCCGTATTCGATGGGCGCGCTGCTGGTGACGCTGGTGTTGCTGTTCGCGTTGCAGGGCAATGCCATCGTCGCGCAACCGCTGGTGATCGCGATGCTCGCCGTGCCGATCCTGATTCAGGTGTTGTTCAATTCAGGCCTGGCCTATTGGCTGAATCGCCGCCTTGGCGTGGCGCACTGCGTCGCCGCCCCCTCGGCGCTGATCGGCGCGAGCAATTTCTTTGAACTGGCGGTAGCCACCGCGATCAGCCTGTTCGGCTTCCAGTCCGGCGCGGCGCTGGCGACTGTGGTCGGCGTGCTGATTGAAGTGCCGGTGATGCTGCTGGTGGTGAAAATTGCCAATGCGTCACAGGGTTGGTACAACAAAACACCGGGGAAATAAAGGTTGAACGCCGTGCTTTTTACGTGCAGTCGCCAAATCCGGTCAAAATACAAGTTGAACATTCCGGATTCATTCGGTAGAATCCGCGCTCTTTTGAAATCGGTTGGAGTAGAGCCATGGCACGTGTCTGTCAAGTAACGGGTAAAGGCCCGATGAGCGGGAACAATATTTCCCACGCGAACAACAAAACCAAGCGTCGTTTTTTGCCTAACCTGCAACGCCGCCGCTTCTGGGTCGAGAGCGAAAACCGCTGGGTCAGCCTGCGCTTGACCAATGCGGCACTGCGCACCATTGACAAGAATGGCATCGATGCGGTGTTGACCGATATGCGCGCTCGTGGCGAAAGCATTTAAGGAGATAGAAAATGGCTCGCGAAAAAATTAAATTAGAATCCAGTGCAGGTACCGGTCATTTCTACACCACTACCAAGAACAAGCGCACCATGCCCGAAAAGATCGAAATGAAAAAGTTCGATCCCAAGGCACGCAAGCACGTCATGTACAAGGAAACCAAGCTGAAGTAATTCTATTCAGCTTCGTAGCCCAAAAAAACCCGCTCAGGCGGGTTTTTGTTTTAGGTGGGTAGGAGCGGGCCATGCCCGCGAATAAAAAACAATCGCGGGCATGGCCCGCTCCTACATGCATGGTGAAGTGAATATATGGCGCAAACATCAATCGCCACCCCCGTCGCCCCCACCCCCGTCACCGCAGCCATCGCCCGAGGACGAATCCCCCAGCCCGTCTGTGCAGCCATCGTAACTAGTGCTGGAAAAGTCCTCGCCGTAGTAGACCGATGATCCGCTATCGCCACCACTACCACCATGATCCCCGCCCTGCCGCGAAGACTCGCGCTTCGGCGCGTAGCGAAAACCGTTGCCGATATTCAGTTTGGCGTCCAGCGCGAAAAGCAGCGGCAGGCGCAAAGGGTTGCGGGGATCTATATTCTCGTCGATGCAGGTATACCGCCAGGCGCGGCTCAGGCCTGCGTTATCCTGCCTGTCCGCGCCCAGCGCGACGGCCTCGGTGTAGTGCAGGAAACGTCCGAATGCCTTGTTACAGAACGCCTCGTAGTCCCGCGTGTACAGCGTCAGCTCATGCCACAGCTCAGCCGTTACCTGCGAGGGCATCGCGACGAACTTGCCGCCGCTCTTCAAGTGAGCCAGAAAGAACTGGCGCAGCGCGCGCCCCACCAACTGGCAATCCTTAAGCGACAGCTCAGGCCGCATGAACTGGAGTTTCGCGAAAATCCCAGACGGAAAAATGTAAGTGCGGATGTAGTCCGCCCGCACCGCCTGCCGCCAGCGCAGCCAGACGACCAGCAACGCGATGCTCAATATCAGGGTGATGATGACGAGGATGGTCATGATGATGAAGTACTCAATTCATTCAGCTTTGCCGTAGCCCGGATGAAGTGCAGCGAAATCCGGGGAGCAGTGGGCGTATCAGAGAGTGTCCCGGATTCCATTGCATTCCATCCGGGCTACGCTCGCTAGTTTCGTTCTGCTTGGTTGCTAAAGGAGTTTTTGAAACTGCTCGCGATTCAAGTCACAATCACGAAGTATCTTGGCGAACAATCCCGGCCCAATTGTTTCGCCAGAGTGAACTGGCACAACTGTCGAACGGCCATCATGGTGATGAAGAAAATGATGACTGCCTTTGACGCGGAGCACTGCAAAACCAGCCTTTTTCAAGATCGACAACAGTTCCTTGCCGGTCAGACTGGGAACAGATGTCATGCGGCAATCGAAATGCGTTGTACCCCGACAAAATCGAGCGGTTCAAATGTTGTGCCCTGAACTTCAAGACAAAGCTCGATGGCTTCGCGGATGCGCTCCATGAGTTCATCGAGGGATTTCGCCTGGGTGTGGCAACCAGCCAGTGCTGGAACTGAGGCTACAAAATAACCCGCCGAATCTTTTTCAACAATCACATCGAATTGGTGCGTCATATCAATTACCTCAATCTCAAAATTTTCACGCCAAAATTGTACACCCAAGTATTACGTAACGGAGAAATCAATTTGGATGGCTCTAACAAAGCTGAAGAAGAAATCCTCATGCCCGCATCGTGCTGCGAAAATATGCATCTTTTATAGACCTGACCCTAGGCGTGATGCATTGCATTCCATCCGGGCTAGCTGAAGCTCACGCATGGATTGACGCATAGGGCAGAATCTATTTACCTGCCCCCTTGACCGACACCTTGCCGCGCTTGGCCGAACCGCTGGGCCAGCCAAATCTGGCACGGACCGGGACCGCGGTACTTGTGGCCACGGCCGCATGTTTTCCAACCACCGCGATTTGGTTTGTCCACGAGAGCCCCTTGTGCCTAACGTAAAGCAGACACCCTAAAACGCGCCAATAAAGGAGCTTTCAATGCATATAAGCTGGCATCCATCTTACGCACCAAGGCCTCTGCGCAACGTGACGAGCGCAGGTCAGACGAGGGAAAAAGCAGCGAAAAACCGGAACGTATAAATTGATACATGAGGATTTCGAGCTGCTTTTCAACGAAGTATCACTAAGCGCATAACCAATGGCTTAGTTGGCGTTGTTTGACAACTTAGTCAGATGGCTAGTTGTTTCATCAGGAGTTGCCCAGAGGTCTTTAGGCTTGAACCCAGGCCTGCGCTTCTTCGTAATCCGTAAACACTTGTATGTCCGCATCCACGAACAAACGTGACAACCAGGCCTGCCAGGTGATCCACTGGTCGTCGGTGACGACTGCGATTTTGTTGAAGTCGTGGTTGTGTTCGCGGCTGAAAAATTTGATTTCTTCCCACGCCACATCCACGGTGTAATCGATCATCGCGCGCAGGTCGAACAGCAGGTTCACGGCGCCGGGCGTTTTTAGTTTGTATAAGGATTGTTCCTCGAATGTCTTGAAATCTGAGAGGGTGAATTCGCCGAGGACGGCGACGTTGACGAGGTTGTCGGTTTGTTCGATGGTGATCATTTTCTTTTTCTTCCTTTATTAATGCTTTGGGCTCAGTCGTAAGCTTAGCACACCACCGGCGATGATGAGCGCCATGCCCAGCCAACTGCTCAGCGGCAGGGTTTCGCTCCACAGCAACATGCCGAACAGGCTGGCGAATATGATGGTGCTATACGCCAGGCTGCTGACCACCAGCGTGTTTCCGGTGCGATAGGCGCGGGTCATGGCAAGTTGCGCGAGGGTGGCGGTGCTGCCCAAGCCGAGCAGGATGGCGAAGCCTTGCGGGGTGACCGGATGCACGGTGTCGAACAGCAACCATACGCCGCTGCCGATGGTGGCGGTCAGGCTGAAATAAAACACCGTGCGCGTGTCCGGTTCGCCGATCATGCCGAGCTGCTTGACGTTGAGATAGGCGATTCCGGCGAGGAAGCCGGAGATCAGTCCGAGCAGGCCGGGCAGCAGTTGCTCTTGCTGCAAGGTCGGGCGCAGCAGCAGCACCACGCCGCAGAATCCCAGCGCGATGGCGGTGGTCAGCGGCAGATGGAATTTGTCCTTGAACACCAACATCGTGAAAATGGTGAGAAACAGCGGCGCGGTGTAGTTGAGCGTGACGGCGGTGGCGAGCGGAAGCACGGTGATGCAGTAGAAGAACAGCGCCAGCGCTATCGAACCGGAAAGGCCGCGCCACAAGTGGGTGCGCCAGTGTCGTGTGGCGATGCCGTCGCGCTGATGGCGCAAAATAGCGTACGACAGCAGCAGACCGAAGAACGAGCGGTAAAAAACCAGTTCAACATGCGAGAAATGCGCCGCACCGAGCTTGACGAATACGCCCATGCCGCCGAACAGCAAGCCCGCGACCAGCATCCAGGATGATTTCATATGGGATTGTTCATAAGCCGGTATCTAAGACAGATAATCCATTGGCCAATACATCCCCTCCCCCGTGCAGGGCTAGGGAGGGGGGTAGAATCGTCACTTTCCCTCTGTTCTACCCCCATCCTAACCTTCCACCTGCAAGGGGGAAGGGGCTGCGATGGTTCTAATTAACAATCCGTGTTTAAGTGGCATCTTGTTTGTTGGCTTTTGGGTAAAAGGGACGCGGATTTTCCACGAATATTTCAGGTGGGGCAATATAAATTGGCTCAGTCAGAGTGCGTTAGGTAAAATACCAAACCTTTCCCTTGCAGAGGCTGTTATGGCAGGGCATTCACATAAGTCGGAGGCAGATAAATCAGTGGCAAATAAGTCAGAGGCAAAAAAATCAGGGGCACAAAAAGCAGTTGGCTTCGAGTCGGCAATGGCCGAGCTTGAGCAGATTGTCGCCGACATGGAGGCGGGCAAATTGTCACTGGAAGATTCGCTGGCCGCCTACAAGCGCGGCGCGGAGTTGCTGGCGTTCTGCCGGAGCCGTCTCGAAGACGCGCAGCAGCAGGTGAGTGTGCTGGAGAACGGTGTGCTGAAGGATTTTTCCGCTAGTGGCGAAGCAGGGCAAACCGCTTCGACAGGCTCAGGACGAGATTAATGCGTACTGATTTTCAGGGCTGGGTCGCCTCCCATCAGGTGCGCTTCGAGAATGTGCTGCGCGGGTTGTTGCCGCGCGCGGAAACCGCGCCGCAGCGGTTGCACGAGGCGATGCGCTACGCGGTGCTGGACGGCGGCAAGCGGGTGCGCCCGTTGCTGGCGTTCGCGGCGGGTGAATTGGCCGGTGCGGATTTGGCGCGGGTGGATGTTGTTGCCGCCGCTGTCGAACTGGTTCATGCCTATTCGCTGGTGCACGACGATATGCCGTGCATGGATGACGATGTGCTGCGCCGTGGCAAGCCGACTTGCCATGTGCAGTATGACGATGCGACCGCGCTGCTGGTTGGCGACAGCCTGCAGGCGCTGGCGTTTCAACTGCTGGCGGAGCATCGCTTGAATGATGATGCGGCGCACCAGCTGGAAATGATCAAGCTGTTGGCGGTGGCTTCCGGTTCGCGCGGCATGGCGGGAGGGCAGGCGATCGATCTGGCCAGCGTGGGCAAATCGCTCACACTCCCCGAGCTGGAATTCATGCACATCCACAAGACCGGCGCGCTGATTCGCTCGGCGATCCTGCTGGGAGCCCAATGCGGCTCGGATATACAGCGCGGTTCAGGCCTGGGAGCCATGCAGATGAATAAATTGGATCATTTCGGCAAGCTGATCGGCCTGGCGTTCCAGGTGGTGGACGATGTGCTGGACTGCGAGGCGGACACCGCCACGCTGGGCAAAACGGCGGGCAAGGACGCCGATAACGACAAGCCGACTTACGTCAGTCTGCTGGGTATACAGGGCGCGCGCGACATGGCGCAGCGGCTGCATCGCGAGGCGCTGGAAACTTTAACCGGGTTTGGCGATGCGGCACAGCGTTTGCGCGAACTCGCCGATTTTATTGTGTTGCGAAAATTCTGATGTACCCATTACTCAATACCATCAACATCCCCGAAGATTTGCGTGGCCTGGATCGCGGGCAATTGCCGAAACTGGCATGTGAATTGCGCGAGTTTCTGGTCGAGTCGGTCAGCAAGACCGGCGGGCATTTATCTTCCAACCTCGGCACGGTCGAATTGACCATCGCGTTGCATTACATCTACAACACGCCGGAAGACAAGCTGGTGTGGGATGTCGGGCACCAGACCTACACGCACAAAATCCTCACCGGGCGCCGCGAGGCGATGAGCAGGCTGCGCATGGCGGGCGGCATTGCCGGTTTCCCCAAGCGCGAGGAAAGCCCTTATGACACCTTCGGCACCGGGCATTCCAGCACGTCGATTTCGGCGGCGCTGGGTATGGCGGTGGCGGCGCAACTGCAAGGTTCCGAGCGGCGTGCCGTGGCGATTATCGGCGACGGTGCGATGACCGGCGGGATGGCCTTCGAGGCGCTCAATAATGCCGGGGCGATGAATGCGAACCTGCTGGTCATCCTCAACGACAACGACATGTCCATCTCGCGCCCGGTTGGCGCGCTGAACAATTATCTGGCCAGGCTGATGTCGGGGCGCTTTTATGCAACGGTGCGGCGCGGCAGTGAGAGGGTGTTGAAGGGCATGCCGCCGGTGCTGGAATTCGCCAAGCGTGCCGAAGAGCATGTCAAAGGCATGGTGACACCGAGCACTTTGTTCGAGGAGTTCGGTTTCAATTACATCGGCCCGATCGATGGTCATGATCTGGGTGTGTTGCTGGATACCCTGAGCAATATTCGCCAACTGACCGGCCCGCAGTTTTTGCACATCGTCACGCAAAAGGGCAAGGGCTACGCGCTGGCCGAAGACAATTGCCTGCTGTACCACGGCGTGAGCAAATTCGACCGCGCTCAAGGCATCGTTGCCAAGCCTGTCCTGAACGATGTCGAAGTGCAGGCCGCCAGGCCCACCTATACCGAGGTGTTTGGAAAGTGGCTGTGCGACATGGCTGCGCAGGATGAGCGTCTGGTCGGCATCACCCCGGCGATGTGCGAGGGTTCGGGGATGGCGGAATTCGCCGAGCGCTTTCCGGCGCGCTATTTCGATGTCGGCATCGCCGAACAGCACGCGCTGACGTTTGCCGCCGGTTTGGCGTGCGATGGCTACAAACCGGTGGTGGCGATTTACTCGACATTTTTGCAGCGCGCCTACGATCAGCTTATTCACGACATCGCGATACAGAATCTGCCGGTAGTGCTGGCCATTGATCGCGGCGGGCTGGTCGGCGCGGATGGGGCGACCCACGCGGGCAGCTTCGATCTTTCCTATTTGCGCTGTATTCCCAACATGACGGTGATGGCTCCGGCTGACGAGAACGAATGCCGCCAGATGTTGTATACCGCGTTCCGGCTGGATACGCCGAGCGCGGTGCGCTATCCGCGCGGCACGGGAGTTGGCGCGGCGATCAGCGATGAGATGCGCGTCCTGCCGGTGGGTAAAGGCGAGCTGCGCCGCGAAGGCAAGCGTGTGGCGATCCTGGCATTTGGTTCGATGCTGGCTCCGGCTCTGGCCGCTGCCGAACAACTGGATGCAACTGTGGCCAACATGCGCTTCGTCAAGCCGCTGGATGCAGAATTGGTGCTGCATTTGGCGCGTGAACATGAGCTGCTGGTTACAGTGGAAGAAAACGCCGTGCAGGGTGGTGCGGGCAGTGCGGTGGCTGAATGCCTGCAACAGCATGGCGTTGCTGTGCCGTTGCTGCATCTCGGTTTGCCGGATAGGTTCATCGAGCAGGGTGAACATGGGCAAATGCTGGCGGCTTGCGGACTGGACGCCACAGGGTTGGTCGCGAGTATCGAAAATAGATTAGCTGACTAAATTTGTCAGGATTGATTACAATTCAGCACATCCGCAACTCGAGAGGAGTTTTGCCTTGAACGTCCCTAAATCCAAACCCATCGCCGATGTACAAAGTACTGCCGATATACGACACCTGGCCATCGATCGCGTCGGCATTAAAGGCATCCGTCATCCGGTGAAGGTAAAGGACAAGAGTATCGGCGTGCAGCACACGGTTGCCACTTTCAATATGTACGTGCATCTGCCGCACAATTTCAAAGGCACGCACATGTCGCGTTTCGTCGAGATCCTCAATGAACACGAGCGGGAGATTTCGGTGGAATCGTTCGGCAGCATTTTGCGCGAAATGGTGGCGCGGCTGGAGGCGCAATCCGGCTTCATCGAAATGAATTTTCCCTATTTCGTCAACAAGACCGCGCCGGTGTCCGGCGTGAAAAGCCTGCTGGATTACGACGTGACCTTCATCGGCGAATGCAACGGCGGCGACCCAAAGTTCACGATGAAGGTGGTGGTGCCCGTCACCAGCCTGTGCCCATGCTCGAAGAAGATTTCCGACCGCGGCGCGCATAACCAGCGTTCGCACGTCACGCTCACGCTGCGCACCAACCGCTTTGTCTGGGTCGAGGATGTGATACGCATCGCCGAAGAGCAGGCTTCCTGTGAGCTGTTCGGTTTGCTGAAACGGCCCGATGAAAAATTCGTCACCGAAAAGGCCTATGACAATCCCAAATTTGTCGAGGATATGGTGCGCGATGTGGCGGCAGTGCTGAATGATGACGAGCGTATTGACGCTTATATTGTTGAGTCGGAAAATTTCGAGTCCATCCACAATCATTCCGCCTACGCGCTTATTGAACGCGATAAAACGAAGGTTTTGTAGGAGCGGGCCATGCCCGCGATAAAGCGGCTCGCGGGCATGGCCCGCTTCTACACCCTTTTCAAAATTATATGAAACCCATCGCCATCTTCCGTCACACACCTACCGAAGGCCCCGGCTATCTTGCCGAATTCCTCGATGCGCGAAAAATCTCCTGGCAATTGATCGCCATCGATTCCGGCGATGCCGTGCCGCAAAGCGCATCGGCTTACTCGGGGTTGGTATTCATGGGCGGCCCGATGAGCGTCAACGATGATCTGCCGTGGATACCGAAGGTCGAGGTGTTGATCCGCGAGGCGGTAGCTAAAGATATTCCCGTGTTGGGGCATTGCCTCGGCGGACAACTGATCTCCAAGGCGTTGGGCGGCGTGGTTTCGCGCAATCCGGTGAAGGAAATCGGCTGGGGCGAAGTGGCAGTGGCGGACAACGGCATCGCACGCAGCTGGTTTGGCGAGATAAAAAGCTTCCCAGCCTTCCACTGGCACGGCGAAACCTTCACCCTCCCGCAAGGCGCGACCCATCTGCTGTCCAGCGCGTACTGCGCCAATCAGGCTTACGCCATCGGCAAACACCTCGCGCTGCAATGCCATGTCGAAATGACCGCCGGAATGATCGCGAACTGGTGTGCGGTGGGCGCGGATGAAGTGGAAGCCGGCAGAGCCAGTCCCGCGGTGCAATCGGCGAGCGAGATGCAACGGCGAATAGCGGATGAACTGCCACGCATGCGGGATGTAGCGGTGCAGCTCTATACCAGATGGATCGGCGGGCTGCGCGGGTAGCAGGAGTGCCATGTTTGCAGGGTGGACCCCACGTGTCCATGCAGACTCTTGATGCGTAGGGCGGGTCACACCCGCCGATAGATAACTGTCTCCGGCGGGTGTGACCCGCCCTACGCTTGCTGTCTGAAGGTTTAAGCATCATCAGGTTTGTCGAAAAGCGCGCCACGAAGCGCGTTTTTCGATGATGCCGCAAAACTCACGCAGTGTATAATCCGCGCTCCTTGCGCGGCTGTGTCGCGCTCAATTCTGTAAAGATTGCATGATCAAAAAATTTCTCAAGCGCGTATTTCGCAAGTCTGCCAAAACCAGAACGGTTGGAAATGCTCAGGTGATACCGTATGAATTGCATGGTGTTGGACGTGAACAAATCAGCTACGGCGCGCAGAAAGTTACCGATGGCTTGCAGGCCGCAGGTTATCAGGCCTATGTGGTGGGTGGTGCGGTGCGCGATTTGCTGCTGGAGTGCACGCCGAAAGATTTCGATATTGCGACCGATGCCACGCCGGAGGAGGTGCGCCGCGTGTTTCGCCGTTCGCGCATCATCGGGCGGCGTTTCCAACTGGTGCATGCGATGTTTGGCGAGGAGGTGGTCGAGGTTTCCACCTTCCGGAGCTTGATCGAGGCCGTGGATGCGCAGACCGACGAGCATGGCCGCCTGTTGCGCGACAACCAGTTCGGCGATCAGGAGCAGGATGCGGCGCGCCGCGATTTTACGGCCAACGCGCTGTTCTACGATCCGGCCACACAGGAGATAGTCGACTATCACGGCGGCTATGCAGACACGAGTAAGCGCCTGCTGCGCATGATCGGCGACCCCGAAGTGCGTTACCGCGAAGATCCGGTGCGCATGTTGCGCGCGGTGCGCCTGTCCGCAAAATTGGGCATGCAGATCGATGCGGCAACCGCCGCGCCGATCGCCCGGATGAAAAACCTGCTCGACAACGTGCCGCAGGCGCGTTTGCTCGATGAGGTGCTGAAAATGCTGCTGTCCGGCCATTCGGTGCAGTGCATCCAGCAGTTGCGCAGGATGAATCTGCATCACGGCTTGCTGCCGCTGCTGGATGTGATTCTGGAACAGCCGATGGGAGAGAAATTCGTCATGCTGGCGCTGCGCAATACCGATGAGCGTCTCAGCCAGGAAAAGACGGTTTCCCCGGCGTTCCTGTTTGCCGCGCTGCTGTGGCATGAAGTGCTGGCAGCATGGAATCTGCGTGTGCAGCAGGGCGAGCGCCCGGTGGGCGCGATGCACGCGGCGATGGATGAAGTGCTCGGCAAACAGAAGGCGCAGCTTGCCATTCCGCACCGCCACGATGCGGTGATGAAAGAAATCTGGTTGTTGCAACAACGCTTCGAGCAGCGCGCCGGGCAGCGCCCGTTCCGCTTGCTGGAGCAGCCGCGTTTCCGCGCCGGGTTCGACTTTCTGCTGTTGCGCTGCGCCAGCGGCGAGGTGGATGACGAGCTCGGATTGTGGTGGGATGAATTCCAGGATGCCAGCGCCGAGCGCCGTGCGGAAATGTTGCAACCGGAAGGGGCCGGAGACAAAAAACGTCGCCGCAAACCGCGCAAGAAAACTGCGGCACCCGTAGCGGATGAACCGGTTGCATAATGGGAACCTGATGCCGCACATCGCCTTCATCGGGCTGGGCAGCAATCTGGAAGATCCGCGCAGCCAATTGCTTCGTGCCTTTGCCGAACTTGGCGAATTGCCGGACACGCACCTTATCGTTCATTCTTCGCTGTATCGTAGCGCGCCGGTGGGCTATCCTGACCAGCCGGAGTTCGTGAATGCAGTTGCGAAAATCGGGACGGCCCTGACGCCGCAAGCCCTGTTGCAAGAGCTGCTGCAAATCGAACACCGGCATGGCCGCGAGCGCACCTTCCGAAATGCGCCGCGCACCCTTGATCTGGATGTGTTGCTGTACGATGATTTGCAACTGCATGAGCACGGTTTGACCATTCCGCATCCGCAGATGCATTTGCGCACTTTCGTTCTGCAACCCTTGCTGGAGATTGAGCCGGACTGCAATATTCCCGCTTTGGGACAGGCGCAACGGGCGTTGCAGGCGTGTCATGGCATGGCATTGGAGAAGTTTGCAGATGTTGTTTGATAAGTACCGTTATGTTGTGGTGGAAGGGCCGGTGGGCGTTGGCAAGACCAGCCTTGCGCGCCGGCTCGCGCAGCATATTGCTGCTGCGACGCTGTTGGAAAAGCCGGATGAAAATCCTTTCCTTGCCAAGTTCTACCAGGACCAGCCGCGCTATGCGTTAGCGACGCAATTGTTCTTCCTGTTCCAGCGTGGCAATGAAGTGCGCGATCTGGCGCAGATGGATTTGTTTCGCCTGAATACCGTGGCGGATTATCTGCTCGACAAGGACATGCTGTTTGCGCGGCTTAACCTGAGTGACGCAGAGTTTGCGCTGTATCAGCAGATTTATCACACCTTGCAACTGCAGGCCCCTGTGCCGGACCTGGTGATTTATTTGCAGGCCGCGCCGGAAACACTGGTGGAGCGTGTGCGCCTTCGTGACCAGCCATATGAGCAAACCATTTCGGATGCCTATTTGTTTCGTGTGGCACAGGGTTACAGCGATTTCTTCTATCATTACGATGCGGCTCCGGTGCTGGTGGTGAATACCGAACACCTGAACTTTGAAGATGGAGACGAAGATTTTAACTTGCTGTTGAAGCGCATCGAAGAAATGCGCGGACCGCGCGAATTTTTTAGCCGGGGGTGATGATGAGAACCACATTGACCAAATTACAAACTATGCGCGGCAAGGATGAAAAAATCGCCGTGCTGACCTGCTATGACGCGAGCTTCGCCGCGCTGCTCGAAGCTCAGGGCGTGGATGTGCTGCTGGTAGGTGATTCGCTCGGCATGGTGCTGCAGGGGCACGAAACAACCTTGCCGGTTTCGCTTGACGAAATGATCTATCACAGTACCTGCGTGGCGCGCGGTTCCAGGCAGGCGTTCATCGTCAGCGACATGCCGTTCGGCACGTCCCAGGTGAGCCCGGAAAAAACGTTTGAACATGCTGCGCGGTTGATGGCGGCGGGTGCGCAGATGGTCAAGCTGGAAGGCGGCGCGGCGATGACAGAAACGGTGGATTTTCTTACCGGGCGCGGCATTCCGGTGTGCGGGCATATCGGTTTGACCCCGCAATCGGTGCATCAGTTGGGCGGCTACCGTGTGCAGGGCAAGGAAGCTGCCGTTGCGCAGCAATTGCTGGAGGACGCGGCGTCGCTTGAGCAGGCCGGTGCGGGAATGCTGGTGCTGGAAGCCATGCCCGTCTTGCTGGCGGCGGAAATCACCGCGCAACTGGCCATCCCCACCATCGGCATCGGCGCAGGTGCGGCGTGTTCAGGCCAGGTGCTGGTGCTGTACGACATGCTGGACATATATCCGGGCAAAAAGGCGCGTTTCGTGAAAAATTACATGCAGGGTGCAGCTTCCATCGCTGATGCGGTGAGCCGCTATGTGGCGGAAGTTAAAAACGGCAGCTTCCCGGCAGCGGAACATGGTTTTTAATGCAAGTAACCTCAACTATCGCTGAATTGCGCGCTCGTCTGAGCGATGAGCGCGCTATCGCTTTTGTGCCGACCATGGGCAATCTGCATGAAGGGCATCTCGATCTGATGCGGCTGGCGCGAGAGCATGGCGACTGCGTGGTGGCGAGCATCTTCGTGAATCCGCTGCAATTCGGGCCGAACGAGGATTTTGACAAATATCCGCGCACGCTGGAGGCGGATTGCGCCAAACTGCAAGGCTTGGTGGATGTGGTGTTCGCGCCTGCTGTCAGTGAAATGTATCCGGTGCGGCAAACCGTGTTCGTCGAGCCGCCGCCGATTGCCAACGAACTGTGCGGCGCATCCCGTCCCGGGCATTTTTGCGGCATGGCGACCGTGGTGCTGAAGCTGCTCAACATAGTGCAGCCGCAGGTCGCATTGTTCGGCAAGAAGGATTACCAGCAGCTGCACATCATTCGCCAGATGGTTTTGCAAATGAATTTGCCGACACGTATCAGTGGCGGAGAAACGGTGCGTGCGGCGGACGGCCTGGCGCTGAGTTCGCGCAACCAGTACCTCAGTGCGGAAGAGCGTGGCAAAGCGGCTTTTCTGTATCAAACGCTGCAACAGACGCAGCAGGCCATCCTGCGAGGCGAGCGCGATTTTGAACGTTTGGAAAAACAGGCAGTCGAAGCGTTGCGGGCAAGGGGATGGGACGTTGATTACGTGGCAGTGCGCAACCAGTCCGATTTGCAGCCGGCAGGCCCCGTGCAAGGTAATCTGGCACAGCATGAACTGGTGATATTGGCGGCGGCCAGGTTGGGCAATACCCGCTTGCTGGATAATGTCGAGGTTTGTCTTGTTGATTGATTACATGGCCGATTGATTGCTATATAATTCGCGCCCTGTTCGAAAGGGAAGCGCCAAATGCAAAGAATCATGCTTAAAGCCAAGTTGCACCGGGTGCACGTCACGCACTCCGAGTTGCATTACGAAGGTTCATGCGCGATCGACGATGATCTGCTGGATGCAGCCGACATTAAGGAATACCAGCAGATCGATATTTACAACGTCACCAATGGCGAGCGTTTCACTACGTATGCCATCCGCGCGCAACGCGGTTCCGGTGTGATTTCCGTGAACGGCGCGGCGGCACACAAGGCCAATCCGGGCGATATTCTCATAATCGCCACCTATGCCATGTATACCGAGTTGGAACTACAAAAATACCATCCGCAACTCGTCTATGTGGACGAGCACAACCGCATCAACGCCCAGCGCGACCGGATTGCCGTGCAGGCTGCATAGAACTGCTTGACGGTAAGTCTTTCTCTAAGTTCACTTCATTGACCATTAGGGTGTTCGCATGTAGGATTACAGGCTGTATTGCTCAGCGGATTAATCACGATGCGTCGCAAATTGGTTGCCGGAAATTGGAAGATGAACGGTTCGCTGGCTCAGAATGCTGAGCTGCTGGATGCCGTGCGCAGCGGGATGGGCGAAATCCGGAATGTCGACTGCGCGGTTTGCGTGCCATTCCCTTATTTGCCCCAGGCGCAGCAAAAGCTGTCCGGTAGCGCAGTGAAGTGGGGTGCGCAGGATGTGCATCAGCTGGACAAGGGCGCATATACTGGTGAAGTGTCTGCCGCGATGTTGCGCGACTTCGGTTGTGGTTATGTGATTGTCGGGCATTCAGAGCGACGTGCTTACTATAGCGAGAACAGTCATCTGGTGGCCGAAAAATTTTTGGCTGCGCAACATGCGGGTATTACGCCTGTTTTGTGTGTGGGCGAAACGCTGGAACAGCGTGAAAACGGAACTACCGAGACTGTGGTTGCAGAGCAACTTGATGCGCTGATCCAGTTGGGTGGGGTGGGGGCTTTGCGCAATGCGGTGGTGGCTTACGAACCGGTGTGGGCAATTGGTACCGGCAAAACCGCAAGCTCCGCACAGGCACAGGCAGTCCACGCATTTATCCGTCAGCGTGTTGCATTTCATGATGGTCAAATCGCATCGGGATTGTGTATACTCTATGGCGGCAGCGTGAAGGCGAGTAATGCGGCAGAGTTATTTGCGATGCCGGATATTGATGGCGGGTTAATCGGCGGGGCTTCCTTGGTGGCTGATGAGTTTCTGGCGATTTGTCGCGCCGGTCAGGTTTGATTTTGTCTTTGCAGTAATGTGCGGGGCGTAGTGTGTGAGGAGTAGTGTGTGGAAACATTGGTTTGGGTAGTGCATGTTTTGACGGCTGTGGTGCTGATCGGTTTGGTGCTGATGCAGCATGGCAAGGGTGCCGACATGGGCGCGGCATTTGGTACTGGTTCGGCAGGAAGTCTGTTTGGCTCCAGTGGTTCCGCGAATTTTCTCAGCCGCAGCACGGCAGTCGCTGCGACGCTGTTTTTTATCACCAGTTTGTCGCTGACTTATATATATGCGCATCCCGCGCAGCAGCAAGGGGTGATGGACAAAGTGAAGCCGGTCGCCACCCAGGCGGCTCCGGTCGCGCCGGAGGTTAACCCTGCCGACGACTCGAAGTCCGGGGAGATTCCAAAATAATATTGCAGTAACATGGCGGTTGTGGTGGAATTGGTAGACACGCAAGCTTGAGGTGCTTGTGCTCGCAAGGGCGTGGGAGTTCGAGTCTCCCCATCCGCACCAGAATATAAATATAAGCTGGCACAAAAGTTTGCCGGCGCAACAAAACAATTAATAAGTGATTCTGGGTAAACCAACGAATCACAACAGGCAGAGGGGGGAAGCTCAATGTTGGAAAATTATTTTCCGGTGCTGTTGTTTATCTGTGTCGGTATCGCGATGGGCGTGGCTCCCATGATATTGGGCAAGCTGGCATCCGCCAGCCGGCCCGATAGCAAGAAAAATTCTCCCTATGAATGCGGTTTTGAGGCTTTTGAAGACGCGCGCATGAAATTTGACGTGCGCTATTACCTCGTTGCCATCCTGTTCATCCTGTTCGATCTTGAAATCGCCTTTCTCTTCCCCTGGGCGGTCGTGCTCAAGGAGATCGGCACTTTCGGTTTCGTTTCCATGATGATTTTTCTGGCTATCCTCGTGGTTGGCTTTATCTACGAATGGATGAAAGGAGCCCTGGAATGGGAATAGAAGGGGTTCTGGAAAAGGGCGTCGTCACCACGACGCTCGATACAATTATCAATTACACCCGCACCGGCTCGTTGTGGCCGATGACTTTCGGCTTGGCCTGTTGCGCGGTGGAGATGATGCATGCCGGCGCGGCACGCTACGATCTGGATCGTTTCGGCATCGTGTTCCGGCCCAGTCCGAGGCAATCGGATGTGATGATCGTCGCGGGCACGCTGTGCAACAAGATGGCTCCCGCCTTGCGCAAGGTTTACGACCAGATGGCCGAGCCGCGTTGGGTGATTTCCATGGGGTCGTGCGCAAACGGCGGCGGCTACTACCACTATTCCTACTCGGTGGTGCGCGGTTGTGATCGCATCGTGCCGGTGGATGTGTACGTGCCGGGTTGCCCGCCGACGGCTGAGGCTCTGTTGTATGGCATCATCCAGCTGCAGAACAAGATCAAACGAACCAACACCATTGCGCGCTAGGATGACTATGACTGCTGATTTGGGTACCTTGCGTGCCAATCTGACGGGTTTGTTGGGCGACAAACTGGTCAACGTGGAAGAAAGACTGGGCGAGTTGACTGTCGTGGTCAAGGCAGCCGATATGCTGGATGTGCTGGCGCGATTGCGTGACGCGGCGGGTTTCGGGCAAATGGTCGACCTGTGCGGCGTTGACTACTCCGCTTATGGCGATGGCGCGTGGGAGGGCAAACGGTTCGCTGTCGTCTATCACCTGCTTTCGGTGCAGCATAACGCGCGCTTGCGTGTGCGTATCTTTGCCGAAGATGACGATTTTCCGGTGCTGGAGTCTGTCACGGACGTTTGGCCTTGCGCCAACTGGTACGAGCGCGAGGCCTTCGATCTGTTTGGCATTGTGTTCACCGGACATCCCGATCTGCGCCGCATCCTGACCGACTATGGTTTTGTCGGCAATCCGTTCCGCAAGGATTTCCCGCTGTCCGGACACGTGGAAATGCGCTACGACCCTGAACAGCAGCGCGTGGTGTACCAGCCAGTATCGATTGAGCCGCGCGAAGTGACGCCGCGTATCGTGCGTGAAGAAACTTACGGATGTAACTGAGGGCTCAGTAATGGCTGAAATCAAAAACTACACCATGAATTTTGGGCCGCAGCACCCTGCGGCTCACGGCGTGTTGCGCCTGGTGCTGGAATTGGACGGCGAGGTAATCGAGCGGGCCGACCCGCATATCGGTTTGCTGCATCGTGCCACCGAAAAACTGGCCGAGCACAAGACTTTCCTGCAAAATTTGCCCTACATGGACCGGCTCGATTATGTCTCGATGATGAGCAACGAGCATGCTTATGTCATGGCTGTCGAAAAGTTGGCGGGAATCGAGGTGCCGTTGCGCGCCCAGTATATCCGCGTGATGTTCGATGAGATCACCCGCGTCCTGAACCATCTGTTGTGGTTGGGCGCACACGGGATAGACATCGGCGCGATGACCATCTTCCTGTACTGCTTCCGCGAGCGCGAGGATTTGATGGATGCCTACGAGGCGGTATCCGGTGCGCGACTGCATGCGGCATATTATCGTCCGGGCGGCGTGTACCGCGATTTGCCCGACACGATGCCGCAATACCAGGCATCGAAAATCCACAACGCCGCTGCGGTGAAAAAGCTCAATGAAAACCGCCAGGGTTCACTGCTTGATTTTCTGGAGGATTTCACCAATCGTTTCCCCACGTATGTGGATGAATATGAGACCTTGCTCACCGACAACCGTATCTGGAAGCAGCGTACCGTCGGCATCGGTGTTGTCTCGCCGGAGCGCGCGCTGGCTTTGGGTTTTACCGGCCCGATGTTGCGCGGTTCCGGAGTGGAGTGGGATTTGCGCAAGAAGCAGCCGTACGAAGTCTATGACCGTATGGATTTCGATATTCCGGTCGGCACCAACGGCGATTCCTATGACCGCTATCTGGTGCGCGTCGAGGAGATGCGCCAGTCCAACCGCATCATCAAACAATGCATAGCCTGGCTGCGTGACAATCCCGGTCCGGTGATGACAGACAATTTCAAGTTCGCACCGCCCAGGCGTGAAGCGATGAAGCAGAACATGGAAGAATTGATTCACCATTTCAAGCTGTTCACCGAGGGCATGCACGTTCCTGCCGGCGAGGCTTATGCTGCGGTGGAACATCCCAAGGGCGAGTTCGGGATTTACCTGATTTCCGATGGTGCGAACAAACCCTATCGCATGAAGATACGGGCGCCGGGCTTCGCGCATATAGCTGCGCTGGATGAGATGGTGCGCGGCCACATGATCGCCGATGTGGTGACCATTATCGGCACGCAGGACATAGTTTTTGGCGAAGTTGACCGTTAAAGGGTGTCATAAATGTTATCCGAACAAATACAGGCCAAGATCAACCGCGAGTTGAAGAAGTATCCGGCGGATCAGAAGCAGTCTGCGGTAATGGCGGCGTTGCGTTTCGTGCAGGACGAAAAGGGTTGGATCGCCAATGATGACATGGCGGATGTCGCGGATTATCTCGGTATGCCGAAAATGGCGGTATACGAAGTGGCGACCTTTTACCACATGTACAACCTCAAACCGATGGGCAAGCACACCATTACAGTGTGCACCAACCTGTCCTGCACATTGTGCGGTGCGGGGGATACCGTGGCCTATCTGGAATCCAGGCTGGGTATCGGTTTTGGCGAAGTGACCGCAGATGGAAAATATGGTCTGCGGGAAGGCGAGTGCATGGGGGCATGCAAGGATGCACCGCTGTTTACCGTGAACAACAAAAGACTTTGTGGACGCTTGAGCAAGGACAAGATAGATCAAATTTTGGCGGAGCTGGACAAATCATGAGAGGTCCGGTCATTCTCACCACGATGGATTTCGACCAGCCCTGGACGCTGGAAAATTATCTCAAGGTCGGCGGTTACCAGGCGTTGCGCAAGGTGCTGACCGGGAAAATGGCGCCTGATGCGATTATTGCCGAGGTCAAATTGTCGGCTTTGCGCGGGCGCGGCGGCGCGGGTTTTCCGACCGGGCTGAAGTGGAGCTTCATGCCCAAGAACTACGATGGCGAAAAGTACATCGTCTGCAATACCGACGAGGGCGAGCCGGGCACTTGCAAGGACTGGGATATCCTGCGCTACAACCCGCATCTGCTTATCGAAGGCATGGCGATTGCCGCCTATACGATGGGGGTGAAGACCGGCTACAACTACGTGCATGGCGAAATCTTCGAGGCTTACGAGCGCATGGAAGAAGCCTGTGAACTGGCGCGTGCCGCCGGTTATCTGGGCGACAACATCATGGGCACGGATTTCTGTTTCGATCTGCATAACCACCTGGGTTATGGCGCGTATATCTGCGGCGAGGAAACCGCCTTGCTGGAATCCATTGAAGGCAAGAAAGGCCAGCCGCGCTACAAGCCGCCTTTCCCCGCGAGCTTCGGACTGTATGGCAAACCGACCACCATCAATAACACGGAAACCTTTGCCAGCATCCCTTACATCATCAATCATGGCGGGCAGAAATTCCTGGAACTGGGCAAGCCCAACAACGGCGGTACCAAGCTGTTTTCCGTGTCCGGTCATGTGAACAATCCCGGCAACTTCGAAGTGCCGATGGGCACGCCGTTCAGCGAACTGCTGAAAATGGCGGGCGGGGTACGCAACGGACACACACTTAAAGCGGTGATACCGGGCGGTTCGTCGATGCCGGTGCTGCCCGCCGAGATCATGATGGGCCTGACCATGGACTACGATTCCATTCAAAAAGCCGGTTCCGGCCTGGGCAGCGGTGCGGTGATCGTGATGGACGAGACCACCTGCATGGTGCGTGCACTGGAGCGTTTATCCTATTTCTATTATGAGGAATCCTGCGGGCAATGCACTCCATGCCGCGAGGGAACCGGCTGGCTCTATCGCATTGTGCATCGCATCGAGCATGGCGAAGGCCGCAAGGAAGACCTGGATTTGCTGTTGAGCGTGGGCGACAACATCGCCGGACGCACCATTTGCGCATTGGGTGAGGCAGCGGTCTGGCCGGTGCAGGGCATGCTCAGGCATTTTCGCGCCGAATTTGAATATCACATCGAACACAAGCGTTGCTTGGTGTAAAGCTGACGGGTTAGGTGAACAATGATCAACGTTGAAATTGATGGCAAGCTGGTTGAAACCGAGCGCGGTTCCACCGTGATGGATGCGGCGCACAAGGCTGGCGTTCATATTCCTCATTTTTGTTACCACAAGAAACTGTCCATCGCCGCCAGTTGCCGCATGTGCCTGGTCGAGGTGGAAAAGGCGCCAAAACCGCTGCCCGCCTGCGCGACGCCGGCTGCAGATGGCATGAAGGTCCATACCCATTCCGAGTTGGCGGTCAAGGCGCAAAAGGGTGTGATGGAGTTTCTGCTGATCAACCACCCGCTGGATTGCCCGATTTGCGACCAGGGCGGTGAATGCCAGTTGCAGGATGTGGCGATGGGTTATGGAGCGACGGCATCGCGCTACAGCGAAGAAAAGCGCATCGTGATGCACAAGGATATCGGCGCGCTGATTTCCACGATGGAAATGAGCCGCTGCATCCACTGCACGCGCTGTGTGCGTTTTGGGCAGGAAATCGCCGGCATGATGGAATTGGGCCTGGCGTTCCGCGGCGAACATGCCGAGATCATGAGCTTTGTGAACAGCTCGGTAGATTCCGAGTTGTCCGGTAACATGATCGACCTGTGCCCGGTCGGCGCATTGACCAGCAAGCCGTTCCGCTACACCGCACGCAGTTGGGAGTTGTCGCGGCGCAAGTCGGTCAGCCCGCATGACGGTCTGGGCTCCAATCTGGCCGTGCATGCAAAAAACAACAAGGTGATGCGTGTCACCCCTATCGAAAACGAAGCCGTCAACGAATGCTGGATTTCCGACAAGGACAGATTCAGCTATGAAGGGCTGAATTCGCCGGAACGCCTGACCAAGCCGATGCTCAAGCAGGACGGCAAGTGGCTGGAAGTCGAATGGCCGGTCGCGCTGGAATATGTGGCGAACGGTTTGCGTGAAATTGCCAGGGATAACGGCGCAGAGCAAATTGCCGCGCTGGCGACCCCGCACAGCACGCTGGAAGAGCTCTACCTGCTGCAAAAGCTCATGCGCGGTATCGGCAGCGGCAACGTGGATTTCCGTTTGCGCCAGTCCGATTTCAGTTCAGATGGCAAACAGGCCGGTGCACCATGGTTGGGTATGCCTGTCGCCGACATCAATACCCGCGACCGTTTGCTGATCGTGGGCAGCTTCCTGCGCAAGGATCACCCCTTGCTGGCGCAGCGTGTGCGCCAGGCGGTCAAACGCGGCGCGCAAGCCAATATCGTGCATGCCAGCGATGACGATTTGCTGATGCCGGTCGCCAACAAAGCCATCGTCGCGCCGGGCGAGCTGGCGAATGTGCTGGCGCAAATCCTGAAGGCGCTTGCGGTGGAAAAATCAACTGCGCTTTCCGCTGAGGCAAAGAAAGCCATTGAGGGTGCGCAACCCTCCGAGTCGGCACGTGCTATCGCGCGCAGTCTGGCGAGCGGCGAACGTGTTGCCGTGTTGCTTGGTAACTTCGCGCAACAACATCCGCAAGCTACACAAATCGCCTTGCTGGCCGAGCAGATCGCCGCATTGTGTGGCGCAAGCTTTGGCTTCCTCGGTGAAGCGGCCAATAGCGTCGGCGGTTATCTCGCCGGAGCCGTGCCATTCGGTGCAGATCCGCAGGGCATGAATGCCGCGCAAATGCTGGCGTCGCCGCGCAAGGCTTATGTATTGCTGAATGCCGAGCCGGAGCTGGATATGCACAATCCGCAACAGGCGATGCCCGCAATGTACGCCGCCGACATGGTGGTGGCGATGTCCGCCTATAAACACCATGCGACCGATTACGCCGATGTGCTGTTGCCTATCGCGCCGTTTACTGAAACCTCCGGTACGTTTGTGAACACCGAAGGGCGTGCACAAAGCTTCAAGGGAGCAGTGAAGCCACTCGGCGAAGCTCGTCCGGCCTGGAAGGTGCTGCGCGTATTGGGCAATCTGCTCGATGTGCAGGGTTTTGATTACGACACCAGCGAGGAGGTGCGCGATGCGATGCTGTCCGGTCAAAACGTGCTCGATAAATTGAACAATCACATTGCAGGTGTTGAGTTGCAGGCTGTGGCGGCGGGCGGCAACAGCGGCGGCTTGCAGCGCGTGGCTGACGTGCCGATTTATTCGACCGATGCAGTGGTGCGCCGCGCGACCTCGTTGCAGAAGACCCGCGATGCCGCAACCCCGTGCGTGTCGATGCATGGCAGCGAACTGCAGAAGTTGGGTGTGCAATCGGGTGATGCCGTACGGGTGATCCAGGGCAAAGCTGGCGTGCGCCTGGTCGCACAGGCGGATGACGCGCTGCCTGCCGGTGCCGCGCGCGTGGCGGCGGGTCATCCGGCGACGGCTGAACTCGGTGCGATGTTTGGAACGATAACTGTGGAGCGCGCATGATGGATCTGCTGCAAACCCTCGAACAGACCGGGCTTGATCTGTTCGGTCCGCTCTGGTTGCCACTCTGGACAGTGGTCAAGATTATGGCCATCGTGGTGCCGATCATGCTTGCAGTTGCCTATCTGACACTGGCAGAACGCAAGGTTATCGGCTATATGCAAATCCGCATCGGCCCGAATCGTGTCGGCCCTTATGGTTTGTTGCAACCGATTGCCGACGGTGTGAAATTGCTGTTCAAGGAAATCATCGTCCCGACCGGTTCAAGCAAATTCCTGTTTGTTCTGGCACCGGTCATGGCGCTGGCTCCATCGCTGGCGGCGTGGGCGGTGGTGCCGTTCAGCGACGGCATGGCACTGGCCAATCTTAATGCGGGGCTGTTGTACCTTTTGGCGATGACTTCGCTGGGCGTGTACGGCATCATCATCGCCGGCTGGGCTTCCAACTCCAAATATGCCTTTCTCGGCGCGGTGCGTTCCGCCGCGCAGATCGTGTCGTATGAAATCGCCATGGGTTTTGCGCTGGTGTGCGTACTGATGGCTTCGCAAAGCATGAACTTGGGCGACATCGTGCACGGTCAGCAAGGCCGTTTCGGCATGCTGAACTGGTATCTGATCCCGCTGTTCCCGATGTTCCTGGTGTATCTGATTTCCGGCGTGGCGGAAACCAATCGTGCGCCGTTCGATATGGCCGAAGGCGAGTCGGAAATCGTCGCGGGCTTCCATGTGGAATATTCCGGCATGGCATTCGCGCTGTTCTTTCTGGCCGAATACGCCAACATGATCCTGATTGCCTTCCTCACCTCGATCATGTTCCTGGGCGGCTGGCTGTCGCCGCTGCCGTTCCTGCCGGACAGCTTCATCTGGCTGTTTGGCAAGGTTTCCTTCATCCTGTTCCTGTTCCTGTGGTTCCGAGCGACCTTTCCTCGTTATCGCTATGACCAACTGATGCGTCTCGGCTGGAAAGTGTTTATTCCGCTCACCATCATCTGGGTGGTGGTGGTTGCCGCGTGGATGCAAACCGCGCTGTGGGTCTGGTAAGCAGAGGAAACGAATATGGAAAAGATAAAAAACTTCTTCAAGACTTTCCTGCTGTTCGAGCTGGTCAAGGGCATGGCGCTGACCGGGCGGTATTTCTTCGCGCGCAAAATCACCGTGCAGTACCCCGAAGAGAAGACCCCGCAGAGCTTCCGTTTTCGTGGCCTGCACGCACAGCGCCGTTATGCCAACGGCGAAGAGCGTTGCATCGGTTGCAAACTGTGCGAGGCAGTCTGTCCGGCACTGGCGATCACTATTGAAGTGGCCGAGCGCGAGGACGGTACGCGCCGCACCACGCAATACGATATCGATCTGTACAAATGCATTTTTTGCGGCTTCTGCGAGGAGTCCTGCCCGGTGGATGCAATCGTCGAAACGCGCATGTTCGAGTATCACGGCGAAAAGCCCGGAGACCTGTATTACACCAAGACTATGCTGCTGGCGCTGGGCGAAAAATATGAAGAGCAAATCGCCAGGGATCGGGCGACGGATGCAAAGTATCGTTAACTCGGAAAATTATTTTAGCCACGGATTAACACGGATGTTCACAGATAATAAATATGTAGTGCAGCATTTTTGGTTCACCCGAAAGATGTCTCCGGAATCAGGACGGCCAATGGTCTTGATCCGTGTTTCATCCGTGGCTGATTGCCGTTAAAGGTTTGGAGGCATTGCTAATGAATTTTGAGACCGTCGTGTTTTATGTATTCGCCGCATTGACCGTGTTCGCGGCAGCGCGCGTGATTACCGCGCGCAACCCGGTGCATGCTGCGCTGTTCCTGGTGTTGGCTTTTTGCAGCATGGCCGGTATCTGGATGCTGCTGGAAGCGGAGTTCCTCGCCATCACGCTGGTGCTGGTATATGTCGGTGCGGTAATGGTGCTGTTCCTGTTCGTGGTGATGATGCTGGACATCAATCTGGTGCCGCTGCGCGAAGGTTTCTGGCGCTGGCTGCCATTCGGTGTGGTGTTGGCCGGCTTGATGGCATTCGAGATGACCTGGGTGTTGGGTTCCTCCAAAATATCCGGTGGCAACGTGGCCATCAAGCATGCTGCCGATTACAGCAATACCAAGGAATTGGGGCGTTTGATTTATACCGAATATGTTTACCCGTTTGAGATTGCCGCAGTGATTCTGCTGGTGGCGATGGTTGCTGCAATTGCTTTGACCTCGCGCCGCCGCAAGGACGCCAAATCGCAGGTGATACCCGAACAGATTGCGGTCAAGAAAGCGGATCGCTTGCGCCTGATCAAGATGCCCTCGGAGAAACACGCCCAGGAAAAAATAGACAGCACAGCAGAGGTCGCACGATGATTGCTCTTTCGGATTTCCTGATTCTTGGCGCGGTCATCTTCTGCATGGGAGTTGCCGGTATTCTGTTCAAACGGAAGAACATCATCAATATGTTGATGGCGATCGAGTTGATGCTTCTGGCGGTGAATACGAATTTCGTCGCTTTCTCGCACTATCGGGGAGATCCCGCCGGCCAGATATTTGTCTTCTTTATCCTGGTGGTTGCCGCTGCCGAGGCTGCCATTGGGCTTGCCATTGTTGTGCTGCTTTTCCGCAATCGGCAGACGATTGATGTGGCCGATTGGAACGAGCTGAAAGGATGACCCGTCGGTGCAATGGTGATAATGATGACAACAATGATTAAAAACAGTCTTTTTCTTTACTGGATGGATAACCCGGCGAATGGTAATTTCGCCGCCTTTTCACTCGCTGAGATGAACCGGATGGCCACATGGAAACATTGATTTCGATTAAGCCTCTTCTGGCGGTGCTGGTCTCGGCGTTTGCCGCCGTGATGATCATGTTGTCCTACCGGCGTCCAAACCTGAGAGAGGGCTGGTCTCTCGGTGCGGGAGTCATCAAGTTCCTGATCGTGGTATCCATGACCCCGGTGATTCTTTCCGGGGGAATAATTCAGTATACGGTCTTCAAAATTCTTCCCGGCGTTGAGCTCGCCTTCAAGGTGGACGGCATCGGTCTGCTCTTTGCCACCACGTCCTCATTTCTGTGGATTATCACCACGGTTTATTCGATGGGCTACATGCGTACCCTCGAGGAGCATGCACAGACGAGGTATTACACCTGCTTTGCCATTGCCCTTTCTTCGGCCATGGGGGTCGCCTTTGCGGGAAATCTGTTTACGCTGTTCTTCTTCTACGAAATACTGAGCCTGTGCACTCTGCCCCTGGTTATTCACAATGAAGGCGCCAAAGACTGGGATGCGGGCCGCAAATACCTGCTCTATCTGGTGGGCGCATCGAGCAGCATCCTGCTGGGCGCCATCATCCTGACGTATACGCTTACCGGAACACTGGACTTCAACAAGGCGGGGATGTTCTCGGGATTAACGGCCACGACGTTCTCGGGGATGGAGATCTCGACGCTGCTGACAGTGATGTATTTCATGTTCCTGTACGGTTTTGCCAAGGCCGGACTGATGCCGATGCACAACTGGCTTCCCTCCGCGATGGTGGCGCCTACGCCGGTGAGCGCTCTGCTGCACGCCGTGGCGGTGGTCAAGGTTGGCGCATTCTGTATCGTCCGGCTGGTGACCGACGTTTTCGGGGTTCCGCTGATGCAGGATCTTAGCCTCGGTGACTACACGGCCATCATCGCGTCCATCACCATCCTGGCGTCGTCGGCCTATGCGCTGACCCAGGACAATCTCAAGATGCGGTTGGCCTATTCCACGGTGAGCCAGCTTTCGTACATCGTGCTGGGTGTCGCGCTACTGACGGCCAGCGGTATCACCGGAGGCATCATTCACATCGTGAATCATGCCGTTACAAAAATCACCCTGTTTTTCTGCGCCGGCTCGATCTATGTCGCGTCGCACAAGACCAACATCAGTGAAATGTCCGGGATTGCACGGAAAATGCCGTGGACGATCGGCGCCTTCACGGTTGGCTCACTCAGCATTATTGGCGTGCCGCTGTTCGCCGGGTTCATCACCAAATGGCATATTGCCATTGGCACCATCGAGACCAAAAGCTGGGTGCTGCTCGGCGTGCTGCTGACCAGCAGCCTGCTCAATGTGGCGTACTTCGCACCAGTGGTCTACAAGGCTGTATTCGGGACTCCTCCGGCGGACGGGCATGAAGGTATCAGCGAGGCGCCCCTCAAAGTCGTTATACCGTTGCTGATCACGGCGGTCTTAACGGTGGCGCTCGGCATCTATCCCGACCACTTCCTCAATTTAATCAAGGTGGGTCTACTGCGATGAATATTGGCAAAATTCTGGAATACATGATGGATAACACGAAGACGTTGAAGCGGATCGCTTATGCGGTGCTGGCGCTCACGGTCGTGATCGATTTTTTCATTGAACGGCACCACCATGTTTTTTTCTGGGACGACATCCCGGGATTCAGTGCCGTCTACGGGTTCATTTCCTGTGTCCTGATCGTCGTTATTTCGAAGGCGTTGGGGCACTATTGGCTGGAACGCTCCGAGGATTACTATAATGATTGACTGGTTACATCCTTCGGTTTTCCTGATTTTCGGGGCATTGCTCATTCCTCTCTTCAGGGGGAGAGTGCAGCAGATTTATATCGTCCTCCTCCCGGCTCTTGCTCTGGTGACCGTGATGCTGATGTCGCCCGGTGTCCATGGTGTCGTCCACTTCCTCGGATTTGAACTGATCTTCGGTCGGGCGGACAAGCTCAGCCTTGCTTTCGCGTACGTGTTCTCGATCGCAGCGCTGATCGGGGCGATCTACGCGATGCATGTCAAGGATGTTACCCAGCATATCGCCGCGTTCGTCTACGCCGGATCATCAATCGGGGTAACGTTTGCCGGCGACCTCCTGTCGCTGTTTGTCTTCTGGGAACTGATGGCGTTTGCCTCGGTCTGGCTGATCTGGTCGCGCCGGGTAAAGGCTTCGATCGAAGCCGGCTACCGCTACCTGCTCGTGCATGCCGTCGGCGGCGTGGTGCTACTTGCCGGCATCGTGATCCTTTCTTCGACGACTGGATCGATCAGCTTCGATAAGTTGCAGGGGCATGGCGTAGCGTCCTATCTGATCCTGATCGGATTCATGCTCAACGCTGCCGTGCCTCCGCTGCACGCATGGCTGACGGATGCCTACCCTGAGGCCACGGTGACTGGCGCGGTTTTCCTGAGTGCCTTCACCACGAAGACGGCGGTTTATGCGCTGATTCGCGGCTACCCCGGGACAGAGATACTCATCTGGATGGGCACCATCATGGCGCTCTACGGCGTGGTGTTTGCCGTGCTGGCGAACGATATCCGCAGGCTGCTCGGCTACCACATCATCAGCCAGGTGGGCTATATGGTGGCCGCCGTCGGAATGGGGACGGCGCTGGCCATCAACGGCGCGGTCGCGCATGCTTTCACGCACATCCTGTACAAGGGTCTGCTTTTCATGGGGGCGGGTGCAGTCATTCAGATGACGGGGCGCAGCAAGCTCAGCGAACTGGGAGGAATATACCGCTACATGCCCGTGACCTTTGTCCTTTACATGATAGGCGGCTTCTCGATTTCGGCCTTTCCGCTGTTCAGCGGGTTCGTGAGCAAGTCCATGGAAGTCTCGGCCGCAGCGGATCTGCATCTTACCTGGATATGGCTGCTGCTCTCGCTGGCTTCTGCGGGAACGTTCCTCCATACCGGGCTGAAGCTGCCCTATTTCACCTTCCTCGGCGAAGACTGCGGGGCACGACCGACCGAACCGCCGCGCAACATGCTGGTAGCGATGGGGATTGCCGCGTTTCTGTGTATCTTCATCGGCGTCTATCCCGATTGGCTGTACAACATGCTGCCAAACGACGTCGAATACCATGCCTACACGGCAACCCACGTAGTATGGGCTTTGCAGATACTGCTGTTTACCGGTTTGGGCTTCTTCATGCTGGTCAAACACCTCGGCGGATCGCCCAAGATCAGCCTGGATACGGACTGGTTCTACCGGAAGGGGGCTGCGCTTTTCATGATGTTCGTGTACCACGTGGTAGTCCCCATCGAGGACTGGTTTATTCAGGTGTACCGCTACGTGTTCCGCAGCAATCTGGTACTGGGCATAAAAGGACTCTGGCTTGACAAGAACGTTATTGACGGAGCGGTCAACGCCATTGCGTCTGCGGTGGTGCGGGGAGCCGGCGCGCTGCGGCAGATGCAAACCGGACAGCTCCAGCATTACGCCCTGGTTATGGTGGGATCGCTTTTAATCCTGAGCCTTTATTCACTGTTCTGAGGTTTATAGCGTGATACACGAATCCAATCTGTTGAGTTTGCTTATATTCCTCCCAATCCTCGGCGCGGTGATAATCGGCTTCGCCCCGCGCAATGATGCGTGGACGCGCCGCATTACCCTCGCTTTCACCTTGCTGGTTTTTGCCGTTTCGCTTCCGCTGTGGTTTTCCTTCGATACCTCTACCCACGAGATGCAGTTTGTTACGCGGGTGTCCTGGATACCTGCTTTCAACATCAACTATGCCGTCGGTGTGGACGGTATCAGTGTGCTGCTGGTGCTGCTCACCACTCTGATTACCCCGATGTGCGTGCTCTGTTCATGGAAGGCCATCGATACCCGGGTCAAGGAGTACATGATGGCAATCCTGATCATGGAGGCGGCGCTAATCGGAGTCTTTGTATCGCTCGATTTGTTCCTGTTCTTCGTCTTCTGGGAAGCGGAACTTATCCCGATGTTTCTTATCATCGGAGTATGGGGTGGCCAGCGCCGGGTATATGCCGCGTTGAAGTTCTTCCTCTATACGATGGCAGGAAGCCTTCCCATGCTGGTAGCGATACTGGCGTTGTATTTCACGGGTGGCGAGACATTTGACATTCAGGAGCTTTCGAAAGGAGCATACAGTCCGATGTTCCAGTTCTGGGTGTTCTGGGCCTTCTTCCTGGCCTTCGCGATCAAGGTTCCGATGTTTCCGTTTCACACCTGGCTGCCCGATGCCCACGTAGAGGCACCCACCGCCGGTAGCGTGATGCTGGCAAGCGTGATGCTGAAGCTGGGCACCTACGGTTTTCTGAGATTCAGTTTGCCGATAACCCCCGATGCGAGTCATTCTTTTGCGCCGGTCATCCTGATCCTTTCGTTGATTGCCATCATCTGGGGCTCGTACATGGCGCTGGTGCAGACCGATCTCAAGAAACTGGTCGCCTACTCCAGCGTCGGGCATATGGGATTTGTTACGCTGGGAATATTCGTCTTTAACTCAGAGGGTATCGAAGGGGCAATTCTTCAGATGGTTAACCACGGGATCACCACCGGGGCGCTGTTTCTTATGGTGGGCATGCTCTATGAGAGAACCCACAGCCGGCTTATCTCGGATTGCAGCGGGCTAAGGATGACGGTGCCGATTTATGTGACACTGATGGCTATTTTCTCGTTTGCCTCCTTCGGGCTGCCCGGGACAAATTCGTTTGTCGGGGAATTCCTGGTGTTGGTCGGTACCTTTAAATCCAGCCTGCTGTCCGGGGCAATCGCTATCGGCGGAGTAGTGCTTACCGTGGCCTACATGCTCTGGATGCTGCAACGGATTGTTTGGGGAGAAAATACCCGGAAGGATGATGTTGTTGTTACCGACCTCAACGGTCGCGAGATCGCAACGTTAATGCCGCTGCTGGTGCTGGTCTTCTGGATCGGCGTCAACCCGCAACCGTTCCTCGACAGGATGCGGACGAGCGTAGCACACCTCGTGTCGGAGGTGTCGCCGGTCCGGGGTGCCAAAAATATCGAAGGGCTTAATGATGCAATACTTCCGCCGATGCTCGACCGGGGACTTCAGCATGCCGCAGCGGCGAACACCGCCGCAGTGAACCCGACACCTGCGGACTCTTGCCGCGCATCGCCTTGTCAAATCTCTAACTGGGATCGGAAACAGACGCTATGAACTTTGTAATATCAGATTTATTGCCTGTGCTCCCCGAGGTCTTCGTGCTGACCATGGCGTGTGTGATACTGATTGCGGATTTGTTGATCAGGCAAAACGGCAGGCTGGTCACCTACCTGCTGGTGCAACTCACCTTGCTGGGCTGTTCGCTGATTATCGTCGGCACGCACGAAAAGGGCGTGGTATATGCCTTCCATAATATGTTCGTGGACGACATGATGTCCGATGTGCTGAAACTTTTGACCTGCCTGGCGTTGTCCATGATGCTGGTTTATTCAAGGCCATATCTCACCGCGCGCAGCCTGTTCACCGGCGAGTTCATGGTGCTGGTCTTGTTCGCCATGCTCGGTATGATGGTGATGATCTCCGCCAACCACTTCCTCACGCTGTATCTCGGTCTGGAACTGCTCTCTCTGAGCCTGTATACGATAGTCGCCATGCAGCGCGATTCCGCCCTCGCCATCGAAGCCGCGATGAAATACTTTGTGCTGGGCTCGCTGGCTTCCAGCCTGTTGCTGTACGGCATGTCCATGCTGTATGGCGCGACCGGCACGCTGGAGCTGGGTGCGGTGACACAGGCGATCCAGTCCGATGTGGCGGACAAGAATTTCCTGGTGTTCGGTCTGGTGTTCGTGGTCTGCGGTCTTGCCTTCAAGCTCGGCGTAGTGCCCTTCCACATGTGGGTGCCGGACGTGTACCAGGGTGCGCCAACCGCCATAACCATGCTGATCGGCTCGGCTCCCAAACTTGCCGCATTTGCCTTTGTTGCGCGCATCCTGGTCGAAGGCCTGCAACCCCTGGTGCAACACTGGTCAGGCATGCTGATTATTCTTGCGATTGCTTCGATGGCACTCGGCAACATCTCCGCGATTGCACAAACCAACCTCAAACGCATGTTTGCCTACTCCACCATTACCCACATGGGGTTCCTGCTGCTTGGCTTGTTGAGTGGCAGCATCGAAGGTTATGGAGCGTCGATGTTCTATGCCGTGGTGTACGTGCTGATGTCGCTGGGCGCGTTTGGCATGATCCTGCTGCTGTCGCGCGCAGACGGATTCGAGGCCGACACCCTCAACGATTTCAAGGGGCTCAGCCGACGCAGCCCGTGGCTCGCCTTCCTGATGATGCTGCTGATGTTCTCGATGGCGGGCGTGCCGCCCACAGTCGGCTTCTATGCAAAATTCTCTGTGCTGAAAGCCGTGGTGGAGGCGGGGCATATCTGGCTGGCCGTCATTGCGGTACTGTTCTCGCTGATCGGCGCGTTCTACTACCTGCGCATCGTCAAACTGATGTACTTCGACGCGCCGGAAAGCCACGCGCCGATTACCTTCGGGCAAGATACCGCGCTGCTGATGAGTGCCAACGGCTTGGGCGTGTTGTTGCTCGGTTTGCTGCCCAACGCGCTGATGTCGGCCTGCGCCGCGTCTGTCCAGCAATCGCTATTGTTGCACTGATCCGTTTTCTGTAATGTTGCAAAAACTCCCGCCCGTGCGGGAGTTTTTGTTTGCGCGTTTTTTGAGCTTGGTAGGATGCGGTGACGAAGGAACCGCATCAATCGCGAACGATGCGGTTCCTTCGTCACCGCATCCTACTGTGCTGTGCATGCCAGCCTTTCGTGAATGGCGGCTCAAATGGTGTATAGAGAGAAGGTTTTACCCGCCTGAATTTTGAGGGCAGACCGTTTTACGGTATCATTGCGACCCATGACCAAGTACATTTTTATTACCGGCGGCGTTGTCTCTTCACTGGGCAAGGGCATTGCCGCCGCTTCCCTTGCGGCCATCCTCGAATCGCGCGGCCTCAAGGTGACGATGCTCAAGCTTGACCCCTATATCAACGTCGATCCGGGCACCATGAGCCCGTTCCAGCACGGCGAGGTGTTTGTCACCGAAGACGGCGCTGAAACCGATCTGGATCTGGGGCATTACGAGCGGTTCATTTCCGCGAAGATGCGCAAGGCCAACAACTTCACCACCGGGCAGATTTACGACAGCGTGATCCGCAAGGAGCGGCGCGGCGAATATCTGGGCAAGACGGTACAGGTGATCCCGCATATAACCAACGAGATTCAGGCATTCGTCGAACGCGGCGCGGCGGCTTCGCATGATGGCAAGGCCGATGTGGCGATCGTCGAAATCGGCGGCACGGTCGGCGACATCGAATCGCTGCCGTTCCTCGAGGCTGCGCGGCAAATGGGTTTGCGCCTGCGGCGTCACCAGGTCGCCTATGTGCATCTCACGCTGGTTCCTTACATTGCCACCGCCGGCGAATTGAAGACCAAGCCGACGCAGCACAGCGTGCAGAAATTGCGCGAGATCGGTATTTTCCCGACCGCGTTAGTGTGCCGTGCCGACCGGCCGATTCCGGACGATGAACGCGCCAAGATTTCGCTGTTCGCCAATGTGCGCGAAGAGGCGGTGATTTCGATGTGGGACGTCGATACCATTTACAAGATTCCGCAAATGCTGAATCTGCAAGGCCTGGACCGCATCGTCTGCGAAGAATTGGATCTGGATTTGCCGCCCGCTGATTTGTCGGTATGGGCAAAACTGGTGCATGCGCTGGAAAATCCGCAGCATCAGGTTACTATCGGCATGGTCGGCAAGTATGTCGATCTGACCGAATCCTACAAGTCGCTGATCGAGGCGTTGCGCCATGCCGGGATACACACCGAGACCAGGGTAAATATCGAGTACATCGATTCGGAAAATATCGAAACATCGGGCACGCAGGGTTTGGCGCACTTTGACGCGATACTGGTGCCGGGCGGCTTCGGCAAGCGCGGCACGGAAGGAAAAATCGCCGCGATACGTTTTGCGCGCGAAAACAAAATACCGTATCTGGGCATCTGCCTCGGGATGCAGCTCGCGGTGATCGAGTATGCGCGGCATGTTGCGGGCATGAGCGATGCTAATAGCACCGAATTCAATCTTGAATCAGAGCATCCGGTGGTGGCGCTGATTACTGAATGGCGCGACCGTGATGGCAAGGTGGAGACGCGCAGCAGCGATTCCGATCTGGGCGGCACCATGCGCCTTGGTTCGCAACAATGTCCGGTCAAGTCCGGCACGCTGGCACAGCGCATTTACGGTTGCGAGGTGAATGAGCGGCATCGCCATCGTTATGAGGTGAACAACCATTACGTGCCAGTTCTGGAAAAAGTCGGGCTGATCATTTCGGCGCGCACACCTTCCGAGAATTTGCCCGAGATGATGGAGTTGCCCCAGTCCATGCACCCGTGGTTCGTCGGCGTGCAGTTCCACCCCGAATTCACCTCCACGCCGCGCACCGGACATCCGCTGTTCAAAGCCTTTGTCGAAGCGGCTTTGCAACGCCAGGCAATGCTCAAGACAGAGAAGGTGGCGGTATGAACACGGTACGCGCAGCGCAGGTGCGGGTAATGCCGCCGGACACCGAAATCGGCATCTTTGGTGTTTCGTATCACGTCAATGAGGTGGCGGCATGAAACTTTGCAACTTTGTGGTCGGCCTGGACAAGCCGCTGTTCCTGATCGCAGGGCCGTGCGTGATCGAATCGCAGCAAATGGCTTTGGATACCGCCGGTCAGTTGCAGGAAATCTGCCGAGAGTTGGGCATCCCGTTCATTTACAAGTCTTCCTACGACAAAGCCAACCGCAGTTCCGGTAAGTCGTTTCGCGGCTTCGGCCTGGATGCCGGATTGAAAATTCTCAGCGAAGTGAAAGCGCAGCTGGGTGTGCCGGTGCTGACTGACGTGCACAGCATCGAAGAAATCGCGCCGGTCGCGGCAGTCGTGGACGTGCTGCAAACCCCCGCTTTTCTGTGCCGCCAGACTGATTTCATCCATGCCGCCGCAAGCAGCGGTCGCCCGGTAAACATCAAGAAAGGCCAGTTCCTGTCGCCGTGGGATATGAAAAACGTGGTGGAGAAGGCGCGCGAGGCCAGCGGGCAGGACAACATCATGGTGTGCGAGCGCGGCGCATCGTTCGGCTACAACAATCTGGTGTCGGACATGCGTTCGCTGGCGGTAATGCGCAACACCGGTTGCCCGGTGGTGTTCGATGCCACGCATTCGGTGCAGTTGCCCGGGGGGCAGGGAACGGTCAGCGGCGGGCAGCGCGAGTTTGTGCCGGTGCTGGCACGCGCGGCAGTTGCGGCGGGAATTTCCGGCCTGTTCATGGAAACGCATCCCGATCCGTCCAAGGCGTTGTCGGATGGGCCGAATGCCTTTCCGCTCGGGCATATCAAGGCGTTGCTGCAAACCCTGATGGCACTGGACGAAACGGTCAAGCGGCAAGGCCTGATTGAAGAAAATCTCGATTTGAAGAATATTTAAGAAAAAACTGAGGGAAAAATTATGAGCGCAATTGTTGACGTGATCGCCCGTGAAATTCTGGATTCGCGCGGCAACCCTACCGTGGAGGCGGACGTGTTGCTGGAGTCCGGCGTGATGGGGCGTGCCGCCGTGCCGTCCGGCGCATCCACCGGTACCAAGGAAGCGGTGGAACTGCGCGATGACGACAAACAGCGTTACCTCGGCAAAGGCGTGCTCAAGGCGGTTGAATATGTGAATACCGAAATCGCCGAAGCGATTATCGGCCTGGACGCGGGGGAAC
>JAUSMR010000074.1 GCA_030645955.1 Gallionella sp. | reverse complement strand
GGGGATAGGCCCGTGGGCACGGCGCTGTTTTCGGAGGTGACCACGGTTCCCCCGCGCGAGCGGGGATAGGCCCTCAAGGGCGCCCGGGGCGGAAGGCGGAACCTCGGTTCCCCCGCGCGAGCGGGGATAGGCCCTGGCCAGAGGTTCCGCCTTCCGCCCCGGGCGCGGTTCCCCCGCGCGAGCGGGGATAGGCCGTGCATTTGGCGACTTCCGGCATTCCTTCCTCGGGTTCCCCCGCGCGAGCGGGGATAGGCCCCCGTGCGGCATTGCCAAGACCCCGGCCGGCTGGGTTCCCCCGCGCGAGCGGGGATAGGCCGTAGTGCTCTGGAGCGGCCTTGATGACTCAACCGGTTCCCCCGCGCGAGCGGGGATAGGCCCTAACATCCAAGCGGTAAGCGCGACTATCGCGGGGTTCCCCCGCGCGAGCGGGGATAGGCCCGACAAAGCCAAAGTCGCGTGCAAGCTGCTGGGGGTTCCCCCGCGCGAGCGGGGATAGGCCTCCCTACCTACAGCAGAACATTGACGCCACGATGGTTCCCCCGCGCGAGCGGGGATAGGCCCGCCTCTGAACCGCCTGAGCGGAATGGCTCCACGGTTCCCCCGCGCGAGCGGGGATAGGCCCGAAGCCAAGGCAGCAGGGTTTGAGGTAGAGGGGGTTCCCCCGCGCGAGCGGGGATAGGCCCGGGCGGGAGCATATCGTTTTCGAAGTAGAACTGGTTCCCCCGCGCGAGCGGGGATAGGCCCTTGATGCTGTGCTTGCCACCACATTCGCAGATGGTTCCCCCGCGCGAGCGGGGATAGGCCCGATGGCCGAAGCAGCCATTGCAAACACCCAAAGGTTCCCCCGCGCGAGCGGGGATAGGCCCGTCCCACGGAAAATTCTGGTGTGGTTATGGCGGGTTCCCCCGCGCGAGCGGGGATAGGCCCTTTTGGATTTGCCCAGGTGTTCTCAGCGCGGCGGTTCCCCCGCGCGAGCGGGGATAGGCCCCGCCGCCCAAGCCACACCAGCACCAGCCCCGGGGTTCCCCCGCGCGAGCGGGGATAGGCCCGCCTGCCGGTAATTTGCAAGCCTACCGCGCCGGGTTCCCCCGCGCGAGCGGGGATAGGCCCGCGGCCCATGCGTGCGAGTCGGCCGGGTGCTCGGTTCCCCCGCGCGAGCGGGGATAGGCCCCCATGCCACAGATGCTGCTGCAGGCGGACGATGGTTCCCCCGCGCGAGCGGGGATAGGCCCCGTATGGGCTCAAGTCCTGGTCGTCGCGGAAGGGTTCCCCCGCGCGAGCGGGGATAGGCCGAAGGAATCTTGCGCTGACCATCAATTCATCGCGGTTCCCCCGCGCGAGCGGGGATAGGCCCAAACACAGGAGCACACCATGGGCACCAGGCACGGTTCCCCCGCGCGAGCGGGGATAGGCCCCAGCGTTCCCGCATCCACCACAAAGTGGCGGTGGTTCCCCCGCGCGAGCGGGGATAGGCCCGTCGGCGCCGGCGCCAGATCGGGCACCGGCGTGGTTCCCCCGCGCGAGCGGGGATAGGCCCACAAGGGGCGCGATGGAATTCGAGATCAAAGTGGTTCCCCCGCGCGAGCGGGGATAGGCCCGGGTCCGCAGAGGTCTGGGGCCGAGCCCGGTCGGTTCCCCCGCGCGAGCGGGGATAGGCCCGACTTGCTGGGGTCGTACAAGGTGCCGTCGTAGGTTCCCCCGCGCGAGCGGGGATAGGCCCCCCACACACTACCGGCGCTTGGTGCGCTCGATGATTCCGGTCCCAATGGTGTCGAGAACGGCTGGCATATTGTTGACGCGCTTGGCCAATGCGGCCAGGGCGGCATGTACGCCTGTATCTTGAACAGTGACGGTGAAATTAGTCATGGCGTCAGACTCTTTTGTGTGGGTAGAGGCGCGTGTCGGTGCTGAGGTTGCAATGTTCATGAGGGGTTCTTATAATTAAAACAGGTAAACCCCCGGCTTTGCCGGGGTGACAGCAGGAGTTTGACTTATACGTAGGTAAGGATGTCCATCGCAGAAACTCGCAATCGTGAGCCGCCAAGCAAACGAAAGGAGAAACTGGATGGACAAAATG
>JAUSMR010000073.1 GCA_030645955.1 Gallionella sp. | reverse complement strand
ACCATGCTGACCACGCTCAGCCCTTGCAGGATCGGCATCCCGCTCTTGAAGGAAAGCGCCAGGCTGCGCGCGAACCGCGCCAGGGTGGACTTGAGGATGATCTTTCCGGCAATCGGCAATTTGAATTTGTCTCTATCCCATTCGTAGCGCCCAACCGACGTGTTGATATAGGAACGAAAACCCAACACTGCGGCAATTGCCACGGCCAGCATCAGCATCCAGTAGCTCAACATGAAGTTGGAAAAACCAAACAGTAATTTGGTCATGAACGGCAGCTCGGCGTGAAAACCTGCAAACACCTTGGCGAACGCGGGAATCACAAACAGGTTGACGATCACGATGGCAATCGCCATGGCCAGCATGACGAAGCTGGGATAACGCATCGCGGTCTTGATGCGTTCGCGCATATCGCGCTCGAACTCGAGATGGTCGTACAGGCGGATGAAGGTTTCGTCCAGCATACCGGTCATTTCGCCCACCTGCACCATGCTGACGTAAAACGGCGCAAAAACCTTGGGGTGGCGGCGCATTGCGGCGCTGAGTTCGCGCCCGCTGTCCAGGCTCTCGCGCAAGTCCTGAATCATTGCCGCAAAGACCGTGTTCTGAGTGGATTCCTGCAAGCCCGCCAGCGCGCGCATGATCGGCACGCCGGCCTTGAGCAGGGTGTACATCTGGCGGCTGAACAGCAGCAAATCCATCGGGGTGATGGGCTTCTCGATGAACAGCCGTTTGAACCAGCCCGGCTTGCCCACCGTGCCGCCGGTTGTGCTGCCCGACAGAGCGCGGGACGGCCTGATGTCGGTGGGCGTAATGCCGTCTTTCATCAACCGATCGGCGACAGCCCCGCTATCATCGCCTTCCAGCGTACCTTCCACCAGTTCGCCACGCCCGTTGCGCCCCTTATAGGCGAAAACGCCCATCGTCAATCTTCCACCTGGTTACTGATACGCATCACCTCGGCGGCCGTGGTGTTGCCTTGCTTCATTTGCTCCAGCGCGTGATCGAGCATGGTTTTGCCGCGCATATGCTGCCTTGCGGCCTGCATAAAGATGTTGACGCTTTCGTGCGAGGCCGCCTCGACCAATTCGCGGTTCATTTCCAGCATTTCATACACGCCCAGGCGGCCGCGATAGCCGGTGCCATTGCAATGCGAGCAGCCCCGCCCGTGCAGCAAGCCCCCCCATTGTTCAGGCGGCACGCCTTCGATCTTCAGCCACTCGCCTTCCTGCGGCGAGGGAAGATGCGTTTCGCTGCAGCTTCCGCAGACGCGCCGCAACAAGCGCTGCGCGATAACGACCTGCACCGAGGAGGCCACCATGAAGCGTGGCGTGCCCATATCCACCAGGCGGAACAGCGTGCCGGCGGCATCTCGGGTATGCAGGGTGGAAAACACCAGGTGGCCGGTCATCGCGGCGCGCAAGCCGATTTGCGCGGTTTCCGCATCGCGCATTTCGCCGATCAGGATCGCATCCGGATCCTGGCGCAACGCGGACCGCAGCACCCGCGAAAAGGTCAGTTCGATCTTCTCGTTCACCTGCACCTGGTTGATGCCGGGCAGGCGGTATTCCACCGGATCTTCCACGGTGATGATTTTCTGGTCGATGGTGTTGATTTCGGCCAGTGCGGCATACAGCGTGGTGGTCTTGCCGCTGCCGGTCGGTCCGGTCACCAGCACCATGCCATTGCTGCGCCGGATGATTTCGCGGAAACGTTTCAGCATTTCGGCCGGCATCCCCAGCTTTTCCAGGCCGATCATGCCGCCCTCCTGGCGCAGCAAGCGCATCACCACCGCTTCGCCGTATTGCGTGGGGCAGGTGGCAATACGCACATCCACGCCTTGTTCGCGCACCCGCACATGGAAACGCCCATCCTGCGGCAGGCGCTTTTCGGAAATATCCAGGCCGGACATCAGCTTGAGGCGCAACACTAGCGCGGGAGCGATCTTGCTGTCGGCTTCCATTTGCAAGTGCAGCGAGCCGTCAATGCGGAAACGGACCATCAGCTTCCCTTCCTGCGGCTCGATATGAATATCCGATGCGCGGACCTGCGTGGCATCGTCAAAGATGTTCTGCAGCAGCTTCACCACCGGCGCCTCTTCGGTGCCGACGGAATCGGTCAGCTTGCCAAAATCCACATAGCTGTCGCCCAGATCCGCGCTGAGTTCACGCGCCAGTCCGGTGATTTCTTCGGTGCGCCGGTAGCCCCGATCGATGCTTTCCAGCAACTGCTCTTCGGTGACCACCGCCACGTCGATGTCGCGCTTGACGATGCGCGTTATTTCATCGAAGGCAAGCAAATCGGTCGGGTCGGCCATGCCGATCAGCAACGCACCGTTGCGCTCCTCCAGCGCGATTGCGCGGAAACGCCGTGCCTGGTTTTCCGGCAGCAGCCGAACCCGCTCTGGATCGATGTTGTAGTACTTGAGATTGATATAGGGAATATTGAGTTGCCTGGCGAGCGCCTCGGAAATCTGCTCCCCGGTGACAAAGGCATTATCCGTCAGTACGCGCCCCAGCTTGCGCCCGCTGCTTTTTTGCTGCTCAAGCGCGATTTTGAGCTGATCTAGCGATATGAGCTTCTGCTGAACCAGCAAATCGCCCAAGCGAACTTTCTCCGGACGCGCCATAATTCTTCCCCTGAATGCTTTTGTTATGAACCAACCTCGACAGGGGCGGAAGTTAGCCGTTTTTCCCGACACTGACAAGAACTTACCGGGTATTTATGTTCCATGTGATTCTGTATCAGCCGGAAATTCCGCCGAATACCGGCAACATCATCCGCCTGTGCGCCAATACCGGCTGCCAGTTGCATTTGATCAGACCGCTCGGCTTCACGCTGGAAAACAAGCAACTCATTCGTGCCGGGCTGGATTACCACGAGTTTGCAGCCTTGCGCGTGCACGATACGTTGCAGGATTGCCTGCCTGCATTCGATCCGGCACGCGTTTTTGCGCTGACCACCAAGGGCTCGCAGCCATTTCACGCGGTTCGCTACCAGGCCGGGGACGCATTTTTGTTCGGCCCGGAAAGCCGCGGCCTGCCCGCCGAAGTGCTGGATCGATTCGATGCCGGACAGCGGGTGCGATTGCCGATGCTGCCGCACAGCCGCAGCCTGAATTTATCCAACACAGTAGCCGTAGCGGTATTCGAGGCGTGGCGGCAATGCGGGTTTGATGGAGGGTAGGGGCGAGATTCATCGCGCCCTGATCTATTTATGTGACGAAAGCAGGGCGCGATGAATCGCACCCCTACTGGTTGAATTCGTGGTTCGGCGTGCGGTTCAATAATCCGGCGACGGCTTCCGCAACGGGGGTATGTTCATAAAGAATGCGGTAAACGGCCTCGCAGATCGGCATCTCAACGCCCAGGCGTTGCGCCAGGCAATGCACTTCGCGTGCCGTGTAAACGCCTTCGGCTACATGCCCGAGCCTAAGCAATATCTCGGACAAGTCATGCTGCTGCGCAAGCAGCAGACCGACTTGGCGATTGCGCGACAAATCGCCGGTGCAAGTGAGGATCAAGTCGCCTGCGCCGGACAAACCGCCCAGCGTTTCGGGGCGCCCGCCGAGTTTCAGTCCGAGCCGGGTAATTTCGGCCAAGCCGCGCGTCAGCAAGGCGGCGCGCGCGTTATAGCCCAGCCCCATGCCGTCGCAAATGCCGGCGGCAATCGCCATCACATTTTTCACCGCGCCGCCGACTTCCACACCAATCACATCGTTGCTGGCATAGATGCGCAAACGTGCGTGATGCAGGGCTTGTGCCGTGCAGGATGCGAACTCCTCGTCAGCGGAAGCGAGCGTCAATGCGGTCGGCAGGCCACGCGCGACTTCTTGCGCAAAACTGGGACCGGACAACGCGCCGCAGCGGAATCCTTCCGGCAGTATTTCGGCGGCCACCTGATGCGGCAACAGCGAAGTTTCCGCTTCGAACCCCTTGCATACCCACACCACATCGAAGCGCCGCCCGGATAACGCCAACTGTTGCAGCGTCGCCCGCAATGCAGCGGCGGGTACGGCAATGATCGCCAATTCGACTGCGCCCAACGCAGCGTAAAAATCGGCACTCAGTTCGAGATTGTCAGGCAGCGGAATATCCGGGAGATAGCGCTGGTTGCGGCGCGTGGCACGCATCGCTTCGATTTGCGCGGCATCGCGCGCCCATAGCGTAACGCGGTGGCTGGCTGCCAGGCTGATGGCCAGCGCGGTTCCCCATGCTCCCGCACCGATGACGGTAATGTTCATATCGCAGGGGCGCGATTCATCGCGCCCCAATCCATTGGCACATCAAAAATAAGGGCGCGATGAATCGCGCCCCTACGATGGAATTGGGCAATCACTCGCCCCATACTTCGGTGCTGCGCACATAGCCGACATCCGCGTCTTGATGGCGCACCTTGACCCAGCCGGTACCGGTTGATTCGAGATGCTCCAATGCCACCTGCTGACGCACCTGAAACAAGCGCGCCGCGCCTGAATCAGGTGCGGCGCGCACATCCAGCAGCGGTGGCAGCGCAAACACATAGCGCTTGCTGCTCAATACGCGCTTTTCCACCCAGTACAATCCGCCGGAACGGTCGCGCACCTTGACCCAGTTATCCAGCGTGACAACCTGCTCGAAAGGCATGTAGCGATTCACCACGAACAGTTTTTTCGCCTTGGCCGAGGGCGCGTCGTAAAGTATCGCGCTGCTCTCGCTAACCGACACATAATCCACCGCGCTTGCTGCGTTCACGCCGCACAGCAATCCGACCACAAGAATTAAACGGGCCAGCACCACCAGATGCGGAGGATTATGCGGTTTCATCAGTGGGTAGTAGGTGCCGCAGTCTGCGCCTGCTTGTGTTGCTGGTAGAGCATATCGAAGTTGACCGGGTTCAGCATCACCGGCGCAAAACCGGCGCGCACGGCGGTATTGGAAACGAGTTCGCGCAAATACGGGAACAGGATGTTCGGACACATCACCGCCAGCACCGGCTCCACATCTTCACTTGGCAAGTTGCTCAGGCGGAAGATGCCGGCCTGCTTGGCTTCGATCAGGAACATCACTTTTTCGCCGACCTTGGCCGTTACGGTATTGGTGATCATCACTTCGTACACGTCTGCCTCAATCACTGCGGTTTGAGTGTTCAATTGCACATCGATTTTCGGGGTTTCGCGTTCCAGAAAAATCTCCGGCGCATGCGGGATCTCCAGCGAGAGGTCCTTCACGTAGATTTTTTCTATGTTGAAAGCGGGCTGATTGTTTTCTTGAGCTGCTGCAGTCATGTTTCTTCCTCTAAGGTTATGTTGCTAAAAGTGTCATCTTACTAATAGTTCGGCCAATCCGCCGGCATGATCGAGCGATGCAAGCTCGTCATAGCCGCCGACATATTCACCGCCGATATAAATTTGCGGCACGGTACGCCGCCCCGTTTTTTCCATCATCGCCACACGCAATTCAGGCTGCAAATCGACGCGTATCTTTTCAATCTCCTGCACACCCTTGCGCTGCAACAATTGTTCGGCACGGACGCAGTACGGGCAGACTGCGGTGCAATACATCAACACCTTCGCCATCATTTTTTCCCGGTTGCTTTTTCCAGAGGCAAATTGGCCTTCTGCCAGGCTATTATGCCGCCGGTCAGATTGTAGACTTGGCTAAAGCCGCCCTTGCCCAGCATCATGCAGGCCGAGACGGAACGGTTGCCGCTGCGGCACACCACCACAACGGGCTGTTCCTTGTATTTTTCCAGTTCGCCGATACGCTCCTTGAGCTTGCCGAGTTGAATCGGTGTGGAATTCAGGATATACCCTGCCTTGTATTCGCCCTCATCGCGCACGTCCAGCACCAGCGCGTTCTTATGGTTGATGAGTTGCAGGGCTGCGGTGCAATCCACTTCCTTGATGCCGCGAATGCGGTTGTTGAATATCGACCAGAACAGCATCGCGCCGCTGAACAACGCAATGGAAATCGGGAGAATGTTATTGATGATGAACTGCACGCCGGTACTCCTGTTCTTTTCGGAGGGCGAATTCTAGCAGAGCTGAAAAATGTTCGGAATCTTTCTCCGCCAATTCGGCCAGTTGACGGCGCGCATCGGCAAAACCATTTGGGTACGACCAGATAGCCTGCTCCAGCATGGATTTGGCCTGTTCCTGCTGATTAGCCTGCGCCAGCAGCATTGCCTGGCGATACACCACCGCGCCAATCGGCATGAACCGCATCACCCGGGTGTTCAGCGCCAATTTTTCCTTGAGACGTTCGCCATTCACCACAATCTGACCGCTCAGGGGAAGCTCCGCATAAGGCGATAGCAGCGAGCCGCGATCCACCGCAACCAGGCCGTCGCGGATGCGCGACAATGCGGCATAATCGTCTCTTGATTCCGGATATATAGACAGGGTCTGCTGCAAAACACGATAGCCATTATGCAATTGCACCAGCGTCACCAGGCCCAATAACAGGATAGCCGCCACGGAGAGGCGCCCTGTGATACGCAATTCCAGTCTGTAGCGGGTTTCGTCCAGCGCGCCCAACAGAATCGCCGCAATCGCCACAAAATAGGTATACCACAGCGGGTATTCGAGCATGCTGTGAATAGCCAGAACACCCAGTGCCGCATAGCCCCACCAATGCGCCGCATCCCGTGTTGCGCGAAGCTGACCTTTTTCCATCAAGCCTGCTCGATTGGAGATTGCATACCTTTGGTGCAAGCCGAACAACCAGACGCCCAACGGCAAAATCAGTGCCAGCAATCCGGAGATGCCCGCCTCGGCTGCCAACTGAAAAATCAGGTTGTGCGCGTTGTTGTAAAGACCCACGATGTTGCCCTGCTGCAGCACCGGCAGCAGTTGAAAATGATGCCACGCGAATTGCCCGAAACCCACACCCAGCCACGGCGACTGGGCGAACATCAGCCCCGCTTCGCGCCACAGATACAGGCGGATGCCGCCCGTTGCACTATCATCAAACAATCTCTGCACGGTATTGACACTGCCGCTGCTCACGCTGGTCATAAGCGACATCTGCGCGATCAGATTCATCGCGCCAAACCCGGCAACCAGCAACAGGCTGTAGCGCAACAACGGACGCTGCGCGGCATCGCGGCGCGCCCACCACCATGCCAGCCCGCTCATCATCAGCAAATACAGCCAGGAAGTGCGCGAGCCGCTCAAGGCCATCACGAACAGCAGCGGCGCGGCCAGCACGGCCACGTAGCCCGCCTTAAGCCGCTGCTGCTGATGCAGCAGACCGAGCGAGACCAGTCCCAGTGCGATGTAATTGGCAAATTGGTTGGTTTGAGCGAGATTTCCGTACACACCGGAAGAAACTTTGGCGATGATTACCGTATCCAGCAACGTATGCCAGCGGTAATGCTGCAGCACACCGATCAGCGCACTGAGCTCCGCGCCGATCAACAGGAAAATTGCCAGCACCTGCGCCAGTCTTGCCATACCGAAGCAGTCGCGCAATCTGGCGCCGAGCATCATCAACAATGCCGCGAACAGCAGATACAAGACATAAAGCAAGGTCTGGTCAAAATAGGCAATTTTGCCCAGACTCCACTGCAGCCACACCACGGCGATCAGCGCGACGGGCAGTTGTACGATGCGCGGAATCTCCGGCTGCTGCCAAAAATCACGGGCGACCAGAAAGGTGAGAGCCAGCGCACCGAGCAGCGCGCTCCACCATTCCTGGTCAAATGTGGTCAGCGGAAGCCTGTGGCGATAGTGCAGAAAAGGCAAGACCCACATCAGACCGACCAAGGCCAGGCTGATATGGGCCAGCCTGATGTCTGCCAGCCGGATCGGCTGCAGAATATTCTTCAGCACGAACAGGCTTTGATGCCGAATTTTCCGAGAATATTGCTCAGCGGACATATTCTGGTAAAGCCGCTCTGGAACAGGTTCAGGCCCACAAAGGCGGTAAACCCCAAAAAGTAATTGCTGACGAACAGCGGGCTGGCTTCTATACCCAGCGCCAACGACAACAAGATGAAAGAACCGGCGACGATACGGACAATGCGTTCACTATTCATGGTTAAACTCCTGAAATAAAGTTGATGAATTTTACTGGATTTTTTTGTACAAAGTTGCGTAATACAACACCGGAATCACCACCAGAGTCAGCATCGTGGAGACGAGGATGCCGAAAATCAGGGAGATGGCCAGGCCATTGAAAATCGGGTCGTCCAGGATAAACAGCGCGCCCAGCATCGCTGCCAGCCCGGTCAGGATGATCGGCTTGGCACGCGCCCCGGCGGCGGCAATCACAGCGTGCTGCAAGTCCATTCCGTCACGCAATTGCAGATTGACGAAGTCGACCAGCAGGATCGAATTGCGCACGATGATTCCGGCCAATGCGATCATGCCTATCATTGAGGTAGCGGTGAATTGCGAACCGAGCAGCGCATGTCCCGGCATTACACCGATGATCGTGAGAGGGATCGGCGCCATGATGACCAGCGGCACGAGGTAGGATTTGAACTGCGCCACCACCAGCAGATAAATCAACAGCAAGCCGACTCCATAGGCGATGCCCATGTCGCGGAAGGTCTCGAACGTCACCTGCCATTCACCGTCCCACTTCAGCGCATACCCGGCGTAAGGATCGCCGGGCTGATTGAAGTAATAGCTCTCCAGGTTGCCGCCCTGTTCCAGTGCCATGCCGCTGGTTTTTTCGTTGATGCCGAACATGCCATACAGCGGGCTGTCGAGCTTGCCGGCCATGTCGCCAAATACATAAACGACCGGCAGCAGGTCCTTGTGATAGATCGGATAATCGCGTTGCACCGGAATGACCTGTACCAGTTCCGAAAGCGGGACCAGTACACCGTCGCGCGCGCGCACCTTGAGTTTCAGCACTTCATCGATGTTGCTGCGCCGTTCCGCAGGCAGGCCGATGCGCAACGGCGGCGCATATTTCGCGTTGGCATCGTGCAATGATGCAACGTCCTGCCCGGACAGGGCCACGCCGATCACATCAACGACATCGCTGGATGTGACGCCAAGCAGCGCCGCTTTGCTTTGCAGCACATGCAACATCAGTTTGGGCGCCTCCTCGGTCACGCTATCGTCAATCGATACGATATCGTCGGTCTTGCCGAAGTGCTCGCGCACCTTGCCGGCCACTTTGCGCGCACCCTCATAATCCGGCCCATAGATTTCCGCCACGATGGGCGACATCACCGGCGGGCCGGGCGGCACCTCGACGATTTTCACCTTCGCGCCCCAAACCCTGGCGATTTTCTGGATCGGCTCCAGCGCGGCAGTGGCGATCTCATGGCTGCTGCGGCTGCGATGATGCTTGTCGCGCAGGTTGACCTGGATATCGCCCTGCTCGGCCGCGCTGCGCAAATAATACTGGCGCACCAGCCCGTTGAAATTGATCGGCGCAGCCGTGCCTGCGTAGGCCTCGTAATCGGTCACCTCCGGGACGGTCGCCAGATAACCGCCGATTTCACGCAACACCGCGCCGGTCTGTTCCAGTGCCGTACCTGTGGGCATATCCACGACGATTTGAAACTCCGACTTGTTGTCGAAGGGCAGCATTTTCAGGATCACCAGCTTCACCACGCCCAGCGACACGGCCAGCAACAAACCACCCAGTATGACCCACCACAGCTTGCGCCGCGCAGGCTTGCCATGCTCGCGATTCAGGAACGGGCTCAGACGGTCCCGAAAGAATCGGGTGGTCGCACTATCGCGCTCGTCGTGCAGCACCTCGTGATGCGCTCCGGCAAAACGCAGCACCAGCCACGGGGTGATGACGAACGCCACCGCCAGCGAGATCAACATCCCCATGCTGGCATTGATCGGGATCGGGCTCATGTACGGCCCCATCAAACCAGTGACGAAAGCCATCGGCAGCAATGCGGCAATCACCGTGAAAGTCGCCAGTATCGTCGGGCTGCCCACTTCGTCTACTGCCTCGGGAATGATTTCCGAAAGAGGCTGATGTGATGCCAGCGCGCGGCGGCGGTGGATATTCTCTACCACCACAATCGCGTCATCCACCAGAATGCCGATGGAAAAAATCAACGCGAACAGCGACACGCGATTCAGCGTAAAGCCCCACGCCCAGGATGCGAACAGGGTCGCCGCCAGCGTCAGCAGCACCGCGATGCCGACCACCAGCGCCTCGCGCCTCCCCATCGCGAACCACACCAGCGCGACCACGGCGAAGGTGGCAAAAAACAGTTTCTGAATCAGCTTCATCGCCTTGTCATTGGCGGTTGCGCCGTAGTTGCGCGTGGTACTGACCTGCACATCGGAAGGAATCACGCTACCCTTGAGCTGCTCCACACGCGCCAGCAACTGTTCGGCAATCTCCACCGCATTGGCGCCCGGCTTCTTGGTGATCGCCATGGTCACCGCGGTGAATTCGCCCCTGGCCTTGATTTGTTTGTCAGCTGCCGCAGGACCTGTGCCCAGCCATACATAACTGCCCGGCTGATCCGCGCCATCCTGCACTTCGGCAATGTCGCGCAGGAACACCGGTTTGCCATCAGACACGCCGACAACCAGCTGTTTTACCTCATTGGCGTTGCTCAAAAAGCTGCCGGTCTGCACCAGCACTTCGCGATTATTCTGCACCAGATTGCCCGCATTCTGCGAAACGTTGGCGGCTCGCAAAGCCGCGCGCACGTCCTGCATCGAAAGCTGGAAGGCATTCAGGCTTTCCGGATTGAGCAGCACCCGTACCACGCGTTGCGTACCGCCGAGAGTGCTCACTTCGCGCGTTCCCGGCACACGCTTCAGCTCGGCCTCAATAGCGTGCGCAATCTGGGTTAATTCGATGCCGCCGCCCAGTGTCTGCTCGCGCCACAAAGTCAGCGCGACAACCGGCACATCGTCTATGCCTTTTGCCTTGATGATGGGTTGCGCAACCCCCAGCGTGGCAGGCAGCCAGTCAGCGTGGGATTGCACGACATCGTAGAGCTTCACCAGCGAAGGCACATGCTCCTCGCCGACCTTGAACTGAACGGTGATGATCGCCATGCCCGGCTGCGCCACCGAGTAGACATGATCCACGCCGGCGATTTGAGCCAGCACCTGCTCGGCTGGGGTCGCCACGGTTTGCGCGACATCCCTGGCGGATGCGCCCGGATAGGCGATCAGCACATTCGCCATGGTCACGTTGATCTGCGGCTCTTCCTCGCGCGGAGTCACCAGCACCGCGAACGCGCCCAGCAGCACGGCAACCAGTGCCAGCAGCGGTGTCATCTGCGAGTGCAGAAAATATTTTGCGATACGTCCTGAAATTCCCATTCTGATTTTTCCTGTGTTTGGGCAACCGCAAGGGTTGCCCCTACGATTGTTTGAACTTGGGCAACCGCGAGGGTTGCCCCTACGGTTTCTGTCCTCTGCCTATCCCTGCCTTGACCGGCTCCAGAGCCACTTGCTCGCCCGGATTCAGCCCTGCCAGCACTTCCACCGCGCCATCTGCAGTTGTGTCGCCGAGCCGCACCTGACGTAATTTCACGTCGCCTTTTTCATCCACCACGTAAACGGCAACCACTTCGCTGCGACGCAACACGGCGCTCACGGGAATCACCAGCTTATTCGCCTTGCCGACCACGAAATGGGCGCGCACGAACATGCCCGGATATACGCCCTCTTCATTGACGGGCAAATACACGCGCACCTGCGTGCTGTGCGTGCGCGTATCGGCCATCGGCTGCACTGTAACGGAAGCCGCATTGATCCAGCGGTTCAATGATGGCACTTCAACCATCACCTTCGGGTTTGAGCCTATTTCCGGCAACCTGTACTGCGGCACGCTCACCACCACGCGCATTCCGGCCGGGTCAAAACCGGTCATCAACGGTTTGCCTGGCATCACCATTTCACCCACTTCCACCAGACGGGCCGCCACCACCCCGCCGTAAGGCGCGATAACCGCACTATAGCCATGCGCCAGACTGGCTTGCCCTGCCCCCGCTTCGCTGGCGGCTGCTTGCGCCCTCGCCACCTGGTAATCGGCCTGCGCCTTGTCCAGTGCGGATTGACTGATGAACTTTTGCGCGAATAATTGCCTGGAGCGTTCGTACGCCGCTTTGGCATTCTGCAAAGTGGCTTGCGCCTGCAACACTTGCGCATTGCTGCCCGCCAGGGCTTGCCCGGTTTCGCGCTCGTCAATCCGCAGTATTACCTGCCCCTTGTTGACGCGGCTGCCGACATCGAAATTGATTTCCTTGATGCGGCCGCCAATTTGCGCCGACACGGTAGACTGGCGCGTAGCCTCGACCAGTCCTTCCACCGCATAACTCTGCGCCACCTCGCGATACTGCACGGCAGCAACCGCAAGCTGACCGGCAGCGTGAGCGGTTACCACGCCCTGCAACAGCAGACTCAAAACCCCCAAAATCCATGACTTTTTCATCGCGCTCACCCTATCTGGAATCTCACTATATTAGAATATACTGATATTACGTGTGCAAAGCAACCCCCCACAAGCCGTGTAATTCCAACCAAAAAATCCTGGAAAAAGCAGTTGGCAGAAAATATTCTGTTGCTTCAACACGTTGGGATGATCTTGTAGGTGCGAATAAATTCGCATCTACCACCCCGCCAACTGCTTTTCAGGTTAACCGCCTGCTATGCTGCTTTATCTTTTCTATCGATTGGTTTTAGAGTGACCACATTGTCAATTTTCAACATCCAGCGCAACCCCGCGACCGAGGCGATGACCGGCAACCGCTTGTAGAAGCTGCCATTCAACTGGGTATGCCGCACCAGATAGCCGTTAAAACGCTGGTACAACAGGTTGTCCGGCTTGGCCTGCTGTGAATTTTGCCAAAAACCGTCCAGCCCCCCCTGAAATGTCAAACCCGGCATGTCGTAAATCGCATTCCCGCACACCTTGACCGGGGTACCGTGATGAAGGGCTGACAAACCCACCGTGCTGTTGATCACCACCACACCGCGAGAATATTGCATCAGTGTGGGTAGATGCTGATCATGAATATAGAAGCAGCGCCCCTGCAATCCAAATTCCCCAATCCGCTTGCGAATCAGCCTGGTGTAGTCGTGATAACCCCGGTCCATGGGGTGGTGTTTGATGACCAGAGCAGTATTTTGCGGCGCATGTTGTGCGAATGACGTCATCACCTCATCAATGAAATGACTGATCGATTTGAAGCCGGAATGCGTATGTATCTGCGCGTCGTTATACACCTGCAACGGCACCAGAAAATAACGCCCTTTCAACTCGTCCGTCAGGCGTGCGAGTATGCTTCGCTCCTTGAGCGCATAATATCCCTTGCGCCATACGGAGCGCGTCCACGGAAAAAATTCCAGCCATGTCAACGGGCGGTGATGCTCATAATGGCGAAACAGCGGTTTGAGCAAACCGGCCGCAAAATAATAAAGCACCGCCCACAGCACGGCATACCAGTACGTGTTGCCCAGGGGAATCGGTCGATCAATCGTGGAAATCGGGATATTCGAGTAAAAGCTGGATTCGCGGGGGATTAGCGAATGGTCGTTCACTCCAAATCGTTCCAGCGTTACATAATCGGGCCGGATATAACCCTCTTCGAACACGCCAATTTCCAGCCCGCGCCGATGGGCGATTTCATGAGCCAGCTTGTGAATCGGACGGCAATCCCCAAACAGCATCACCACATCGACATCCAGCTGATCGAGCAGCGCCTCGAAATACTTCGGCCAACCTTCCATCCTTCCGCGATAATTGTACGCGCCACCGGGATAAAACAGCCAGTCACCGCCATTGAAATTAACCTTGAAGACCTGCGCGCCCGCCAGGGTCAAATCCTGCGCCAGACGCCGGAAGAATGGCCCAACCGGGCCTTGCAGCAGCAACACCCGCTCTCCCCTGAATACCGAAATACCACTCTTGATCATCGTTTGTTCCTGTAAATCGCCGTCATGTTCAAAACTTGTGGCGAACACCGACGGCCAAAAAGTTCGAACCTACATGTCTTGGCGCAATCAATCCATACACACCGGACCGGTGATGAACACGGGTAATTACCGATAGCTTATCAAACCCGATCATGCGCCATTCTAATTCGAACAAAGCCAATAATTGCATCCGGTAACGCCGCGCCGGATCGTTGTCCGGACCGTCTTCGTAACTCGGATAACCCAAGGCATACGACAAACCCGCACCCGCGCCAAAATTCACCCCCAACTCCCCCAGTTGCAAATCGGGAGTTTTCAACATGTAGGCCGCGCCCATCTCTGCATTGCTCTGCAACCCAGAATGCTTTACCAGCACCGCTTCATATCCATGCAGGAATGACGCAAACGGTGTGCCCTGAAAGCTTTCGACACTCTGTCCCAGCGTGCCGCGAACCTTGCCAAACCCCAGCGCAGCAAAATAAGTCTTGTCCCAGTCCAGACTCCTTGTGATGATCTTGCCCGGCAACTCGATCAGGTTATGGTTAGCGCCTTGCCCCGCATAAACCGATACCGAGTCAAACGTCCCATCAGCGGAAAATGCTTCTGCACGCACCAGGTCCGCATTCAAACCCATAACCAAAACCAGCAGCGCCGATGCCCGGCTTATGTATCCCATATGCCTGAAGTTTTGTTGTTTTTTGTCAGCCAAACTACTCTCGCAATTATTGAGCCTTACGTGATTCATGACAGCTAACTTTACAGAATCCAGCATGTCATATAAGCCCCGCGTAGCGGACAAAGCCGTGTTTGGGGTGTTGTCCCACTACGTGGGGGGTATTGCCAATTGTCTGGATTCGTGTGTCATGCCGCGAGCTGAAATTTACGGCTGGCGCAAAATTTTTCCCACCACAAACCTGTACACATTGCGCCACCACGATAGCCCTGTAGTCTCAGTCGAGCGCCAGGCTAATAGTTCATCCAGCGCACGCTCCGGGGTCGTGAACCGGCCCGTCGCCCTGCTGATGTATACCGGATAAAGGATGAGAGCGCACACAACAAGCATGTCCAGTGACAAACGCCGGTTGCGGCGCAAAACCGGCTCGATGTCCTTCGTCAAACCCCAACCGGCATAAAACGGCTGCCCATAACAAGTCACCGCTTTGCCCCGCAGCAACGCCTCAAATCCGGCAAGCGAAGTCAGCGTGTGAACCTCATCCACCTGCTGCAGCAACTCACCCATGTCCACATCCACCACCACCTCGTTGCACCAGCGGCTGGCATCGTCCTCGCCCTTACCCTTGCGGCGCAAACCAGCCACAACATCAGGATGCGGTTTATACAGCAAATATGCGTTTTCGTTAGCCTCCCGAACTGTTTGCAACAGGCCCAGATTCGTGCATACACCAGGCGCACCATAACGAAGCGAAGCGTCGCTCTCCACCTGACCCGGCACCAGGATCACCCGCCCGGCTTCCAGCGGCCTTTGCCAGCCGCCGTTGCCCACGTTGTACTTGGTGAGCCCGGCGCTTACCACGCGCTCCCGAAGCCGGGCCGCCCGTGCCAGCAATTCCGGGGTAAATTCAGTCGTCTGCAGCAACACCTCGAGACCGGATGGCTGTGTGGCGTCGTAATAGATCCCGCAGGTATCAATCACCCAGGACATGGGGCGTATCAGATCCGCACCCAGCCCCACTGAGCGCAAGAATCCATCCTCCAGGCGGATGAGCTGAACCCCTTCGGGCAATTTACCGGGAACATGTTTGCGGCCCCATACGGCCAGAACACCATCAGCCGGCACTTGGGATGCGCTGCGCACAAACACTACCCGCGACCCGCCAAAAAATCGCCGCACGATAGGTTTTTTCCAGATTGAAAAATCACAGGCATAAATCACCGGGGAAAATTTTCTGGCGATCTCTCCGGCCGGCTCACTCATGATCGACGCATCCACTTATTGAGCTTTCCGTAATCCTGAAAAAAACAGGTACATCGAAGGCGCAAGAATCAATCATCACGCTGGCCGTAGCCCGGATGCAGGCCGTAGGCCGGAATCCGGGGTATTGGTATATATGCCGAGGGTTGCCCCGGATTCCATTGCATTCCATCCGGGCTACATACTCACTCATGACCGACAGACTCACTTAATTGCTCGAGCAGCGCATCCACCCTGGCGAAATGTTCCGCCCAGGTCGGCGCCTTAAAGCCTCCAATCCGCGCCAACTGTGCGGTTCTGGGCGGACTGTCCGGTCTGGCGTATTCCATTATCAACTCGCTCCAGCGCTTGCCGTCCAGCGGGTCGATATACTCGGGAATTTCTCCCGCAACTTCCCTGAACACCGCCAGGTCACTGGCAATGACCGGCACGCCGAGCGCCAGCGCTTCCACCAGCGGGATGCCGTAGCCCTCGGCAAAAGACGGAAACAGCAACGCCTGCGCATGGCACAAATACGTCACCAGTTCCGCGTCCGGGCAGCTTGATTTTTCGATGACGAAGCCTTTCAAGCGCTCGCACCGTTCCAGCATATCCACCACATTTTCACATTCCCAACCCCGCTGGCCGATAACCACCAGACGCGGCGCTTTTTCCCCCAAACGCTCAACCAGGCCACGCCACAGATGCAGCAGCAACCAGTGATTCTTGCGCGGTTCGATCGTACTCAGGATCACAAAATAGGGCGGCGCCATCGGCCTACTGCCGGGCGAAATCCCCGACATGCCCGGCGCCAGCAATGCCGCCACCGCAGGCGGCATGGGCTGCCCGGTGCTATCGGCGAACGATGCCAGCTCCTTCAAGGTCGCCTGTGAATTGGTAATAACTCCGCTGGCAAGACCAAGCACATTTTTCATGCGCACAACGTGGCGCTCGCGCTCGCCAGCGCGGCAGTATTCCGGATGGGTAATCGGGATCAGATCGTGCACCACGAAGAGCGGCTTCACCTTCTGCTTCCTGAGCATGCCGGGGTAGGCAGCCAGCTCCAGCCCGCTATGCCCGGTATTGAAAAGAAAACACCCCTCCACCCGCCGTGCATCCCGCCCGTAGAGCAGCGCTTTGGCGAGGGGAATCGAAGCATTCAGGAGCCCGCTCGGGGTAAGCAGCCATTGAAACAACTGGCCGGATTCAGCCTCGGGCAAAACAAAGCTGCGGCCAGCCCAGCGAACCACGGCTCGCGCATGCGGCCCGTAGTGCTGCACATAGGCCAGACCCACACGATCCACCCCTGTGGGCAGACGCCCCTTCATGAAACGACCCAGCAAACGGGTGACGTCAATCAGAATCTCACGCATAAATAACGATCTGGACGTTCAAGGGGTCCGCGAAATGTTCCAGATAGCCAATGCCGGGTAAACTACTGATGTCACAATGTTCAGGAACTTCTGCAATTCTGCCGCTGGCGCATTGGAAACATAGAGTACGTCTTTATTTTGCACAGGGAAGCTCTGCGCCACAAAAAAGGTGGCGGGATCTTTGAGATCAACCTGATATATCACCGGGACCTTGCCTTCCGGCGTGGTCATAGGTGGTGATGGCCAATCCAAAGCAGACGTGTCTTCAAAACGGAAGATGAACACGCCGCGCGCATCGGCACTCGCGTCATGGAGTCCGCCTGAACGGGCTAGTGCCTGCGCCAGCGTAATGCCCTGCGCTTCGAAATTCACCTCCTCGTTCTTGCCCGTGGCACCTAGCACGGTAAAACTGAGTGACTGAAACATTGCCGTAACCACATCTCCCGGCTGCAACACGATATTCTGCTTAGGGTCGCGAATAATCATTTCCAGCGGCAATGCCTGCACTTGACTGCCTCGCGTTAATTGCAGAGTCATCTTGTTCACCGGTTGTCGAACACCCCCGGATGACGCCAGCGCATCCAGCAATCTTTCGCCGCGAGCTGTGAGCGGCATGCGCGCACTGGAAGTCACCTCGCCGATCACAGTCACCGTCGCGGTAGCATTGCGTATAACCCGCACCAATATTTGCGGCTGGTTGGCCTTGCCCTTGAGCCGCAGGGCGATCTCCTCCTCGATCCACTGCGGGCTATGCCCGCCCACCGGTACACGACCGGCAAAAGGCATATTGATGGTTCCCTCGCTGCTCACCATCTGTTCGGAGAAGGTGGTCGCCCTGGCTGTTGCCGGTCCCATGCGCGGATCTGTCGCAACGCTTCCAAATAGCATGGCGGGAGGAGCTTCCCACAGTGAAACCTCGATCACATCCCCGGCGCCGATCACATAGCCGGATTGAGGGACAGGCTCAAAAGAATCGGAAAAAAGGTTTTGTTTTCTGCTGGCAAGCAATTTGCGCGTAACCGCATCACTGACCTCAACAAGCTGGATACCGTCCTGGCGCCTGGAATCCCGATTTTCCTGCACCTGCTCTCGGCTCGGACCGCTGGAGGGAATCCACCCGGGATAGGTCGCGCAACCGGTCAACAGCAAAAGGGTAAGCAAGGACACTACTGCACGGCGATACTCGATTAGATTGTTTTTCAAATTATCTTTCATTCATATTCTCAAAAATTAGAGCCTCTAGAAAAGCAGATGGTTTACCCCAAACAATCCTAGAAAAAGCAGTTGGCAGAAAATATTGTGTTACTTCAATGCGTTGTGGTGCTCTTGTAGGTGCGAATTTATTCGCATGTAACCTGTTGTTCGTGCGAATAAATTCGCACCTACCACCCCGCCAACTGCTTTTTCTAGGGTAATGCTTCATGCTCTCGCATCTTGACTGGACAAATCTGCCTGCCACTCCAGGATTTTACTGTCAGCGGTAACCAGCAACGCGCCGTGATGCATAGCGGTGGCAACGATAAATCGGTCAGCCGGGTCCCGGTGTAAATTATGAAAGGAGGTTGCCAGCAGGGCAATGCGCCCATTGATGGAGATTTCACGAATACCCGCTTGCAACAAATCTGCGCGCCAAGTCTCCACTGCCACCGGCAGGACGATGCGTCCGCGTTGCGCAAGCATCGCTGCTTCCCAAAAGCTGATTGCACTCACGGCGACAGTATCCGTCCGCCAAGCATCTTCAATCAGGCGTCGCGACTGTGATCCCAAGGACGCGTCGTTGCGATCCATCCACAGTAGCGCATGGGTATCCAGAATGATCACTCAAGCACCTTCCATGCGCCATCCTCCAGCGGCGATAAAATGTCCCCTGTAATTTCAAGCCCTGAATGCAAACCAAAAGGCGATCCAGACCTACCCCCGGAATAAGGGCGCAATTCCGCAATCGGTCGCCCATTCTTGGTGACCACCAATACCTCGCCCGAGCGCGCTACATCGTCCATCAGGGCGAGACACTTCGCCTTGAACTCAGAAGCCTGGATTGTCTGCATGATGGTCCTCCGACACTAAATGGTCACGCTGGAGACTATAGTCACCAAAATGGTCAATGTCAAGCCGATAATCCAGCCTCCAAAAACAGTTTCGCCGCTTCCCTGCACAGCCCCTTAGGGAGACAGAAATTCTAAATATACCGTTAAGGAAACGCAGATTTATTCACCCAATCCGTCATTGCGAGCGAAGCGTGGCAATCCAGTTATTTGATATCAAACGAACTTCTGGATTGCCACGTCGCTACGCTCCTCGCAATGACGATTTAATCTGCGTTTCCTTAATCTTAATTCAACATCTAACCCATCCCCATCCTAACCTCCCCCTTGAAGGGGAAGGGACTCAGCTCCTCCCCCTTCAAGGGGGAGGCTAGGTGGGGGATGGGTTGTTTTTGATTTGATAGGATGAAATTCAAAAGTGGTATTTTAGTAAATTCCTGCTCCCTCAATATCACGAAGCCCACTTTGAATAGTTCTCGCGGAAATCCTGATAGGCTTTGGCAATCCCATCCTGCAGCGAAGTCTTTGCTTTCCATCCAAGCGCGTGCATGCGCGATACATCGAGCAGCTTGCGCGGAGTCCCGTCGGGTTTGGAAGCGTCAAATTCAATGGTTCCGGTGAACCCGACTGCCCGCATCACCGTTTCAGCCAATTCGGCGATGGTCACATCAATTCCGGTGCCAACGTTGTACAGGCCTTCCGTAATCCCTTTTTCCATCATAAAGACGCACGCTTCTGCCAGATCATCAACATACATGAACTCACGCATGGGTTTGCCTGATCCCCAAACCACGTACTTTTTGTCACCACGGAGCTTTGCCTCATGCGCCTTGCGAATTAAAGCGGGCAGCACATGGCAATTATCCAGGTCGTAATTGTCGTTAGGCCCATACATGTTGGTCGGCATCACGCTCACATACTGTGTGCCGTATTGCTGGTTGTAGCTATCACAGAGTTTGATCCCGGCAATCTTGGCAATGGCGTAAGGCTCGTTCGTCTGCTCCAGCGGACCCGTAAGCAGATATTCTTCCTTGATGGGTTGAGGGCAATCCCTGGGATAGATACAACTTGATCCAAGAAACAGCAACTTGTTCACCCCGGCTTTCCATGCCGCATGGATCACGTTTATTTCTATCATCAGGTTTTGGTAGATAAACTCGGCGCGGTAAGTGTTGTTGGCTTTAATGCCCCCGACTTTAGCGGCGGACAAAAACACATAGTCCGGCTTCTCATGCTGAAAAAAAGCTGTTACCGCAGACTGGTCGGTCAAATCGAGGTCTGCATGGGTTCTGGTCAAAATATTCGTATAACCGCCAGCCTCAAGCCGGCGCACAAACGCCGACCCTACCAGGCCGCGATGGCCCGCAACATAAATTTTCGCCTGCTTGCTTATGATAGTCATACGTTGTGCATCCTGTTAGTCCGTCAGAAGGAGTGTGTGATCAAGCTCAAAGTGCACCAACCATAGAAACACTTATTAAACAATTATATAGACTGCATTATTTGCATTTATACTGTTTCTCGTTGCGCGTCGCAGAGAATCTTGACCACGTCTCGCATACGCTTGCTTGCCTGCCAGCCAAGTATCTTGTGAGCTTTTTCTGAATTTCCCTGACTCCAGCGGATCTCATTCGGTCGTATCAATTGGTCGTTATACTGCACGTGTTCGGCCCAGCCCAGCCCAAAGTAGGTAAAGCACTGATCGACAAAATCCCTGAGCGAATTTGCTTCCCCGGTGGCGATCACAAAGTCGTCTGCGTGGTCGGCCTGGAGAATTCGCCACATGGCCTCGGTGTATTCCGGCGCCCAACCCCAGTCACGAGAGATGCTCAAATCCCCCAGCAGAAGTTTTTCTGTTGATCCGCACGAAATGCGGTAGGCGGCCTGCACAACCTTCTGTGTTACGAAACGCGCCGGGCGGAGTACGGATTCATGGTTAAACACAATGCCGTTCGCCGCATACATCTTGTGCGCTTCGCGGTAATTGCGCACCAGCCAGTGCGCCGCACATTTAGCCACCGCGTAAGGGCTTACCGGGTTAAAGGGCGTGTGTTCATCGGCAGGCACCCCGCCGGTATCGCCAAAGCATTCGCTGGAACTTGCGTGATAAAACCTCGCTGGCATGGCCAGAAAACGCAAAGATTCCAGAATATTGAGCGTGCCGATGGTGATACTTTCAATCGTCTCAGACGGTTGTTCAAAAGACAAGCCAACCGAAGTCTGACCAGCGAGGTGATATATCTCATCGGGACGCGCCTTCGATATTGCCATAAGCGTGCTCTTGAAATCATTCGGCGCCATCGACAACAGGTTAACCTGCCCGACAATACCGAGCTTAGCGAGCGAGTCGAAGCGCGAAGCGCCCGCATCCCGGGACGTGCCGAAAACCTTGTAACCCTTACCCAACAATAGTTGCGCGAGGTAGGCACCGTCCTGGCCGCTAACACCAGTAATGAGCGCGGTTTTAGTCGCTGTCGTGGTGATACTCTTATTCATGGTAGTCGAAGGCGGTGTAGCCGTGCTTCTTGACGAGCTCGTCGCGCTCGGCGCTCTTGAGGTCTTCGCGCACCATCTCTCTGACCAGTTCGTAGAAGCTAATTTGCGGCGTCCATCCGAGCTTTTCTTTGGCCTTGGTTGGGTCACCAAGCAGGGTTTCGACTTCGGTGGGTCGGAAGTAACGCGGATCAACCTTGACGATGATTTTGCCGTTCTGGCCGGTTCCAGTTTCTTCTATACCCTCGCCTTTCCAGGCGATCTGCATACCAAGCTCCTTGGCTGCCACATTGACAAAGTCCCGCACGCTGTATTGCACACCGGTGGCAATAACGAAATCTTCCGGATGATCCTGTTGCAGCATCAGCCATTGCATCTCCACGTAGTCTTTGGCATGTCCCCAGTCGCGCAGTGCATCCAGATTGCCGAGATAGAGACAATCCTGCAAACCGAGCTTGATGCGCGCCAGTGCGCGGGTAATTTTGCGCGTAACGAAAGTTTCGCCGCGCACCGGACTTTCGTGATTGAACAGGATGCCATTGCAGGCGTATATGCCGTAAGCCTCGCGGTAATTCACAGTGATCCAATACGCGTATAACTTGGCGACCGCATAAGGACTGCGCGGATAGAACGGGGTGGTCTCCTTTTGCGGCGACTCTTGCACCAAGCCATACAATTCGGAAGTAGATGCCTGGTAGAAGCGAGTTTTCTTTTCCAGGCCGAGGATACGGATGGCTTCGAGGATGCGCAGTGTGCCGATGCCGTCAGCATTGGCAGTGTACTCCGGTGTTTCGAAACTGACCGCAACGTGGCTCATCGCGGCGAGGTTGTAGATTTCATCCGGCTGCACCTGCTGGATGATGCGTATCAGATTAGTGGAATCGGTCAGATCGCCATAGTGCAGGATGAAGTTTTTATTGGCGACGTGTGGATCCTGATAGAGGTGATCAATCCGGTCTGTATTGAACAGCGAGCTACGGCGCTTGATGCCGTGCACAATGTAGCCTTTTTTGAGCAGGAACTCGGCGAGATATGAGCCGTCCTGACCGGTGATTCCTGTGATTAATGCGCACTTTTGATTCATCAGTAGTAGTCCTTTTACGAGTATTTTGAAAAACAAGCCGCCAGCTTAACGAATTCCGTTTACACAAAATTCAGATTTTGTCATTCCGGCAAAGGCCGGAATCCAGACAATTTACAACACCCCACGCAGTGGGGCGACACCCCAAAACACGGCTTTGTCCGCTACGCGGAGATTATATGACAAGCTGGATTCCGGCCTTAGTACTTCGTTTCATAAGTTCACACACGTATTTTTTAAGCTGCAAGCTTCAGATGTCGATTTAGTCACTTACAACACTTACAACACTTACAACACTTACAAGTTAAATCATGTCAAAACGTGACAAGAATGTGGCCTTGCAGCGGTTGTCATTGCGAGCGAAGCGTGGCAATCCAGCTAATCAAAAGGCCTTTATGCTTGGAAGCATCTGGATTGCCGCGTCGCTTCGCTCCTCGCAACGACTGCCCTTTTTGGTTCCGGCTTGTCCGATTTAGCTATAACGACCATACATGTTAACAATACGCATGTGTGCGTATTTATGAAATTGCCTTCTTAGCCGGAATGACGGAGTGACCGGCTACGCATGTTGTCGCAAATTATGGAAACCTCAATAATTCGTGCCGGATCAATTGTCACTCAAATACTTCGGCCTTCTCCAGCAATGGCGCCGCTGCATCTTTGGCAGCCAATACCGGCGAACCCTCCGGCCACTCAATGGCCAGTTGCGGATCGTTCCACACAATAGAACCCTCAGAAGGTGCGTGATACAGAGAATTTGTTTTATACAAAAACTCTGCCGTATCGCTCAGCGTCAAAAAACCGTGGGCAAATCCCGTGGGAATCCAAAACTGGCGCTTGTTCTCCGCACTCAACTCAACCCCGACCCATTTTCCGAAAGCAGAAGAAGATTTCCGGATATCCACCGCCACATCCCATACGCTGCCAGACACCACCCGTACTAGCTTGCCCTGCGCGTGCGGCGGACGCTGAAAATGAAGGCCGCGCAAGACCCCTTTTTTGCTCAAGCTATGGTTATCCTGGACGAACGAAACGTGCTCCCCTACGGCCTCATCAAAAAATTTTTGATTAAAGCTCTCCATGAACCAGCCCCGGTCATCACCAAATACCTTCGGTTCAAAAATCAGCACGCCAGGAATTTCAGTCTTGCTCACCTTCATCAGTAAACCCGTTCCTTCAACAAACCGAGCAAATACTGGCCGTAACTGTTTTTTGCCAGCCCTAGTCCAAGCTTCTCCAGCTGCTGGGAATCAATCCAATTATTGCGCCAGGCTATTTCTTCTGGTGCGGCGATTTTCAAGCCCTGCCGGCGTTCGATTGTTTCAATAAAGTGACTGGCCTCCAGCATGGATTCATGGGTGCCTGTATCCAGCCAGGCATAGCCGCGCCCCATGATTTCGACTTTGAGCTCACCCTGTTCCAGATAATGGCGGTTGACATCAGTAATTTCCAACTCCCCACGGGCGGAAGGTTGGATATTTTTGGCGATGTCTACAACCTGCTGGTCATAGAAATAAAGACCTGTAATCGCATAACTGGATTTGGGTTCCCTAGGCTTTTCCTCCAAGCTGGTAGCACGGCCATCAGTATCGAAAGCCACTACTCCGTAGCGTTCCGGGTCGTGCACATGATAGGCATAAACCGTAGCTCCTGTTGCCCGGTCATTCGCATTCTGCAACAGTCTGTGAAATTCGTGGCCGTGAAAAATGTTGTCTCCCAGAACCAATGCGCTATGAGCGCCACCAATAAACTGCTCGCCGATGATAAAAGCCTGTGCCAAGCCATCCGGGCTGGGTTGGACGGCATATTGCAGGTTGATACCCCACTGGCTGCCATCGCCAAAAAGCTGTTCAAAGCGTGGCGTGTCCTGCGGCGTAGATATGATCAGAATATCCCTGATGCCGGCCAGCATCAGAGTAGACAGCGGATAGTAGATCATCGGTTTGTCATAAATTGGCAGCAACTGTTTGGACACCGCCAGCGTGGCAGGGTAAAGACGTGTACCCGATCCGCCTGCCAAAATAATCCCTTTACGATTTCGCATCATTGAACCCCTTCTATTTCTTTCATTAGTCTTTGAACACCAACTTTCCAATCAGGCAAACTCAAACCAAAGACCTCTCGTAACCGGGAAGTGTCCAGCCGCGAGTTGAGCGGTCTTCGCGCTGGTGTCGGGTATGCCGTGCTGGGGATGGCTGTAATCTGTTCCGGTTGCACCCTGAGTTCTACACCCAAATCGCGTGCGCACTCCAGAACAAACTTCGCATACCCATGCCAGGAGGTTTCCCCATGTGCCACCAGATGATAAGTGCCACCCAGAGTTGGCTTTTGCTGAATAGACCGCAAGGCATGAGCTGTCACATCGGCAATCAGCTCTGCCCCAGTCGGCGCACCGAATTGATCATCGATCACCGAAAGCACTTCGCGCTCCTGCGCAAGACGCAGCATGGTTTTGGCAAAATTACCGCCTCGTGCCGCATACACCCAACTCGTGCGAAAAATAAGGTGTTTGCAGCCAGAGGCACGTATCGCCTGCTCGCCTTCAAGCTTGGTAGCGCCGTAAACGGACAGCGGTCCGGTAGCATCCTCCTCTTTTCGGTAATGCAGGCCACTGCCGTCAAAAATATAATCGGTCGAATAATGCACCAGCCATGCGCCCGACCTTTCAGCCGCACGCGCCAACGCAGCAGGGGCCAAGGCATTGATCGCCTTGGCAAGCTCCGGCTCCGACTCCGCCTTGTCTACCGCCGTATGCGCGGCTGCATTAACGATCACATCCGGGGCAACGGTACGCACCGTTTCTGCCAACCCTTCAGGTTCAGAAAAATCGCCACACAAACCTTCCCAACCCTCTACATCAAGAACAACAAGCTCACCGAGTGGCGCAAGCGCACGCTGCAGCTCCCACCCCACCTGACCATTTTTACCCAGCAACAAAATCTTCATCAAGCGCGCCCCGCATAATTCTTCTCAACCCACAGCCGGTAAGAGCCTGACTGTACATTGTCCACCCAGCGCTGGTTATCCAGGTACCATTGCACCGTCTTGCGTATTCCCGTCTCAAAAGTTTCGACAGGCTTCCAACCCAATTCACGCTCGATTTTGCTCGCGTCAATCGCGTAGCGGCGGTCATGGCCGAGGCGATCTGCCACATAGGTCACCTGCTCGCGATAATGCTTACCATCGGCGCGCGGGCGCAGCTCGTCAAGCAAGGTGCACACGGTCTTCACAATCTCGATATTGGGCATTTCATTCCAACCACCGATGTTATATACCTCGCCCAGTCGTCCGGCTTCCAGCACCCGGCGTATTGCGCTGCAATGATCTTTCACATACAGCCAGTCACGTATCTGCATACCATCGCCATAAACAGGCAAGGGTTTACCCGCCAGGGCATTCACAATCATCAGAGGGATGAGTTTTTCCGGGAAATGAAACGGCCCGTAATTGTTCGAGCAATTGGTCGTCAACACCGGCAAGCCGTAAGTGTGGTGATACGCCCGCACCAGATGATCTGATGCCGCCTTGGAGGCTGAATACGGGCTATTCGGTTCGTAGCGATGGCTTTCAGTAAAAGCCGGCTCGTCTTTACCCAGCGAACCATACACCTCATCCGTCGAAACATGCAGAAAACGGAAATCGGCTTTGTCTTCGCCCGCCAGGCCATTCCAGTAAGCGCGTACCGCCTCAAGCAAACGAAATGTGCCAACGATATTGGTCTGGATGAAATCTTCCGGGCCATGAATCGAGCGATCAACGTGCGATTCGGCAGCAAAATTCACAACTGCACGCGGCGCGTGACGCTTGAGCAAATCCGCTACCAGTGCGCTATCGCCAATATCGCTGTGAACAAACACATACCGAGCGTCGCCCTGCAGGCTGGCCAGGTTTTCCAGATTGCCAGCGTAAGTGAGAATGTCGAGATTAATGACGTGCTCCTCGCTTTGCGCGAGCCAGTCGAGGACAAAATTAGAGCCGATAAAACCGGCTGCGCCGGTGACGAGAATCATGTGTTACTCCATGTGAAAATAAAGCACCCCGCAGCAAGCTGCGGTATATTAAGTGCGCTCTTCAACCCGCTGGTTTTCAACCAGCCTTCGCTCCAAGGAGCGGGGAATTGAACCCGAAGAGATTAAATTATGTTTTTTAGCGATTAGCTGATGTTTGATTAACCTGCTGTAAGAACTTCTCCCATTGCGGCAAAATATTTTCGGGTAAATAGCGTGCAGACACTTTTTTTCCATTAACACGTAATTTCTCTTGAACTTGCGAAGCATTCTGGTCGAATAATACTTTCTTGACTGTGTCCGCCAAGCTCACTGTACAGTATGGATCAAAGTATTCAGCCGCATCAGCGTAAATCTCACGATGAACGGGAATATCAGACGCAATCACATTACCCCCGCTCCGCATAGACTCCACACCTGAATAATCAAAACCCTCAGCCAGACTTGGGCAAACAGTCGCTGCTGCATGGCGATAGAGAACCCGTAAGTCAGCAGCGTGTACATTGCTTAATACAAAGAGTTCACCTTGATCTATCCAGGTTCGCATCTCTTGCATGATGTGTTCAAAATCCCAACCCAAATTTCCGACGATCACCAACTTCATGGCAGGATTAATTTCAGCACGGATAAGTTCCCAGGCCGCAATCAATCGACTGTGGTTTTTTCTCGGCTCTATTGTTGAAACAATGAGTAGATAGTTAAGAGAGGGCAACCCAAGATGATTTTTATAGAAGCCTTCTTGTTCTTCAATGCTGTTAAATGCTGGGTGAGCCTCAGGTGTTAACAGATTTAATCTGGAGCGAATAATCTGAAGTGCATGCACTGCAGAAGAATCCTCATCATAAAAATGATGAGAGACCATGTTATGTATCGTAATAGCGCGGTTCTGCACTTCAGGAAAGAGGCGTAATAAATCCTGACGAGTCGTTTCAGACACACACGCAAAATATGCACCAGATTGCACATTACTCATCAGCGCATAATAATGTGTTGCCTCATGCCGGGATTTATGCGCAACCGCATGCGGCATAAATACTGGCACCGCATCGTGATAGCGCACCACTAAAGCAGTTTTTTTATCAACTCGTGCGGGGTAGGGTGTTTGTGCAATAAAAATATCAAAGCCTTGGGTATCAAGTACTGGATAAACAGGCTTGGCAACAAATTTAAGCGAATTCAAACCAGCCGTTTGCAGGGTATTCCATGGCACAGAACATACCCTGTGATTTCTAGCGGTGACTATCGCAAAATCAGCAGCGGGTAAGGTTTTTGCAAACAAAGTTCGCCAGATAAAATCCTCAAAATAGCGTGACTCAAACCTTGATGTCTTGATTTTGCGTGAATTTGGCAACAAGAGTGCTGACAAGGTCAATGCAATAGCAATACGCTGTTTTTTTAAATAACGCATTACCTCATCTAACGGCTTTGTCGATGGCTTGGTTTCTATCGAAATGATAACGCGAGAGTAACGATGTAAACGCGAAGCTTCGACACACTCTGTTTCTGGCTTGAGCCTAATTTTCGTTCCCGCCGCTAAAAAACGGTGCGAGGTCTGGAGCAAACCCTCAACCTCTACCAAATCTGTCATGCACAACCCCCGAAACAGCAATCGGGTTTCTTGGGGAATCCCGGCGTAGCCATCGAAGGCGGGGCGCATTTCAAGAAGAATTTGGAGTTTCTTTTTTGAATTCATTTTGACAAAGCCTAATCTTTTTGGTGTGGCATGAATTCGGCGCGCATGTCCTCAACAAATCGCTCTGCTTGATTGACCATCTCGCGAGCAGATGCGCAGGCGCGGACAGCTTTGGACATCAGCGCATCTGGAGTCAGACCGCCGCTCATAGCAAAACGCCCTCGTTCGCAATGTTCTTCAAAAGGTCAGGGTTCGAGTAGGTTTCGGGATGCTCCCACTCATCAAGCCACACAGGCAGCGGTGAGATGTTGACGCCGGTTTCCAGCAGCACATCGAACGCCACGTCAGCCATTGCCAGCTTCGTCGGCAAAAAACGCTGATGTTCGCCACGCAGGAGCACCGCCACATCCGCATCGCTGTCAGCGCGATGTGTTTGCCGGGCACGGCTACCAAACAAGATTGCACCAGCAGTGTCATATTGCTTAGTGATGCGCTGCATGAACAGCTTTATGGCTCGTTCGGTTTCAAAGTCCAGAGATATGGCTTTCATGAGCATTCCTCATAATATTCACAACGTACTTTTACAAAGTACTTAGGGAAGCGCTAATTATATCGTCATACCCGCTCATGCTTCGATACGCCTTGCTGCGCAAGGCACTCAGCACGAACGGGGGGTCACCAATTCGGTGATAGTCCGTTCGCCCTGAGTAGCCCGCACAGCGGGCGTATCGAAGGGTTGGCATCGTTCAATCGCCGTTTTTAGGTTCATATCAAAATATTGGATTGCCGCGCTTCGCTCGCAGCTAAAGGCTTCATGCAACAACAGCTTGAGTGAATAAATCAGCGATTACCTAGCGCATATCACGTACACGGTAAGGCCTCAACCCTCGGCGGCCACGCGAGACTGAAATCTTCAGTGTCCAGACTCAAATTCGGGCTATACGCTGGATCGTTCTGCAACAGTTTACCCCAGCGCTGCTGCATATAGGCAACCTCTTTAGCCGAACGCGCCAGTTTTTCGGGCGTGTCATCAAAGCCACGAGTGGCAGATTCATGGTGATATAACTCGGCGTAAGGCGTCCAGATATTTCGATATCCCGCTTCACGCACCCGCAAACAGAAATCCACATCGTTGCATGCCACCTGTAGCTCTGTTTCGTTAAGCCCACCCAGCGCTTCATAAATCGATTTGCGCACCAGTAGACAAGCCCCTGTCACAGCAGAAAACGATTGAATCAACGCCGCCCGCCCGCAATAGCCAATTTCGTTCTTTGGCAAAAACCGATGCACATGGCCCGCAATGCCATGCACACCTAATACCACGCCCGCATGTTGTATCGTATTATCGTCATACCAAAGCCTGGCCCCCACTGCCCCCACCTCAGGCCGTAGCGCATGGCTTACCATCTCGGTCAACCAGTCCGGGCTGATTACCTCAATATCATTATTGATCAACCCTACAATCTCACCCCGCGCCAATTTAACAGCTGCGTTATTTAGAGCGGAATAGTTGAATGGGCGGTCATCCCGTATCACCCGAATACGCTGGTCAGAGGCAAGCCCTTTCAAATAGCGCAACGTAGCAGGGTCATCCGAACCGTTATCGACGAGCAGGATTTCGTAATTAGAATAAGACGTTTTCGCCAGGATGGATTCCACACATTGCCGGAGCAGTTTCAACCCGTTGCGCGTCGGGATAATCAGGCTGACCAGCGGCAAGCACACAGGCAAGGCATAACGTACCCGATACCCATAGCCGATCAATTCCGCCTTAGCCTTCACACCCCGCCGATCAAGATGTTCATTGATCGCCCGTTCACCAGCAAGCATAGCATAAGGTTTAGCCTCCGAAGAATGTGCCGTGCTGTCAGCATGGATGCGCCAGTGGTACAACAGCCGGGCAATATGGTGTATCTGCTCAGGTGCAATATGCTCAATGCAGCGCAGCGCCAGATCATAATCCTGCGAGCCTTCCAGCCCGGCACGGAAACCACCCACCTCACGCACAAGCTCGGCGTGATACACCCCAAGATGCGAAAACATGTTTTGTGAATAAAACAGATCTGGATTCCAGTCGCACTTGAAGTAAGGGGCTGAACGCACACCCATCTCATCAATCTTGTCTTCGTCCGAATAAATCAGGCGGCACGCCGGATGCCGGTTGATCGCATCCACAACCCAAAACAGGGCCTGCTCCGCTAGCACATCGTCATGGTCCTGCAGGGCGATCCATTCACCTTGCGCCAACGCCAACGCGCTGTTTGATGCCGCCGAGATATGCCCGTTTTCCTCACGAAACACCAGCTTGATGCGCTTATCCATCTTCGCATAGCGCTCCAGCACCGGACGAATGGCCGGATCAGTTGAAGCATCATCGGCGATACACAGCTCCCAGCACTGATAGATTTGTGTGCGAACGGAAGCAATCGCCTCCTCAAGCCAAACCAAATTAGAATTGTAAACCGGCATCACAATCGATACCAGCGGCTTATATTCAAAGCTAACAGCATGCAGACGCAAGACGGCGCGCACCTCGTCGGTAAGCGTGTCAAACTTCTCTATCCACCCCGGATAAGGCACAATTTCTGCAGTTTCCTCAAAGAGGGCGCAGTAGTCAACCCAGAGAGACTGCAGATCAGCCGTGCTCGCCAAATCTGCCTCCTCTCTGTGCAGATGTCTGCCTAAGCTTGCTTTATAGCGTGGGTGTAGCGCTTGCAGCTTGGTGAGCATCCGCAAACGAGCAAATTTTTTAGTCACCCTCACCAAACGAAAGTGCTGCACTTCAAGACTTCCCAGTGCCAACTGCAGAGCAAAGCGTAACCGCCCGCCAGCGCTCAAGTGTATGAGGCGTTTGCACATGCGGCCAGAATAAAGACGCAAACCCAAGGACTGGGTATTACCCTCTTTGCAGCCACAACCAGGATAAACGCGCCCATTTACACGCACAGTCGGTAGCTTGACCTGTACTTCTAGCATGTACCAACCTGCCAGCAGTCTGCTTTTCAGAGTAAAAAGAGATTCGGTCTGAGTGGCCGCATAGCCTGCACTCTCTATACCATTGCTTAACTGCAGAAAGCGTGCATCCCACTGTAAACGGTACTGACCGATGTACTGCCTGACGCTGTCGTAAGCATTGGTTTTAGATGTCACAAAATGCCCATGAATGAACTTAGAAGCAGATAAACACCCGCTTTCCTTGATGAAGTATCTATCATTTACTAATAAATAATTTGGTTATGTTTAAGCCATTTGCAGAAGCGCATCAAACCAACTTCAAAATCAACACGTGGTGACCATCCAAGTTCTTGCTTTGCTCTTTCAATGGACAACACATTAACGGGAACATCGCATTCGCGACCGGTTATGTAGCGCCGCATTGTTGGGTGTTCGCTCACTCTGTCAATGGAATCCAGAACATTATTTAAACTCAAACCCCGTCCTGCGCCGATATTAAAAATACGCTTTGTCCCATTATATGCAGAGGCAGCTAGCAATGCGGAGGTCACATCGTCAATATGAATATAGTCACGTATAACCGATCCATCTCCCCAGATTTCAATTTCTTCTCTACACAAAGCTTTCTGAAGAAAGACTGCAATTGCGCCCTGCCCCTTGTTTGTTTGCTGCCTTTCGCCATATGGGTTGGCAACGCGTAAAACTGAATAATCAAGGCCATAAAGCCTATGGAATAAATCGAGATATTTCTCTATCGCGAGCTTAGAAATTCCATATGAACAAATTGGATCAGTTGAATGATCCTCTGGTATCGGAATCTGCGACGGCACACCGTAAACCGTTCCTCCCGATGACACAAAGACAATTTTTCTAACACCTGCCTTAATTGCGTAGTTCAGCAGGCGGACCGTACCTAAAATATTGCTTTCCACATCAAATGCAGGGTTATCATTTGATGATTTAGGGTTTGTGGTGCAAACAAGATGATAACAAATATCACAACCTACTAGAGCATTGCTGATGTCTACTTCATTTAGAAAATCACCTTCAACTAACTCAAAATTTGCATTCAACGTATGATTTTTTTCTAACGAGACAAGACCAGGCAGGTCAAAGCTACGAACTCGACAACCCTTAGCCAATAACGCATCTATCATGTGCGATCCGATAAACCCTTTCCCGCCAATTACAAGTGAATGCTTCTGATTGCTCATTTATCTAGATCACTTAGTATTTTCATCAATCGTTCACCTTCAACTTCCCAACTGGTCGAGCTAGCGAATACTTTAGCACGGTCAGCTAATTCAACACGTCGCTTTGGATCTCCAAGAATGTTCACTATTGCATATGCAATTGCCCTCGGTGACGACGACGCTGGCAAAATACTATTGTTATCATTAAGTAGCCACTCAGTATTGGGCGCACGGTTCGACACAACAACACATCCGCATGCCATCAACTCAAGGGGAAGCAAAGACAGGTTAGTAAAGGAAAAGACTAAAGCAGCATCACACTGACTATAAAGATCGGGCAATTCCTTGAGTGAGCAGACCCCAGCATTTAAGTGAGGATATGGGAAATGGTAGTTTCCCATATCCCAACCTGCAAATATAAATTCGACATCAGGCAGTTCTTGCCCTACCAGGCTCAATGCCAGCATGGCAGACTCCCAGCCGCGGCGGATCGTCGGAGGGCGGCAATAACAGAACACTCGATGTTTTTGCGGTTCCCGGCGTAACGTTTGCTGGTACAAAGCACGGTCATAGGAAAAACTGATTGAATGACATTTCATGCCATAGTCAGACTCAAGCGTACGTGACAACCAATCGCCCGAACACACTCCGGTAAATCCAAACTTGTACGTTGCCTCGGCAAAATCGTACTCACTACCATGTGCGTAAAAAGCAGGTTCAAAATCCTGCACAAAATAGAGTTTGTGGTGCGTTGCGCCAAAGCCCTTAAGCGCATAAGCAGTTATCCAGCTAGTTGCAAAACTGTAGCGGGCCGCGGGCAGATTTTCTACACCAAATACTACGTCAGCCTGTAATGCAAAGAAGTGTTCAGAAATCATGGCACGCGCTTGGTATGGGGACGAGTGTCTATGGCTCCCGACAACACATATGGTGTTTTTATATCCTTTCTTCTCAAGCATGCCGATAAAGCGAAAAATATTAAGGTGTCCGCCTGATCCAATACCAAAATCTGGAATAAGCCAGTTGATACTCATATCATCGAATGCGTCAGAGTCCGCAGGTAGCGTCCCTGCATCCTCAGTGATCACAAAATCGTAAAACCCAATAACGTCAGTTTTGTTAACCACCGCAGCTTGTTGTGTAGGCTCGGTAATTTGAGGTTGATTGGTATCACGTTCATTACTGCTAAAAAGTGATTTCCATTTATTTGTAAATGTCATGTTAGTTTTTCTTTTTTTGGCGCCGTCGAGGGAAAACAACCAGAAAAGAATTCCTTTGAGCCGACCTTGGTAGCTGCCGATATACCATCCAGACTGTTTTGCGATATGCAATAGTGGGGTTCTGAATGCCAATCCAAATGAGTTGCCTAATCCAGTGGATCCCGACAAGAATTTGAGATCGGATTTAGCGCAAGCATATATCTGTGTAAAACCGTGGCTCGCGCTTGGGCATAGGTCATAGCCAAATAGAGATTTCAACGCTCGAGACTCATCGAATGAGCGACGAAATGTATCCTTAATGGAATAGTCATGTGAATGATAAACGACTGCATCATCTGCATATGCACGCTTGTACCCAGCTTCAATGATTGCCTTAGCCCATAACTGATCCTCGGCAAAATTGACATCAGGGTAAGGTATTCTCTTCCAAACTTCTTTGCGTAAACAGGCATTATTATCGGAGAAAAAATGCAATACCTGTCTATAACCTTGATCACGAGCATATCGCTCGGGGTCTTCAATTCCCATTACGGCAGGCCACTGAAGAAAGCCGTTGAAATGCATTTCCATATCCCGCTTGATATAAGGCGTATGGTCTGGATAGGCTTTATGCCGTCCAAACACGCCCGCTACAGAAGCGTCGTCGTCAAGTGGCCTAACAAGGTTATAGAGCCAGTTGGAATTTAGTGGCTTGGCATCATGCGTAAGCATTGCAGCATATTGACCTTTCGCCATTGACACTGCGTAATTTCGAGTTCGTCCATGCCCGAATTCACTTGACTTGACCTCCAGTAAACGCACGCGAGGATGCTGCCGCACAAAATCAATTGTGCCGTCAGATGATCCTGAATCAACAACCAGAACTTCATACAACCAAGGAGTCTCTTGGCTTAGTGCAGCTAACAACACATCTTTGAAGATCGTCCCAGGATTTTTAGTCAAAATAATGACTGTCACTTTTATTGCACCGCCCGCCAGGCTAGATGATCCAAGTGAAACATTTTGGCTTTTTTGAGACAAAGCAATCTGCTTATTAATGACTTCTTGTGTTCGTTCCTGGTTTTGAAAAAGTTTCTCCAAACGGCAAAAACCTCTATCCATTTCAGAGATTTGCTGCTGCAATTTAAAATTAACCATATGAAATTTATTTTCGATGGCCCGCAAATTTTGCGCCGCTTTATCTGCCTTCACACCAGCAAGCCGTAATAACGCGCCAAGAATAGATTTTTTTTGCCGTTGATGACTGTGAATCGCCTTATTCAACCCGGTAATTTTTACCTCCCGTGATTTCCCTTCTGCGCAAAGACGAAGCTGGGCAAGAACCTCTATTTTGCTAATGCCAGCTCGCACGCGTTCCAGATAGTATCGCATGCCTTCGGGGTCAGGCGCTCGGCCCAGCAGGGTATGGTAAGCGCTGTGGATGAAGCGTTCGTCATGGTAAGAGAGAAGCTCTTCTAGTGTGGCTGCCGCAGTGCTCGTGTGGCCCAATGGCACGTCATCAATCCTGTTATTTGTGTTTAATGGTGTTGAGAGCAAAGTGGCGCTCATAGCTTTCAGTCCGATGTGAAGCCGGGCAAGTGCTTGCGCTTGCGCTTTTTCCTTCTCTGACATGTGTTGTATCAGGTTATGAAATTCATCCTGTTTGGCGCATAACTGATGTGCGTATGTCTTTTCTCGCTGTGCCAGCTCAAGCGATTGGGCTTCAATCTGTTGCCGGGCTAATGCGAGTTGAGCTAGGAGTGCATGCTCACGCGCGGTGTACTGAAGCTGTTGAGCTTCTGTTAACAACTTAGCCTGATTGATCTGAGCATTGAGTTCCTTTAAACAATTCAGCAAGCCATGACGAATAAAGATAGCGATGTCGGCAGATGGTATACGACCTTCCACAACTCCATAGTGTATGTAGTGTTGATAAGGATCAATCCCAGGTTTATCAATATCTGGATATTTCTTTACATACCATTCAGCGTCAAACGTATTCTGAAAAACATTCAGATCCTGCTTTAATAAAGCTTTAATGAGGTCAGTGATCTCACCATCATGCAAATTGTTGGACTGATTAGCCTGATTGATCTGAGCATTGAGTTCCTTTAAACGATCAATCAAGCCATGACGAATAAAGGTGGTAAGGTCGGCAGATGGGTGACGACCTTCCGTCACTCCATAGTGTATGTAGTGTTGATAAGGATCAATCCCAGGCTTATCAATATCTGGATATTTCTTTACATACCATTCAGCGTCAAACGTTTTCTGAAAAACATTCTGATCCTGCGCTAATACATCTCTAATGAGTTTGATGATTTCTCCGTCACGATCACTCGCGGCTTGGTTGAGGTTGGCGATCTCTTGGATCCGCACCATTAACTCCTCTTCGACGGGCGCATCTCTTGTCGACCATTGATTTTCGCTTTGATTCGGCTGTGGACAACTACTGCCTTGAAGCTGCAGTGCACCTTCCCAAACTAACGCATTTGTTCCCGCAACAAAGCGATGCCCAAGAATATTATCCGTCGGTTTCGCTTTCCGAATTACACACATCGAATTGATGAACTCGATAGAGTGGACATGTGCGAGCGTTATCTCATCCAGCCGGGTATTGTATTTGCGATTGAAGCTACGCAATAGTTCACAACGCGTTTTATCAACACCCCAATGTTCATGGTTAATCGTGTCGGCAAGCCGTTTGAAAAAAGCAATGGATGAATAAGGTTGAAATATGCCGCCTTCGAAATCCTGCCAATAACTACAGTGTAGATCCTCGGCCACGTACAGCCCGCCGTCGTTGAGGTAGGTAAAATAACGCGAAAACGAACGGACGATGTCACCAGATTGATGCGATCCGTCATCAATAATGAGGTCAAAATCAGGCGAATGTGCCAATATAATCTGTTGTGCTTCATCCGTATTGGCATTAGCCACAACCACTGCGATTTTCGAATCATCAAATTGAAGCTGCGCGCAATCAGGGTTAATATCACACCCCACCAACTTTTCAGCCTTGGAGAAAAATTTACTCCAAATTTCCAGTGAGCCGCCGTTCTGAATGCCGATTTCTAGTAAGCGAACAGGTCGATCACGATAGGCATGGAATAGCCGATCGTACTCGGCAAGATAAACCGACCATTTGTCCGTGACTTTTCCACGATGTTCTGCGAAAAGGCTTATTAAAGAATTGTTGTGTTTTTTCATTTTAGGAGACTCATTCAAACACTTCTGCGCTGGCGATCCCGGTGCCAATCTTGTCTTTTCCCGAGACTAAAGGCAACGCCTCAATAGGCCAAGTAATACCGATCTCAGGGTCATCCCAACGGATGCAGCGCTCAAATGCGGGCGCCCAATAATCGGTGGTTTTATAGAGAAACTCCGCCGTGTCCGATAGCGCAACAAAACCGTGAGCAAAGCCTTCCGGTATCCAGATTTGTTTCTTGTTTTCGGAGGATAAAATTTCACCTACCCATTTGCCGAAAGTAGGGGAGTCTTTGCGAATGTCGACGGCAACGTCGAACACTTCGCCCTGCACTACTCGCACCAACTTGCCTTGCGGCTGCTGGGTCTGGTAGTGCAAGCCGCGCAGTACGTTTTTGGCTGAACGGGAGTGGTTGTCCTGGACAAAGTTCACTTTTTTGCCAACCGCTTCTTCAAACTGGCGTTGATTGAAGCTTTCAAAAAAGAAGCCTCGATCATCACCATACACCTTGGGTTCAAAGAGGATGACATCGGGGATAATCAGGGGCGTGAATTTCATTTTAGTCAATTCGCATTCTTTGCGTAATTCTCCTACATGCATTCCAGCACGTAGACATCCTGGTTGGACTGGTTGAGCCCCGGCTTATAGTCAAGCACGCGCCAATTCCTATGGAGCCGCAGGGCAACCCACTCGCTTACGAAATAGCTGTTGCCCCAGTCGACGGTCTTCAGGCCATCTGCCGCCGCGGACTGGTTCTCCCAGACGTCCTGGAGCACGAACTGTCTGCAGATTATCTCGGACAGCATCCGCGCTATGATATCCGGGGACATCAGCTTTTGCTCCAAGTAGTAGTAGAGGCTCCGAACCCCGTGGTTTGTCAACATCAGGAACCCGCCCGGCTTGAGTATCCTGTGCATCTCCTCGAACCACGCAAGCGCGGCGCGCTCGGAAAAATGCGACCAGATTGATATCGCGTACACTCCGTCCATGCTGTTCTCGGCGTAAGGCAGGGGCGGCTCCTGGCTGTTGACGATGAAGTCTATTTGCGGGAATTGCGCCCTTGCCCACTCGATGGAGGAAGGCACCGGGTCTGATCCGTGCCAGTGCGCGTACGGAAAACCAGCCCACATGTTCCGGACCAGTGCCCCCGAGGAACAGCCGAAGTCGAGGTAATGCCCGTCCTTGACAATGGCCTTTCCCGCGCGGCTGAGCGCGCTGACGCACATATCCCCGGAATAGAGATCGCCCGCGAACAGCTCCTGCCGCTGCATGCTATGCACTTCGGCGGGCGGATTTGCCGCGCACATGCGCGTTCTCTCACGTAGCAGATCGGGCAGAACGGTACACCCGTACCTGAGAATCTCCCGTCTGTAGTGCTGGATACTCCGGGTCTTCCAGCTCGCGAGCTCCTTTAGCGTTTCCCCGCCGAGCTTGTCGCCGACAGCCCTCTCCACCGCCGCCACCTCTTGGGCGCTCAGTGAATCGAACGCTTTCCCGGTCAGAGGCCAGTCCGCCTCGATATTTTGCCCCACCAACCCGGGAAAATGCCTCTCGATAAACTTCAGAAGCTCATCGCGGCCGAGCCCGGCCAGTCGTGCATAAAGGCTGTCTTCTATTTCTCGATTCATTGAATTAGTCCTTTTTCTAATTATGTTTCGCACGCCTGATAAAAACTGAATGCGTCTTCCACCTGATCGAAGCTGCGCAGTTTGCCATTCACTAGTACTGCGGCATGTTGGCAATGCTCACGAACAAAATCTGCATTATGCGAGACGATGATCATCGCTCTATCACTGCGTTTTTCAAACAGTTCTATGCGGCTTTTTTCTTGGAAACGGCTATCGCCTACTGCAACAATCTCGTCGATGAGAAAGCAATCAAATTCAACCGCCATGGAAATACCAAACGCTAATCGCGCACGCATACCTGAAGAGTATTTTTTAACGGGCTCACGCAGGTAGATACCTAGCTCCGAAAATTCTTCCACATAACAGATGGCTGGCTCGATGGGTACACCATAGACACGACAAATAAAACGTACATTGTCGAGCCCAGTAAGGCTCCCTTGAAATGCGCCGCCGAAAGCTAACGGCCAAGAGACACTGATGCCTCGGTGAATATGTCCGTGCGTAGGAAACTCAACTCCACTAATCAAGCGAATGAGGGTGGATTTACCTGCGCCATTACGCCCCAAAATACCCAGCCGCTCACCCTTGGCAACACGCAAGCTAACACCCTCCAATATAGTGCGCTGACCTTGCCGGGTATCATAAACCTTGGTGACGTTGTCCAGGGTAATCACTCTGGCTCAACCCGTCGGCCAGTTTCTCTAATTAAAGCCAGCCCTAGCAAAAGCATCACCAAATTGACCAATACCAAATAAGCCGGGTCTTCATGAGTATGTACGGCTGCACCAAAATAACCATGCCGAATCATTTCCGTGCCATGCACCATAGGAACCCATAAAATAACGGTCTGCGCCACTTTAGGTAACCAATCAACCATGAAAGCAGCGCCTGACAATGGAAACATTAGATAAGTAAAAACGTGCCATACCCGTTCAACCACCTCCGATCGTTCAGAGGCTGCACCAACTATCAAGCTGAGCGCGAAAGAAAACCAGGCTAACAGCAACCAACCAATTATTACCGTGAGTATGTCTTCGGGTAGACTCATCCACCCCATCGATGTAAAGAATATAGTTAATACAATTAAAGATGTCGTAGCACCAGCAATTTCAAGAATAAGGCGCGCCGCGAAAATATCAAATACTTTTACAGGTCGGTGATATAGCAGGCTAAGATTAGCTTCAATTGCTTTGACAGCCCGATTGCTACAATTGCGCCAGAGCAGTATGGAAGAGTAGCCGGTAACTGCAAATGCAGTAATGGGCAAGTTAGTGCCGTGAGTAGCCTTGATGATCGTCCAAAGGGTTGTAATGCCTAGAGTGAATATCATCGGTTCCAAAAACAACCAAAGAAAACCTAAGTTGTGGCGACCGTAGCGGGTAATGATCTCACGCATAATCAGCGCACCTGTCACCCGCGTCTGGATGGCGAAGGAGTGCCTCAATGAAGTTTTTGGCAAACTCATGTATACCTTAATCCTTGTGCTCACGCACTCCCGCAAGCAGGATGGCAAGCACACCCCAAGCGATCAAACCCAAGATGAACGTGGTCAATACGGCGCGTAGCCTACGCGGCTCCATCGCGATATCGGGCTTGCTGGGCTGGACGATCCGCTCAAGATACAGCTGCTTGCGCTGGGCATCGTTGCGTGCTTGCTCCATGGAGGTGAGCGCTGCGGCAAGCTGCTTTTCAGCAAAGCCACGCTCCAGTATCAAGCCTTCATAATCGGCAGACTTATTGGAAAGAGAACGATTGCTACCTGCGACTTTGGCTGTTTCCAAATCGATTTCAGTTTGCAGGGTTTCGATTCGCTGTTGCAACGTGGGAATTTGCGGGTTGTCACGCGTTAGTGAACGAATCTGCACAAGTTGTATTTTATTGGCGATCAATTCGTCTTGCAGCCTGGAGACTTGTTGCAACTGCAGGGCGGATTGTTTCTCCGGGTCAAACACGCCTTTTAAATTACGATAGTTGGAAACGGCAAGCGCTGCCGCTTTTGCCTTTTTTTCGGCAGTCGCCACTTCCGCTGACGCAAAGCGGATCATGTCTTGCCGCCCCCGTTCGTTAAGCTGGTTGACCAGGTTTTCGCTCAACTCCAGGAGTTTTTCGTTGAGCTGGTAGGCTTCTTCAGGGGTAAAGGCATTCACGCTCAACGTTGTAATGGAGGACAAGGTATCCAGATCGACCGTCACGCGTTTTTGGTAGTAGCGGTGCAATGCTTCAAAGCTGCTGTCCCAATCCAGACCGGAAAATCGGCTGAATATATCCACATTGTTGCTGGCAAATGCCTTGCCCACCGCAAACTGGTCATCAAGTTTTTTCAGCGCATCGCGCGAAAAAATGTAGTCATGAACGGTGTAGGAGTCGTCCTGGGAGCGCGAAAAACCAGCCCCCTGAAACAACGCTCCCAGCCCGGTGCTTGCCTGGCGCTGGGGGCTGCGCACCACAAAGCGGGATTCGGAGATGTAAATATCTGAAGCAATGAGCCCAAAATAGATACTGGAAATCAATGTGGGCAGAACTACTGTCAAAAGAAGCAGGCGGTTCATGCCCTTGATGCGTGCAATAAGCCCTTGTGCCAAGGATTTGCTGTTTAGGTCTGATATTGCGATTAGTGGGGTATTCAAAGGATATCCGGTTCAATCAATTATTGTTTGTATATATTTTGGTCATTATTTTGACATGTTCATGCGGCCACGATACGTTGCCGAAACCAGTCCGCAAGCTGAGATTCCCCCAGCGAACCGGACGCAACTGCTTCCATCGTCTTGACTGCATCCCCAGCGTCAAAAGCCAAGCGGCAGCCATTGTCGGCCAGAAACAATCGTGCAATAACCCAAGCAGTACGTTTGTTGCCGTCGATAAATCCGTGGTTTTTCGCGAGACCAAACGCATAGGCCGCAGCGAGCGCCGCTTCGTCTGGTTCGGTATTGGCGGCCAAGTTTTGTGGTCTGGCCAAAGCAGACTCTACCGCTCCCTTATCGCGCACTCCATCCAGTCCGCCGTGTTCGGCAAGTTGCCGGTCGTGGATAGCAAAAACAACATCGGCATTCACCCAGCGCCAGCGCCCCACGGTTGTTTTCTTCTGTGCATCTTTCACTTCGCCAGCGCCCGCAGAATATCGCGGTCGTCGTGCATGATGTCTTCGGCCAATACTAACTGACGTTCGAAATCCGGATTGAACGGGGTGAGCCGGTACCCGCCATCAGGGGCTTCTGTCAGATAGACCGTATCGCCCTTTTTGACCTTGAGTTTTAACATCGCTTCTTTGTTGAGAATGAAGCCTGCCGATGATCCTACTGTAGTGACTTTGCAGGTGAGCATGATGACATCCTTCTATCTATATAACAAACATTATATAGCCAATAAAAGCATTCTGCAAGACCACTTCCACTGCGCCATCTGGGAATAAGTTCCGGTTGGGCAAGTTTGGGGCGACCCTGCTCGGACTAAAGTTCGAGGTAAAGAGCGTTAAGAAAACACCGATTAAATCATCCGTTCGCCCTGAGCCTGTCGAAGGGTTAGCAGTACCAATTGATTGTTATAGATTTAATCCGATCATGGTTCGACAGGCTCACCACGAACGGATTAAATCAGCGTTTCCTTAAGGCTTTTGCCAACTTCCATTGCCAAGGTGGTTTTCCCGACTTGCCGTGGGCCAAGCAATGCCACCGCAGGAGATTGGGCGATTGCATCAGAAAGTTTGGCATAAAGAATGCGGGCTAACATGGTTGCAATTATGGAATGCAATTCCGTTAATTGCAGTGTTAGCGCTCGCGATCGGTCGAAAATGCACTGCGCCTAGATCGTTCATCAGGGCATTGGAACGATAAGAATCCGTTCGCATTGAGCTTGTCGAAATGTGCTCTTAATGAATCAACAGGTTAGCATAGGCTTCGACAGGCTCAGCCCGAACGGACTGGATAAATCGGCGTTTTTTAGAGTTTCGACCTGTCGCCATTAATTTCATCTGCATCGTCCATATACATCGTCGAAACGCACTATATCGTCTTCACCCAAATACTCTCCGCTTTGCACTTCGATCATGACCAGATCGACGACACCGGGGTTTTCCAGGCGGTGCTTGTGGCCGGCGGGGATGTAGGTGGATTCGTTGGTGTTGACTAAAATTTCCTGGTCGCCGTTGACAACCTTCGCCATACCACTGACTACGATCCAGTGCTCGCTGCGATGGTGATGCATTTGCAGGCTGAGGCATGCACCCGGTTTCACCTCAATGCGTTTGATTTTAAAGCGTGAGCCTGCTTCCAGTATGGTGTAAGTACCCCAGGGACGATGCACAGTGGTGTGCAGTCTGTGCGCTTCATGGCCTTCGGCTTTGAGACGAGTGTAGAGATGCTTCACATCCTGTGCACGGTTGCGGTCTGCTACCAGAACAGCGTCCGGGGTGTCGATGATGATGAGGTTATTGATACCCACGGCGCCGACGATACGCTGGTTGCTCTGAATGTAACAATTGCTGACATCATGCAGCAGAGCTTCTCCTTCGATGCGGTTGCCTTGGGCATCCGGGGCAGTGAGATCACCCAGCGCGCTCCATGAGCCTATGTCGCTCCAGCCGATACTGCATGGCACTACGGCGACATTTTTGGACTTTTCCATGACGGCATAGTCAATGGAATCATCCGGGACGCGCTCAAAAGTTTCCGGGTCGATCTCGATCTGAATGTAGCCTTTACCCTGTGCTTTGCGGGATTGCTCCAGGCATGCGCGGGTGGCAGACAAAATGTCCGGGCAGTGTTGCTGCATTTCACGCAACATGGTTCCGGCCGAGAAACAAAACATGCCGGAGTTCCACAGGTAACGGCCTGACGCGACATATTCCTGGGCTTTTTCGATGCCGGGCTTTTCGACGAAGCGCAGCACCACGTTGCCATCCGATTCGATGTAGCCGTAGCCGGTTTCCGGCGATTCTGGCCGGATGCCGAAGGTGACCAGCTTGCCTTGCGCTGCCAGCTGCAGTGCCTGCGCAACGGCTTGTGCAAAAGCGGGTTGATCGGCAATCAGGTGGTCGGCGGCGAGCACCAACAGGAAGGCGTCTTCACCATGGCTGGCTGCCACTTGCAGTGCTGCCGCCGCAATGGCGGGAGCTGTATTGCGGCCAAAGGGCTCAAGGATGAAGCTGTTGGAAATGCCTTTGTGCTGGGTGCCGGTTACTTCACGATACTCGTCCTCGGTCTTGAAGAGGAGCTCGCGGTTGGTAACAGTCAGGGTCTCAGCCACATCCGGCAGAGCCACACCGCGAAGCCAGGCTTTTTGCAGCAGGCTCTGCCCGTCCGCCAGGCGGATGAACGGCTTGGGATGCAACTCACGGGAAACTGGCCAAAGGCGGGATCCTGCACCACCACAAAGTATCGTCGGAATTAATTTCATGCGGATAGGTAATTTAGTTGTTGAGTTTATGCTGCAAAATGGCGATTTTACTTGTGATGCGTGGCTGTGCACAAGGAGTATTGCCCCAGATCGTCCCTTAGCCCCGTTCAATTTTTCCTTGAAACGGGGAAACCTTGCAGAAGCGCAGCCGCTTCGACAAGCTTGCTGCGCGATGACCAAACATCGCCCGGTACCCACAGGGCACAAGAACCTCTTCGAGGTAAATCGGTCAACTACACCGTAATATTGGGATTTGCAAACCTAAGGAATCGCTGATTTATTCACCCAAGCTGTCGTTGCGAGCGAAGCGTGGCAATCCAGTGTTTTGATATAAAACGAACTTCTGGATTGCCACGTCGCTATGCTCCTCGCCATGACGATTTAATTTGCGCTTCCCTAAGGAACGATCTGGGTTTAAATACTGCAAAATACATCGCGCATCATCCCGACCAGTTTCAGGGTGCGCAAATCACCGATGCGGTAGTACACCCGGTTAGCATCCTTGCGTGTCGCCAATACGCCTTTGTCCCGCAATATCGCCAGATGCTGGGAAATGTTGCTTTGCGATGTGCCGACTTGTTCCACGATGTCCTGCACGCTGATTTCCTGATCGCCGAGCACGCATAGAATCTTCAGGCGCAGCGGGTGTGCGATCGCCTTGATGGCCTGTGCAGCCTGTTGAATGTCTTCATCTCTGTCAATCAGATTGTTTGCCATATCTATATCCCTGTTTACCCCGCCGAGCCTCCCACCAGACCGGGCGAATTCGGCTAAAATGCGCCCAATAAAATAACCATACACTAATATTCTACCTCAATGGACGTCACCCCTGTTTTGCTGCTGATTCTGGACGGTTTTGGTTACCGCGAAGAAGCGGATTTCAATGCCATTCTTGCCGCCCGCAAGCCAAATTGGGATGCGCTCTGGCGCGACTATCCGCATACGCTGATCAACGCCTCGGAGAAATTCGTCGGCTTGCCATCCAGACAGATGGGCAACTCCGAAGTGGGCCATCTCAACATCGGTGCCGGACGGGTGGTGTACCAGGATTTGAGCCGCGTCGATGTGGCTATCGAGGACGGCAGCTTCTACTCCAATCCCGCCTTGAGCAATGCGGTTGCGCTAGCCAAACAAAGCGGCAGCGCACTGCACATCATGGGTTTGCTCTCTCCGGGGGGCGTGCACAGCCACGAAAATCACATCTTCGCCATGCTGGAAATGGCGGCGCGCGCCGGTTTGAAAAAAATCTATCTGCACGCTTTTCTGGATGGGCGCGATACCCCGCCCAGAAGCGCTGCGCAATCGCTGCGACTGTTGCAGGCAAAATGCGACACATTGGGGGTGGGGCAAATCGCCAGCATCATCGGGCGTTTTTATGCAATGGATCGGGACAACCGCTGGGAGCGCGTTCAACCCGCTTATGAATTGCTCACCCAGGGCCGTGCCGAATTCAGCGCGGCAGACGCATTAAGCGGTTTGGAGCAGGCTTATGCACGCGGCGAGTCGGACGAGTTCGTCAAGGCTACCGCTATTTGCCCAAATAACGCACCGGCTATCACCATGCGGGATGGCGATGTGGCGGTATTCATGAACTTCCGCGCCGACCGGGCCCGCGAAATCACCCGCGCCTTGACGGATGAAACATTCAGCAGCTTCGAACGTGCCCATTTTTCAAAACTTGCCGGCTTCGTTACATTGAGCAGCTATGGCGAGGACTTTCATTTGCCGTGCGCCTATACGCAGGAGGCCATACACAATGGCTTTGGCGAATACATTTCGAATCTGGGGCTAAGGCAGTTGCGCATCGCCGAGACCGAAAAATATGCGCACGTCACCTACTTTTTCAGCGGCGGCAGGGAGCAGCCCTACCCTGGAGAGGACCGCATCCTCGTGCCATCGCCAAAAGTCGCGACTTACGACCTTAAGCCGGAAATGAGCGCGTTTGAAGTAACCGACAAGCTCGAAGCCGCGATTCTGGGCCGCCAATATCATGCCATCATCTGCAACTACGCCAACGGCGACATGGTGGGGCACAGCGGCAATATGGCGGCCGCCACCCGGGCCATCGAGGTGCTGGATATCTGCATCGGCCGCGTGGTCAAGGCGATGCAATCCATAGGCGGCGAAGTCATCATCACCGCCGATCACGGCAACGCGGAACAAATGCTCGATCGCGCCACGAAGCAGGCGCATACCGCACACACGCTGAACCCGGTGCCCTTTCTGTATATCGGGCGCGAAGCCAGGCTTTACGATGGCGGCGCACTGCGCGACCTCGCCCCCAGCCTGCTGGCCATGATGGGTTTGCCGCAACCGGCGGAAATGACCGGACACAGCTTGATTCAATTCGTAGGGTGCAATAAGCCTGTCCTGAGCGCAGTCGAAGGGCGTAGCGCATTGCACCAATGAGACGGCAATTCGGCGCAATGCCCGTTGGTTATTGCGCCCTACGTTTACTACGGTACAGGGTTTTTCTGTTTCTTTCTGTCTTCTGTCTTCTGTCCTCTGTCTTCTGTCATGCGTCTTATGCCGATGAACAGGATGATCTGAAAAACCTGCGCGAGCGCATCATCGCGATGCAGCGCGAAATGGATAAAACCAGCGAATCAAAATCAGAGGCTGCCGACGCACTGCGTGAATCCGAACGGGCGATCAGCGACAGCAACCGCAAACTCGCCGAACTCGCCGAACGGCAACGCGCGGCGGATATCAAGCTCGGCAAACTGCAGGCACAGGAACAAAAATTAAACAGCAACCTGTCGGGACAACAGGCTTTGCTCGGTAAGTTGCTGCACCAGCAATATCTGGGCGGCAAGCAGGAATATCTTAAGCTTTTACTCAGCGACCAGAATCCCAACCAGGTCGCTCGTGATTTGCAGTATTACCAATACATCGCCCGCAACCGTGCAATCTGGCTTTCCACATTGCGCGGCGATCTCACCGCGCTGAACGCGGTCAGCAAAGCCACTCGCGAGCAACACGCAGAATTGGCATTACTGCGAAGGGAACAGGCAGCGCAGAAAATGCTACTTGAGAAAGAACAGCAATCCCGTCAACGGATGTTGGGTAAAATATCGAAGCAACTACGCCAGCAGCGCCGTGAGATCGACCGGTTGCAGCATGACGAGAGCCGCCTCGCACTACTGGTGGGAAAGCTGACCAAAATACTGGTTCAACCGAAATCAAATTCGCTGTTTCGCAATAACAACCTGCCGGACAACCGCTTTGACGGCAAACCGTTCAGCCAGCTTAAAGGCAAATTGACACTGCCAGTCAGAGGCGAGGTCACCAATCGCTTCAATACGCCGCGTCCGGACAGTACAGTGCTGTGGAAAGGCTTATTTCTCAGAACTTCCAGTGGGCAAGCTGTCAAAGCAATTGCAGCCGGGCAGGTGGTGTTTGCAGACTGGCTGCGCGGCTTCGGCAATCTGCTCATTATCGACCACGGCAAGGGCTATATGAGCTTGTACGGCAATAATGAAACGCTCTACAAACAGGTCGGCGATGTGTTGATCGGTGGAGACATCATCGCGGCTGTTGGGAACAGCGGCGGCAATGAGGATTTCGGTTTATACTTTGAGCTGCGCCACGAGAGCAAGCCGCTCGATCCAATGAAATGGATGGCAACAAAATAACTTTGAGGGAATTATGCGTCTTCTGGAAAAAGCAGGTCTGATTGGTTTGGGTTTAGTCGCGGGCATCTCAGTCAGCCTGCATTTTGCTGCAATTGCCGACAAAGACACCCTCGCCACGCCGCTGCCCGTCGAGGAGTTGCGCGCATTCTCCGAGGTGTTCGGCCGCATCAAGAGCGACTACGTCGAACCGGTCACCGACAAGAAATTGATCACCGAAGCCATCACCGGTATGTTGAACGGCCTGGATCCACATTCCGCTTACCTTGATGCCGAAGCCTTCAAAGAGCTGCAGGTCGGTACACATGGCGAATTCGGCGGGCTCGGTATTGAAGTCGGAATGGAAGACGGTGTTGTGAAAGTTATCTCGCCGATAGAGGACACCCCTGCCTACCACGCCGGTATCAAGAGCGGCGATTTGATCATCAAGCTGGATGACACCCTGATCAAAGGCATGTCGCTGAACGATGCAGTCAAACGCATGCGCGGCAAACCGGGCAGCAAGATCGTTCTGACCATACTTCGCAAGGACGAACTTAAGCCGCTTACGATTACCCTGGTTCGTGCTGTCATCAAGGTGCAGAGCGTGAAATCCAAGCTTCTGGAGTCTGGCTATGGCTTTGTACGCATCACCCAGTTCCAGGAACAAACCAGCGAAAATCTTGCCACCGCACTTGAGAGTCTCGTCAAACAAAACGAGGGTTCGCTAAAAGGCCTGGTTCTTGATTTGCGCAATGATCCGGGCGGACTTCTTACTGGCGCAGTCGGCGTTTCCGCAGCTTTCCTGGCCAGGGACGCCCTGGTGGTTTATACCGAGGGCCGCACCGATGATGCCAAAATGCGCCTGACCGCCAGCCCGGAAAATTATTTGCGCGGCAATAGCAAGGACGATTATCTCAAGAAACTTCCAGAGTCGATCAAAAGTGTCCCGCTGGTTGTGCTGGTAAATGCCGGTTCCGCGTCCGCATCTGAAATTGTTGCCGGTGCGCTGCAAGATCACAAGCGTGCGGTCATCATGGGCACGCAAACTTTCGGTAAAGGTTCCGTCCAGACCATCCTGCCATTGGGCAACAACACTGCAATCAAGCTCACCACGGCGCGTTATTTCACGCCGGGGGGACGTTCCATACAGGCCAAGGGCATCGTGCCTGACATTCTGGTGGAGGATCCTGCCACTGCCGGGCAGGACAACACATTCCGCTTGCGTGAAGCAGATCTGGATAAACATCTGCTCAATAACAAACCATCTGACGAAAAGCCCGAGAGTGCCGGCAAGAACAAACTTTCTCCTCCCGTTACCAATGGAGATTCCGCGAAACCCACTCTTTCCGAATTCGGCACCAAGAACGACTATCAGCTCACTCAGGCATTGAATCTTCTTAAGGGAATGCAAATACTGAAAGGCAAATAATTTTGCCACTGCGAGGTCGAAATGATCGATCTATCCGAACTGGATAAACAGCGCGATATCATCGTCAGTGCGGATCCACCCGGACAAGAAGAGCGCGCTTATCAGCTTCTGTCCGGCATGCCAGGCTGCAAGGTCGAGCATGGCGACTCCGCGAACACGCTGCGTGTTTCCTACAATTTGCGCAACTATACGCTCGAGGGATTGGAAAACAGCTTGACCGAGGAAGGATTAAACCTCGACCATAGTCTGCTGCACAACATCGGACGCCAGGTTATTTACTACTGCGAAGACACCATTTGCCACAACCTGGATATCCCCGTATATCCCACAAAAAAGAACGAGCGCGAAGTATTCGTCAAGGCATATGAACATGCGCCACATGGCGACCACGACGATACCCCGCCGGAACTGCGCGATTACAAGTAAATTAAATTTAATAAAAAAGCCCAACACAAGGTTGGGCTTTTTGCTTTATGGGAGTCTGACGATGACCTACTTTGGCTATGGCCGTCCCGCTGGGACTTAACATTCGCGAGCGAATGTTAGCCTGCGCCGCAACAAGCGCCTGTGGCGCGTGTTGTCATAAACTCAAGTAGGTCGGGCGGTACAAACCCCACAAACAAAAAACCCGGCACGAGGCCGGGTTGTTTGTTTGTAAGGAGTCTGACGATGACCTACTTTCACATGGGTAATCCACACTATCATCGGCGCGGAGTCGTTTCACTGTCCTGTTCGGGATGGGAAGGAGTGGGACCAACTCGCTATGGTCGTCAGACAAACTGTTCGGC
>JAUSMR010000071.1 GCA_030645955.1 Gallionella sp. | reverse complement strand
GGATGTTGTAGCCCAGCGGCCGGAACAGGCGCTTCAATGCGGCCAGAATATTGGCTTCGTCGTCGACAAACAGCAGCGTTGCCGGATTGCCTGCAGGTGATGCCGCTTCCTTGCTCATGCTTCCTCCCTGATGTCGGGTTGCTGCACCGGCAGCCAGACCCGGAATGTCGAACCCTTGCCCACTTCGCTGTGCACTTCGATCTTGCCGTGATGCCTTTCCACAATGCTGTAGGACACCGAGAGCCCCAGTCCGGTGCCTTTGCCCACCGGTTTGGTGGTGAAGAACGGATCGAACAGGTGCGGGAAATCTTCCGGCGGAATGCCGTTTCCCGTATCGCTCACTTCAGCCCAGACCCGGTCGCCTTCCTGCCCGGTGCGCAGGGTGATCGTGCCGCGCACCTCGATGGCTTGCGCGGCATTCACCAGCAGGTTCATGAAGACCTGGTTGAGTTGCGAAGGCAGGCAGTAAATCTCCGGCAATGAGCCATATTCCTTGACGACTTCGCAGTTGTATTTCAGCTCGTTCCACACGACGTTCAGCGTGGTATCCAGCTCGCGATGAATGTCCGCCAACATCCACTGGTCTTCGCTATCGGCGTGGGAAAAGTTTTTCAGGTCGAGGACGATTTTCTTCACCCGTTCCAGGCCCTGATGCGATTCGGCGATCAGCGCCTTGATATCCTCGCGGAGGTAGCCAAGGTTTATTTCTTCCTTGAGGCGGCGCAGTACTTCGTACTGCGGATTATCCTTGTCCAGCAGCATTTCGGCGGATTCGTACCTGTCTAACACGGCAAAAATGTCGGTCAGGTATTTCTCCAGCGTGCCCATGTTGGAATTCACATAACCGATCGGGTTGTTGATCTCGTGTGCCACGCCCGCGGCCAGCAGGCCGATGGATGCCATTTTCTCGGATTGCAGCAACTGGTTTTGCGCCAGTTTCAGATGTTGGTTCGATTCCACCAGTGACTTGTTGGCGTCTTTCAGATGTTGGTATTGCGCCGTCAGTTGCTCCTCGAGTTGTTTGCGCTCGGCGAGGTCGCGAATAATCGCGGTGAAAAACTGGCTCGGGCCGATATGCCATTGCGCCAGCGAGAGCTCCAGCGGGAACTCGCTGCCGTCCTTGCGCAGCCCGGCAAGCTCTACGGTCTTGCCGATCACATGCGATGCTCCGCCAGCTACCACCCGCGCCAGGCCTTCTCTGTGCATTTTACGGAAGCGTTCCGGCATCAATACCGTCAGGGGCAGGCCGGACATTTCGGCGTGGGTGCGGCCGAACAAGCGTTCCGCCGCATGGTTCCAGTCCACGATGTTGTCGGCGTCGGAGATCGTGATAATGGCATCGTTGGCCGACTCCGCAACCGTGCGAAAATGCTGTTCGCTTTCCGCCAGCATGTCTTCCGCCTGCCTGCGTTCGGTGATGTCCGCTGCGACTCCCTCGATGTAACCCTTGTCCTGGACGAGTCGGCCCGAATATTGAAACCACCGGACAACCCCGTCGTTTCGCGTCAGACGTGCTTCAAAGTTATCGAACTTACCGTATTGTTGAAAAATATCTAATAATCTCTCCCGTGTCCCTGGATCGACATAGTGCTCCGAGGTAATATATTTTGCAGTCGCTTCTTCGACGCTATCGAATCCAAACATCTTGGCCATAGCATCGTTTGCCATCATCAGCTTTCCGTCGCTTACCCTCGTCCTGTATAAGCCCACTTGGGTATTCTCATAAATGCTCCGATACTTTTCTTCGCTCTCTTTGAGTGCTTCCTCCGCCTGTTTGCGCTCGGTGATGTCGCGAATCACGCTGAGCACCAGCTTGCGGCCGCCCGATTCAATGAGGCGGGCGCTAACCTCAATCGGCATGACGGAGCCATCCTTGCGGCGGTGCTCGGATTCGAAGATGCGCTGGCCATTTTCCATCAGGTCTCTCATCCTGGACTCAATGAGGCTCTCATACTTCGGCGTATCGAGCACATGCAGGTTTATTCCCATCATCTCGTCCTGCGTGTAGCCGCGCGTCTTCCAGGCGGCTTCGTTGAGGTAAACGAAGTTCCCATCGAAATCAACCATGAAGATCGTATCGGAGGCGGCGTCCAGAAGCTGCGCCTTTAACCGCAATTCCTCTTCTATCTGTCTGCGCTCGGTGATGTCCATCACGCCAGCGAGAGCACCTGCATAGTTGCCGGCCTCGTCCAGGATGGGGGAAGTTGCCATTGAGGTGTAAATGCGGCTGCCGTCCTTGCGCAGCAACTCGAAGTCGTGCTGCTCACTGATTCCCTGTTTGCGGCGCTCCAGATTCTGCGTGGCTATTTCCTTGCCGCGCTCGTCCATGAAAGAAAAGAGATGCCTTCCCTGCATTTCCTCGACGTTATAGCCCAGCATCTGCGCCATGCGCTGATTGACAAAGGAGGTGCAGGCTTTTTTGTCGATCATCCAGATGCCTTCCTGCAGGCCTTCGATGAGCAGGCGATATTTTGCCTCGCTCTCGCGTTGTTGCCTGATTGAAATCAGGCTGCTCAGAGAGTCCGTAATGCGCCGGGCGACAGCGGAAAAAAGATGCAAATCCTTCTCATCATGCCTCACCTCACTTGCACAATGGTGCAGGCCAAATACCCATGCCTTCCCGATTTTCGGCCGCAGCGCTATTGCCAATTGGGATTTGACTGAGAAGTGCCTCACAACGGGCGATGAGGTGGGATAGCCGGTTTCAAAGCAATATTGGACCGTGCCATTGGCCCTTAAAAATTCGCTGAATACGCCGGATATTGCGCTATCCATCGGTATGTCCACGCCCTGCGCGAATAGTCCCGGCCATTCCGGACGCACGCGCTCCATGGGAACACCCCAGGATAGCGCATCGGGATCGCAGGGATACAGGAACCAGGCACGATCCGCATTGAAAACCTCAAGCATCAAGTCCAGCACGCCACGCATAACATCATCCATGTTCTCGCTGGCAAGACTGATTTGCGTAATCCGGTCCAGTACATCCAGGAGTCGAAGGCGATGCGAAATATCGTGCGGGAGCAACTGGTCTGCATTCATAAACACCTCGGTGGCTACCATTTCAATCTGGTCGTGTTTCAGAATAGTTGATAAATCAACGAACGATCCAATGATTGCTATTGAATCATTGGGGGTCAGGATTGATAGGGGGGTGAATTCTAATTGATTTTCATGTATCAATAATGGTGCAAAGGTGTGCAGCGCAGATTGGCACTCACCGGGAAGCTCCCCGCTTGCGTGCTTCGATTCGCTTCAGGAATACGCCCATCACTTCGCGGTAGAGCGCGTCCTTGAGCACGCTGTCCTCGTTGCCGGCATCGACGTTGGGGTTGTCGTTGATCTCGATCACGTAGAGGCGCTTGCCGATCTGTTTGATGTCCACGCCGTAGAAGCCGTCGCCGATCAGGTTGGCCGCCTTGAGCGCGATTTTCACCACGCGGTCCGGCGCCTCGCCCACGGACAACGCTTCCGTTTTTCCCTCGACAAAATCGTGCTTCTGGTCGCCGTGCCTGATGATCTGCCAGTGGCCGGGAACCATGTAGTATTTCGCGACGAACAGCGGCCGCCGGTCGAGGATGCCGACACGCCAGTCGAACTCGGTGGGCAGGTATTCCTGGGCGACGATCAGTTCCGATTTGTCCAGCAGGCTGTTCACCTTTATGGGCAGTTCTTCTGCCGTCTCCACTTTCACTACCCCTATCGAGAAAGAACTGTCCGGCTGCTTGAGCACGCAGGGCAGCGCGAGCTCGGGGACGATCTGCTTCACGTTATCGCGGTGCACCAGCAGGGTCTTGGGTGCGGGGATGCGGTGCCTGGCCAGTATTTCGGCGAGATAGACCTTGTTGTTGCACTTCAGGATCGAGTCAGGATCGTCGATCACTACCAGCCCCTCGGCGGCTGCGCGCCGGGAGAAACGGTAGGTGTAGTGGTTGACGAAGGTGGTGTCGCGGATGAACAGCGCATCGAACTCGGTCAGCCTGCCGTAGTCTGCCTTGGTGATGAATTCCACATGCATGCCCAGCGACTGCGCCGCCTTCTCGAACTTTTGCAATGCCTTGGGATTGGAGGCGGGCTCCGGGTTGTCGGGATTGTGCAGGATGGCGAGGTTGAAACGCGGTACGATTTGTTTATGCGTCCGCCGCCTGCGGCCCGTGAAATATTCCGTGGTGGCCTGGATCGCGAATTCCTGTTGCTGGGGCGGGATGTCGCTGGCGGCAATCGGACGCACGCTGCGGATGCGCCAATGCTGGCCGCGGCGCTCGAAATCAGCGCGCAGCAGCGGGGCATGCAGCAGGTTGAAAAGCTGCCGGCTGAGTTGACCGTGGCGGCTCGCCCCGTTGCGGCCGAAGTAGATGTTGAGCTCGAAGGTATCCGACTTGATCGGTGCCAGCGATTTCTGGATCAGGTCGTCCAACCCCTCGGTCAGCAGCCGCACCATGTTCTGCGATTGCAGGTCCTCGATGGTGTTCGTTCGTGGCAGCGGCTTGTGGCCGCGTGCCTCGGCGAGCAGCGAGACATAATAGCCGAGCGTCTGGTAACGGTAGCTCTTGCACAGGTTGAACACCCTGGCAAAGAGGTCGCTGCCATAGGCCGGATCGGTCAGGTAGGCACGCGCCGGCACGACGGTCACGCCGGGAATAGCTAGCGGCCAGTCGCGCGGGTTGTTGACTACGATCAGATTGCTCATGATGCCTCTTTTCGTTGCTGCAATTGTCTGGTGATGCAAAAAACAGTTGAAACTTGTCTGTGAAACTTATAACCGGGAACCTGTAGGAGCGGGCATGGCCCGCTCCTACGGTATTTGGCGGTGGCGCGACTCCGCCCGGCGCAGGCGCAGCCCTACTCTTACCAGCGCCGCTTCGAAATCCGCGAAGCTCTCCGCCGCTTGTCCGTCATCTGCCCACACCTGCTGCAGCCGCGCCAGCGCCATTCCTTCAGCCTCGCGGCCATGCCGCAGGTAGCCGATCTTCTGCGCCGCGGCCAGCGCCAGCGGCGACAGCGGCGGCGCGGACTTGCTCCAGATGCCGCGCAGCTCGCGCAGGAAAATCGCGGCGGTCGTGTCGCCGATGCCCTTGCCCAATGCCTTGAGCCGCACTTCGAGATCGCGCGGATCAATTGCTGCGGCGTGCAGGGCATCGAGATCGCCGGCATAGTCGCGCAGCAGTGTAGCGCATACGGCAAGCAGCTTGGTGGCGGTCTTGAAGTCGTAGCGCGTGTAGCCGCCGGCATCAAGGATCGCCACCAGCCCATCCCAGCCGGTATTGAGTATGCGCTGCGGGGCGAGCACGCCGCGTGCGGCAAACTTGTGCCATGTGCGTGTGGCGAGCAGTTCAGAAATGCGCGTCCCGTACAGCATCGCGGCGAAAAACCACTTGAAGCGCTCGCCGCTGTCCCAGGCGAGGTCGATGCCGAGCACCGCCGCATAGCGCCCGCCATGGCTGCGCACCAGCTCGGCGGGGGCGATCATGAGATGTTTTCCGCTCATGGGCAGGCCTTGTAGACCAGCCGGTCGTTGCGGCGCATCAGTCTGGTGCCGAATTCGGCGCTAAGCATTTCCATGCGCGCGCAAATGGCGTCGAATTCCTCGCCGCGCGCCAATGCGACGTGCGCCACGCTCAATGAGACCGGCAGCAGTTCGATGCGGCACAACTTGCCATGCTCGAACATCAATTTGAACAAACAGGAACGGTCGTTGCGCAACTGCGGATGGACGGCATAGTCGTCGATGAAATTGCCGGTGTCGTAGAGTATAGCTTTGCCATGGTATATCTCGATGCCTTGGCAGATATGCGCGCTGTGGCCGTAGTAGATATCGGCGCCGAGTTCGATCACCCGCCTGGCGAAGCTGCTGAATGCGGGCGATGGGCGTTCGACGAAATTAGCGCCCCAATGGTTGGAGAACACCACCAGATCGGCGCCCTGTGCACGCGCCTGCGCGATGCTGTCGGAGATGCGCGCCAGCGTTTCTTGTTGCAGCGAGACTTCCAGATAGTTGGTGCCGGGGTGTCCGGCACCGGCGGCAAAATCCGGCTCGTTGTCGGTGCAGGAGAGCAGCGCCACGCGGCAGGGCTCTGCACCGGCCTCTTCCAATAACACGGCTTCGAGTATCGCCGGGGCGGCGGCCTCTGCGGCGTTGGCGCCGGCATAACGGATGCCGGCCGCCCTGAGCATGCGCAGCGTGTCGCGCAGGCCTTGCTCTTCGTAGTCGAGGATGTGGTTGTTGGCTAGCGCGCAGGCGTCGATGCGGGCCGCCTGCAACACGCGCACTGCCTCCGGGCCGGCGCGGAAATGGAACATTTTCCGGGTGCGTGTCCACGGGCTGAGGTGGTTGGTCAAGGCGCATTCGAGATTGACGATGCGCAGGTCGGCCTGCGCCAGATGGGGCAGCACATCGCCCCATACTTCTTCCGGCTGCATGGTCTTGAGCATCTCGTTGACCAGGCGGCCGAGCATTACATCTCCGGTAAAGGCCAGCGTCAGCATGGTTGCCTCACATCGTGCGTTTGAGCAGTCGTAGCCGTGCGTTTCACGCACCCTAACCTTTGATGCTGCTAGCGTAGGGCGGGTCACACCCGCCGTGGTTGCACCGCATCTGGCGGGTTACGGCGGGTGTGACCCGCCCTACGTCCGCTTAACAACATTTCATTAAATTTAATCATACAGGGGTGCGTAGAACGCACCCTGCGAAAATATTATCGTTGTAACGCAAATCTGAATCACATGGTGCGCTTGAGCAGCTTGCGCAACGCGGCCAGCGGGCGGGTGTTGAGCACGTCGGCTTTTTCCAGCCAGCCGCGCCGCGCCTGCCCGACGCCGTAGTGCAGATTGCTGAAGTCGAACGTGCTGTGCGCATCCGAGTTGATGCTGACCAGCACGCCTTCTTCCCTGGCGCTTTGGCAGTGGCTATCGAGCAGGTCGAGGCGTTCCGGGTGGGCGTTCAGTTCGAGGTAGCAGCCGCGCTGTTTTGCATGGCGGATGATGCGCAGCATGTCCACGTCGTAGGGTTCGCGCTTCTCGATCAGGCGGCCGCTGGGATGGGCGAGCAGCGTGAAGTGCGGGTGATCCATCGCGCGCAGGATGCGCCCGGTCTGTTTGGCGCGCGACAGGTCAAAGCGGCTGTGCACCGCGCCCACCACCAGATCGAGCCGCGCCAGCACCGCATCCGGCAGGTCGAGGCTGCCATCTTCGAGGATGTCCACTTCGATGCCCTTGAGCAGCGTGATGCCGTCCAGTTGCGTGTTGAGGCGGTCGATCTCGTCGCACTGCCGCGCCAGTTGCACTGGGTCCAGGCCGTGCGCCACGGTGAGGCGGCGCGAGTGTTCGGTGATGGCCAGGTACTCCATCCCCAGCGCTTTGGCCGCCAGCGCCATGTCGCGCAGGCTGTCGTGGCCATCGCTGGCGTTGGTGTGCGCATGCAGGTCGCCTCTGAGGTCGGCCAGTTCCACCAGTTGCGGCAGACGCCCGGCGCGCGCCGCCTCGATTTCACCGCGATCTTCGCGCAGTTCCGGCGGAATGTAAGGCAGGCCGACGGCGCGATACACCGATTCCTCGCTGTCCCCGGCGATGCGCTGCGCACCGCGGAACACGCCGTACTCGTTCACCTTCAGGCCGAGCTGCTGTGCGATGCGGCGGATCGCGATGTTGTGCGCCTTGGAGCCGGTGAAGTAGTGCAGCGCCGCACCATAGCTAGCCTGCGCCACCACGCGCAGGTCGACCTGCATGCCGCATTTGAGCAGGATGCTGGCGCGCGTCTCGCCCGCGGAATACACCTCGGCCACTTCGTCATAGGCGGTGAAGCGCTGCATCACCGGGCTGTCCGGCGCGGCGGTCACCAGGATGTCCAGGTCGCCGACAGTCTCGCGCATGCGCCGGAAGCTGCCGGCCACGACCACCTGCTGCACGCCGGGGACGGCCTGCAGAAAGGCGCGCAGCGCTTCGGCATACTGCGCCGCCGTGGCGAGCTTGAAGCGGCGGCTCTGGCTGGCATGGGCTTCCATGGCCTGCAGGATGTTCTGTTCGGTTTTTTCGCCGAAGCCGTGTAGCGCACGGATGCGCCCGTCCTGCGCGGCGCGATGCAATTGCTCGACGGTCTGCACGTCGAGATCGTGGTAAAGCGCCTTGACCCGCTTCGGCCCCAGGCCGGGAATTTTCAGCAACTCGGTGATCGCGGGCGGCAATTCGCGGTGCAGCCGGTCGAGCAGGCTGCAATGCCCGGTGGTGATTATTTCGTTGATCTTGCCGGCGAGGTCGGTGCCGATGCCGGGTAACCGGGTCAGGTCATCCCCTTTCTCCGCCAGCACGCGCGCCTCCTGCGGCAGGTCTCCCAAAATGCGCGCGGCATTGCGATAGGCGCGGATGCGGAATGGATTCGCCCCCTGAATCTCCAGCAGGTCGGCGATCTCTTCGAGAACGGCGGTAATGTCGGCGTTATGGATGGGCATTTGGGTATCTCCATAAACCAAATAGGCACTATGGTACGCATGGCGCACCCTGCGTGATGTTCATGCGCACTAATGAACATGGGGAGAACGTAGTCCGGATGAAATGCAATGGAATCCGGGGGCTTCGTCCGCGCCCACCAAATCCCGGATTACGCTGTGCTACATCCGGGCTACTTCATTGGCAAAACGAACCAACGAAACCAACATGCACCTGCTATTGGTCGCTGAGGTGCGGCTGCGTATCTTCTGAGGGCTGACCGGTTTCCGGGTCTATGTGGTCGGCAATGCCGATTTCTGCCTCCGCCTCTTCCAGCGACTCGCCGCTGGTATCGTCCAGTTCCTGCATGTCCTGCACCGTTTCGAGCAGCGTCGGAAAGGGACCGTACATTTCGTCACTGAGTTTGTCCTGCCAGTAGAAGCCGTCCGGCCGTTCTATCACACGCGTCTTGTCATAGTCGGGTGGTGTTTGTGGAATGGGTGTAGTAGTGCTCATCGTTGTCTCCAATAATATTTGTAGATTGCCGGTTTTACAGGTTGCGGCGCCGTCTCAATCGCACCACCACCCAATACATCGCAAACGCGGCGATCGCGTGCTTTACCGTGTGCCCGCTGAACACGCCGGTCAGCGCGGCAATCTGATGATCCATGAAATCGCACAACAAGGCCAGCAGGTAGATCCCGATGACGGCTAATATGTCCTTGTCGCCGCTGTAGCGCGGCGGATATAGCCAAAGCAGCAGCGGAATCAGCAGCATCGGGTAGAACTGTATCACGCCGTAAGCGCGCAGGTCGCCGATGCCGTGCGCTTCGCTCCAGCCCCAGTAGCCCACACTGCCCAGTCCTGCGGCGAGCAGCAGCGGCAGCAGGCGCAGCCCGGCGGCCAGGCTGACGCGTTCGCAAATGATCGCGGCGACCAGCGACATCAGCGCCAGCGACATCGCCGCGCGGTCCCATACCAGACGGCTGTTGTCCGGGGCCAGATGATAGTAGCCGGAGCCGAGGCCGACCAGGATTGCGGCGATGAAAAACAGGCGGTAGGGCAGGGCTTCGCGCGGGTCGATGAAGGCGCGCCTGCCCGCTTCGCTGGAAAGGAAACGCAGCCCCGCCAGTCCCGCCAGCGCAAACAGCACATTTGTGAATGTATCGAAGCAACCGGTTATGCCGAAGCAGGCATGCCGGTCGGCGAATTGATGGTATTGCAGCGGCTGCGGTAAACGCGGCAGCAGCCATGCCAGCCCGGCCACCGCGACGGCAAGCAGCCACAGACCGATAGCCTTTTTATCACGCGGGTGCGGCATCGAGGAGCCTTTGATAGACGGCGAAATCGCCGGCGGAAAAACAGCAGAAGATTACTTCGCGGATCGAGTCGAGTTCCGGCAGCGATGATCTGACGGATGCAACAGCGACCCGGGCGGCAAGTTCAACCGGATAGCCGTAGACGCCGGTGCTGATGCAGGGAAACGCAATGGAGTGCGCGCCATGGTCGGCGGCAACCCGCAGCGAGTTGCGGTAGCAGGAAGCCAGCAGTTCAGGCTCACCGTGCGTGCCGCCATGCCACACCGGACCGACCGTGTGGACTACAAATTTCGCCGGCAGGCGATAGCCCCTGGTGAGCTTCGCTTCGCCGACCTGGCACCCGTTCAACAGGCGGCATTCGCTCAGCAATTCCGGCCCGGCGGCACGGTGGATCGCCCCGTCCACGCCACCGCCGCCCAGCAGCGAAGAGTTGGCGGCATTGACTATCGCATCTACCTTGAGAGTGGTGATATCGGCCTGCAAGACACGCAATGTGGAGTGCATGGTTGGTCTCCAGAATGATGGTGCAATCAGTTTATCCGGCTGCTGCGTTGTGCCTGCCGGGAAGTATAACCCTCCAGGCGTTTAGTTTTTGCTCGTATGACATGGAAGCGTTCGCGGGGCTGGTCGACGGCAGGCGCTGGCAGTGTAGCGGGCGGCTTTCGAGTCCGTGTTTTAGTATGGGTTGTACGTGCTTCTGGAAGCATTGTTCAGCCATCGTGCCGTTGAAAAAGACATGGGTGATACGGGGGTGCTTCAGGAAGAACGATGCAAAATCATTAGGGCAGATCGAATCCGACTCGATATCGGCATCCATGCTGCTGTGCCGCTTGCACGAGGCGAGCACGTCCCACAGCGCGATGCCGGCGGATTTCAGCTTCTGGATGCGCGCTTCGTATGGCAGGGCAGGCGCGGCGCCGGCCAGTTCGCCCATGATAGTCCAGAAGGTGTTGCGCGGATAAGCATAATATTGCCCGGCCCGCAACGATTCCTTGCCCGGCATGCTGCCGAGGATCAGGATGGTTGCAGTCGGGTTTTCGATAGGCGGGAAGCTCTGGATGTGCGGCATGGCTTTCAGGATGATTGATTCGAAATATTGTAGGGTGCATTCCATGCACCAATACAATTGGTGCATGGAATGCACCCTACGTAGATGTTGCTGTTTTGAAGAAAAATTGAATTACAGATGCTGCGCGAACCAGTCTGCCGCACTGCTTGCCGCCTGCTGCAGCGTGCCGGGTTCCTCGAACAAATGGGTCGCTCCGGGTATCAGGATGAGCTTCTTCTCGCAGCCCATCAGCGCATAGGCCTGCTGGTTCAATTCGATCACGCCATAGTCGGCGGCGCCGACGATGAGCAGAGTCGGTGCGGTCACGCCGCTCAGGGCAACCTCTCCGGCCAGATCGGGGCGCCCGCCGCGCGATACCACGGCGGTGATTTTCGTGCCCGTTTTCGCAGCGGCCTGCACCGCCGCCGCCTGCACCGCCGCAGCCGCGCCGGTGCTGGCGCCGAAATAACCGAGGTGCATGGTTTGTGTCTTCGGGTTGGTTTGCAGCCAGGACGTGGCGGCCAGCAGGCGGTGGGTGAGCAGCGCGATATCGAAGCGCGTCTCATAATCCCGGTCTTCTTCCCGCGTCAGCAGATCGAACAACAGCGTGCCGATTCCGCGCTTCTGCAGCACTTCGGCGACATAGGTGTTGCGCGGGCTGAAGCGGCTGCTACCGCTGCCGTGGGCGAACAGCACCACGCCCTTGGCGGATGGCGGCAGGACCAGCTCGCCATCGAGTTGGACTTTGTCGGCTGGAACCGGAATATTTACGGCGCTCATGGCGATCCTCCTGTCACAATTGGCCTCCCATCACGACCGGGATGCGGTGTGCCCCGAATGCCTTGCTGAATTTTTCAAAGTGCCCGGCGATTTTTGCATTGCAATCCGGGCAATGACCGTCCGGGGTGAGGCGGTATTTTTCGATTTCATACCAGTCGCGCACGATCAACGCGCTGCCGCACGACGGGCAGTTTGTGGTGTCCCCTTCGAGGTTATGCACGTTGCCGGTATAGACATAGCGCAGCCCCGCATCCTGGGCGATTTTTCGCGCCTGTATCAATGTTTCCAGCGGGGTGGCGGGAACGCCGGTCATCTTGTAGTCCGGGTGGAATGCGCTGAAATGCAGCGGCACATCCGCGCCGAGCTCCTTGACGATCCATTCGCTCATCGCATTGATTTCCTGTGGCGAATCGTTGTAACCGGGGATCAGCAGCGTGGTCAGCTCGACCCATACGCTGGTTTCCTGGCGCAGGTATTTCAGTGTGTCCAGCACCGGTTGCAGGTGCGCGCCGCAAAGTTTGACGTAGAACTCGTCGGTGAAGGCCTTGAGATCGACGTTGGCGGCATCCATTTTGGCGAAAAAGTCGCGGCGCGGCTGGTCATGCACATAACCCGCCGTGACCGCCACGGTCTTGACGCCGAGTTCGTGGCAGGCATCGGCTGTGTCCATCGCATATTCGGCAAAAATCAACGGGTCGTTATAGGTGAAGGCGACGCTCTTGCAGCCTCGTTCTACGGCGGCGCGCGCGATGGCTTCCGGGCTGGCCTGGTCGGCGAGCTTGTCGAAGCTGCGCGACTTGGAAATATCCCAGTTCTGGCAGAACTTGCAGGCAAGGTTGCAGCCCGCCGTGCCGAACGACAGGATGCTGCTGCCCGGATAAAAATGGTTAAGCGGTTTCTTCTCGATCGGGTCAACGCAGAAACCCGATGAGCGGCCGTAGGTGGTGAGCACCATCACATCATGGACGCGGCCGCGCACGAAGCATGCGCCGCGCTGCCCTTCGTGGAGCTTGCAGTCGCGCGGGCAAAGGTCGCACTGGATGCGGCCATCATCACGCAGGTGCCAGTATTTGGCAGGATACTGTTCGGCGCTGCTGATCGGTTCGTCCATATCAGCGCTCCTCGCTCCATTTTGTCACGGTATAGCGCGACAGCTTCACGCCTTCTTCCCAGAAATCATCGGGCAGCCCAGCCTTGCGTCTGAGCATCGCGAGAAACTGGCGCGGTTGCGCGAGGTCTTCCCATACCTGCGGCAAAAAAGTGCTGCGATAGCGTCCGTACTCAAACACGATGCCGTCCACATTGGGGCGCATCTGCGCCAGCGCATCGGCCTCGTCCCGGACATCCATCGAGGTGGTCGGCGAGAGCAGCGAAATTTCGACCGTGGTGATGTCGAGTTCCTCGACGCTCAACGGCATAAAACGCGGATCGTGCAGGGCGGCGTAAACCGCATTGCTTTTGACATCGGCGAGCAATGGCCGGTGCGCTTCCAGCGTGCCGATGCAGCCGCGCAACTCCCCGTCTTGCGTGAGCGTAACGAAGCATGCGCCGTGCTCGGCCAGCCAGGGCGCGGTTTCATCCGCTGCACGGGACACATCCAAGGCGCGCGAAATTGCGGCGCGCGCAATCGGCAGCAATATGCGGCCATGAGACTCAACCCCTCCCAACCTCCCTCGCTTCGACAAGCTCAGGACAGGCTTGTCAGGGGAGGAGAGTGAAGAAGCCCCCCTGATAAGGGTGGTTGGGGGGGTTAACGTGTCGGAGATGCGATCCTGTTTAGTGTTCATTTTTGATTTCCTCGGTAAAGGCGAGGGCGGCATAGCCCACAACTTGGTCATGAGACCCCGCAGTGTCACCAGAGTTTCGCAGATCGAGCAAATGAGGCGTGAGGTGGTGCTGGCGCGCCGCGACGATCAGGCCGTTGATCGGCGTGCCGCCGCAGGCGTGATCGTGCTCGACGGGCTGGCGCAGCCTGAGGATGGCTTGCACGGTGTCATGATCCACGCGCTGTGCGGTGGCGTAGGGCAGGAAATGGGATAAATCCGAGCTGATCACGATCAGCGTCTCCTCGCCGCCCCACAGCGTTTCCAGCACCGCGGCGACTTCTTCGGGCGTCGCCATGCCGACTGCCAGCGGCAGCAGCGTGAAGTCCGGCAGCACGCTTTGCAGGAACGGCAGCTGCACTTCCAGCGAATGTTCCAGCGCATGCGCCTGCGCGCTGACGGTCACCTGCGGCAGATGGGCGATGCTGCGCGCCGCTGCCGCATCCAGCATGACCCGTCCCAGCGGCGTATCGAAGGCATCCACGCCGGGCAGTGCCAAGCCGCGCACCGCGACACGGTGGGTGGGGCCGAGCAGCACCACGCGGCGGATGCGTGCGGCAATAGGTTTGAGCGTGGCGTAGGCGGTCGCCGCGATAGCGCCGGAATAGATGTAACCGGCGTGCGGGACGATCATGGCTTTTGGGATCAGGTCGTAAGGGCGCGCTTTTGACAGCATCTCTTGCACGTCATGAGCAAGCTGCCGGGGATCGGCGGGGTAGAAAAAGCCTGCGACGGCAGGGGCGCGAATGGCAGACATGGCAACCTCCCTTCATGTAATACTTTTAATATGAGGGCATGCCGGGCAGAATCAAGCCATGTGATTTCGATTGCAGAGCCTTTTGGCTCCAAAAACCCGAGCCGTGCGAGCCAGAGTCAAGAAATGGAGAGGCTGTATTTCTGTTTGGGAGAAACCAGACATTTCTACTTGGGGCTGACACGGCCACAGCTGCCTATACTTGAAACTGGTGCTACACTGAAAACTGCCGCCATTGGCTCAAGGAATTTATTTTCTGGAGGTGTTACTCATGAAAAAACTCATTACTGTTTTGTGTTCAGTTATTCTTTTCAGCCAACTGGCTTTTGCTGCGGATGAAAGCTGTGATAGCAAGGCGGCAAAACATAGACTTACTGGGATGGCAAGATTCAACTTCGTAAAAAAATGTGAAACTGACACCGAATCTGCCAGGAAGATTTGTGAAGCCAGGGCTGCTGACAAGCAGCTCACGGGCGAAGCCAAAGACACCTTCATCAAGAAGTGCACCATTAGCGAGTCCAATTAATATTCCACCGCTTGGCCAAGGCTAAGAAATTATAGCAAGATAGACCACCTTGTTAAGGTGGCAATTGTAGGTCGGGCTCCGCCCTACAAAATCGTGTGGCGGGTGGATAAAGAGTGTTAGTGCCAGTAAACATCTTCTGGATTGCCGCGTCGTTGCCGCGCTTCGCTCGCAATGACGGGGGTGGACCACTGCTTTCAACTCAACGCACTAATGGGAGAACGGCACAGGATTGTGGGTGAGTGCAACCAGTACGATATAGATAAATACCGCCAGTGCCGCCAGCCATGCGGTAATACGCGTGGTTTTGCTCTTGGCGTATTTAAGTGCGACGAGGCCCAGTCCGATATACATGATCAACCCGATTACCTTGGCGGTCAGCCATGCGTCCACGAAGGGGTATTGCCCAATGGTGAAGGCCAGCGTAAGCGCGCTGGCGAGCAGCAGCGTATCCACTACATGTGGTACGACCTTGGTCCAGCGCTGCCTCATGATGGCTGAACCGTTGAAGCTCCAGATGCCGCGCAGGAAGAACAGCGTGAAGCTGATGACCGCGCACGTGCCGTGGAAGTGTTTGAGCAGCAGGTAACTCATGGATACCTCAGGGTGATGTGTGTTCGATTCGCCGGAGCGTGCGCCGGTAAACGGCGATGCCGGTAAAAATGGCGCAACCCAGCAATATTCCCTGCAGCAGCAGTCCGGGAATGACCAGCCATGCGGCCATATCCCACCGGGTTGCCAGCAACGCCGCAAGCAGCGTGCCGCCATGCAGCCATAAGTGCCACCACATCCAGCGTTCCGGAATGATTTCCTTCATGTTGGGTATGCCGGCTTTTACGGCACTTGCTCCTCCGCGAAACAGGTGGAACCACACCAGAAATGGAACGATCTTGTAGAGCATGCCCAGAATCACCGACATCGCGAAACCCGGCAGGAAAGCCAGTACGGACAGTGTCCTGAGATGATCGCCGTTTGCCGGCGAGAGCAGCGATGCCAGCGAAAGCAATGCGGCTACCAGCAGCGAGAGCATGCCCAGCCTGAAGAAGCTCAGCGTGGCATCCGGAACCCTGCGGCGGCGCTGGCTTTGCAGTTTGAGCGTGACCACCGCGAAACAGCAGGCCAATAGCCAGAAGATGACTTCCGCAACGAGTCCCGGCCAGCGCGGTGCCGGTTCGAACAACAGCGGCATCAGGCTCAATAGCAGGGCGGCGAAAATTGCCGGGACCAAACTGGCGGTCAGCCATTTCGGATAATTCGGGGTAAGCTGGAACATCGGCACAACCTGGTAAGACACGCCGATAATCAGCAGCATCACCCAACCGCCCAAGGCCAGGCTGATATGGGCTGTTGCCAGGCTGGCATAGGGTATGGGCAAACCGGCGGCATAACCCCTGGCCAGCAACATGCCGAGCGCAACGGCGCCGGCGAGCGAGAGTATCGACAGCAGTATCGCGGTTCTGGTCGGATTCTTTGCCTGGGCGCGCGCCAGGCTGAACAGGCTGGCGCCGATGAAGATCAGAAAAGCCGATCCCAGCAGCGCCCAGGAAAAATCGAGCAACTCCGGGTTGCCCAGCACAAAACCGCTGGTCAACAGCAGCGCCCCAACCGTCAGGGGCAGCATCGTGAGCCATGCTACCAGCCGGGGTGAGGGAATCTGGCTGCCGATTAGAACTGGCAGCACTTGCTGGATGGCGCCCACCATGATCATCGCCATGAATCCCAGCGTGATGCAATGTGTGGCGGCGAGCAACGCGGGTGAATGCGCGTTCCCAAACGGGTTGCCGTCGCCCGTTGCCAGCAGCAGCGCGGCCAGCACCAGAAATACCGGCGCCACGGCAAAGAAGCCCAGCGGTACTGCAATCGGCGGAGCCTGGTCGGGGCTGAGCGAGGCTATTTTCATGCGGCGCGGGAGATCAGGATATTAAAGCTGCCGTCCGCAAGCGCGTTGGTCTGCCATGCGTAGCCAGCGTTGCGCAACACCTCATAGAGCGGGAAGGGTTCGCGGTGGATAAGCACTTGCAGGGTTTCTCCAGCGGGAAGATTTTGCAGCGTGCGCATGATGTTTTCGAAAGGCTCTGGCGGAGGCAATCCGCGTACGTCGAGTTCCTGCATAACGATCAAACGGCCTGCATACGCTCGATCAGGGCTTCACGCTCATTTGCCAAAATGTCATCCGCCATGCCGTAAAGAATGTTCTCTTCCTTGTGGTTATGCTGCTGCAACACGATGAGCAGGGTTTCCGAAAGACCCCCATAACTTTTCGCGTTTTTTTGCGCTACCGCCTCAGCCATTTGTTTGAGGAGTTCTTTTATCTGGGCGTGTTCCATCAGCATGACGTGCACCGGGCCGGCAGGGCCGCCGGCAGATTTCAACGTCGGGAAAAGTATCTCCTCTTCCATTTTGAAATGATGTGCCATGTCATCACGAAATTTATTAAAAACAGTTTCGGCCTTGCTCCAGTTGTTGGCAAGGGCGGCTTCCTCTGCGCGCGCGAACTCGTCGTCACAGGCCGTATGGTCGGCGGTCATAAATTCAGTAATGGTTTTCATGTCGGTTTTTATATAAATAGTGTGGAAAATAAATGTCGCACAAAATGTGCTGCGGGCTGGCCTTGCATACCCAGTCGGGATACCCGACAAACTTGGTATGCAATTATCCATTATTGAAGTGAGTTTCATCAAGAAAATATTAACTGCTGCGGGTGTAGCGCCGGATACCAACAGTCTTGCCGTATGCTGCCAGTGCCGGTACTGTCTTGTTTTTCGTTGCAGGGACAGGGTAGCCGCTGTATAAGCCGCCAGACTCGCGCCGTTTTTCAATACCCTGTTAAGCTATCCCGGTTTGAATGGTTATTGCCGGTACGACGGAGACAAAAAATGGGCATATTCGGGCACTTATTCGGTCGCGGCAGCAAGCAGGAAAGCCCCGAGCTGCTGTCCGCCATTGAACGGGCGGTCTTGGGGGTTGAGCCGCTACTCAAGCAGACAACGGGCTATCCTGAAAATTACCGCAAGCCCGTCACCAACGCGTTGGAGTATGCCATCAGCCTTGCGGCCAGTGTGCCCGGACCGGTGGTGGTCGACCGGGAGTCCTACGCCAGCGATGCATTTGTTCATGTGCTGTTCCCATCCCTCGATTCCGTGACGGAGGCGCTGTGTTCCAGTCTGGCCTTGCAGGATTATCTGCGCGAATTTCCCGCCATGGGCGAGTTATACGCTCTGATGGGCATGCGGCGCTTTGAAAAGTCCCTGGTGGGAATGGAAATGTCCGGGCAAACGATACAGCGGGACGTGGAGCAAAAAGTGGTCTATTTCACCAGCCATACGCTGGAGAATCCTGCGCCCAGTGAGCAACAGGCAAGGGACCGGGTTGCGATGGGTTTCTTTGACAGCCTGGTGGGCAAGGTGAAAAGGCGGGTGGAGGAGCGCAAGCAGGGCAGGAAGGCACAGCAGCTGGAAAAAGACATGCTGATGGCCCGTTTGCGCACGGCGAATGCGCTGGAACGGCCGGCTCTGGAGGGGAAGCTGGCTGGTTTGCTAAGCAGCATGCAGTCCACGATCAGCTCGCTGGAATTGAGCAATTACACGGCAGACTTTGAAGCCGTGCTGCTCAATCCGGAGCAATATCTTCGCCTGGATCAGAAGCAGGTAAACCTGGACAGCATGGGCATCAGGCGTAATGGAGACGGCGCAAGCCGTGGTGAGGCGTTCATGTTCAATGACCTGATCGGTTATGACCGGCGGGATTGGACGGTGACCATGGTGCGGTGCAACAATTTACACAGCGAAGCATTCGCAACGAAACTGGAAAAGGCGTACCGCAAGCTTGCCATCTAGAGTGCAATTTGGCTGCAGTGGCCCTCATGGAATCTATCCGGCGTGAGGTCAAGGCCTTTTTGATTTTCTCCGGCAATGCAAAAGGTGTAGCATTGCGCCTTCAATTTTTTGTCTGAGCACAGATTTGGTAATGAATAATAAACGCCCGAAGCACCTCGCCCTGCATCTAATCAAATTGCCGCTTCCCGGTATCGTTTCCATACTCCATCGCATCAGTGGCATGTTGCTGTTTTTTGCGCTGCCGTTATTGCTGCTGATGCTGCAATACAGTTTGCGCTCCATTGAAACATATACTCGACTGCTGGACGTGCTGGCGCACCCGCTGCTCAAACTGATACTAATTGGCCTGGTGTGGGCATTCCTGTACCACATTTGCGCGGGCATCCGCTATCTGATGATTGATCTGGATTATGGTGTCAGGCTGGCGCAGGCGCGCAACAGCAGCAAAGTAGTGTTGGTGGTGAGCATGGTATTGACCGTATGGATGGGAGTAATGCTATGGTAAACCGCGTTGTCGTCGGTGCGCACTATGGGCTGCGCGATTGGCTGATTCAGCGTATCAGCGCGGTGGTGATGGCGGTGTATATCCTGTCCGTGGCTGTTTACCTGTTGATGCAGCCGCGCCTGGATTACGATGTATGGACGGGGTTGTTCTCCAGCCTGCCGGTGCGCACGTTCACGCTGCTGTTCCTGCTGTGCCTGTTCTACCATGCCTGGCTTGGCATCCGCGACATCGTGATGGATTACGTAAAACCGGCCGGAGTGCGTCTGGTCATTCATGTGCTGGTGATTCTGGTTTCGCTGCTTTATGCGATATGGTCGGTACAAATTCTGTGGGGAATCTAATGGATACCTCGATAAATCTGTTTGTCGAGCGAATCGCGGCGTCGCGTGCTCGCTCATTCCTTGTCTATCAATGCGATATGTGGCTGCAACATAACCTGAAGGTTAGTCTACGCCGCAACAAGCCGCTAGGCGGCGTGTTGTCTCGTCATTCGCTGCGTGGCTCCTTGCGGTGCCCGTGCGACACGGTGGGGCGCAGCCCTCTGGCGCGGGAGCACGGAGCAGCAGGCCTGCCCGCCCCAAATGCTTCGCATCGCCGTGTCCGGCCTGCCATCCCGAAAAACAAATTTCTCGAGGTATCCTGATGTCAGTTGCAAAACGAACTTTCGATGTGGTGGTGGTCGGCGCGGGGGGGGCCGGTATGCGCGCGGCGCTGCAATTGGCGCAAGCCGGGCTGAAAGTAGCGGTGTTGTCCAAGGTGTTCCCGACCCGTTCGCATACCGTCGCGGCGCAGGGCGGTATCGCCGCCTCGCTGGGTAATGTAACCGAGGACAACTGGCACTGGCACATGTACGACACGGTGAAAGGCTCGGATTATCTGGGCGACCAGGATGCCATCGAATTCATGTGCCGCGCCGCGCCGGAAGTGGTTTATGAACTGGAGCACTTCGGCATGCCGTTCGACCGTCTTGGCAGCGGCAAGATATATCAGCGCCCGTTCGGCGGGCATATGCAGGACTACGGCAAGACTCCGGTGCAGCGCGCCTGTGCGGCGGCCGATCGCACCGGCCATGCATTGCTGCACACGCTGTACCAGCAGAATGTGAAAGCCAACACGCATTTTTTCATCGAGTGGATGGCACTGGACCTGATACGCGATGCAGACGGCGATGTGCTTGGCGTGACTGCGATGGAAATCGAAACCGGCGAGGTGATGATATTTCAGGCGCGCGCCACGCTGTTCGCCACCGGCGGTGCGGGAAGAATTTTTCAATCCAGCACCAATGCCTACATCAACACCGGCGATGGGCTCGGAATGGCGTCGCGCGCCGGGATTCCGCTGGAAGACATGGAGTTCTTTCAATTTCATCCCACCGGCGTATATGGCGCGGGCGTGCTGATTTCCGAAGGGGTGCGCGGCGAGGGCGGTTATCTGGTGAACAAGAACGGCGAGCGCTTCATGCCGAAATATGCACCCAACGCGAAAGACCTGGCCAGCCGCGATGTGGTGTCGCGTGCCATCACCGTGGAGATCAACGAAGGGCGCGGTTGCGGCCCGAACGGCGATCACATGCTGCTCAAGCTGGATCATCTCGGTGATGACGTGATCCGGCAGCGTCTGCCCGGTATCCGTGAAATCGCGCTGAAATTCGCGCATGTCGATCCGGCTAAAGATCCGATCCCGGTCGTGCCGACTGCGCACTACATGATGGGTGGCATTCCGACCAACTACCACGGCCAGGTCGTCGCGCCCTACAAGACCGGCCCCGATGAAGTGGTGCATGGGCTGTATGCGGTGGGCGAATGCGCTTGCGTGTCGGTGCATGGCGCGAATCGGCTGGGATGTAATTCCCTGCTGGATTTGCTGGTGTTCGGGCGCGAGGCGGGCAGGCAGATTATTGAAGACCTGAAAAATCATCCGCGCACCAAGCGCTTACCTGCCGGTTCCGCCGATCATTCGCTGGCGCGGCTGGCGCGGCTGGAGTCTCAGACTAAAGGGGAAAGCGTTGCCGAAGTCGGCGATGCGATGCGCAAGGCCATGCAGAAGCATTGCGGCGTGTTCCGCTTTCCCGGTTTGCTGGCGGAAGGCGTGGAGCAGATCAGGCAGATCGCCGAGCGTGTCGCCAGCACGGGCATCCAGGACAAGAGCAAGGTGTTCAACACCGCACGCATCGAGGCGCTGGAACTGGATAACCTGATCGAGGTCGCGCAGGCGACCATGGTTGCAGCCGCAGCGCGCACGGAAAGCCGCGGCGCCCATGCGCGCGATGACTTTCCGCAGCGCGACGATGTGAACTGGCTCAAGCACAGCCTGTATTTCCGCGAAGGACAAAGGCTCGATTACAAACCGGTGCGCCTGAAGCCGCTGACCGTGGAATCGTTCCCGCTCAAGGCGCGGGTGTATTGAAATGGAGAAGGTTTTGGGGGCGAGTCGTGGGAGCGCGGGCATCCTGCCCGAATGCGGGCAGGATGCCCGCGCTCCGGCTAAATACTGGCATAGCCGTGGTTACTTGCCGCACTGCGATGTACCCGGTTTGCTCCAGTTTATAACCTTTCGCCTGGCAGATTCATTACCTGCCGATGCGCTGGAAGGCCTGCGCCAGGACAGCGATAATCAACACAGTAGAATTGAAGCGCTGCTCGATGCGGGTTATGGTGACTGTTGCCTGCGTCTGCCTGAAATCGCCGATGTCGTCGAAAATGCGTTGTTACACTTTGATGGGCAACGTTATCTTTTGCTGGCGTGGTGTGTCATGCACAACCATCTCCATGTATTGATAGAGACTCGCGAAAATTGGCCTCTGTCAGTTATCCTGCATAGCTGGAAGTCATACACTGCCAATGCTATCAATCGGCATCTTGAGCGAAACGGGGAGGTTTGGATGGCGGATTATTTTGATCGATTCATTCGCGATGATCTTCATTTGGCTGCCGTGATCGAATACATACATGGCAACCCGGTCAAGGCCGGACTGGTGAATGATGAAAGGGCTTGGCGGCATTCGAGTTCGAGCCGGAGCGCGGGCATCTTGCCCGCATGATGTTATGCATGATGCTTTAAATTGGCGGGCAAGATGCCCGCGCTCCAAAAGGTAACAACATTATGAAATTTAGAATCTACCGCTACAACCCGGAAACCGATACTGCGCCGTATATGCAGGACTACGATCTGGATATCGAGGCGAACGGCAAGATGTTGCTGGATGCCATCCTGCTGTTGAAGGAACAGGACGACAGCCTGTCGGTGCGCAAGTCTTGCCGGGAAGGGGTGTGCGGCTCGGATGCGATGAACATCAACGGGCGCAACGGCCTGGCCTGTGTTACGCCGTTATCGTCGCTGAAGGAGCCGGTGGTATTGCGCCCGTTGCCCGGCCTGCCGGTGATACGCGACCTGATCGTGGATATGACGCAGTTCTTCAAGCAATACCATTCGATCAAGCCCTACCTGATCAACAACGATCCGCCGCCGGAAACCGAGCGGCTGCAATCGCCCGAGCAGCGCGCGCATCTGAATGGCCTGTATGAGTGCATCCTGTGCGGATGCTGTACCACGGCGTGCCCCTCGTTCTGGTGGAACCCGGACAAGTTCGTCGGGCCGGCCGGATTGTTGCAGGCGTACCGCTTCCTCGCCGACACGCGCGATCAGGCGACCAGCGAGCGCCTCGACGATCTGGAAGACCCGTACCGCTTGTTCCGCTGCCATACCATCATGAATTGCGTGGATGTGTGCCCGAAGGAGTTGAATCCGACCGAAGCGATAGGCAATATTAAGGATATGATGGTCAAGCGTTTGGTATGAGGAACGAGGAACCAGTGAGGATTGAGGATCGAGGAGCAAGGAGCGAGCAAAACGGGGAGGGCGGCAAGCTCGATCCCCAATCCCCAATCCCCGATCCTGCAATGTTGCAACGGGTGCGCTGGCGTGCGAGGCGCGGCTTGCTGGAGCTGGATATCGTGCTGGGTCGTTTTATCGAGGCGGATTACGCGCAGCTTGACGATGCCGGGCGGCAGGCATTTGAGGTGTTGCTGGACATGCCCGACAACCCGCTCTGGGATATGATTTCGGGCAGGCGGGAGGCGGAGCCGGGCGAACAACAGGCGCTGCTTGAAAAGATCAGGGCAGTCTAATAGCCGCATAATGCGAGGAGGAAATAATTATGGGAAATAAACGCGTTGCAACTTTGACTCTGGATGATGGCCGTCGTATCGAATTGCCTATCCTGTCCGGCACGCTGGGACCGGATGTGATCGACATCCGCGCCCTGGGCAAGCTGGGTTTGTTCACCTACGACCCAGCGTTCTTTTCAACCTCCAGTTGCACATCCAATATCACCTTCATCGATGGAGATGCCGGGCTGCTTTACTACCGTGGCTATCCCATCGAGCAACTGGCCGCCCAATCAGATTTTCTGGAAGTGAGCTATCTGCTGCTGAATGGCGAATTGCCCAATGCCGAACAGTATGCCGCTTTTGCCAAAAGGATGACGCGGCACACCATGGTGCACGAACAGCTCGCGCGCTTCTTCCACGGTTTCCGCCGTGATGCCCATCCGATGGCGGTGATGGTCGGCGTGGTGGGCGCGCTGTCGGCTTTCTATCACGACTCGCTGGACATCGAAAATCCGGCGCACCGCGAACTGTCGGCAATGCGCATGCTGGCGAAAGTGCCGACCATCGCCGCGATGGCGCACAAATACCACATCGGCGCTCCATTCATGTATCCGAAGAACAAATTCAGTTACGCGGAAAACTTCATGTACATGATGTTCGCCACCCCGGCCGAGGAATACGAGCCGAACCCGGTACTGGTGCGCGCGCTGGATCGCATATTGATCCTGCATGCCGACCACGAGCAGAATGCCTCGACTTCGACCGTGCGCCTCGCCGGATCCAGCGGTGCGAATCCTTTCGCCTGCATCGCTTCCGGCATCGCCGCGCTGTGGGGGCCGGCGCACGGCGGGGCGAACGAGGCCGCACTGAAGATGCTGGAAGAGATCGGCGACATATCGCGCGTGAAAGAATACGTGCAGGGCGTGAAGGACAAGAAATACCGCCTGATGGGTTTCGGCCACCGCGTTTACAAGAACATGGACCCGCGAGCCGCGGTGATGCGCCAGACCTGTTACGAGGTGCTCAAGGAGCTCAAGCTGGAGAACCACAAGCTATTCGAGCTGGCGATGGAGTTGGAGCGCGTTGCCTTGAGTGATCAGTATTTCATCGACCACAAGCTATACCCGAACGTGGATTTCTACTCCGGCATTGTCTTGCGCGCGCTGGGCATCCCGGTCAACATGTTCACGGTGATCTTCGCGGTGGCGCGCACCGTGGGCTGGATTTCGCAATGGAACGAGATGATCGCCGATGCCGAACACAAGATCGGGCGTCCGCGCCAGTTGTACCGAGGCGCGACCAGGCGCGATTATATGCCGGTGGAGAAACGTTGAACGAACCTGTTAATTTCATGCAACAGATGCAGGACAGCTCGCTGCTGTTCGGAACCAACGCGCCTTTTATCGAGGAGTTGTACGAAAACTATCTGGCCGATGCCAGCAGTGTGCCGGGCGCGTGGCGCAATTATTTTGATGCGCTGCAACCCGCATCGGGCGGCTCGCACGATGTAGCGCACAGCGCCATTCAACGCGCCTTTGCGGCATTGCCGAAAGCGGGTGCCGGGTGCGTGATAACACCGGAAGCAGATTTGGAACGCAAGCAAGTCTACGTGCTGCAGCTCATCAATGCGTATCGCTTTCTCGGTGCGCGTGTCGCCGATCTCGACCCGTTGAATCGCCACGCCAAACCGTTGATTGCCGAGCTCGATCCGGCGCACTACGGCTTGGGTGAAACGGATATGGACACCACTTTCGATACCGGCTCTCTGGTTGGCGGCGCACGCATGACCTTGCGCGAAATCCTCAAACTGTTGCGCCAGACCTATTGCGGCAGCATCGGCGCGGAATACATGTATATCAGCGATGTGCCGCAGAAACGCTGGATACAGCATCGCCTGGAAAGCGTGCGCGGACAGGCCGGATATGACGCTGCGATGCGCCGCCGCATCCTGGAGCGGCTGACCGCTGCAGAGACGCTGGAGCGTTATCTGCACACCAAGTTCGTCGGGCAAAAACGCTTCTCGCTGGAAGGCGGCGAGACGCTGATCCCATTGCTCGACCATCTGCTGCAACGATGCGGTGAACAAGGCGTGCAGGAAGCCGTGATCGGCATGGCGCATCGCGGGAGGCTGAATGTGCTGGTGAACATACTCGGCAAGCAGCCGGGCATGTTATTCGCCGAATTCGAGGGCATTCATGCCGAGCATCTGACCTCCGGTGATGTGAAGTACCACCAGGGTTTTTCGGCCACGGTCCCCACACCGGGAGGAGAGCTGCATGTAGCGTTGGCGTTCAACCCATCGCATCTGGAAATCGTCAACCCGGTTGTAGAAGGATCGGTGCGTTCCCGCCAGCATCGCCGCAAGGACTTAAGCGGTTCGAAAGTATTGTCGGTTCTGTTGCACGGCGACGCGGCATTTGCCGGGCAGGGTGTGGTGATGGAAACGCTGAGCATGTCGCAGACGCGCGGCTACTATACCGGCGGCACGGTGCATATCATCATCAACAATCAGATCGGTTTCACCACATCCGATTCGCGCGATATCCGTTCCAGCACCTGGTGCAGCGACGTGGCGAAGATGGTCGATGCGCCGATTTTCCACGTGAACGCGGATGACCCCGATGCGGTATTGCTGATTACCGAAATCGCGCTGGATTACCGCATGAAGTTCAACAAGGATGTGGTGATCGATCTGGTGTGTTTCCGCAAGTTGGGGCACAACGAGCAGGACGAACCGCTGGTCACGCAGCCGTTCATGTATCGCTTTATCCGCCAGCACCCCGGCACGCGTGCCTTGTATGCGCAGCGTTTGACGGAACAGGGCGTGCTCCGGGCCGATGAAGCGGAAGCGATGATCGCGGATTATCGCAAGGCGATGGCAGAGGGGCGCAATTCTATCCAGCCTGCACTGCCTAAAACGCGCAAGGTGAAACGGGACAGGAATATCGACGACTGGACGCCGTTCCAGCGCGGCACACCATGGGATGTGCCGGTGAATACCGCCGTGCCGCTGGAGCGTTTGCAGAAGTTGGCCATTACGTTGACCACAGTGCCCGACAATTTCACGCTGCACTCGCGCGTGCAGAAAGTCGTCGATGACCGCATCGCGATGGCACGCGGTGAGTTGCCGCTGGATTGGGGGATGGCGGAAAACCTCGCTTATGCCACGCTGTTGACCGAAGGCTATGCGGTGAGACTGAGCGGGCAGGACAGCCAGCGCGGCACGTTTTTCCATCGCCACGCCACCTGGCATGACCAGAATCGCAAGGAATTGCATGAAGGGGCGTACATGCCGTTGCAGCATCTCGCGCCCGATCAGGCCGATTTCGTGGCGATCAATTCGCTGCTTTCCGAAGAAGCGGTGCTGGGTTTTGAATATGGCTACGCCACCGCCGATCCGAATTCGCTGGTGCTGTGGGAAGCGCAGTTCGGCGATTTTGCCAACGGCGCGCAAGTAGTGATCGACCAGTTCATCGCGTCCGGCGAAGTGAAGTGGGGCAGGTTGTGCGGCCTGGTGATGCTGCTGCCGCATGGCTACGAAGGGCAGGGCGCGGAGCATTCTTCGGGGCGTATTGAACGCTATTTGCAGCTGTGCGCAGATTACAACATCCAGGTGTGCATCCCTTCCACCCCGGCGCAGATGTTCCATTTGCTGCGCCGCCAGATGTTGCGCCCATATCGCAAACCGCTGATCGTGTTCACCCCTAAAAGCCTGCTGCGCAGCAAGGATGCGGCTTCACCGGTCACGGAATTGACGCAGGGAAAATTTCAGCCGGTGATCGCCGAAGTGGATACGCTGGAGCGCAGCAAGGTGCGCCGCATCATCGCGTGCAGCGGCAAGATATATTACGAACTGCTCGCCGCGCGGCGTGCCAGGGGTATTCAGGATATGGCGATCATCCGCATCGAACAGTTATATCCGTTCCCGCACGATGATTTCACCGCGCAAATCGCCACATATCCGAATGCCACGGAGATGATGTGGTGTCAGGAAGAGCCGGGCAACCAGGGCGCGTGGCATCGCATCCAGCATTACCTGCTGCGCCACTTGCGCTCCGGCATGAAGCTCGATTACGCGCTGCGCCCGTCGTCCGCTGCGCCCGCTGCCGGTTATCTGGCGGTGCACCAGGAACAACAGAAGGCGGTGATTGCCGCGGCCTTCCGTTCCGATCTCAACATCAAACTCATCACGGGAGCCTCCCATGAGCACCATTGAAGTCAAAGTCCCTCAGTTATCCGAATCCGTATCCGAAGCGACCTTGCTGACCTGGCACAAAAAAATCGGCGAGGCGGTTGCCGAAGGCGAAAACCTGATCGACATCGAGACCGATAAAGTTGTGCTGGAACTGCCCGCCTCGAAGAGCGGCGTACTGACCAGAATCATCAAGGGCGACGGAGAAAAAGTAACCAGCAACGAAGTGATCGCGCAAATCGACACCGAGGCGGCGGCCCAGTCAGTCGCGACTCAACCTGCCGCGCCGCTTGCAGCAGTCCCTCCCGCTGTGTCGCCCTCGGTGCGCAAGCTGGCGCACGAAAAGGAGGTCGATGCCGACAGTCTGCAAGGCAGCGGGCCCGGCGGCCGCGTCACCAGGGATGATGTGCTGAATGCGATGCAGCAAGTCAAATCAACTCCCTCCCCCTTGCAGGGGGAGGGCGGGGGAGGGGGTAGAAGCTCAGCAACTCCTCCCCCTCCTCAACCCATCGCCGGCGGACGAGCAGAACAGCGCGTGGCGATGACGCGCATCCGCCAGCGCATCGCCGAACGCCTGCTGCAATCGCAGCAGAACGCCGCGATCCTGACCACCTTCAACGAAGTCAACATGCAGCCGGTGATCGACCTGCGCAACAAATACAAGGACGCGTTCGAGAAGAAGCACGGCATCAAGCTTGGCTTCTCCGCGTTCTTCGTCAAGGCGGCGGTGCTGGCGTTGCAGAAATTTCCCATCGTCAACGCTTCGGTGGACGGCACGGACGTCATCTACCACGGCTACTTCGACATCGGCGTGGCCATCGGCAGCGAACGCGGCCTGGTTGTGCCTATCATCCGCGATGCGGACAAATTATCCTTTGCCGACATCGAAAAACAAATCGCCGATTTCAGCACGCGCGCCAAGGTAGGCAAACTGACGATGGAAGAACTTACCGGCGGCACCTTCTCCATCTCCAACGGCGGGGTGTTCGGTTCGATGCTTTCCACCCCGATCATCAACCCGCCGCAGAGCGCGATTCTCGGCATTCATGCGACCAAGGACAGGGCTGTGGTTGAGAACGGCCAGATCGTGATCCGCCCGATGAACTACCTCGCCGTTTCCTACGACCACCGCATCATCGACGGACGGGAGGCGGTGCAGTTTCTGGTTACGATCAAGGAAGCGCTGGAGTATCCGGGGCGGGTGTTGCTGGATTTGTAGCTCCCCCTCTCCCCTGCAGGGAGAGGGCTGGGGAGAGGGTAGAAACTTTGATTCTTCGCTGTATGTTTTGATGTGCGTGGTATATCAAAGTCAAAACCGTCGGGGGTAGCCCGACAGCTAGTTACCTTCTTTTGCTTCGCCAAAATAAGGTAACCGAAGAAAAGGCGCCCCCGGTTTGCCGCCCCTGCGGGGTACCCTCGATCAGCCGCAAGCAAGCGGGGCTGCGCAACTCGACCTGGCGGGGCGCACACCCCGCGCCCCACTGCGGGACTCGAACAGTGCTCGCCTAAACCCCCGCTTCCTTGCGGCTGATCGAGGCGGCGCACAGGGGATGAAAAGCGAAAAGCAAAACCGAAAACTGGGTGGGCAACAAGTTGCCCACCATACTAAAGCGGATAGGCAAAACAATTCGACTCCGGTACATTGGAATCTACAACATAAAATGAATGGGGCAAACACTATGACAACTAGGGCCATCAAACGCATTATCGTAAAGAAGCTCTTTGGTATGCATGACTATGAACTCAAGGCACCCTCGCAAGCAGTGGATGCAGATCGCCTCCTCGTCCTATACGGTGACAACGGCAGTGGTAAGACAACTATACTAAAAGCACTCTTCCATTTGCTTTCACCTGAGAGTGGTCAAGGGCATAAGGGTGCACTTGTTGGGTTGCCACTCTCACGGTTTGAGGTCGAATTCACGACAGGCGACCGAGTTTGGCTCCAGCGAGAAGATGGTCAGCTCATTGGAGGCTACACGCTGGGATTACGAATGGGCAAGAAGAAGGAACAGATATGCGCATTTCACTCACCAGATGGCATCAGGGTCGACCCTTCTGAGGAAATAACTGCTTTTCTTGCACAATTATCTAATTTAAATTTAGCGCTCTATTACTTATCTGATGATCGGACCGTTCGTTTGGCGGGAGTTGATCGGCGTGAAGCTTTTTCTACGAATGAGGAGATGTTTGAAAAGGAAATGTTTCTTGAAAGAGTGCGTGACAGAAATGCACTTGATCCTGAGTTGCGTTCCCAGCACCATTTACTGGTTCAATCCATGAAGCGTGCTGAGCAATGGATACAGTCTCAGGTTGTCCGGGGTTCATCTCAAGGCGAGTCAGGCGTAAACGCTTTATATGCTGAGATTCTTTCTCGAATTGCAAATGTGCCGCTGACGGCAGGATCGGCAATACAGGATGACGTTAATACTCTTGAGCGTCGTATATCGACACTAGAAGATAGGTCTAAGACGTACGCGATTTATGGCCTATTGCCAGCATTTAATGGAAAGGAAATTGTGAAAATCGTTAAGTCAGCGACCCACACTCACACTAGCTTAGTCTCATCTGTCCTTACTCCATACCTTGAAAGTGTAGAGAAGAAGCTGGATGCTATGGAAAATATTCAGAGACAGATCAATGCGCTTGTCGTCATGATCAACTCATTTTTTTCAAGGAAGTATTTGTCATACGACATACACAAGGGCTTCAAAATCTTTACTGACGATGGCAAGCCAATCAATCCTCAAATGCTCTCCTCGGGTGAACGGCATCTTCTGTTACTCTTCTGCAACACTATTCAGGCTCTCGATAAGCAGAGTATTTTTATGATCGATGAACCCGAGATTTCACTAAACATAAAATGGCAACGCCGACTTCTGCCAGCATTACGTGAATGTGCAGGGCAAAGCCCCATTCAGTATTTATTCGCCACCCACAGCTTTGAAATACTCGCGCAGTGCAGAGATAACACTATTAGCCTCAACGATACGCCAGAGCAAGTGAATGGATAGGCAGCGAACGGTTGATGAAATCAGCACACTATATGCGCTTGAACCAGGCATATGCGATGTTTATGTTGAGGGTTCAACAGATAAACATTTCTTTGATTGGTATCTGCGGCGAAGGGGCCTCACTAATGTGACGGTGTATCCTATTGACGATGTGGATATTCCAAATAGTTTACTCACCGCATATTCTCTTCCGTCTAGTTCCAATCGTGCAAAGGTTATTGCATTGTCGTGTGAACTTTCACGTCAGCAGGTCACAAGTAGACGCGTAATGTGCATAGTCGATAGAGATTCCGATGATGGCATAAATAGCCACAGCACAAATCCATATCTGTTTACAACCGATGGCAATTCGATGGAGTTGTATGCTCTTACACCTGCCGTCATTGAAAAGTTTCTCTTGGTTGCGCTCGCGGGATTCCCAATAACGGCTGGTAATTTGATTTCCAAGATGGTTAAAATTCTTGAATCAATCTTTGCTATTCGACAAACAAATGAGCGTTTGGGGCTGGGAATGTCATGGATTCCATTTAGCAGCTACATTCGTATCGACTCTTTTGATATAGCCTTCAAGGAACAGGAGTTCATTCGAGCATATCTCCAAAAGAACAACCAATGGCATCAGCAAGCAGCATTTGCTGAGACAAAGACGAATATCCAAAAAAACTTAAATCCCGAGCTTGTCAAGCGAGTACGAGGGCATGACCTTGCTGAGCTTCTGCATGTAATCGTCAGGAAGCTACGAAAAGAACGTGCATTTGCCAGCAGTACCCATCTCGAAGGGTATCTCATGGCATCCATTGAGGAGCGTGACCTAGAAGCCTATCCGTTGTTTGTATCGTTGGAGCGTAATGCTGTTGCGACCTAATAACAAGGAAGGTAGCTTGGTGGGCACCATGTGCCCACCCGGTTTTGCTTTTCGCATTTCATCCCCTGTGCGCCGCCTCGATCAGCCGCAAGGAAGCGGAGGGTTAGGCGAGCACTGTTCGAGTCCCGCAGTGGGGCGCGGGGTGTGCGCCCCGCCAGGTCGAGTTGCGCAGCCCCGCTTGCTTGCGGCTGATCGAGGATACCCCGCAGGGGCGGCAAACCGGGGTCGCCTTCTTTTTGGTTACTTTTTGGTTCCGACATAACCTGAAGGTTAGTCTCCGCCGAAACTACGTTGTCTTTGGCGAAGCAAGAAAAAGTGACTAGCTGTCGGGCTACCCCCGACGGTTTTGTTTTTGATTTTAGGCGCGCTCACCCTTCGACAGGCTCAGGGCGAACGGCGTTAATGCCGGGCTACCCCCGGCGGTTTTGATTTTAGTAATGTAGGTCGGGCTCTGCCGGACGATTGTGTTCTGCGGCGGGTAGAACCCGCCCTACAAAACCCGTGAGCATTTGTGTTTATCGGTGACTCATATTCAAACCACCTACAAAAGGTTGAGTGACATGCAATCATTTTGTGCTTACCGCATCTTCGAAGAAAACGGCCAATCCGCCGGGCGTTTCGTCGACCTGACGCTGGACGATCTCGATCCCGGCGAAGTCGTCATCCAGACGCATTATTCCAGCGTGAACTACAAGGATGCGCTCGCTGCTACCGGCGCAGGCAAGGTGATACGCCGCTTCCCCTGTGTCGGCGGCGTGGATGCGGCGGGTGTGGTGGCAAGCTCGTCGGATGCGCGCTTCAAGCCGGGTGATGAAGTGATCGTTACCGGCTACGGCATGGGCGTGGATCACGATGGCGGTTTTGCCGAATACGTGCGGGTCCCCGCCGACTGGGTGGTGCCGCTGCCACAGGGTTTGACGCTGTTCGAGACGATGGCGATCGGCACGGCGGGCTTTGCCGCCGCGCTGTCGATACACCGGCTGGAGCAGAATGAGTTGCGCCCCGAAAACGGCAAGGTGATCGTGACAGGGGCGACCGGCGGGGTGGCGAGCCTCGCGATCCAGATGCTGGCGCAGCTTGGCTACCACGTGGTCGCGCTGACCGGGAAAGAGGCTGAATACGATTACCTGAAATCGCTCGGCGCTGCGGAAATTTTGCCGCGCAAGGAGCTGGTGATGGGCACGCGCCCGCTGGAAAAAGCACAGTGGGCGGGCGCGCTGGATGCGGTGGGTGGCGAGACGCTGGCATGGCTGACGCGCACGATGCAGCAGAACGGCGTGATCGCTAGTTTCGGCAATGCCGGCGGCATCGAACTGCACACTACGGTGATGCCGTTCATCCTGCGCGGGGTGCGCCTGATCGGCATCGATTCCGCCGCGACCGCAATGCCGCTGCGCCGCACAATCTGGCAACGGCTGGCAACTGATCCCCTTCGACTGGGCTCAGGACAGGCTTCGACTGGGCTCAGGACAGGCCTGCGCCCGCAATTGCTGGCGCAGATGGCGCATACCGTGCCTTTTGCCGAGCTGCCGCAAGTGTTCCCGCAAATGCTGCAAGGCAGGTTGCGCGGGCGCACGGTGGTGGGGATAACTGGAGCGCGGGCATCTTGCCCGCAAACGGGCGGGCAGGGTGCCTGCGCTCCCAGTGCGCATGGTGGTTGATTTGTAAGGTGGTATTTGCGCCCAGCGCGAGCAGGAGGGTTTTTCAATACCCTGTTAGTGCTATAATCTGTCCCGCAAGGCTGGATACAGCGCGAAAGTGGCGGAATTGGTAGACGCACTGGATTTAGGTTCCAGCGCCTTACGGCGTGAGAGTTCGAGTCTCTCCTTTCGCACCAGCAACTAATTCAACTTCAATTCAAGGAAACCCAAGCATGCCCAGCGTAGAAACTGTGAGCGCGTTAGAACGCCGTCTTAACGCATCCATTCCCCAACAAGTCATCCGCGGTGAGGTCACTGCCCGTCTGAAAAATATCGGGCGCACCGCAAAAGTTGCCGGCTTCCGTCCGGGTAAAGCCCCGGCTAAAATTCTGGAGCAGCATTATGGCGCGCAAGCGCACCAGGAAGCCTTGGGTGACGCGCTGCAACGTTCGTTTGCCGAAGCAGTGGAAACCAATAACCTGAATGTGGCGGGCTACCCGAAGTTTGAGATCAAGACCAACGACTTGCATGCCGACCAGATCGAGTACAGCGCGACTTTTGAGGTGTACCCGGAAGTGGTGATGGGCGATCTGTCGGGCGAAAAGTTGGAGCGCTCGACTTATGAAGTTACGCAAACTGATGTGGATAACACCATTGCGACGTTGCGCAAGCAGCGTGCTACTTACGAGGCTGTTGCTCGTGCCGCACAAAATGATGACAGGGCTATGATCGACTTCGCCGGCAAGCTGAATGGTGAAGTTTTTCAGGGCGGCGAAGGCAAAAATTATCCGGTCACACTGGGTTCAGGCAGTATGTTGCCCGAGTTTGAAGCGGCTATCGTCGGCATGAAGGCCGGGGACACCAAGTCTTTCGACCTGACTTTCCCGGAAAATTACCACAGCAAGGAGTTGGCTGGCAAGCAAGTGACTTTTGCGATCACTTTGCACGGCGTCGAAGCTCCCAGGCTTCCGGAAGTGGATGCTGAATTTGCCAAATCCGTCGGCATTGCGGACGGTGATGTGAGCAAGCTGGAAGTTGAGATACGCAGCAATATGATTCGTGAAGTTTCACGTCGTCTGAAGGCGCGCAATAAGGATGCGGCGATGGATGCGCTGCTGAGAGTTGCCAAGTTCGAGGTGCCCAAGGCGTTGCTGGAGTGGGAGTCGCAAAACCTGATGCAGCAAACCGTGCGGGATATGGAATCGCGCGGCATGAAGATGAAGGGTATGGCGTTGCCTCCAGCCTTGTTTGCGGAACGTGCCGAGAGGCGCGTTAAACTGGGGCTGATTATGTCTGATCTGGTGCAGAAACATGATTTGAAGGCTAAGCCTGAGCAGACCAAGGCTTTGATTATGGATTATGCGCAGAGCTATGATGAGCCGGAACAAGTTATACGTTGGTATGCGGCTGATCCTAAACGCATGCAAGAAATAGAAAACTTGATTCTGGAAGAAAATGTGGTGGCCTGGGTTATGGGGCAGACGAAAGTGACTGACAAGCCTGCCGTATTTAGCGAATTGATGGGGAATGGCTAATATGACGCATTATCAGGAACCACAAAATATCGGTTTGATTCCCATGGTCGTGGAGACCAGCGGGCGCGGTGAGCGGGCGTATGACATCTACTCGCGTTTGCTCAAGGAACGTGTGGTGTTTCTGGTTGGCGAGGTGAACGACCACAGCGCGAACCTGATCGTGGCGCAGATGTTGTTTCTGGAATCGGAAAATCCGGACAAGGACATTCATTTCTACATCAATTCGCCGGGCGGTTCGGTGACCGCAGGGATGGCGATTTACGACACCATGCAATTCATCAAGCCGAATATCAGCACGTTGTGTATCGGTCAGGCAGCCAGCATGGGATCGTTCCTGCTGGCGGCGGGAGAAAAGGGCAAGCGTTTCTGCCTGCCCAATTCACGCGTGATGATTCATCAGCCTATGGGCGGCTTTCGTGGCCAGGCTTCGGATATTGAAATCCATGCGCGGGAGATTTTGTATCTGAAGCAGAGGCTCAATCAAATGTTGGCGCAGCACACCGGGCAAACGGTTGAAACAATTGAGCGCGATACCGATCGCGATAATTTCCTGAGCGCTGAGGATGCCGTTAAATACGGGCTGGTGGATCAGGTGCTGGCAAAGCGTGCTTGATAAAGATAAATTGTTGGTAGACATATTGATGGAAGGGTAATAGCGATGGCCGACGATAAAAAATCAGGTGACAAATTGCTTTATTGTTCGTTCTGCGGCAAGAGCCAGCATGAGGTGCGCAAGCTGATTGCGGGTCCATCGGTGTTCGTGTGCGATGAGTGCATCACGCTGTGCAACGACATCATGCGCGAGGAAATCCAGAGCGATCAGACCAAGACGGGCAAGACCGATTTGCCGGTTCCCAAGGATATCTGTGCGATATTGGACGAGTATGTGATCGGTCAGGAACATGCCAAAAAGATTTTATCGGTGGCGGTGTACAACCACTATAAGCGCCTCAAGAGCGACAACAAGGATGGCGTGGAATTGGCCAAGAGCAATATCCTGCTGGTCGGGCCAACCGGCTCAGGCAAGACACTGCTGGCGCAAACGCTGGCGCGCCTGCTGGATGTGCCGTTCGTGATGGCCGACGCGACCACGCTGACCGAAGCGGGCTATGTCGGCGAGGATGTCGAAAACATCATTCAGAAATTGCTGCAGACCTGCGACTATGACGTGGAAAAGGCGCAGCGCGGCATTGTGTACGTGGATGAAATCGACAAGATTTCGCGCAAATCGGACAATCCCTCAATTACGCGCGACGTATCCGGCGAAGGCGTGCAACAGGCATTGCTCAAGCTGATTGAAGGCACCAAGGCTTCGATTCCGCCGCAGGGTGGGCGCAAGCATCCGAACACGGAATTCCTGCAGGTTGATACCACTAATATTCTGTTTATCTGCGGCGGCGCTTTTGATGGCCTGGAAAAGGTCATCCGCAACCGTTCCGCGAAGGCCAGCATCGGCTTTGGCGCTACCATCAGCAGCAAGGATGAACGCAAGACAGGAGAGACCCTGCGCGAGGTAGAGCCGGAAGATTTGATCAAGTTTGGTCTGATCCCGGAGTTTGTCGGCCGTTTACCGGTAATCGCCACATTGGAGGAGCTGGACGAAGCCGCATTGGTGAAAATACTGACTGAGCCGAAGAATGCGCTGACCAAACAGTATCAGAAGCTGTTCGCGATGGAGAATGTCGACCTGGAATTCCGCGAAGGCGTGCTGCTGGCAATTGCCCGCAAAGCATTGGCACGCAAAGCCGGTGCGCGCGGCTTGCGCTCGATTCTGGAGCACGCGTTGCTGGACGTGATGTTTGATTTGCCTTCCATCGATAATGTCAGCAAGGTCGTGCTGGATGAGACCGGCACGACTGGCGAAATTAAACCTATTGTTATTTACGCGGACACGCACAAGGCGGCTTGATTCGCTTACTCACACTCTTAAAACCTTGTAACGATGATGGGCTTGCTTGAATTTTATAAAGTTATCCCCATTTAGCTTTCAATTCAATGAATAGGTTACTGCCATGTTAGAACAAGGTATTCCAAGCACTACCGCAATCACAACCATTTCCAGCCTGCATCCTCTGTTGCCTTTGCGGGATGTCGTGGTGTTTCCACATATGGTGATTCCTTTGTTTGTTGGACGTTCAAAGTCCATCAAGGCGCTGGAGACGGCGATGGAGGCTAACAAAACTATCGTTCTGGTGGCGCAAAGGTCAGCGACCAAAGATGAGCCCGGTACGGATGATCTTTATGCCATTGGCAGCCTGGCCAATATCCTGCAAATGTTGAAATTGCCTGACGGCACCGTGAAAGTGCTGGTTGAGGGTACGCAACGCGCCAACGTGCTGCGCGTATATGACGCCGTATCGCATTTTGATGCCGAAGTGCAAATCGTTCATGCCGAGGATGGTACGGACAGCGAATCGGAGGCGATGCGCCGCGTGCTGATCGCGCAGTTTGACCAATATGTGAAGCTCAACAAAAAAATTCCGCCCGAGATACTGACTTCGCTGGCAGGAATTGACGATGCCGGTCGTCTGGCCGATACCATTGCCGCGCATCTGCCGCTCAAGCTGGAGCAAAAACAGGAAGTGCTGGAGATTTTTGGTGTTCGCGAACGCCTGGAGCACTTGCTGGGGCTATTGGAGGCAGAGATTGATATTCTGCAAGTCGAGAAGCGTATACGCGGCCGCGTGAAGCGCCAGATGGAAAAAAGCCAGCGCGAGTACTACCTGAATGAGCAAGTCAAAGCGATTCAGAAAGAGTTGGGAGAGGGCGAGGAGGGCTCCGACCTTGACGAGCTGGATAAGAAAATCAAGGCCGCGCACATGCCGAAGGAAGCACGAACCAAGGCTGAAGCAGAGCTGAAGAAGCTGCGCCTGATGTCACCGATGTCAGCTGAAGCGACCGTGGTGCGCAATTATATTGATGTGCTGATTGGCCTGCCGTGGAAGAAAAAAACCAAGATCAGCGCCGACTTAAAAAAGGCGGAAGTTGTGCTCGAAGAGGACCACTATGGTTTGGATAAGGTCAAGGAACGCATTCTTGAATACCTGGCTGTGCAGCAACGAATGGACAAGATGAGGGCTCCCATTCTTTGTCTGGTTGGCCCGCCGGGCGTCGGCAAAACCTCGTTGGGGCAGTCCATCGCGCGTGCCACCAATCGCAAATTCGTGCGCATGTCGTTGGGCGGAGTACGCGATGAATCGGAGATTCGCGGCCATCGCCGCACCTACATAGGCTCAATGCCGGGGAAAATTTTGCAGAATATGAGCAAGGTCGCGGTGAAAAACCCGTTGTTCCTGCTCGACGAAGTGGACAAGATGGGGATGGACATGCGTGGCGATCCGTCTTCCGCTCTGCTGGAAGTACTTGATCCGGAACAGAACAGTACTTTTGTCGATCATTATGTCGAGGTCGAATATGACCTGTCTGACGTGATGTTCGTGGCGACCGCAAACACACTGAATATCCCCGATGCATTGATGGATCGCATGGAGATTATCCATGTATCCAGCTACATGGAAGACGAGAAAATCAACATCGCTACGCGCTACCTCGTGCCCAAAGTGATCAAGAATAATGGCCTGAAGCCGGAGGAGATCAACATTTCCGAAAGTGCTTTGCGCGACATCGTGCGCTACTACGTGCGCGAAGCGGGTGTGCGTGGACTGGAGCGGGAGATTTCCAAGATTTGCCGCAAGGTGGTGAAATCGCTTTCGCTGAAAGAACGCGACAAAAAAGTTGTGATCAATGCGCGTAACCTTGACAAGTATCTCGGTGTGCGTCGCCATTCCTACGGCGTCGCCGAAAAGAATAATCAAGTCGGGCAAGTGACTGGCTTGGCGTGGACGGAAGTTGGCGGAGAATTGCTTACCATTGAAGCTGCCGTGTTGCCGGGCAAAGGCAAGACCACTACCACCGGCAAGCTGGGTGAGGTGATGCAGGAATCCATTCAGGCCGCGTTGAGCGTGGTGCGCAGCCGCGCCAAGCGATTGGGGATAGATGAAGAATTTTATCAGAAGACTGATTTGCACATCCACTTGCCTGAAGGCGCGATTCCCAAGGACGGACCCAGCGCCGGTATCGGCATGTGTACAGCGATGGTCTCGGCACTGACGGGCATTCCTGTACGTGCAGATGTGGCGATGACCGGTGAAATCACTTTGCGTGGAGAAGTGTTGCCGATTGGCGGCTTGAAGGAAAAGCTGTTGGCTGCGCAACGTGGGGGGATCAAGCTGGTGTTGATACCCGAGGAGAACACCAAGGATTTGGCAGAAATACCAGACAACATCAAAAACAAACTGGATATTCACCCGGTAAAATGGATTGATCAGGTATTTGAAATGGCGCTGGAACGGAAACCCGAGCCACTTGCGGAAGCTGCTGAAAAGGTTGCTGTTGTTGCTTTGGCGGGGGAAGCGAAGGAGCCCGGTTCAGTTCTGGCGACCAAGCATTGAATGATAAATTCATAACAGCTTGAGTTAGGCATTGCAAGAAAATAAATTTCTAGTAATCGCTTGACCAAAGCCTCGCGGCCTTGATATAAAGCCGTTGCAGGGCTCTTCCTGTTTTTTTAACCACTCGCAAAGGGGACTTACGTGAATAAATCTGATCTGGTTGAAGCAATTGCAAAATCCGCTGAACTTTCTAAGGCAGCTGCTGGTCGTGCACTGGATGCGACTGTAGATACTATCAAGAAGGCGCTGAAGAAGGGTGATACAGTGAGTTTGGTAGGTTTCGGTACCTTTAAGGTTGGCAAGCGTGCTGCGCGTAATGGCCGCAATCCGCGCACTGGCGCAACGATTAAAATCAAGGCAGCCAAGGTTCCAAAATTTAGTGCTGGCAAGGGCCTGAAGGATGCTGTAAACTAGTTTGCTTTGCAGGGTGCTTAGCTCAGCTGGTAGAGCGTCGCCCTTACAAGGCGAATGTCGGCGGTTCGATCCCGTCAGCACCCACCAACAAAAGAGTTTTTGGAGTGGTAGTTCAGTTGGTTAGAATACCGGCCTGTCACGCCGGGGGTCGCGGGTTCGAGTCCCGTCCACTCCGCCAAATCGAGGCGAACGAAAGTTCGCCTTTTTTACATCTGCTTCTTTTAAATCAATAGCTGGGTGGTATCTCTATGTTCGATTTTGTTCATGAAAAAAAGCGGCTGGTACAGATAGTATTGGCTGTTATTATTTTGCCGTTTGCCTTCTGGGGCGTTGATTCATATAAACGTTCTGGAAATTCAGCAGATGTGGTTGCAAAGGTAAATGACGCAAAAATTACGCAGCAAGAGTTTGGCAATGCGCTGCGTCAGCAGCAAGACAGGCTGCGTCAACAGCTGGGAGAACATTTTGATGCGGCGATGTTGGACAATCCGGAAATGAAGCGTGCGGTGATGGAGAATCTGGTCACGCAGCGTTTATTGTCCGAGCGCGCCAAAGCTGCGGGATTGTTTGTGACGGATGAACAGATAGCGCAGGTGATTGGTGGCATTGAAGCTTTTCAGGATGATGGAAAGTTTGATAAAAAACGTTATGAAGCAGTGCTGAAAAATCAGAATATGTCGCCATTGATGTTCGAAGCACGCATGCGAGATCATCTGTTCGGGCAGCAGATACAGGACGCTTACGCGCAAAATGGATTTGCATCAAACCATGTTGCGGACAACATCATTCGTTTGAATGAACAGCAACGGGTGGTGAGCGTGTCTTCCATATCATCTCAACCCTTTCTGGCGCAGACAAAAGTTGATGAAGCTGCACTGAACAAATATTACGAACAAAACATTAAAGAGTTCCAGGTTCGGGAGCAGGCGAAAGTCGAGTATGTGAAATTCTCAATGAACGATTTGCTGTCAAAAGTTGAGATAAGCAAGGAAGATGTACAGAAATATTACGACGAGCATCAGAATGATTTTGGCACACCGGAAGAACGTCAAGCGGCGCATATTTTGATTTCTGTAAATGCGGCGGCCACGCAAGCAGACCAAGAGGCAGCCAAGGTGAAGGCCGGGCAATTGCTGCAGCAAGTCAAGCAGAATCCTGCCAAGTTTGCCGAGTTGGCAAAGATTAATTCGCAAGACATCGGCTCTGCCGTGAAGGGCGGCGATCTTGGATTTTTTGGTCGCGGCATGATGGTTAAACCGTTTGAGGATGCGGCATTTGCTTTAAAAGCGGGTGAGATCAGCGAATTGGTAAAATCGGATTTCGGTTATCACATTATCAAACTGATCTCGGTTAAAGCATCCAGAGTTTTGCCGTTCGACGAGGCCCGTGAGGGTATCGTGAACAAGCTGCGCCAGCAGAAAGCTGCTGACAAATATGCTGAACTGGCCGATAAATTCAGCAATATCGTTTATGAGCAAAGCGATACTTTGAAGCCGGCTGCCGAGCTGGTTAATGCGAAAATTGAGCAGAGCGGATGGTTGACCAAGGAGATGGTCACTGGCGAGCCATGGACCGCAAAAATGTTGCAGGCAATTTTCAATGACGAGGCTGTGAAAAATAAACGCAATACCGCTGCGATTGAAGTGACAGCGAACACACTGGTTGCTGCCCGGATTTTGGAATATAAGCCAGCATCAGTGCTTACATTGAGCGAAGTGCAGGAAGTGATCCGTCAAAAATTGTTGCATCAACAGGCTGCGGAGCTGGCAGTAAACCAGGGCAAGGCGATGTTAGAGCAATTGCAGAACGGAAGTGACTTGAAATTAAATTGGAATGCTGCCGAGACCGTTACTCGTGGGAAACATGGCTCTTTGGATGCAGAATTGGCTCGACAAGTATTCCAGGCAAATGCGGCCAAGTTGCCGCAGTATGTTGGTGCAGAAGTGGCACAGAATGGCTACATGCTGGTACGTATTGATGCCGTCAAGGAAGGCGAGGAAATCAATGATGTGAAGCGCGCGCGCTATGCGAAGCAAATGCGTCAATTGACGGGCGAGGAAATGTTCCTGGCATATCTGTCTGACGCCAAACGGCAGGCGGCTATCGAAATAAATTTGCCTGAGACTGCGACAACACAGCCCTGATTTCCGGTGATTAGCTTATGAAAAATGCCACCCTCGGGTGGCATTTTTTTGTCAGTGGTGTCGGCTATGCATCGGTGGTGCCCAAAGCGGTGGTATTGAAACCGCCATCCACATAGGTGATTTCGCCGGTGATGCCGCTGGCCAGATCGCTGCACAGGAAGGCTGCTGCATTGCCCACCTCTTCAATGGTCACATTGCGTTTGAGCGGAGCATGCTTCTCGTTGTAGCTAAGCAATTTGCCGAAATCGGCAATACCAGCCGCGGCCAGTGTCTTGATCGGCCCTGCAGAAATGCCATTCACGCGTATTCCCTGGTGCCCCAGCTGCATCGCGAGATAACGCACGCTGGCTTCCAGACTGGCCTTGGCCATACCCATCAAGTTGTAGTGCGGCATGGTGCGCACCGCACCAAGGTAACTCAGCGTCAACAGGGATGCGTTGCGGCCTTTCATCATTGGCAGCGCTGCTTTAGCCATGGCCGGGAAGCTGTAAGCGCTGATGTCGTGCGCGATGCGAAATGCCTCACGACTGAAGTTATCCAAAAACTCCCCATCCAGGGCTTCACGAGGTGCGTAGGCGATCGAGTGGACAAACCCGTCAAATCCATCCCAGTGTTTGCCCAGATCAATGAACAGTTGGTTGATGTCGTTATCGCTGCTGACATCGCACTGGAAGACCAGCTCACTGCCGAATATTTTAGCCATATCCTCAACCCGGCCACGCACCCGTTCTCCCTGATATGTGAAAGCGAGTTCAGCGCCTTCACGATGCATGGCTTGCGCAATGCCATAGGCAATAGACCGGTTGCTGATCATGCCGGTAATCAAAATGCGCTTGTTGGCCAGAAATCCCATGCTCTTCCTTTGCAAAATGTTGATCAAAATTTTTGTGATTATAATCCTATCTCCCTGCTGGATGCACATGAGGATAGTGTATATAGTGTGCCAGCATTGAGGATTGGGTGGCTTCGGACTTCAATCCTTTTTCGTGGATTATTCAAATTTTCCAGTTTGAAGTTGTTTGAACTCTGTTTGGCTCAACAGGTTAAGACGACTTAAATGTCTGGTGCGGGAAGAGTCGCCATGAAGTTGCTATTACCAATTTCTCAGGTGCAGTCAAAGCTGGCGACTTGTTGCTTGTCGGCAAATGTTCCGAGTGCCGTGGTGATGTGGCGAGAGTGGTGGAAATGAGTTTGATGGATAGCGCAGGAAGTTCAAGGGTACATTGACGAAATACAGATGGAAAATTTTTCATATACCACTACAAATTCCCCAGGCATTTTGCGCAAGGGAGCATCGTTTTTAATAACCGCAGCCCTGATTGGCTTGATGTTGATGTTTTCTGTGCTGATTTTTATGGTTGTCTTCACCGTTGGAGCAATGGCATGGGGCTATCTGTGGTGGAAAACCCGTGATCTGAGAAAACAGATGCGCAACCATCCCTTAGGCGACGAGGTGATTAGGGGCGAAGTGATTGAGGGTGAGATAATTAACGGCGAGGTGATTCGCGTGATCGATTCTAGTAATAATGGTGAACGTTGATTAGCAGATCACAACAACCAATATTACAGCGGCAGGCGGAACTACGATAAATTCAACTGTTGCGCCTTTGATTTTCTACCCGGTGCTGCTGGCGGGGTATACCCAGCTACACGACCAGTCATCCCCACGACTTTTTTGCCCTTCACAAACCTGGTCGTATGGCACGCCACAACCTCGTATTTGGCGGTGAGTTCTGCCAAATGCGAACGCACGGTAGCAAGTGAGATACCGGTAGCAACAGCAATCTCCGTGTCGAGC
>JAUSMR010000068.1 GCA_030645955.1 Gallionella sp. | reverse complement strand
CGCAGCGGTAACGGCTTGCATGGTGTGGGCTCGATTACCGCTTTTTATACGGTATTGTCGGAAGGCGATGACCAGCAGGACCCGATTGCCGATGCGGCCCGGGCCATCCTGGATGGACACATCGTGTTGTCGCGTTCGCTGGCTGAGTCGGGTCATTTCCCGGCCATCGATATCGAGCAGTCGGCATCCCGGGTCATGCACAACGTGGTGTCGCGCGAGCATTTTGAGATGGCCCGGCGCTTTCGGGCGATCAGCTCCCGCTATGAAAAAGGTCGCGACCTTGTGCAGGTTGGCGCCTATGTGGGCGGGTCTGACCCGGCGCTGGATGAGGCCATTAAATTGCATGAGGCCATGGCCAGATTTCTGCAACAGGACATGTTTGAAGCATCGACATTGGATGCAAGCGTGGGCGAGATGATGGCAACGATAGATCGCAACGGGGTGTTCCAATGAGTGCGGTAAGAAGTTTTCTCCTTGCCATCGAGATGGCCACGCGCAAGCGGGATCAGGCTAATCAGGATTTGATGCGCGTCCAGAACGCCCATGTGTTTGCACAGAACCAGATGGCCCAGTTGGAAACCTACGCTGGCGAGACCGAATCGAGATGGACGGCTGCTGCGCAGGTCAGCACCTCGCCTGAGTTAATGCGTCACCATTACCAGTTTATGGACCGTTTGCATCACGCCATTGGCCTGCAAAATGGGGCTCTGGAAAATGAGGTTCGAAAGGTCGTGGCCGCAAAGAAGCTTGTCATGGAAGCCGAGTTTCGGCTGATCAGTTTGAAGCAGGTTTTGAAAAAAAAACAGGCTGATATTTCCGTTCTTCAATCGCGTCGTGAGCAAAAGCAGATGGATGAGTTCGCGGCCTTGCGAGGCGGTCAATCGACGGGTGGCTATTTCAGTGGAGAACGACCATGAGCATTGAACGAAGCAGCACCACCAGCAGCCCTAAACCAGTGATTGGTGCAGAGAGCCATAGCGGCAAAGGCAAAGTCAAATCAGGCGCTGAGGTAGAACTGCCCGCAGGTGGTGGTTTTCTTGCACTTTTGACCTCGCTTGAGCCGGTGGCGGAACAGGTCGACACTGGGGCCCCCCCCTTGACGAGTGAGGAAGAGCCACAAATAGCATTGCTGCCAACTTCTGCCCCCTTTGTTCCGATGACGCCCACCTTTCCGACAGACCTGGCCATGCTGCTGCAGCAAGCGGGCCAAGCTCCCGGTTCAACATTGAGTTCCTTCGGCGAAGAGACCCCAGAGGGCGCGAAGGGCCGTATGCATTTGGCAGCGCCTGCCATCGGTACAGACAATCCGGAGGTGTCGATTGCCACATCTGCCCCGCTCGCGGCTGATAAGCCCGAGGACTTCAAGCAGACCGTCGATTCCCTGCTGGATCAGATGTCGCAAGCCTTGCCAGCCCAGTCCCACAAAGCCCGGGGCGCTGAGTTGCAGTCCGGGGCGGCTGCCAGCCTGGCCGAGTCGCGTGCGGTCAAGCTGTCCACTCTGATGGATGCGTCGGTCAGGGAGCCCGCTCTCTCGGGGGCGTTGGTGACCAGCGGCATGGGGGACGGTCTTCTCCGTCAAGCCGACCGGACTTTCGCCAAGTCTTCAGTTCTAACGTCCGGCTATGGAATCGAGGGCGCCTGGGGCCAGCACACATTGCAGGCGGGAAGTCGTCTGGATGCGCCGCCAGTCATAGCCGATCCGTCGGCGCTGTCGCTTGAATCGATGGTGGCCGATACCGTGAGTTACTGGGTGACGCAGGGTGTTCAGAATGCGCAGTTGACGCTCGATGGCTTCGGCGGTGAATCGGTTGAGGTGAATATTTCGCTCAAGGGAGATGAGGCACACATCGGCTTTCGGACCGACCAGCCTGAAATCCGTCAGATACTCGAGGGGGCTGTTGCGCACTTGAAGGAGCTTCTTAGCAATGAAGGCCTGGTGCTGTCCGGGGTTTCTGTTGGAACGTCTGGCCAGGATGATGCGGGCGCACAAGAACAGCGCAATCGTCCGGACGCACGTCAGGCGGCCATCGTAACAAAGGATGCTGTGCCAACGGAAAATCTTCGAGCCGTCAATCCATCGGTCGGAAGGGCTGTGGATCTTTTTGTATAAGTCCTCCCCCCTTTTTGACCATCAACCGGAAAGCCGTGCTTTTCCATGGTTAATCTAGCTGTAGGTGCATTCAATGTGCTAAATAATGAAGTTCAACACAATGTGTACAAGGAAATATAGTGGCTACCAAACCTGAGGCAGCAAAGCCTGACACTGGCGAGTCCGCCAAAGGGGCTGCCAAAAGCAAGAAATTCTTGCTCGTAGGTGGTATTGTCTTTTTGGTTTTGGCCTTGGCTGGTGGCGGTGCGTGGTTCGTCCAAAGCAAGAAAAATGCAGCTGACGATGGCGATACTGAGGAGGTTGCGCACGTAGCGCCCAAAGGCCCCCCTACGTTTATGCCACTTGACAACATGGTTGTGAACCTGGCTGACCCGGGGGGTGAAAAGGTGGCGCAGATTGGGATAACACTGGAACTGACGGATGCGCATGCGACTGATAAAGTCAAAATGTATCTGCCGTCCATTCGCAGCGGCATCCTCTTGCTGATATCCCAACGGACGGCGGAAGAACTCTTGCTGATTGAAGGCAAGGAAAAGCTTGCCACTGATATATTGGTGGAGGCGTCGCGTCCATTTGGCCCTGCCGATGCAGCTCATGCGACATCGAAGCCGGGGAAAGACGGCGTCAAGGCAAAGAAGAAGAATGTTGACAAGAATGCAACGGACGAGAACCCGGTACGCGGCGTTCATTTTTCCAGCTTCATTGTTCAGTAAAGGTGAACGCGGAGCAGGCTTATGAGTGAATCTTTTCTCTCCCAGGAAGAAGTCGACGCCCTGCTCGAGGGGGTGACGGGCGAAAGTCAAAAGCTTGTTGAGGAGGTGCACGAGCGTGGTGAGGTTCGCTCCTACAACATTTCGAGCCAGGAGCGGATTGTTCGTGGGCGTATGCCGACGATGGAAATCGTTAACGAGCGATTTGCACGAAATCTGAGGGTTGGACTTTTTAACTTCATCCGAAGAAGTCCCGAAATTTCGGTGGGACCCGTGACAGTCCAACGCTACAGCGCGTTTTTGCGTGAGCTGGCGGTGCCGACAAATTTCAATATTGTGGCAATTCGACCATTGCGGGGAAGCGGCCTGGTTGTTTGCGAGCCAGCGCTTGTTTTTGGCGTCATCGATACTTTGTACGGCGGCATTGGAAAGTTTCAGGCCCGGATTGAAGGACGTGATTTTTCAGCGACTGAGCAGCGTGTTATCAATCGGCTGGTTGATGTGATTACCGACGAATACAAGAAAGCATGGAAGGGCATCTATCCGCTTGAGCTGGAATATCAACGCTCTGAAATGCAGCCGCAGTTCGCCAATATAGCGACACCGAGTGAGATTGTCATTTCGACCTCTTTTCAGCTTGAGATTGGGGAAATTACAGGGGCAATCCATTTCTGCATGCCTTACGCGACGCTTGAGCCAATCCGCGACGTGTTGTATTCATCAACGCAGGGCGACTCCATTGAGGTAGATCGGCGCTGGGTTAATGTCTTGACGCAGGAAATTCAGGCGGCCCAAATTACTTTGGTGGCAGAACTGGCGCGTGCGGACGCAACAATTGAGCAGTTGCTGGCGATGAAAGTGGGGGATTTTATTGAGCTGGATCGTCAGCCACGAATTCAGGTTACGGTGGATGGCGTACCGGTATTTGAATGCCAGTATGGGACGCATAACGCAAAGTATGCGATTCGGATTGATAAAAGTTTGAGGGGTAATGACCTCAATTGGAAAGGGTAAAGACATGGCAATTGATGAAAAACCAGCAGAAGATGACGGCATGGCCGATTGGGCAGAGGCCCTTCTGGAGCAGAAGGTTTCGGATGGCGCGGGGGCCGAGTCGGGCGGTATTCTGTCGGGGGAGTCCCCGCGTCCTTTTTCTTCTTCGCCGTTCTCGGGGGATACCCCGATCAACGATATCAATATGGTCCTCGACATTCCCGTTCAGTTGTCGGTTGAACTGGGGCGGACCAAGGTGCCTATCAAGCATATTCTCCAGTTGGGGCAAGGCTCTGTCGTCGAGTTGGATGCCCTGGCCGGCGAGCCGATGGATGTTCTGGTGAACGGCTACTTGATTGCGCAAGGCGAAGTGGTGGTGGTGAATGACAAGTTCGGCATTCGTTTGACCGACGTCGTAACGCCCTCTGAACGATTGCGCCGGGTCAGCAAGGGTTGATATCGCCGATGACCTCGACCCTGATTTCTGTCGGACTCTTTGTCATTCTCCTGGCGTTGCTTCCGGTGGGACTTAAGTGGGTGCAGCGTCGCGCGGCTGGCGGCGGCTCAGGCATGGCTTCGGCTTCAAGAGTTATTTCTGCGGTTGCAGTTGGCCCACATCAGCGAGTGGTTACGGTTGAAGTCGGGCCTGAGGGCGCCCGCACCTGGCTGACGCTGGGTGTCACGG
>JAUSMR010000064.1 GCA_030645955.1 Gallionella sp. | reverse complement strand
ATGCGGAGATAACGGAAATCCGTACATCCCTCAACAAGGGACTGGCAGTGGGCGCGGAGCGATTCAAGGACCAGATTGAAACGGTGCTGGCGCGTTCGGTAAGGCCCGGCCAGGCAGGGCGCAAGAAAACGGTTGTCGGGCCAGGAAGCGAGCAGGAGAGTTTGAATTTTGAGAGGAGCGAGAAATGAGCATAAGCAGAATGACGGCGTGCGAACCGGGGGCGAAAAGAATGGGGCTCCGTCCCCATGTTGTTGCGAAGCGGCGAACGGAGAATTTATAAGAAAGGCGGCATGAGATGGGCGGACTCGCGGTTATATTTTTTGTGGCGTTATATGTGGTCATCGCGTTCAAGGTGGTCGGGAAATTCAAGGCGTCCCGATACAAGTGGCTGGCGGTGGCTTTGATAGTGCTGATTCCCGGCGGCGATGCGGTTGTCGGTCGGGTTTATCTAAAGTACCTATGTGCCGACGAAGGTGGCCTCAAGGTTTATCGCGTGGCGGAGCATGTGGAGGGGTTTATGGATGATTACCGCGATTATTGGGTTAAAAATCGGGAATATCAATTCTCAGAAGATTTTCTATTGAATGGGAAAGTGACCAGATATTCAAAACAAAATGGGCAAATTGTTCGAGAGGGTAACGTGATGCCGCGAAGCCAATATCGCGTTAGCTCTTCTTTTGGTAACACAAAAGACCTCTATCTCAGAAGTCAATTCGTGGTTGAAACCCTTCAAGGCGAGGTACTGGCAACGGATACCCAAATTTCTTTTAACGGCGGTTGGGCGGAACGTTTTTTGGCGCTGTTTTCAGATGCCGGAGGTGGGACTGTGGCATGGTGTACTAATACAGAACTAGATCCCGTAATACGCCATAGAAGAATTGTTTTAAATACTCTAAAACCTCAAGGAGAATAATCATGGCAATGACAATCAAACAGTTGTTGGATTTTTCGTGGATGTCGCAGGCTGCGTATTTGGATTTTTCTGGTCTGGTACAAAATGATTCAGAAGCATTAATAGACAAGTTAAAAACAGGCACGATCAACGCCGGCAACATCTTCGCCCCCGGCCAAGCCACCACCTTCACCGACCCCACCAACGGTTTCAACTTCATCAGCCATATGCCGAACGACTGGACTGGATTTTCCGCGACGGTATTCGAGAGCAACACCGATGGTTCTTACACTATCTCTGTGCGCGGAACGGAGCCTACTTTGTGGCATGCTTTGCCGGATTTGGTATGGGCGGATGGCTTGGGCGTTGTCATTGCCGGTCAAGCCTTGCCGCAACTGATACAGGCATTCCGATACTACAAGCAAATCACCACACCTGCCGGACAGGATGTGCAATACACCGTTGCCGAACTGGACATGCTGGGGCAGATGGAGGCGCGGATATTATTTGGCAATTATGGTGAATCGCTACTATCCGATGCGGTTAACTATGGAATCGCGGCGATTACCACCGAGATGCTGAACGACAAAGGCCTCGGCGAATTGATTCCCGCCGGGGCAACCATTAATTTTACCGGGCACAGCATGGGTGGGCATCTCGCCTACCTGCTGGCGGACATGGTGGCGCAGTCCCGTGGGCCTGCGCTGGTTGGCGATGTCGTTACCTACAACGCGCCCGGTCAAAATGCCTTGCCATATGAAATCCTGAACTGGATTTCAGAGCCGAATAGCACAGACCCGACTGGCACAATTGGCAGCAAGCATGTGGCGATCATGGGTGAAGGAGGATTGAATGTCACGGCTGGGCTGGGGCAGGTAGTTGGAACGCCGCAGAATATTTTTATTGAAGACTCTGGCGCGATTGCTGGAAATTTTTTGGTGGAAAATCACTCCATTGTCAAGCTATCCGACTCCCTCGCCGTCTACAACCTCTTCGCCCAACTCGACCCATCGCTCGATGACGCGACCGCAGACAACCTCAGCACCATCACCGATATACTCAAGGCACAAACCGGCAACGCCGCCAACACCCTCGAAGTGGCGGTCGGCGCACTGGGCAAACTGTTCAATGTCGCGGACACCGTGTACAGCGGAAATGCTTTCGACGGAGCAGGGCGCGACAAACTCTACAAAGCTGTCGATGCTATCGGGGCGGTACTGCCCACGGACGGCAGCCTGAGCCTTATCACCATCGCCCCTGCCACCCTGCTGGCCGATGCCAGCGCGCTTGATGCAGACGGACAGGCCCATCGCTACTCCTTGGTCAACCTCAATCCCTTTGCCGTACTGGGTGCAGACTACAGCGCGCACAACACTAACGGCGAACTCCACCTCTACAACCCTGCCACTGGCCATGGCCAACTCACCCCCGGCTACCTCACCGACCGCGCTGCCATGCTCAGGCTGATGATCCAGCGCAACATGGATGACAGCAGCACCATCAGCGGAGACATCTTCTACCGCGACGTCGAGCTAAGAATCACCCTGCGCCCCGGCAGCCTGTTCGTTGACGCTGACGCCATGCAGCAGGTCGTGTTTGGCGGCGCAGGCAACAACCCACTCACTGGCGGCGACAATCACGACCGGCTCTACGGCATGGGCGGTATCGATACCCTGAATGGTGGAGGCGGCAACGATTACCTCGAAGGCGGAAGCGACGACGACAAACTCAACGGCGGCATCGGTACCGACACCTACACCTTCAACACCGGTGACGGCGCCGACACCATCACCGACGTCGACGGCCTTGGCACGATAATGCTGAATGGCGCCCAGGTAATGGGACAAGCAGCCGTCTACCAAGGCGACAACACCTGGGCCGGGGGCAACACGACATACAAATACGATCGGAAGGGCAGCCTTACCATTACCAGCGGCAGCGACTCTATCACCATTAACAATTTCAATCTGGCGAATGCCACCGACCCAATCCAAGGCTACCTCGGCATCCACCTCGCGCAGCGAGTCAGCATCGTTTCAGGCGCCGGCAACACGGGATTCGCGCTGGCCAACCAGAGCGCCGACGTTCCGCAGGGTGCCTTGCAGACCTTCACCGTTTCCGTTGCGGCAGCCTTGGACACCGCCCAAAGCTTGACACTCCAGCTATCGAATGCTGCAGCCTCGCTCTGGAAATTAATCACTGGCGCCGAAACCCTCTCCTTCGCCGACGACAGCACCGTGCAAATCACCATTCCCGCCGGCCAAGACAGCGTCTCGCTGGCGTTGCTAGACACCACCAATACCAATCAGGTCGATACCGCCACCCTCACGGTCAGTTTCACCGACGCCAACGGCACAGCCATCACCAGCAACACCCTTGCCGTCACCTTTGATAACCCGAATCCCAATGCGGGCAACGGCGGCACGCCAGACTACACCTACAACTGCAACTTCGATCTGCTGGTACAGACCGCCTCGGTGCAATGGGACGAATATCATTGGGCGCCTGATATCAGATTTGGGCCTATAGACCCAAGCTGGGACATAATTGGCGTAGTAAGCTATGACCAAGCCACCTGGATGGCGGTGGTCAAATACCATCAGAGAGACGCTGCAGGCAACTATATCCGGGACACGAGCAAGCCCAATCAAAATTCCTCCTGGACGACTGCTGCTGGCACATCAGGCAACGATTATCTACTCGCACCAGTTAACTCAGGTGGCAATCTGTATGACGGCACAGGCGGCAACGACATCCTCATCGGCAGCACTGGTTTCGACTACATAGGTGCCTTCGGAAATGGAGACAACCTCATTGTTGGCAACGGTGCGCCTCCGGCAGACCCTATATATAACCTGGCAGGAGAAGGGGTTATCGTCGCAGGCAACGGCAACAACCGGATTTATGCCAACACCCAAGTGGATCTTGCCACCGCCCTTGCCCAGCAAAAGACCCTAACCCCCACCGGACAATCAGGCGTTTTCATCGCTGCCGGCACTGGACACAACACCATCGTCGGCGGCACGGGCAATGATTTGATTATCAGCGGCGGCAACTCCCTCGTGGTGCTTGGTCCGGGTAACAACACCTTTCTGGGAGGCACAATCTCCGCCGGCAACGCCGGCGATTATTGGTGGACGAAGTTCACAAGCAGTGTGAGTGTAGGTGGCAATATGCCCCAATACGAGCTCAGCATACCAATTCATTCTTTTTTTCAAAGCAGCGGCGGCTTCACCCCATCGGTGCAACTCGCCGCGCTGCAATCTTACGGACAATACAATTTCGACAAAGGTTGGCGATACGATGGGTGGGTCTCTACTCCAACGAATCCCAGTTTTATGGCAGTCAGCAGTTCCAACCCAGTTGACTTATTCGATGGTTACTCCGCGCTCGATTACCCCGGCCTCATTTACCCCAACACCCCGGCTGGCAATGGTAGCGATACTATCTTCGGCGGCGGAGGCAACAGCCTGATTATTGGGTCGAACGGCGGCAATTGGATCGACGTGGGCGGCGGCAACAGCAATGTGTTCTCCGGCGGCGGCGACGACACCATATTCTGCAGCACCGGTAACAGTCTCATCAACGGACAGGGCGGAAACGACTACATCAATGGCGAATCAGGCAATCACCGCATCTGGGGCGGCGCAGGCGACAACATCATTTATGGCGGCAGCGGCGACGATATAATTTTTGCTGGAATCGGTGCGTGGAACTGGGCGGACATCAACGCGGGCAACAACTACGTGAATTCCGGCTCCGGCAACGTTACCCTTTACGGCTCGGGCGGGAACGACACGCTCGTCAGCGGCAGTTTGAGAGGCACCGGCAAGACCACCACCATTTATGCGGGCAACGGCGACGAGACTATCGTCGGAGGCGACGGCAATGACACCATCATCGGCGGCGCGGGCACTAACACCATTTATACCGGGGACGGGAACGCTTACATTCAACTGAGCAGCAACGCAACCGAAACCAGCACCGTCTACGGCGGCAACGGCACCTACACCATCGTCGGCGGCGCGGGCGACGATCTCATCTACGCAGGTGACGGCGGTACCGTAGCTAATTATACCTACGTGAGCGGGGGAGACGGCGACAACACCCTCGTCGGCGGTGCGGGGTTCTCTTACCTGTTTGGCGGTAGCGGCACCGACCTGCTCATCGCGGGCAGCGGCTCCAGTTTCCTGAAAGGCGGCAGCGGAACGGAGACGCTGTACGCCAGCACCGGCATTGCCACGCTGATCGCGGGCACAGGCACCAACACCCTGTATGGCGGCAGCGGCACCGACACGCTTCAAGGCGGTAGCGGCAGCAACACCTTTGTCGCGGGCAGCGGCAACGAAAGAATCATTGGCGGCAGTGGCCACAACACCTACCGGTTCAACTCTGGATTCGGCAATGTCGAATTGATAAACGCCCGCAGCGCCGACACCTTCGAATTCGACTGCGACATCAACCTGAACAACCTCACCTTCACGGCCGGATTCGGTAGCAACGGCAGCGCTGCTCTGGTGATCCTGTCCGACAACGGCGGGCGGCTGGTGATCGACGGCGGCCTGGACGGCTCCATTGGCGGGTACGTGTTCCTCGACCCGGTGACGATGAGCTTGGACGAAATGCTGGTGCAGGGAGACTCCATCCCGGTGACGGTCGCGGGTGCGGATGGTAATCTCATTTTCAGCGCGGCAGGGAACGAGACGCTGGTGGGCGGAACTGGGAACGACATCATCTACGGCTGGGGCGGCAACGACACTTTGATTGCGGGCAGCGGCAACCAGACTCTCTACGCAAAAACGGGCAACAATACTGTGATCGGCGGCGCAGGCAACAACACGCTGGTTGCGGGCAGCGGCAACGACACGTTGATTTCCGGAGCTGGCATCGAGACCCTTGTCGGCGGCACCGGCAACGCCACCTTCGTGGTGAACAACACGGCGGACATCGTCCGGGCACAGTCCACCGGGAGCAACACCAACACGGTGATGTCTTTGGTAGATTACGTTGTGCCCGAGAACGTGCAGATCCTCATCCTCACTGGCACCGCCGACCTGACGGCAACTGGCAATGCATACGACAACACCATCACGGCTAACGACGGCAACGATACGCTGATCGGCGGAACGGGCCATACCACCCTGATCGGCGGATCAGGTAACGACCTGCTCATTGGGGGCAGCAACATGGTCGGAAGCGGCGGCAATGACCGGATGTTCGCGGGTATGGGCGGCGCGACATTCCAGATCGATCCAGCTACGGTTGGCACGGCGCTGATCGGCGGCGCGGGCAAGAACCTTTTGCAGCTCTATCAGGATATGGGCGTCGACGACTGGCAGGTCGGCTATGAACATGGCGGCATGTATTTCCTGAACGATACATCGCAAGGCGGGTGGTTTGCCGATGAACAAGCTGTGCTGAATGCAATTCTTGCCCTTAATAACGGGGACTGGAGCGGCACGATACAGGATGCGATGCGGAACGGGGATGTCACCTACTGCCCGCCGTTGCCTGTCCTGTTCAGCACCATCGGAACCGACGGCCTCCAGCCTTCAGCGTATTACGCGAACAACAATGTGCCGGTGGTTGACCTGCCCACTTCCGCGAACGATTTCCCGGCGCTAGCCTCGATCTATGCTCAAGGAATTCTTCCCGCGCACACTGTCGCGTTCGGCGAGGGCGTCACGGCGACCAATCTCCAGCTCTCATGGGGCCAGACCGTTGGCTCGATCAGCGGCCTCGCCACCGATACGCAGCAAATTTACACCACCCTCAACATCTCATGGGGAACTGATGGCCAGAGCATCCAGGTGATGATCACGCATGCGGACGACCCGTTTGGATCGGGCGTATCGGGATTCACCTTCGCAGATGGCACGATGCTCAGCATGGCACAGATGGTCGCGATGGCGCCGCCTGCGCCGTCTTTCGATCCGGGCGCGTTCGTCTTCCAGCCCGGCATGGGCTCCCAGGAGATGGACGGCAGTTACGACAGCATCCGGTTCGTCGCGGGCATCACTGCCGGGAACATCCAGCTCTTACAGCAAGGCACAGACCTGCTAATCACATACGGCACCCAGGGCGACAGCGCACTGATCCAAAACTTCACGGACAGCGTGACGGGCGACCAGCGGATCGCGCAGTTCCGGTTTGCGGATGGCAGCCAAGGCTCTTACACGAACGATGGTCTGGGCAACGCCAATATGGAAGCCTACGATGCCAATGGCAATCTGGTAGGGGGGTTCTGGCAGAACAGCAACGGCAACTACGGCAACAACACTTACCGGGCGGACGGTTCGAGTAGCGGTAAGACCTGTAACCCGGATGGCAGCTACTACACTTACACTGACGATGGGTACGGAACATACAACGAGCTGGATTATGGTGCGGATGGCAGGCTGACGGGGGATTACTGGGAGCGGGCGGATGGGTCAAACGGCGAGGACACCTTCAATGCGGACGGCACCAGCAACGGTACCACATACAATCCTGACTATAGCTTCAGCAGCTATACCAATGACGGACACGGCAATATTCATACGTTGAATTATGGTTCAGGTGGTGCTTTGTTGAGCGACAACTGGTCGTATGTCAACATCGCGCCGGTAGTAGGAATGATCGCCGGGCAGGCAGCCATCCAGGATGCGGCGTTCGCCTTCCAGATTCCTGCGGGAAGCTTCACCGATGTGAATACCGACGATACGCTAACTTATGATGCCACGTTGGCAGACGGTAATCCATTGCCGTCCTGGCTGAGCTTCGATGCCGACACACAAACCTTCAGCGGCACACCGGGCAACGCGGATGTCGGCAACCTGAATTTGTTGGTCACAGCCACTGACACTGGCGGCTTGGGTGCATCGAGCGCATTTGCCTTGAACGTGGCTAATGTCAACGATGCGCCAACAGTCGCCGTGCCGCTGATTAACCTGAGCGCGCAGAAATATCAACCGTTCAGCTTCAGCATTCCAGCCAACACTTTCAGCGATGCAGATTTGATCTACGGTGACACGCTGGCTTTCAGCGCTACGTTGGCGGACGGCAGCGCATTGCCCGCGTGGCTGAGCTTTGATGCCGCCACGCAAACTTTTAGCGGCACTCCTTCATTTGGCGATGCGGGCAACCTGAGCGTCGCGGTGATTGCGACCGACCTTGGTGGATTGAGCGCGACAACGAATTTTGTACTGGATGTAACCGTGACCAATATGGCGCCGATCACCAGCCCTATTGCCGATCAGGTCACGAACGAAGATGCGCCGTTCAGTTTTACCGTGCCTGTGGATGCGTTCGCCGATCCGAATCCCGGAGACACTCTGGCTTACAGCGCCACTCTGGCAGAAGGCACGGCATTGCCTTCATGGTTAAGCTTCGATGCCACTACACAAACTTTCAGCGGCACGCCGACGAATTGGGATGTGAGTGCGCTCAGTGTGACGGTGACTGCGATCGACAGCGGCGGCCTCAGCGCATCTTCCAACTTTGCGCTGGAGGTGCTGAACGTCAACGATGCGCCGACAGTAGTGAGTCCGTTGCAAGATCAATCCTCCGTTGCCGGGCAGGCGTTCAGCTTTGCTGCTACAAGCGGTGCCGTTGTTGTGGGCAGCTTCATGAACGATGCGACTGACACCGGCGCGCCGGATCAGGTGTGGCCGAACTACGACAGATGGTTGAGTGGTAGCGGCGGTAACGACACATACAGCTTCGCGCGCGGCGATGGCAATGTGCGCATCAGCGATTGGGACAACGCTCCCATGGACACCGTGCAACTTGCCGATGTGTTGCCTGCCGATGTATCCGTGCAGTCGGACCAATGGGGCAATGTGGTGCTTTCCGTCAACGGTACCACTTCGACAGGCTCAGGACAGGCAACGGACAGCTTGACCTTGGGGAGCTGGCTTTATTCCGACGAACCAAAGATTGAACAAATAAGCTTCGCGGACGGCACGGTGTGGGGCGTGAACGACATCCAGTCCATGCTTTCCACGGCGCCCACAACGGGCAATGACTACATCACCGGCACGGATGGGAATGACATCATCGACGCGCTCGCGGGAGATGACAGGGTATTTGGCGGGGAAGGGAATGATGTGTTGCAGGGTGGAGATGGTAATGATTATCTGATTGCCGGGGCGGGCGACAACACCTTGCTGGGCGGAACGGGCTTCGATTATCTGGAGGGCAATGCCGGGAACGATATGCTGGGTGGCGGAGACGGCAGTGATTATTTGTATGGCAGCGATGGCAACGACACACTGGATGGCGGTGCCGGAAACGACGAGTTGGAAGATGGAAGTGGCAATGACACTTACCTGTTTGGACGCGGTTCGGGTCAGGATGTCGTGTATGAATGGGACGATACGCCGGGGAATGTGGATACCGTGCAATTTGCGGCGGACGTGTTGCACACCGATGTTTCTGTAACGCAGGGTCGATGGGGTAGTGTAGTCCTTTCCATTAACGGCACAACGGATAGCCTGACTCTGGATAATTGGCTCAACTACGACGCTTGCAAGGTTGAACAGTTTGTGTTTTCGGACGGCACGGTGTGGGGCGTGAACGAGGTCATGGCCATGATCTCGGCTTCGCCCACAAATACGATCACATCGGGGAATGATTCCATCACCGGCACCGTCGGTAACGACACCATCAAGGCATTAGCCGGAGACGATGAGGTGTTTGGCGGTGCAGGAGATGACGTGCTGCTGGGTGGCGCGGGTTATGACGAACTGCAGGGCGGTGGTGGCAGCGATATTCTGGATGGTGGCAGTAGCTCGGATTGGATTGAAGCGGATAACAGTTATTCTGATCTTGGCAACGACTTGCTGGCAGGCGGGGCGGGGAATGATGATCTGGAAGCGTCCATATCGAACGACTTGATGATCGGCAATACGGGGAATGATTACATATACGGCGACGACGGTAACAACGTCATCCTGTTCAACCGTGGTGATGGCAATGACTGGATCGAACCATGGAGCAGCGGTGTTGTCCCGAAATCGGACACAGTGTCGCTGGGCGGCGGCATTGGCTATACAGACCTGTCTTTCAGCCGCGATGGCGACAGCCTGATACTGGATACAGGCCCTTCGACAGGCTCAGGACAGGTTCGCGATTCGATCACTTTTGAATACTGGTTTGCTACCTGGGGCGACAACTTCAAGGCCGTTAACCGCTTGCAGGTCGTCGCCGCAGCGATGGTCGGGTTCGATGCGCAATCCTCCGATCCGCTATTGAACCAGCGCATCCAGCAGTTCGATTTTGTGGGCTTGGCGAACCAGTTCGAGGCCGATCTCGCCGCCGATCCGACAATCACCACCTGGCAACTGGCACCGCATCTGGCAGACTTCTCGTTGGGTGGTTCGGATACGTCCGCCATCGGCGGAGACATGGCTTACCTGTATGGCATGAACGGTAATCTCAATGGCCTGAGTGAAGCTGATTTGCGCTCGCAGTTGACAGATGCGCAATTCGGCATCGGCGCGCAGGCATTGACACCTCTGGCACCGGCAGCCGTCAGCACATTTGCCGATGTGGATGCCATCCACGGTGACACGCTGACCTACAGTGCGACATTGGCCGATGGCAGCGCTTTGCCAGCCTGGCTGAATTTCGATGCGGCGACCCAGACCTTCAGCGGAACGCCGACGCAGGCTATCAACGGAAATATGATTGTGTCGGTAATTGCGACCGATACGGGCGGGCTGACTGCCTCCAACAGTTTCATGTTGACCGTAACCGGCGGACTGATCAATCTGGCCCCGTTTGCAGCGAACGATACGGTTGCGATGACGGATGGAGAAGGTGCGGCGGTTATCAGTCAAGCACAATTGCTCGCCAACGACATCGACCCGGATGCGGGCGATACCTTGAACCTGACCGGCTTCGACGCGGTGACAGCGCAAGGCAATACCGTCACGCAAGATACCAATGGAGACCTCGTTCTGGACATCGGCAACAATTATCAATCGCTGGGCGCGGGGCAAGCCGCCACCGACACATTCAGCTACACCATCGCGGATGCGGCAGGTGCAACCAGCAACGCAACGGTCACCATGACGATCAACGGCGTGAACGATGCGCCGGTAGCGGCGAATGCAATTGTGGGCCAGACTTCACAGCAGGATGCGGCATTCAGCTTCACTGTACCGGCGGATGCTTTCATTGACATCGACCAGGGTGACGTGCTGACTTACAACGCCGCTCTGGCGGATGGCTCGGCGCTGCCAAGCTGGATGGCCTTTGACGCCGCCACGCAAACCTTCAGCGGTACGCCGGGTAATTGGGACGTGGGTGGCTACAGCGTCACAGTCACCGCCACCGACACCGGAGGTTTTTCCGCCAGCAGCATCTTTGCTGTCGAGGTCTCTAACATCAACGATGCACCGGCTGTGAGCATCGCCGTGGCCGATCAATCTACTCTCGAAGACCAGCCGTTCACCTTCGCCGTTCCAGCTAACACGTTTGACGATGTAGACTTCATTCATGGCGACACAATCATTTATAGCGCAACACTGGCCGATGGAACGGCACTGCCGACCTGGCTCGCCTTCGATGCGGTGACCTGCACTTTCAGCGGCACTCCAACAAATTGGGACGCAGGTATCCTCGATGTTGCGGTGACCGCCACCGACACGGGTGGCTTGTCGGCATCGAACACCTTTGCGCTTGACGTACTCAATATGAACGACGCCCCGACAGTGGCGAACGCACTGACCGATCAGGCCACACTGGAAGATGCACCGTTCAGTTTTACTGTGCCGGCGGGAACCTTTGGCGACGTGGACTTCATTCATGGCGACACAATCACTTACAGCACAACACTGTCTGCTGGAACAGCACTGCCTTCCTGGCTTATGTTTGATGCCGCCACGCAGACCTTCAGCGGCACACCGGGCAACGCGGAAGTGGGTAGCCTCAATCTTGTCGTGACAGCGACCGACACAGGGGGCTTGAGCGCATCGAACACGTTTGCCTTGAACGTGGCTAACGTCAACGACACCCCGACCGCCAGCGCCGATGCGGGTGCTGCAACCGAAGACGGCGGTGCCGTGACATTAAGCGCTGCCACACTTCTCGCCAACGACACCGATCCGGACTCCATCCATGGCGATATCCTCAACATCGTCGGCGTTACCCAAGCCGCCTCCGGCGCGACGGTCACGCTGGTTAACGGCGATGTGCAATACGACATCGGCAATCTGTATCAATCGCTGGGACAAGGGCAGGCCGCCACTGAAACCTTCAGCTACACCGTGAGCGACACCGCAGGCGCGACCAGTACCGCTCAAGTTACCATGGGCATCACCGGCGCCAACGATGCACCCCTTACCGCCGCAGACGACGCGGCTGCCATACAGGAAGACGGAACAATCTTTGCAACCGGCAATGTCCTCGCCAACGACACCGATGTGGATCAAGGCACGTTGCTCACCGTGGCGAATGCTGGCGTATTCGCCGGACAGTACGGCCAACTCACCTTGGCCGCCGATGGCAGTTATTCGTACACTCTGGACAACGCTTCACTCGCTGTTCAATCGTTGGGTGAAGGCCAAACTGTTACTGAGACCTTCGCCTACCAGGCGACGGACGGCATGGTCGCCACCCCATCAACATTGACCGTTACCATCACCGGCACCAACGACGCACCGGTCACCGCTGTCGATGTTGCTGCAGTACAAGAAGATGTTGCATTGATGTCCACCGGCAACGTCCTTGCCAACGACAGCGATGTGGATCAAAGGACGATCCTGAGCGTGGCAGACGCAGGCATCAGGACAGGTAACTATGGCCAGCTCACGCTGAATGCCGACGGCAGCTATTCGTACAGTTTGGACAACGCATCGTTAGCCGTCCAATCTCTCGCCGCCGGACAAGTCGTCACCGAAACCTTCGGCTATGAAGCAACCGACGGCCTGACTGCAACGCCCTCCACGTTAACCGTCACGATCACCGGCACCAACGATGCGCCGGTCACCGCCATCCCCCTGACCGGCCAGGCCGCGACGAAAACCGGCGCATTCAGTTACCAGCTCCCCACCGGTGCGTTTACCGACATAGACCAGGGCGACAAACTCACCTACAGCGCCACACTGTCCAACGGATCGGTGCTGCCGACGTGGCTGACCTTTGATGCCAACAACCAGGTCTTTAGCAGCAACATGCCGGACGGCGCGGCAGGACTGTGGGACATCAGCGTCACCGCCACCGATACCTCTGGCGCCAGCGCCACCAGCGCATTCAGGCTGGATGTCGCCAACCTCATCAAGGGTACCTCCAAAGAAGACAACCTGGCCGGCACTTCGCCAAGAGACGTAATGTACGGATTGGGCGATGACGACAAACTGAGCGGTGGCAACGCTGACGATGTACTGGTGGGCGGCTCCGGGAATGACGTACTGGAAGGCGGCGCTGGCAACGACACCCTCATCGGCGGCGTCCCGGTTGGCAACAGTCTTGCAGGAGCCCCGGTTCCAGTCGAGGCAGGCCGCTACGACCGTCATGGCGAAGATTCGCGCCATGATGACGATCATGACCGCCCTGAAAACAACCTCCTCAACGGCGGCGCGGGTAATGACATCCTGATCGGCGCAAACGGCAATGACCTGTTGATCGGCGGAATCGGCAACGACACTCTCAACACCGGCCCTTCGACAGGCTCAGGACAGGCAGGCGCAGACATCATTGCCTTTAACCGGGGCGACGGACAAGATGTCGTGCTGGCGAGTATGGGTGCTGACAACACAGTATCGCTGGGTGGCGGCATCAAACTCAGCGACCTGGCCTTCAGCCATGTGGGCAACGACCTGATACTGGAAACCGGCCCTTCGACAGGCTCAGGACAGGGCGAGCAGATCACCTTCCTTGATTGGTACGCATCGTTGGGCAACCACAGCATCGCCAACCTGCAAATCATCGGCAATGACCTATCTGCATCCACCAGCGGCAAACCGGACAACAAAACCATCCGGCAATTCGACTTCAGCAAACTCGTGGCAAGCTACGACCAGGCCGTCGCGGCCAACAGCACGACAGACCACTGGGCACTGACTAACGCCATGCTGGACAAACACCTGGAGCATTCCAGTGGGGGAGCGTTGGGCGGCGACCTCGCCTGGCAGTATGGCATGAATGGCACGCTGGCCATGGTCTCCCTGAATGCGGCCCAAGATATACTGGACGACAATTCCTTCGGCAGTAAGCCACAGCACTTGCACATGCCGTCCAAGTTAAAGGATGGAGTGGCGATGTTGGGATAAGCGATGCCAGTGATGTAGGGCGGGTCACACCCGCCATTCCAACAACGGCGGGTGTGACCCGCAAACCGGCGGGTGTGACCCGCCCTACGGACTATTGCCTGCAATAACAGCGAAGCGATGATGACCAATAAACCAACCGTCTTATCTCCGGAGGCACTGGACTTCGCCCCCGGCCTGTTGTCCATCCAGGAAAGCCCTCCGGCACGGCTGCCGCGTGCGGTGATGTATACCGTGGCCGTGCTGTTCGTCATCCTGCTGGTGTGGGCGATCTTCGGCAAGCTGGACATCATCGCCAGCGCCGAAGGGCGTCTGGTGCCCGAGACTTACATCAAGATCGTCCAGCCATCGGATGCCGGTATCGTGCAGGAAATACTGGTCAAGGAAGGCGAGCAGGTGAGGCAGGGGCAGGTGCTGATGCGCATGGATACCCAGCTTGCCAGGGCGGATGCGAAGACGATAGCAAACGATCTGGCTCTGAGGTCATTGCAATTGCGCCGCATTGATGCCGAGTTGACCGGAAAGTCCCTGGTCAAAAAGCGCGACGATCCAGACGAACTTTTCCGCCAAATTGAATCGCAGCACCGCGACCACCGGCAATCTTATGCAGACGTGCGTGAGCAGGCGCAGGAAGCGTTGACGAGGGCGCAGCGCGAATACGACTCCGCAAGGGAGGTGTTGACCAAGCTGCAGCAGACCACGCCCATCCTCAAGCAGCAGGCTGATTCATACGCGGACATGGGCCGTGACGGCTACGTCTCGCAAATGACCGTGCAGGACAAACAGCGCGATTATCTGGAGAAGTCGCAGGACCTGCGCGCGCAGCAATCGACCGTGGCAAGCCTGGAGGCTGCGGTCAACCAGGCCAGAAAACAGCTCGACCAGATCGCCTCGAAATACCGCAGCGATCTGCAGAACGAGCGGGTGGAGGCGGGCGGCCAGCACCGCAAGCTGGAACAGGACTGGCTCAAGCAGGAACACAAGACCGGGCTGCTGGAGCTCAAAGCGCCGCAGTCCGGCATCGTGAAGGATATTGCGACCCACACGATCGGCACGGTGGTCTCGCCCGGCACGGTGCTGCTGACCATCGTCCCCGAGCATGAACCGCTGGTGGCGGAGATCATGATCAGGAACGAGGATGTCGGGTTCGTTTATGTTCACCAGCATGTCAAGGTGAAGCTGGCAGCCTATCCTTTCGATGAGTACGGCATGCTGGACGGCGAGGTGACGCGTATCCATGCAGACAGCGATAGCGACACGCAAGCACAGGCCAGGGATTCAACCAAAGATAAACCGGCATCCCCGACACTGTCCTACAAGGCGATCGTCTCACTGAATAGCCAGGTTCTCGAAGCGGAAGGCAAGCAGCTGAAACTCGTGCCGGGCATGCAAGTTGTGGCCGAGATCAATCAGGGCAGCCGTACCGTGATGAAATATCTGCTTTCGCCGGTGCGCAAGACCCTTGATGAAAGCGGGCGCGAAAGATGAGCGGGAATTTTTTCGTAGGGCGGGTTCCACCCGCCATGCCTGTCCTGAGCTTGCCGAAGCGGTCGGGCCGCTTCGGCAGGCTCAGGACAGGCGCCGCCCGACCTGCACCTGCTTGCTGCCCGGGTTGATTCCATGCGCCGCATAGTTATCTTGCTCCTGTTGGCCGGCATCAGCCTGCCGGCGCATGGCGAAGATTTGCTGGAAATCTATAGATTGGCGCAGGGCAATGACCCGACCTTCGATGCGGCCCGCTATGCCTACGAAGCCGCCCGGGAAAAAATTCCCCAGGCAAAAGCCGGCCTGTTGCCGGTGTTGAACCTGAATGGCAACGACAACAAGACCAGGGCCTCGTCCAGATTCACCAACACCCCGCAGGTGGATCGCGATGTGCATGCGTGGACATGGACGCTGCAACTGACACAGCCGCTGATCCGTGCGCAGAACGTCTACGCATACAACGAGTCGGAATGGCTGGTCGAGCAGGCGCGGGCGCAATTTACCCAGGCTGGGCAGTACCTGATCTTGCGGGTGACCCAGGCATATTTCGATGTTCTTGTTGCCCAGGAAAGCATCGATGTTGCGGATGCGCAGATCAAGGCGACGGGGGAGCAGCTGGCTTTGGCCAAACGCGGTTTTGAGGCGGGTGCGAATGCCATTACGGATGTCCACGAGGCAAAATCCCGATCTGATCTTGCCCGTTCGCAACGCATCGCAGCACTTAATGAACTGGAAACCAAACACGCCGAACTGGAGAAGGTGGTGGGGCAGGCATCCAGTACGCTGGCCGCTCTTCAGCCCGCAGTGGTTGTTCCCCAGCCGCAGCCTGACGATGCCAGGGCATGGATAGAACAGGCACGCGAAAACAATCCCGCCGTGCTGGCGCCGAAAGCCGCTGTCAATGCGGCAGAAGCGGCCGTCAGCAAGAACCGGGCGGAATACATGCCGACTCTGGATGTGGTGGCTTCCTATGGGCGCAACTATTCATCGGGCAATATCAGTACCCCGTCCGATTTCGAGACGCGTGCCAATTCCAGGCAGGTTGGGGTGCAGTTAAACATGCCGCTCTACGCGGGCGGAACAACCAGCTCGCGCTTGACTGAGGCTCTTGCCAGCAGGAACAGGGCTGCGGCTGAGCTGGAAGCGGCGCGCCGCCAGTCGGGTGCCGATGCCAGGCAGGCATACTCGGCCATCGTCAACGGCCTGGCTCAGATCGAAGCGCTGGAATCGGCCGTCGAATCCAGCAAGAGCGCGGTCAATGGCAATCAGATCGGCTACAAGTTGGGCCTTCATATGAACATCGACGTATTGAATGCCGAGCAGCAGCTCTACACGGCGCAGCGGGATTTGTTGAAAACTCGCTACGACACGCTATTTCAGGGACTCAAACTCAAGGCGGCAGCGGGAACGTTGACGGAGTCTGATGTGTTGGCGGTCAACGGGATGTTGGCGTATGGAAAATGAATCGACCCGGAAAGACTGTTGTCCGGCGTGGCAAAACAGGCCGCACAAGCCGATTCTGAGCAAAGTCAGGCTGATTCGGCGCAAAATATTGGGGTTGAGCAACACCCCCGTTAAAGGGTAGAATGCGGCACTTTTTTTAGGAGAGTAAAACAAATGGCAATTACCGCCGCGCAAAAAGCGCAAATCGTGACCGACTTTCAACGCGCCAAGAGCGATACCGGTTCCCCCGAAGTGCAAGTGGCATTGATCACTGCACGCATCACTTATCTGACCGATCATTTCAAGGAAAATGTCAAGGATCACCATTCCCGTCGCGGCCTGCTGCGATTGGTGAGCCGCCGCCGCAAGCTGCTCGATTACCTCAAGAGCAAGAATGACGCGGGTTATCGCGCGCTGATCCAGCGCTTGGAAATCCGCAAGTAACAGATGGTACCCAACGGGTCGCTTATGCGGCCCGTGTTGTTTTGTCATTTCAATTCGCGCGGCGCGGTTGCGCGGCGTGCTATTCACAGAGAGGTCTATCTTGAGTCATTATAAAAAAACTATAGCGTTCGGCAATCACCAGCTCACGCTGGAAACCGGTGAAATCGCCCGCCAGGCCAGCGGTGCGGTGATGGTCAGCCTGGACGACACCATGGTGCTGGTCACGGTGGTCGGCAGGAAAGATGCCAAGCCTGAACAGGATTTTTTCCCGCTCACTGTGGATTACCAGGAAAAAACATACGCTGCGGGCAAGATCCCCGGCAGTTTCTTCAAGCGCGAAGGCCGCCCGAGCGAGAAGGAAATTCTGACTTGCCGTTTGATCGATCGCCCGCTGCGCCCGCTGTTCCCGGAAAGTTTTTACAACGAAGTACAGATCGTCGCGACGGTAATGTCTTCGGATAGCGAAATCGATTCCGATATTCCCGCGATGATCGGCGCGTCTGCCGCGCTGGCATTGTCCGGCATTCCGTTCGATGGCCCGATAGCCGCGGCGCGCGTGGGTTATGTCAACGGTCAATACCTGCTCAACCCGACTGCGACGGAATTGTTGACTTCGCAAATGGATCTGGTGGTTGCCGGTACCGAGCGCGCAGTGCAAATGGTGGAATCAGAAGCGCAGCAGTTGTCTGAAGAAATCATGCTGGGCGCGGTGATGTTCGGCCACGAGCAGATGCAGGTGGTGATTCAGGCGATCAATGAGATGGCCGATGCAGTCGGCGCGCCTGCCTGGGATTGGACTGCACCGGCCAAGGACGAAGCCTTGATTGCGCAGATTGCCGAACTGGCCGACGCTCCGCTGCAACAAGCCTATGCGATCCGTTCCAAGCAGGCGCGCACCGATGCGGTGGCGGCGATACGCGATAAAGTAATGGCGGCAATGTCGCCGGAAGTGGCGGCCATCCATAAGAACCACATCAATGATTTGTTCAGCGCGCTGGAAGCCAAAATCGTGCGCGGGCAAATCCTCAGCGGCGAGCCGCGCATTGATGGCCGTGATACCCGCACCGTGCGCCCGATCACCATCCGCAATGGTGTATTGCCGCGCACCCACGGTTCCTCGTTGTTCACCCGCGGCGAAACACAAGCCATCGTGGTGGCGACTCTGGGCAGTATGCGCGATGCGCAAAAAGTGGACGCGCTGCAAGGCGAATATATCGACCGCTTCATGCTGCACTACAATTTCCCGCCTTATTCCACCGGTGAAACCGGCCGTGTGGGCACGCCCAAGCGCCGCGAAATCGGCCATGGCCGTTTGGCCAAGCGCGCGCTGGTTGCGGTGCTGCCCAGCGAAGAGGATTTCGGTTATGCGATCCGCGTGGTGTCGGAAATCACCGAGTCGAACGGATCCAGCTCGATGGCTTCGGTATGCGGCGGCTGTTTGTCGATGCTGGATGCAGGCGTGCCGCTCAAGGCGCATGTGGCGGGTATCGCCATGGGCCTGATCAAGGAAGGCAACCGCTTCGCGGTGCTGACCGATATTCTCGGCGATGAAGATCACCTGGGCGATATGGACTTCAAGGTTGCCGGTTCTGAGACCGGTATCACCGCGCTGCAAATGGACATCAAGATCAACGGCATCACCCGCGACATCATGCAGGCTGCGCTGGTTCAGGCCCGCGAAGGCCGCATGCATATTCTCGGTTTGATGAAGCAAGCCGTGCCGCAGGCGCGCACCGAAGTGTCTGATTTTGCGCCGCGCATGATCAAGATGAAGATCAATCCGGAAAAAATCCGCGATGTGATCGGCAAAGGCGGTGCGGTAATCCGTGCCTTGACCGAAGAAACCGGCACGACCATCGACATCGACGACAGCGGCAACATCACTATCGCCTGCGTGAATGGCGATGCCGGCAATCTGGCCAGGAAACGCATCGAGGATATCGTGGCAGATGTCGAAGTAGGCAAGATTTACGAGGGTCCGGTGGTCAAGCTGCTCGACTTTGGCGCATTGGTGAATATTTTGCCGGGCAAGGACGGCCTGTTACATATCTCCCAGATTGCCCATGAACGCGTCAACAGCGTGTCGGATCACCTCAAGGAAGGCCAGGTTGTGCGCGTGAAGGTGCTGGAAGTCGACGACAAGGGGCGTATGAAGCTGAGCATGAAGGTATTGCTGCCTGCACCGGAGGCAGCCACAGCTCACGAGTAAGCCGCGTTCGTTCAACAAAAAGCCCCGCAGATTTATGGCGGGGCTTTTTTGTTGCTCGATAACGGTTACTTGGCGACCCGTTATTCCATTTCTACTTCAATAGTGCATTAATAATCCATTACATGCCACGATCGATTTGATCGTTGATTGGTCGTATTCATAAATTCGTAGGGTGCATTCTATGCACCAGATAGCAACGGAGCGTAGAACGCACAATACTTCGGCATAACCTGAAGGTTATGCCTTCACCGAAAGCAGTTGGCGAAATGTTATTTCGCTACCTGTTTCTCGCGAATCTCGTCCAGAGTCTTGCAGTCGATGCAGAGGGTGGCAGTTGGCCGTGCTTCCAGACGGCTTAAGCCAATCTCGACACCGCAATTATCGCAGTAGCCATATTCACCCGCATCAATCTTGGCGAGCATTTCATTGATCTTTTTGATGAGCTTGCGTTCGCGGTCGCGGTTGCGCAGTTCCAGGCCCATGTCCGACTCTTGTGTGGCGCGGTCATTCGGGTCGGCGAATACTGTTGCCTCGTCCTGCATGGTGTGAACGGTGCGGTCGATATCCTTACCCAGGCCGGCCTTGATGTCGTTCATGATCTGGCGAAAATGATCGAGTTGCTTGGGGTTCATGTATGCCTCGCCCTTCTTGGCTTTGTAAGGGACGACGGGTTTATGTGACTGTTCCGGCATTGCACTTCTCCAACGGGATAAAATTAAAGTCCGCTTTAATACCAGAAAGCAGCTTTTTGAGCAACTAAATTAACTTGTCCCGAGTAGCAGGAACAGGCTCGGACGCTTGTTTAATTGCGGCGCGAGCTGCAATTTCCATTGCGCAATGGAACGCGTCCGGATTTGTTCACCAGGCAAAGTGATGTCCGTGGCCACACACAGCTGCGTTTGCGGGCGGCAGTTGGCGAGCAAAGCGCCGAACATCTTTTCATTGCGGTAGGGTGTTTCGATGAACAACTGAGTTTGCCTGCGCCGTGTGGATTCGGCTTCCAGCGCCATAATCGCTGCTTTTCTTTCCGCATTTTCGATGGGCAGGTAGCCGTGGAAGGCAAAGCATTGGCCATTCAGTCCGGATGCCATCAGCGCCAGCAGGATGGAGGAGGGGCCGACCAGTGGCACGACGCGAATGTCATGCCGGTGTGCCAGGTTCACCAGATCGGCACCGGGGTCGGCGATGCCCGGACAGCCTGCCTCGGAAATAATGCCGACATCCTGCCCCGACAATAGCGGCGCGAGTAGCCCGGCTAATTCCTTGGGTTCGGTGTGTTCATTGAGGCTGGAAAAGTGCAGCGTCTGGATAGGCTGTTCGGGTTTGAGCGCGGACAGGAATTGCCGCGCGGCCTTGGGTTGCTCCACCACGAAATGCCGCAGCTTGCGCGCCACGTCGATGACGTGTTGCGGCAATACCTGTTCGGCGGGGGTATCGCCCAGCGTGCAGGGAATCAGGTAAAGCGTGCCCGGACTGGTCGTCATGGTTAAAACAGCTGTCTTGGTGGTCATGGCTAAAACAGAAAGATGTTTTCGCGGCGCAGCATTTCGACCAGCAGGATCAACGGCAGGCCGATTAATGCGTTCGGATCGTCGCCGGCCATCCGGCTCATCAGCGCGATGCCCATGCCTTCTGATTTCGCACTGCCAGCACAGTGATAGGGCTGTTCCTTGAGCAAGTAGCCTTCGATCTCGTCATCGCTGAGGTCGCGTAGCGTGACGTAATTTTCCGCGACTTGGGTTTGCATATCGCCAGTCTTGCTGTTTAACAGCGCCAGCGCAGTATAAAAACAAGTGGTCTTGCCGCGCATGGCGCGTAATTGCCTGACCGCGTTGTCGTGGGTGTGCGGCTTGCCGAGTTGTTGTCCTTCCAGTAGCGCGACCTGATCGGAGCCGATAATCAGCGCGTCAGGATAACAGCCGGCTACTGCACGGGCTTTTTCCTGCGCGAGGCGCACCGAAGTGGCGTGTGCAGATTCGTGCGGCAAGGGCGTTTCATCTACATTGGGCGCGGCGGTCTCAAAAGGGAGCTGCAGCCGTTTGAGCAGTTCGCTGCGGTAAATGGAGGTGGAGGCCAGGACAAGCAAAGGGTAACTCAAAGATATTCCTTAGGATTTTTGACAGAAAGCGGCGAAAAATATATCATGCGCGCCTTATGCATGCACGGCCTTTCATCGATAGCTTGGATTTTGCCAGAAATGGACAGAAAATATATGGTGAAGTGCCGATTGCCGAGCTGCCGCGTTTGCTGGATGTGCTGGGAAATCCGCACGGAGTTTTGAGCTACACAGTACAGGGTGTTGTGGATAAGCTGGGTAATCCATCGCTGGATGTCAGTATAGCCGGAAGCTGTCAGTTGCGTTGCCAGCGCTGTCTGAAGGGATTGGACTATGCGGTGCAGCTTGATACACGCTTGTTGCTGCGCGACCAGGAAAGTCTGGATGCGCTGGATGATAACGTTGCAGGCGGTGAGGAAGAAGAGTTCGACAGCATTTTGGCCGATGCGCACCTGGATGTGCTGGGTCTGCTGGAAGAAGAGATTTTGTTAAGCCTGCCAATCGCGCCCAAACATGAGTTGGGGGCTTGCCAGGCGACAGAGAGCGAGAACGCACGGGAAGAAGAGCAGCATCCTTTTGCGGTTTTAGCGAAATTGAAGCGTAATTAATCAGGAGTATTAACATGGCAGTTCAACAGAATAAAAAGTCCGCATCCAAACGTGGTATGCACCGAGCCCACGATTTTTTGACTAACCCGGCACTGGCGGTTGAGCCAACCACGGGCGAAAACCATTTGCGTCACCACATCAGCCCAAGCGGCTTTTACCGCGGTAAGAAGGTAGTCAAGATCAAGGGCGAATAAGCTTCTAATTAACGCAGCCGATCATTATGGTCGGCTGCGTTTTCTTTTCTGTCACTCACCCTGAGGACCGCTTAGTGGATGTCACATTAGCTATAGATGCGATGGGAGGCGACCACGGCACGACGGTCACCATTCCCGCTGCAGTTGAATATCTGAGATTGTTCCCCGACGATACCATTGTTCTGGTGGGTATTCCTGATGCAATTGAAACCGAATTGCACGCCCTGGGTGTGAAGATTGGGGTTCATTTGCGCATTCATCCAGCCACTGAAGTGGTGGGCATGGACGAATCGCCGCAATCCGTGTTGCGTGGCAAGAAAGATTCCTCGATGCGGATCAGTATCAATCTGGTCAAAAGTGGTGAAGCATTAGCCTGTGTCAGCGCCGGTAATACCGGTGCGCTGATGGCGACGGCGCGCTACGTGTTGAAAACCATCCCCGGTATTGATCGTCCCGCGATTGCCTCGTACTTGCCGACCAGGAAGGGACAGGTTTGCATGCTCGATCTGGGCGCCAACACCGATTGCACCGCCGAGCACTTGCTGCAATTCGCCTTGATGGGTTCCACGCTGGTCACCGCGCTGGAGCACAAACCTAACCCTACGGTGGGCCTGCTGAATATCGGCAGCGAAGACATCAAGGGTAACGAGGTGGTCAAGCAGGCCGCGCAATTGCTGCGAGCCAGCGACCTGAATTTTTATGGTAACGTTGAAGGCGATGATATTTTCAAAGGCACCACTGACGTGGTGGTATGTGATGGTTTCGTCGGCAACGTTGCGCTCAAAACCGCGGAAGGCGTGGCCAAAATGATGGGCGGTTTCCTGCGTGAGGAATTCGGTCGCAATGCGTTCTCCAAGCTTGCTGCCCTGGTATCCCTGCCGGTGCTCAAAGCCTTTAAGCATAGACTGGATCATCGACGCTACAACGGCGCGAGCTTACTTGGTTTGAAAGGCATCGTGGTGAAGAGTCACGGTTCGGCTGATGTCTTTGCCTTCCGCTGTGCGATTGAACGCGCCGCCGAAGAAGCGCGCGGCGGCATGTTGCAGCATATCAGCGAGCATATTGAAAAATGGCATCATGCAAATCGGCAAAAAGCAGTGGAGGTTTCGTGAGGTACTCAAAAATCATTGGCACCGGAAGTTATTTGCCCGCCAAAGTGCTGACCAATTACGATTTGGAAAAAATCGTTGACACCTCGCACGACTGGATCGTGTCGCGTAGCGGCATTGTTGAACGGCATATCGCAGCAGACGATGAAATGGCCAGCGATCTTGCCTTGCAGGCCAGCCTGCGCGCGATTGCTGCGGCGGGCATCAGCGCGGATGAGATTGACCTGGTGATTGTTGCCACTACTTCACCGGACAAGATGTTTCCCAGTACCGCCTGTATCCTGCAGGACAAGCTCGGCATCAGGAATCGCGGCGCGGCCTTCGACATTCAGGCAGTGTGCGGCGGTTTCGTGTATGCGCTGAATACCGCTGATTTGTATATACGCGGCGGGCAGTCCAAGACCGCGCTGGTAGTTGGCGCGGAAGTGCTGTCGCGCATGCTGGACTGGACCGACCGCACGACTTGCGTGCTGTTCGGCGACGGCGCGGGCGCGGTAATCCTGCAAGCCAGCGAAACACCGGGCATCGTCGCGGGCAAGCTGCACGCCGACGGTCGCCATCACGGCATGCTTAAAGCCGATGGCAACATCCGCAACGGCGCAGTGCAAGGTGATCCGTTCATCAAAATGGACGGGCAGGCAGTATTCAAATTTGCTGTCAAGGTGCTGAGCGAAGTGGTCGAGGAAGTGCTGGCAGAAAACAATCTGCAGGGTTCCGACATCGCCTGGCTGGTGCCGCATCAGGCCAATATCCGCATTATGGAAGCCACCGCAAAGAAGCTTGGCTTGAGCATGGATAATGTCGTGGTCACCGTCGCCCATCACGGCAACACCTCATCGGCTTCGATTCCCCTGGCATTGGACACCGCTGTGCGCGATGGACGCATCAAGGCCGGGCAAAATATTTTGCTGGAAGCGGTGGGTGGCGGGTTCACCTGGGGTGCCGTATTGATACGCTGGTAAATGAATGCAGCTGGTAGACGTAAGACGTAAGTTGTTAGTTAAAACCAAACAGGCCTTTAACTTACGACTTACGTCTATCAACTTACGACTTACGTCTATCAACTTACGACTGGTTCTAACATGACAAAATTCGCTTTCGTATTCCCCGGCCAAGGTTCGCAATCGCGCGGCATGATGAACGGCTATGCCGATTTCTCGGCGGTGCGCGACACTTTCTCCGAAGCTTCCGATGTATTGAAACAAGACTTGTGGCAACTGGTCGCCGAAGGCAGCGATGCCGATTTAAACTCCACGGTGAACACACAGCCCGTGATGCTGGCTGCAGGCGTGGCGGTGTACCGTGCCTGGCAATCACAGAACGGCGCAGCCCCGGCAATGATGGCGGGGCACAGCCTTGGCGAATACACCGCGCTGGTCGCTGCCGGAGCATTGCGTTTTGCCGATGCGCTGCCGCTGGTGCGCTATCGTGCGGAATGTATGCAACAGGCCGTGCCGGAAGGCGTGGGCGGTATCGCCGCGATCCTCGGCCTGGATGACGACACGGTGCGTGCGGTGTGTGCCGAGGGCGCTCAGGGCGAAGTGCTGGAAGCGGTCAATTACAACTCGCCCGCACAGGTGGTGATTGCCGGTAATCGCGCAGCGGTTGAGCGCGGCATGGAACTGGCCAAGGCCAAAGGTGCGAAGCGCGCCATCATGCTGCCGATGAGCGTGCCGTCGCATTGCCGATTGCTGAAAGGCGCGGCGGAACAGTTGCGCGAATATCTCGGCAATATCGTGGTGCAAACCCCGGCCATCCCGGTGCTGCATAATGCCGATGTGAAAAGCTATGCCGATGCAGCCTCAATTAAAGACGCGCTGGTGCGCCAACTGTATTCGCCGGTGCGCTGGGTCGAAACCGTGCTGGAATTCGGCAAGCAGGGCATCACCCACAACGTCGAATGCGCGCCGGGCAAAGTGCTGGCAGGGTTGAACAAACGCATCGACACCAACCAGCAGGCCTTAGCCATCAACGACGGTGAGGCACTGAAGCTGGTTTTGGCTACACTCGCATAAGGAGCGCGGCATGACACTGCAAGGACAAATTGCGTTAGTGACCGGAGCCAGCCGTGGCATCGGGCTGGCCATTGCGCTGGAACTGGGCAAGCAGGGCGCAACGGTGATCGGCACGGCAACCAGCGATACAGGCGCACAAGCGATCAGCGGATACCTGGATGCTGCGGGTATCAAGGGTGCGGGTATGGCGTTGAACGTCAATGACACCGCGCAAACAGAGAATATGCTGGGTGAGTTGCGCAAGCAGTTCGGCGAAATATCGATCCTGGTGAACAACGCCGGCATCACCCGCGATAATCTGCTGGCGCGCATGACCGACGATGAATGGGACGACGTGCTGTCGACCAACCTCAAGTCGGTGTTCCGCCTCAGCCGCGCCGTACTGCGCGCGATGATGAAAGCCAGAGGCGGGCGCATCATCAGCATCGCCTCGGTGGTCGGCAGCATGGGCAACGCCGGACAGTCTAATTACGCCGCCTCCAAGGCTGGCATGATGGGCTTCACCAAATCCCTCGCGCAGGAAATCGGCAGCCGCAACATCACCGTAAACTGCGTCGCACCGGGGTTTATCGATACCGACATGACCCAGGGCATGGGCGAAGAGCAGCGCGCCAAACTGGTCGAACATGTCCCCCTTAAACGCCTTGGCCAGCCCGCCGATATCGCCGCTGCCGTGGCCTTTCTGGCCGGGCCGGGAGCGGCTTACATCACCGGCGTCACGCTGCATGTAAACGGCGGGATGTATATGGAGTAGGGTGGAGTTCGAAAGCCGTTAGTTGATCGGGAAATATTCACTCACCCGATACTCGCCGCAATCGACATAGCCATAATGCGTTTGTCTCTGCAATAAATCTTTGGGCAATAAATTGTAAATTCCGCCAGGAACACTATAATGCGCGGTCTTGATTGTGAGCCTTGATGCGTCAATATGATTGACGAGAATCTCTGGTTCCGATTGCACCTAACAGTATTTCGAGTGCGGCCTTGCCGCACTTTGTTTTTCAGAAAATAAAATATGCCAGTTATTACTTTGCCGGACGGTTCGCAGCGCAGTTTCGCGCAACCTGTCACCGTCGCCGACGTTGCGCTCAGCATCGGCGCGGGTTTGGCGCGCGCCGCATTGGCCGGCAAGGTGGACGGCAAGGTGGTGGATACCTCGCATCTGATTGAGCAGGATGCCGCCCTGGCGATCATTACCGACAAGGATGCGGACGGCGTGGAGATCATCCGCCATTCGGCTGCGCACTTGCTGGCCCATGCGGTGAAGGAATTGTTTCCCGATGCGCAGGTGACCATCGGGCCGGTGATCGAAAACGGTTTTTTCTACGATTTTTCCTACAAGCGCCCGTTCACGCCGGAAGACTTGGCGGCGATCGAGAAGCGCATGGCGGAGATCGCCAAACTGGATTTGCCGGTGGCGCGCCGCGTGCTGCCGCGCGACGAGGCGGTGGCGTATTTCAAGCATATCGGCGAGCATTACAAGGCCGAGATCATAGCCTCCATCCCGGCAGACCAGGATGTTTCGCTGTACAGCGAGGGCGAGTTTACCGACCTGTGCCGCGGCCCGCATGTGCCGTCCACCGGCAAGCTGAAAGCCTTCAAGCTGATGAAACTGGCCGGCGCCTACTGGCGCGGCGATTCGAAGAACGAGATGTTGCAGCGCATTTACGGTACAGCCTGGGCGAAGAAGGAAGAGCTGGATGCCTATCTGCATCAGCTTGAGGAAGCCGAGAAGCGCGATCACCGCAAGCTGGGCAAGCAACTGGAATTGTTCCACATGCAGGATTCATCGCCCGGCATGGTGTTCTGGCACCCAAAAGGCTGGACGCTGTGGCAGGAAGTCGAGCAATACATGCGCCGCAAGTTCCGCGAGCACGACTATCAGGAAGTGCGCACGCCGACCATCATGGATCGAACCCTGTGGGAGAAGTCCGGACACTGGGAAAATTACCACGACAACATGTTCACCACCTGCTCGGAGAATCGCGATTACGCGGTGAAACCGATGAACTGCCCGGGGCACGTGCAGATTTTCAATCACGGCTTGCACAGCTACCGCGATCTGCCGTTGCGCTTGGCGGAATTCGGCTCCTGCCACCGCAACGAGACATCCGGCTCGCTGCATGGCCTGATGCGGGTGCGCGGTTTCACCCAGGACGATGCGCATATTTTCTGCACCGAAAATCAGGTGCAGCCCGAGGTATCGAACTTCATCGTGATGCTGAACGAGGTGTATCGCGATTTCGGTTTCAACGAAGTACTGGTCAAGCTGTCCACCCGCCCCGACAAGCGCGTCGGTTCCGATGAGACCTGGGATAAGGCCGAAGCCGGTCTGGCATCGGCGTTGCAGCAGAACGGTCTGGCTTATGACATTCAACCCGGCGAGGGCGCGTTCTACGGACCCAAGGTCGAATTCACGCTGAAGGACAGCCTTGGCCGCCTGTGGCAATGCGGCACGATCCAGCTGGATTTCAACCTGCCGGTGCGTCTGGATGCGGAGTTTGTCGATGAAGACAACAGCCGCAAACCGCCGGTGATGCTGCATCGCGCCATTCTCGGTTCGATGGAGCGCTTCATTGGTATTTTGATCGAGCACCATGCCGGCGCATTCCCGTTGTGGCTGGCGCCGATACAGGTGGCGCTGATGAATATCTCGCAGGCGCAGGAAAAATATGTGATACAAGTGGCGCAGTCGCTGCGTGCAGCAGGGCTGCGTGTGAAATTGGATTTGCGTAATGAGAAGATTACCTATAAAATCCGCGAACATAGCTTGCAGAAATTGCCTTATCAGCTGATCATCGGCGACAAGGAAGTGGCTGGAAGTTTGGTGGCCGTGCGTACCCGCAGTGGTGAAGATCTCGGGCAGATGACGCTGGAAGCATTGCTTCAGCGTTTGCAAGCAGAAATCGATAACGGGTAGCACGGCTTAGTATTGTTTAAGTGGAGATATTGCAATAGCACAAGATAAATCGCAGCGCATCAATGAAATGATTACCGCACCGCAAGTGCGACTCATTGGTGTTGAAAAAGAGCCCCTCGGGATTGTTGCCATCGCAGAAGCGTTGCGTTTGGCGGGTGAAGCAGAACTTGATTTGGTAGAGATTTCGCCGTTGGCGGACCCGCCTGTCTGCCGCATCATGGATATCGGCAAATTCAAATATGCCGAAAGCAAGAAACAGCACGAGGCCAAACTCAAGCAGAAGCAAGTCCAGATCAAGGAAATCAAGTTTCGTCCGGGTACGGATGAAGGCGACTACAACATCAAGTTGCGCAACCTGATCAAGTTTCTGGAAGACGGCAACAAGACCAAAATCACGCTGCGTTTTCGTGGCCGCGAAATGGCTCACCAGGAGATCGGAATGCGCTTGATCGAGCGCGTCAGGGGTGACTTGATAGAGTATGGCGTGGTCGAGCAATTCCCTAAAATGGAAGGCCGGCAGATGGTGATGGTGTTGTCACCCAAAGGAAGCAAGAAGTAAGTTGAAACTTTAAAATCAGTTTGAGCAGGAAATTCAAGTTGTTTTGGCAGCAAGGGGATGGCCAAGGCGATGAAGCAAGTAGTTCCCCGATAAAAAGTGGTGTATGGGTTATCAAGTTTTTCCACCGGGAAACACCTGGCATCATAACTTAAGGAGCAATCATGCCCAAAATGAAAACCAAAAGCGGAGCGGCCAAGCGTTTCACGATCCGCGCCGGCGGCAGTGTCAAACGTTCACAGGCGTTCAAGCGCCATATTTTGACCAAAAAAACCACCAAGAACAAACGTCAATTACGCGGCACGACTGAAGTCCACGCAACCAACAAAGCATCGGTTCGCGCCATGATGCCTTACGCATAAGGAGCAGAACATGCCAAGAGTAAAACGTGGAGTAGTAGCACGCGCAAGTCATAAGAAGATTCTTGACCTCGCCAAGGGTTATCGTGGCCGCCGCAAGAACGTCTACCGTATCGCCAAACAGGCGGTAATGAAAGCCGGGCAATATTCGTATCGCGATCGTCGCCAGAAGAAGCGCCAGTTCCGCACATTGTGGATTGCGCGTATCAATGCGGCTGCGCGTGAACAGGGCCTGACCTACAGCGTATTCATGAACGGGTTGAAGAAAGCGTCAATTCAAGTTGACCGCAAGGTGTTGTCGGATATTGCTGTGTTCGATAAGGCAGCGTTTGCGCAATTTGTGGCGCAAGCCAAAGCCAGCCTCGGCGTTTAAACCAAGCCTCGCGGTTTAAAAATTTAACTGTGCAACTAAAGAAGGAGGCTTTTCGCCTCCTTCTTTGTTTTCGGTGTTATCAATGGAAGAGCTCCAACAAATTCTCGATCAGGCCCTGCAGCAGTTCGCCGCAATCAGCGATGAAGCTGAATTGGAGCAGGTCAAGGCAAAATTTCTGGGCAAGGAAGGCAGCCTCACTACCTTGCTGAAAGGCTTGGGCAAGCTGTCTGCCGAAGAGCGCCCGGTTGCCGGCGCGCGCATCAACCAAGTCAAACAAGGTATCGAAGCCGCCTTGCATCAGCGGCGCGATACGCTACAGCAAAATAAATTGGCGCAGAAACTGGCTGCGGAATCGCTGGATGTGACCTTGCCCGGACGCGGCCTGGGTACGGGCGGATTGCATCCGGTGACACGCACGCTGGAACGCATCGAGCAGTTGTTTCACTCGCTGGGTTTTGCCACCGCGTCCGGCCCGGAAATCGAGCGCGATTTCTACAACTTCACCGCGCTGAACATTCCGGAAAATCATCCGGCGCGTGCCATGCACGACACCTTTTACATCGACCCGCAGCATGTGTTGCGCACTCATACCTCTCCGGTGCAAGTGCGTTACATGGAAGAAAATCAGCCGCCGTTGAAGATCATTTCTTCCGGACGCGTTTACCGTGTCGATTCCGATGCCACCCATTCGCCGATGTTTCATCAGGTGGAAGGTCTGTGGGTCGATGAAGAGATCAGTTTTGCCAATCTCAAGGGTGTGGTGCAGGACTTTTTACAGCGCTTTTTTGAGCGTGATGATCTGCAAGTGCGTTTTCGTCCATCGTTCTTTCCGTTCACCGAGCCATCGGCTGAAATGGATATGAGCTGGAATGGCGGCTGGCTGGAGATCGGCGGCTGCGGCATGGTGCATCCCAACGTGCTGAAGCACGTCAACATCGACAGCGAAAAATATCTCGGCTTCGCGTTTGGTCTCGGGGTGGAGCGGCTGGCGATGCTGCGCTACGGCGTGAACGATCTGCGCCAGTTCTATGAGAGCGATCTGCGCTTCCTCAAACAATTCAACTAATGACACAGCGATGAAATTTTCCGAGAATTGGTTAAGAACCTGGGTAAATCCGGAGATGTCCAGCGAGGCATTAGGGCATGCGCTGACCATGGCCGGGCTGGAAGTCGAGACACTGGAGGCTGTCGCTCCAGCGTTCAATAATGTGGTCGTGGCCGAAGTACTGGAAGTGGTCAAGCATCCCAACGCGGATCGATTGAACGTTTGCCAGGTGAACGTCGGCGAGGCAAGCCCCCTGACCATCGTGTGCGGTGCGGCGAATGTGGCAGTCGGCGTAAAGGTGCCGTGTGCGCGCATCGGCGCGGTGCTGCCTCCAAGTAGTGATAATGAAAAAGGCTTCGTCATCAGACAGGCCAAGGTACGCAATGTCGAGTCGTTCGGCATGTTGTGTTCCGAAAAGGAACTGGGGCTGGCCGAAGAAAGCCAGGGACTGTGGCTGTTGCCGACTGATGCGCCGGTGGGCAAGACGCTGCGCGAATATCTGGAGCTGGATGACAAATTATTCACGCTCAAGCTAACGCCGAACCGCAGCGATTGTTCCGGCATGGCTGGCGTGGCGCGCGAAGTTGCGGCGCTGACCGGCAGCGCGCTCAAGCCGCTGGATATTCAAGCGCAGCCAGTCACCCTGCCTGAGCAATTGCCGGTGCATGTGGCCGATGCGCAGTCCTGCCCGCTGTACTGCGGCCGCCTGGTGCGCGGCGTGAATGCCGCAGCGGCCACTCCAACCTGGATGCTGCGCCGCCTGGAGCGCGGCGGTTTGCGCGGTATCAGCGCGGTGGTGGACATCACCAATTACGTGATGTTGGAAATGGGCCAACCGCTGCACGCTTTCGATGCGGCGCAACTGTCCGGCGGCATTACGGTGCGCAAGGCGCGCAACAGCGAGTCGCTGACCTTGCTTAACGAGCAGGCAGTGGTGCTGGATGAGGAAGTGCTGGTCATCGCCGACGATGCGCGGGTATTGGCGCTGGCGGGCATCATGCGCGGGCAGGGCAGCGGTGTGGAAACGGCCACGCGGGATGTGTTCCTGGAGAGCGCTTTTTTCCACCCCGATGCGATTGCCGGCAAGGCACGCCGTTTTGGCCTGGCGACCGATTCTTCATTCCGCTTCGAGCGCGGCGTGGATTTTGCCGCGACGCGCCAGGCACTGGAACGTGCCACACAACTGCTGCTGGAAATTTGCGGAGGCAGCGCCGGGACAATCAGCGAAGCGCGCGGCGAGCTTCCGAAGCGCACAGCGATTGCATTGCGCCGTTCAAGGGTCGCGCGCGTGCTCGGCATCACGCTAAACAACGCCCAGATTGCATCACTGCTGAAACGCCTGCAATTGGAGTTCACGGCCAATGGCCCTCTCCTCAACCCTCCCCCAGAAGGGGAGGGGGCAATCGCCGCCTCTGCGAGGCATTTGTTAGACGTCGACTTCCGCGTGACGCCGCCGAGCTTCCGTTTTGACCTTTCCATTGAGGCAGACCTGATCGAGGAACTGGCGCGCCTGCATGGCTACGACAACATACCCGCGCTTGCCCCGCAGGCCGAGCTGACCATGTTGCCATACAGCGAGTTGCAACGTCCGCTGGCGCGCATCCAGCAAATTCTTGTATCGCGCGATTACCAGGAGATCGTCAGCTACGCGTTTGTGGATGAGCAGGTCGAGCGCGAATTATGCGGCAATGACAAAGTTGTTGCGCTGCAAAATCCGATTGCCAGCAACCTGGCGGTGATGCGCAGCAGCCTGATCGGCGGTCTGGTCGGCGCGTTGCGCTTTAACCTGAATCGCAAGCAGGCGCGGGTGCGCCTGTTCGAGGCCGGCGCATGTTTTGCCAAGGTGGATGGCAATTATGTGCAAAGCCAGCGTTTGTCGGGCATTGCCTACGGTGCGAGCCAACCAGAACAATGGGGCGCAGCTGCCAAGGCCGTCGATTTCTATGATGTGAAAGCGGATGTTGAGGCCTTGTTCGCGCCGCAACCGTTGCGTTTTGTTGCGGCAACCCATCCGGCACTGCATCCGGGGCGTTCTGCGCAGATTTATTGTGGACAACAGATGGCAGGGTGGATCGGCGAACTGCATCCGCACTGGCAGCAGCAATACGACATGGCGCAGGCCGCCGTGTGGTTTGAAGTCGAACTCGGCGCGCTGACTCTGGCTAAAGTGCCGCGCATGAACGAGATTGCCAAGTTCCTGCCGGTGCGCCGCGATTTGGCGGTAGTGATCGATGAAACGGTTGCCGTACAGTCTTTGCTGGATGCCATGCAGCAGGCTTCAGCACCGTATGTGGTTGAGATTGCACTTTTTGATTTGTATCGGGGCAAAGGTGTAGAGCAAGGCAAAAAAAGCCTTGCATTCCGTGTGTTGTTACAAGATACTCATAAAACACTCACGGATTTGGAAATTGAACCAAGCATCGTGAAGTTAGTGGATGTGATGCAGCAGCACGGTGCGCAATTGCGTATGTAAGGGAGAAAAATGACAACAACATTAACCAAAGCCGAACTGGCTGATCTGCTGTTCGAGAAAGTCGGCCTCAACAAACGCGAAGCCAAGGATATGGTGGAAGCGTTTTTCGAAGAAATTCGTGCGCAACTGGAGCAGGGTGAGAGTGTCAAATTATCCGGTTTCGGTAATTTTCAATTGCGTGACAAGCCGCAACGCCCGGGGCGCAATCCAAAAACTGGCGAAGAAATTCCGATTAGCGCGCGCCGCGTGGTAACGTTTCATCCCAGCCAAAAATTGAAAACCATGGTGGAAAAGTCCTATCATGGAAAACCACAAGCCTGATTCAGAACTCCCGCCGATTCCCGCCAAGCGCTATTTCACCATCGGTGAGGTAAGCGAATTGTGCGGGGTCAAGGCGCATGTGCTGCGCTATTGGGAACAGGAATTCACCCAGCTCAAACCGGTCAAGCGCAGCGGCAATCGCCGCTACTACCAGCACCATGAGGTATTGCTGATTCGTCGTATCCGCGAATTGCTCTATGGGCAGGGCTTCACCATCAGCGGTGCACGCAATCGGCTGGGAGATTCAAGTCAACCTGGTAGCCGTGCTGATGTATCTACGGCAGCGATCAATGTAGCTGCGCTACGCCACGAAATCAAAGCGATCATCACCCTGCTCAGCGTGTAACAACGCGCTGCAATGATCGTTCTCGAAAGATAATTCGTATCAGATGTAAGCCCCTGAGCAATATCTGGCACCTGTAAGCCTCAGATCAGCAGGCTGCGGCCCCATACAAAAAAGTGCAGTGAACCTAGAAAACTCAGTTCAAGCCACGGTTTGATTGGAACGCGGGCTTCCAGCCCGCAGGCGGACAGGATGTCCGCGCTCCCAGTATCCATTCTTGGACTCACCCAAAAGGTGAATCGCATCAATAGAGATAAAGTCAATCATCACGAGGGTTTCAACTGAAATAGGAGCGTTCAACTGCGTTTTTTAGGGTGAAAGCTCTTGCCGGTTACAAGGGCTAATATTTCGTGGCGTCTTCAGGGTGCTTGTTTGGCAACATCTCCGATTTGGAATCCGCTGCCGGACACAATGGTGGCCTCGGAGATGTTTTCATTTTGGTGATTGCTGATTTGAATGACACCAAACTTACTTTCCTTGTATCCGAGGATTTGACCGCTATCAGGGTCGCGGAGGGCTTCGCCCACATGGAAGACGTCCAGTTGTGCCCCATTTTTCAATTGGGAGCGGGTGCCAGCCTTTATGACCACGGACCGGCTGTCAACAGCGAGGAGTTTGCCTTGAAAAGGCATGGTGCTCAACTTGCGGATAACCTTTTCGGTGGCCTTGGCGAGTGCATCACGCAAAGCGCCATCGCGCAGGTTGGGATCGAAAGAAGATTTCGCTCCCAGTCCTAAAGCGCCGGTAGTGGTCTTGCGGTATTCCCCGGCACCAGACTCCGCCACGAGTGGTTTGCCGGTGGCGATGTCCACCAAGGCATAATCTACCGTGACACGCGCAACGATAGATTTCTTTTGAAAAACAATGGCGTCTATGCCTTCTTCGACTTCCGAATAAGCCGTGATCGCACCGGACAAACGATAATCGAGCGCATCAAAGCCGCTGTCCGCGTCTTTATTCCCAATCTTGACCACGCCGGATCGTTGCAGGGCAATGAGTTTTTCCCCTTCCCTGAGCGATTTCTCGTCAAGCAGAATAGTCTTGAGCCCGGCAGTTTCCAGCTGTGTCCGGAGGATGGCCGCAGCCGCTTCGCCGACCCCGGAGACTTTAGCAGGAGCCTTGTTATCGAATTGGATGATGCCAATCGTGTATTGCGGACCCTTATAAGCCGCACCTGCACTCTCCAGTTGTTTGGTTTCACCTGACAAGGTACTGTCATCTTTCGTTTTGCCGCTCATGTGCGTGGTGCAAGCGCTGATGGCAAGCATGATGGATGCGAGGATTACGAAAAGAATATGACGCGACATGGTTGCTCCTTAATAACCGGTATCCCAGCCTGTTGGAAGGGTATACTGAAGTTGTTGGTAATACCTGTAAACCGCATCCTGCAGCGGTTTACCAAATGACCGCTCTAAAATACTACTGATTAATCCGCCAATTATTTCTGTCCGGAAATCTTCGTTGCGCAATGGCGAAAATGGCGCGCTGGCATTACCGTCATATGTCCACGCAGGCTGCCAAGCATCGGCCGTATACAGCGTAAAACTTGCGGAAACCTCATTATATGACAACAGGACAGCGCTAAAGTTTTTTAAGCGCCCAGTCATGATCGCATCAACCCCAAGCCCAACCGCGATTTTTGGTATGTCTTCCTCGGTAATTTGTCCGCCCAAAGATATCCCGAATTGGTTGGCGAGCAATTGGTCGGTTTGGCCAACAGACAAGGGCGCGTAACCCTTGCGTCTTAGCAGGGCTACCATCTCTTCCCGCATATACAAAGCCCCCACCACAGAGTTGGTTTGGTTTTCCAGCGGCATTACTGCAATGGTTTTACCATTACCAACCGCAACAGGCGCAGGGGATGTGTTTGCACAACCGCTGATGAACACAATGATGGCGCAAGACCACGACAAAAATATATGTCTTAACATCGTTGGGTAATATAACTCTGATAGTTCGGGCAGAAATTAGCGAGTTTTAAATGTTGACGCAATTTTATGGTCACTCTTAGGCTGTTACTTATCAGCATCAGGAAGCGCCAAACGTCGTCCGTGTGCATCAAGCTTTCAAGCCATCAAACGTGGCACGCGCCCAGGGAAATGCAGATTAAATTGACCGTTCACACTGAGACCTTCGATATTCAGGCTCACACCCACAGGGTGCGAGAACCTCTGCGAGGCCACGAACGGTTTAAACCCGTGTTTTCCCAGCATAATACACATCATTCGGCAGCTTTGCTTCATTCATGTCGATCACCATCACCCGCATAACGACCGATTGGAATCTCATGCCCGCAGACTCATTCCATGTTGAAAATACGTAACCTCTTCAGACTCATTTCATATTGGAAGAGGCTAGATATTTACACCCTGCAACATTACCGACTATCATCGCGGTTCTTTCGCGGTGCTGTCGTGATCGCATCAGATATTGCAATCTTTTTGACTTAGAGACCTACATGACCAAAGCCCCCATACGCGTCGCCGTGACCGGCGCCGCTGGACAGATCGGCTACGCGCTGTTGTTCCGCATTGCCAGCGGCGAGATGCTCGGCCGCGATCAGCCCGTCATCCTGCAGTTGCTCGAATTGCCGCTGGACAAGGCGCAACAGGCCTTGAAAGCCGTGATGATGGAGCTGGAA
>JAUSMR010000063.1 GCA_030645955.1 Gallionella sp. | reverse complement strand
TTCCAGCTCCATCATCACGGCTTTCAAGGCCTGTTGCGCCTTGTCCAGCGGCAATTCGAGCAACTGCAGGATGACGGGCTGATCGCGGCCGAGCATCTCGCCGCTGGCAATGCGGAACAACAGCGCGTAGCCGATCTGTCCGGCGGCGCCGGTCACGGCGACGCGTATGGGGGCTTTGGTCATGTAGGTCTCTAAGTCAAAAAGATTGCAATATCTGATGCGATCACGACAGCACCGCGAAAGAACCGCGATGATAGTCGGTATTGTTGCAGGGTGTAAATATCCGGGAATTTCTAAAATCTACAATTCATCCCAACTGATGAAACTACTAGCCATTCGACTAAGCTGTCATTAGACGACAGCCAAGTCGCTGGTTATGCTGCGTTGCGTGACTTGCATATCAAACATATGCGGCGCGGCAAAACGTAGTTTCAAGTATGTAACGTTTAGGTTGGCCGAAACTAAAAATAGTTTGCGCTTTGTATTTGGAGCGAACTCTGAAATCTTTTTAAGATTCCTCCTTAATCGTATTGATCGCACATCACGCATGTTTTGAACCTAATTAGCCGTATTTTCTTGCATCTTGTGTAAAACCGCAAAATCCGGAGTTGTTCATACCAAGTATTTTTTGCTATTACCCTCTTGTCAATCTTTCACAAACATCTTTATAATCCAAATCACGAAAAAAATTCACACGAAAAATATCGAAGTGGCGGAGCGGATTATGCTCACAACACTCAAGATGTTCTCCCCTAGCTCAAGATATTGGCTCCGGTCGCAGTGCGGCCAAGTTTCCCATGGGAACTAGATACAGGTTGGAATGTCGTAAAAAAGAAGTTTGATTGGGTAAACGAAAACCACTTCTTTGCCAAAATTTAAAGGTATTCATTATGACGAGCGTGAAGACAGAAACAAACAAGAAATTGTCGGATTCACAGGCTGACGGAAAGCAAGATGTGGTGGAACAAAGCCTGATTACAGTCTATATCATGGGCAAGGCTTACGAGGTGCCGGCGGAGGCGACGATCATGGGCGCCATTGAGTATGCCGGCCACCAGATCATCCGTGGCGCAGGTTGCCGCGAGGGCTATTGCGGTGCCTGCGCCACCATTTACCGGCTGCCCGGAGACTACAAGATTCGTACCGGCCTGGCCTGCATGACTCTGGCCGAGGAGGGTATGACGCTTGCCCAGATACCCTCGGTTCCGGCCGAAAAGGCGATTTACGACATCGAGAAGCTCAAGCCCAATGTCAGCGCCATAAATGAGATGTACCCGTCGGTATTCCGTTGTGTCGCGTGCAACACCTGCACCAGGTCCTGCCCCCAGGGGCTGCAGGTCATGGATTACGTACAGGCCGCCAAACGGGGCGATATTGCGACGGTGATGGATCTTTCCTTCGATTGTGTTGTTTGCGGGCTGTGCATGCTGCGTTGCCCGGCCGAGATCACGCAACCTTTGATGGCTATCATGGCGAAGCGCCTCTATGGCCGCTACCTGCGCAAGGACAGCCCGGAACTGGCGGAGCGTGTCAAAGCCGTGGAGGAGGGTGTCTACGACGCGGAGTACGCCGAACTGATGTCGATGAGCCGCGAGAATTTAACGAAACGTTACTACGCCCGCGATTCGGAATAACCAGCACACGTAATGACCAGCACACGGAATTAGAGAGGATTTAAGATGTATCCAGATTACATGACAGAATCGTTGAGCAAAGTGGCTCAAACGCGCGCAAAGCGTTTGGAGTTGGCCAGGAAACCTGATCCTGTATACCCGCCGATGAATGCGGAAGAGCGTCAAGCAGTTTTGGAGGGCTTTCATCCCGATTACGAATCCAGTGCCCGCCGTCCGGTGCGTGTCGGCCCCAACAAGGGTGAGACGCTGACCACCGAAGTGTCCGAATTGCTTGAGTCGCACTCCTGGCTGCGCGGCGTACAGGTAAACCTTGACAAACCGGATTTCGAAACCGACCTTTTAATCATTGGCGGCGGTGGCGCCGGCTGCAATGCTGCACTGGTTGCGATGAAAGAACACGGGATACGCTCGATCATCGCCACCAAGCTGCGCATGGGCGATGCCAATTCGATGATGTCGCAGGGCGGCATGCAGGCCGCCGTGTCGCGCACCGACTCCCCGACACGCCATTATCTGGATGCCATTGGCGGCGGCCACTTCGAGAACAAGCCGGAATTGGTCAGGGCGCTCACAGAAGACGGCCCCGGCGTGGTGAAGTGGCTTGAAGACCTGGGTGTGGTGTGGGACAAGGAGCAGGACGGTTCGATGAAGGTCATGCACGGCGGCGGCACATCGAGGAAGCGCATGCTTTCCTGCCGCGACTACACCGGCGCGATGATCATGCGCACGCTGATGGACGAGGTGCGCAACCATCCCGACATGATCGATATCAAGGAATTCATGCCGGCTGTTGAATTGATCATGGACGACAAAGGCCGTTGTGCCGGTGCGGTTCTCTACGACATGGACAGTGAGGAGTTTTTTACTGTCAAGGCGAAATCCACGCTGGTCGCCACCGGCGGCTACGGCCGCCTGCATATCCGCGGTTTCGACACCACCAACCACTACGGCTCTACCGGCGACGGGCTGGTGATGGCCTACCGCGCGGGAGCGAAGCTGATGTACATGGATTCCGTCCAGTACCACCCGACGGGTGTCTCGTTTCCCGAGCAGATTGCCGGCTTCCTGGTCACCGAGGCAATCCGCGGCGCGGGCGGCCAACCGCTGAACAAGGAAGGCGAGCTGTTCGTCTTCCCGCGCGAGCCGCGCGACATCGAGGCTTCGGCCATCATCCGCGAGTGCGTGCAGAACGGCGGCGGTGTTCCGACGCCGTCGGGGCGCGTCGGCGTGTGGCTGGATTCGCCGCTGATCGACATGCTGCATGGCGAGGGTTACACCGAAAAGCATTTTCCGGCGATGTATCGCCAGTTCATCCGCTACGGCATCGACATCGCGAAGCTGCCAATGCTGATTTATCCGTCGCTGCACTACCAGAATGGCGGCATCGAAATTAACGAGCGCTGCGAGACCGATATCCCAGGTCTCTACGTGGCGGGCGAGGCCACTGGCGGCCTGCATGGCCGCAACCGGCTGATGGGCAACTCGGTGCTCGACTACAACGTATTTGGCCAGCGAGCCGGGCGTTTTGCAGGTGAGTACGCCAAGACCGTCAAGCTCGGGAAACTCAGCCTGGCCCATCTCGACAGCTACGAAAAAGAACTGGCGAATGCTGGCGTGAAGACCGATCTGGTCACACCGGTGCTATTGCCATCTTATGCGCCCAAGGATGTCAAGAAACGCCAGTTGTTGCGCGGCAACAATGTGCTGCCAGGTTCTTCGGTGCTGCAAAACCGCCTGTTTGATGAAAGGCCGGACGCCTGAGGCGCCGGAGTCAGACCAATGACACATATCGATGACAGAGTGATCGAACTGGCCCGCACTGCGCTCAGTTTCGAGTACGGCGAGGAACATTTCTACCGCCACGCAGCAGAGATGACGCAAAATTCAAGCGGTAAAGCCATGTTCCTCCGCCTGGCAAAGGAAGAGCCATGGCACATGGAAGACGTGCACAAGATATTCAGCGCCATTATCGGCAAGGACGAGTGGCAGCGCCTCGCCGCAGAAGAGGCGGCGAACGCTCACCCGTCAAATGTAATCGCCGAGATGGAAGCAGCCGTTACTCATCGGGGTATGATAGCAGTCGCCGATGACACGCAGGCATTGCGCATGGCCATGGAATTGGAGCGGCGGGCCATCCACCTGCTCAAGGAGATGGCGGACCACACCCAGGACCCGGAGATTATCGAGCTGATAGGCAAGATGATCCTTGAGGAATGCTCCCAATACGATGCTCTCCAGGCACAGCTGGACAGCATCCTGAATGTCGGATTGTGGCTCGACACCCCCGAGTTCCGCATGGACGGAAAGTTCTGAACGAGCGATCATGGAACCTACCTTGCGAATAACTACAGCTCGTACCGAAAGAGATTTTGTCGCCAAGATCGAAAAGATCAGCGGCCAGAAATTACTTGCCTGTTACCAGTGCGGCAAGTGTTCTGCCGGATGCCCGATGGCGGCCCACATGGATGTGCTGCCGAACCAGATCATCCGCCTGGCACAACTGGGAATGAAGGAGCAGTTGCTGGCAGCGCGCTCGATCTGGATGTGCGTGTCCTGTCTTACATGCAACTCGCGTTGCCCGAAGGATATAAAAATCGCCGAGGTCATTGAATCATTGCGCATGACAGTTTTGCGCGACGGCGAGCGCAACGACTACCTTAAAATCATGGAACTGTCACCCGAGGCGCGCAGCGTATTGCCGCCAATCGCCACGATCAGCGCCATGCGTAAACTGACCTCCTGATGGATTGCGAAAATTAAGCCAATGAAGCTCATTTATTACCCCGGTTGCACCTTAAAAAACCAAGCCAGAAACTTCGACGTTTCTACGGTCTCGTCGATGGAGAAACTGGATGTCGAGGTCGAGGAACTGGATCGCTGGAATTGCTGCGGCACGGTGCATGCGCTGGACTCCGACAACGTGATGAACCGGGTGGCCCCGATAACCAACATGATTCGCGTCAAGGAAGCCCAAGCCAAGACAGAAGGCATGGCCAGCGAATTCATGACTTCCTGTGCGATGTGCTACAACACGCTCAAGCGTGCCAACATCGACGTGAAGCAACGCGCCGACGCGCTTGCGACCATCAACGACTTTCTGTCACTCGAAACAACCAAATACGAAGGCGATGTTGAAGTCCTTCATCTCCTTGAGTACTTGCGTGACCGGGTTGGCTTCGACAAGCTGGCAGAGAAGGTTACAAAACCGCTCAAAGGCCTGCGCGTGGCCTGCTACTACGGTTGCCTGCTGGTGCGCCCGAAAGAAGTCGCTTTTGACGATGTCGAAAATCCGATGATCATGGAAAACCTGATCGCCGCCCTTGGCGCTACGCCCGTTCCCTTCTCGCAGAAGACCGAATGCTGCGGCGCATTCCACACGGTCGGCAAACCGGAAATCATCGCTGAACGCACCGACAAGATCATGGCTTCGGCTCAGGAAGAACAGGCTGATCTGGTGGTAGTGAGTTGCCCACTGTGCGCGTTCAATCTGGATTTTCGCCAGGATGACGCGAAGCGCCTCAATCCAGATTTTCAAAATACACCGGTACTTTACTTTACCCAGTTGATGGCGATAGCGTTCGGCTGCGACGACGCAGCGCTGCGCTTCGACCTCCACCATATCGATCCACTGCCGGCGCTGGCGGCTCGCGGCCTGGTCTAAGGAGGACAGGATGTATTTCAACGACCTCAAGCAGTTGCGTGGCAAAGTCACTATCAGCAACGATTGGTGCAAGGGCTGCGGCTTCTGTGTGCAGTTTTGCCCCAAACAAGTTCTGGATATTTCTCCCGAGTACAACGCCAAGGGCTACCATCCCCCGTATGTGAAAAATCCTGAAGCCTGCCACGATTGCATGTTTTGCCAGATGATCTGTCCGGAGTTTTCAATCTTCGTGACAATGGAAGAAGAAACCAAAAAAGGAGAAACAAATAAGTGAAAACGAAGCCAAGCGGAGTTTCAGAGCAGGCTAATGTTCGCGCTAGTGAACGTTACGCCGGAGCTACTTTTGCCACCGCAGATCCCAAAGGTGTTGACTCCGGCCCACATTTCATGGATGGCGACCACGCGATTGCTGAAGGTGGGCTGGCGGCAGGTTGCCGCTTCTTTGCCGGGTATCCAATCACGCCCTCGACCGAAGCTGCCGAGCGTTTTGCCGAGCGTGCACCGGAAGTTGGGGCGATGTTCATCCAGATGGAAGACGAGCTTGCTTCCATCGCCGCCCTGATCGGTGGGGCATGGGGTGGGCAAAAATGCATGACCGTGACCTGCGGCCCCGGTTTCTCCCTGATGACGGAGAACCTCGGACTGGCTTGCATGACCGAGACCCCGATGGTGATCGCCAACGTGCAGCGCGGCGGTCCGTCCACCGGCCTGCCCACGCTGACCGCCCAGCAGGACATGATGCAGGCGCGCTATGGTGCGCATGGCGACAACATGATCATAGCCCTGTGCCCGGACAGTCCGCAGGAATGTTTCGACCTCACCATCGAGGCTTTCAATCTGTCGGAGTTCTACCGGGTACCTGTCATTATCCTGACCGACGAAACTGTCGGCCACATGCACGAGAAGGTCGTTATCCCGCCTGCCGACCAGATCAAGGTGATTCCGCGCAATAACTACAGCGGCCCCAAGGAGGACTGCCGTCCCTACAAGTTTGACAGTCAGGGCGGTCATCCCATGGTGCGGGCGGGCGATGGGTACAACTTCCATGTCACCGGACTGACACATAACGAACGCGGCTATCCGGTCATGACCGCAGATCAGAACAAGATCGTCGTGACCCACCTGATGGAAAAGATAAACGGCAATGCCGACAAGATCATCCTCCTCGACGAGGATCAGATCGACGGTGCCGACGTCGTGGTGGTGTCCTATGGCATCACTTCGCGAATCGCCGTCAAGGCCATCCAGGATGCGCGCAAGGAAGGTATCAAGGTCGGTTCGCTGCGCCTGATTACGATCTGGCCGTTCTGCGAAAAACGCATCCGTGAAATATCCGCCAAGGTTAAGGCTATCGTGGTGCCGGAAATCAACTATGGTCAGATGGTGCTTGAAGTAGAACGCAACGCCGGCGGCCGCTGCAAGGTAATCAGCGTCAATCACTGCGGTGGTGCGGTGCATGATCCGGATGTCATCCTGGACGCCATCAGAAAGGCAATACTATGAGCACAGAACTCGGAAAATTCAAGGCAGGCAGCCCCATGGCTAGCGCCCTGCGCATGGACCGGATGCCGCATATCTGGTGCCCTGGCTGTGGCATCGGCTCCGAGGTGAACTCCTTTGCCGAGGCCGTCAAGCGCAGCGGCATCGACCCCAAGAAGCTGGTCGTGGTGTCGGGTATCGGCTGCACCGGGCGTGTTGCGGGTTATGTCAACTTCGATTCGATCCATACCACGCACGGCCGCGCCATTCCGGTGGCCACCGGCATCAAGCTGGCCAACCCCGAACTGACGGTGGTGGTGTTCAGCGGCGAGGGCGACCTAACCGGTATCGGCGGCAACCACCTGATCCATGCCGCACGGCGCAACATGGACCTGGTGGTCATCTGCAACAACAATTTCACCTACGGCATGACCGGCGGCCAAGTGACGCCGACCACGCCAAACTCGGCCATTGCCTCGACTACACCCTACGGCAACTACGAATATCCGTTCAGCCTCCCTTTCCTGATGGATGCCGCTGGTGCAACTTACATCGCGCGCTGGACTTCGATGCATTCTCGCAACGTCACCCAGTCGATCGAGGAAGCGTTGCTGCGCAAGGGTTTCTCATTCATCGAGGTCATCTCGCCCTGCACGACACTCTATCTGCGCCGCAACCGCCTCGGCGATGGCGTTGACATGCTGCAGCATTATCAGGATAACTCGATACTCAAACATGGCTGTGATACCCGCGAGACGGCCATCGATTATCAGGGCAAGATCGTCATCGGCAAGTTTGTCGACAAGAACAAGCCTTCGTATCTGCAAGCCACCGAAAAATGCAGCATCAAGCTGGTAGGGGACGATTATCAGCTCTACGGCAAGACCATGCCCGAACGGGAGGCTGAGGAAAAAGCCGAGAAGGAGAGGATCGCCGCTCGCCGCGCCGCGATGGCAGCAGCGGAAGAGCAGGGAGAGGCGGTATCCACAAAAACCCGGAAAGCCTCCACTGCTAAGGTGAAGAAGGCTCCAGCCAAGGCAGCGAAGAAGGCTCCTGCAAAAGCTGTTGCCGCACCCAAAGCAGCGAAGAAGGCTGCGGTCAAGCCCGTGAAGAAAGCTGCGGCAAAAGCCCCGGCCAAAAAGGTCGCGTCCAAGGCGAAAGTAGCGCCCAAGGCAGCGAAAAAAGCCGCACCCAAGGCAACCGCCAAAACCAAGGCTGTGGCCAAAGCCGCGCCTAAAAAGACCCGTAAGTAGGAATCGAGCGCATGAGCACACAAGAAATCAGGTTTTCGGGATTCGGCGGACAGGGCATCATCCGTTGCGCCCTGATCACTGGCAAGGCGCTGGCCCTGTACGACGACAAGTTCGCCACCATGACACAGGCCTTCGGGCCCGAGGCTCGCGGTAGCGCTTGTGCCGCGCAACTCGTGGTTTCCGACGAGCGCGTCCTCTATCCCTACATTACCCAACCCGGAGTTCTCATGGCGCTGTCCCAAGAGGCTTACGACAAGTATTACAGCGAGCTACCCAAAGGTGGGACGCTGATTGTCGAACAGGATCTGGTGAAGCTGCGTGGTGAGCATCCGGATCTCAGATTGTTGCGGGTGCCGGCGACCCGCTATGCCGAAGAGCTAGGCAATCGCCTGTTCACCAATCTCGTGGCACTTGGCTTTTTCACTGCGGTCACAGACGTGGTAACCGCCGATGCCATGAAAAAGGCTCTGCCCGGTCTGGTTCCCGAACGTTTCCTGAAAATCAACATCAAAGCATTCGATAAGGGCTATGAGCACGGCATTCAGATGATGAGCAAGAATACTCTCGGAGATGCGTCATGACGAAAAAGCGCACCGGCGTTTTTGTCTGCCATTGCGGCACCAATATCGCCGCCACCGTCGATGTGGCGAAGGTGGCCAAGGAGATGGCCGGTGAGGATACTGTTGCCTTCACCCAGGAATATGTCTACATGTGCTCGGAGCCTGGCCAGGAGTCGGTGGTTCAGGCAATCAAGGACAACAAGCTGGACAGCGTCGTCGTTACCTGCTGTTCGCCGAACCTGCATGAAAAGACCTTCCGCGATAACGCCAAGCGGGCCGGCATCAACAATTTCACCTGCGAAATCGCCAATATCCGCGAGCAGTGCAGTTGGGTTCACAAAGACAAAGCCAAGGGAACCGAGAAGGCGATCAAAATTTCGCGCAGCATCGTGCGGCGGGTTAACCGCAACCAACCCCTGGATGCGATCGCTGTTAGCGTCACCAGGCGGGCAATGGTGATAGGTGGAGGTATCGCCGGTATCCAGGCGGCTCTCGACATCGCCAACGCCGGCGTGGAAGTAGTGCTGGTCGAGAAGCAGGCCACCATCGGCGGCCGCATGCTTCAGCTCTCCGAGACTTTTCCGACACTTGATTGTTCGCAGTGTGTCCTGTCCCCCAAGATGGTCGAGGTGAAGCGCCATCCCAAGGTCAAACTGATGACCTATAGCGAAGTGCAAGAGGTCACAGGCTCCGTGGGCAACTTCCGGGTCAAGGTCCTCAAGAAACCCACCTATGTGGATCCGGACAAATGCAAGCTTTGCGACGAATGTACCGTAGTCTGCCCGGTAGTGGTGCCGAACGAATACGAACTTAATCTGAACGCCCGGCGGGCTATCTATATTCCTTATGCGCAGTCTATCCCGGCCAGCTACACACTCGATGAAAATACATGCCTGGGCTTGAATCCTGTTGTCTGCGGCAAGTGCAAGGATGTCTGCGAGGCCGATGCCATCAACTACGACATGCTGCCCGAGACGGTGACCGAGGATGTGGGCGCCATCGTGGTTGCGACCGGCTTCGATCTCTACGATCAGGAGAATATGCAGGAACTCGGCGGTGGCAAGATCGACGATGTGCTTGACGGCCTGCAATTCGAGCGCCTGTGCTCGGCCTCGGGCGCTACCCAGGGCCATATACTCCGGCCATCCGATCACAAAGAGCCTAAAAATGTGGTGTTTATCCAGTGCGTCGGATCGCGCGACCCAGCTAAGCATTGCGCTTACTGCTCGAAGATCTGCTGCATGTACACCGCCAAGCATGCCCAGCTTTACAAGCATCACGTTCCTGACGGTCGCGCCTACGTGTTCTACATCGATATTCGCTCCGGCGGCAAGGGCTACGAAGAGTTCGTGCAGCGCACCATGGAAGACAACGATACGCTCTACCTGCGTGGCCGTGTCTCCAGGCTCTACCGGCATAACGGCAAGGTTCGCGTGCTCGGCACCGACACCCTGTCCGGCCAGAACGTGGAGATCGACGCCGACATGGTGGTGCTGGCACTCGCGATGGTGCCCTCGAAGGGAACCACAGAGATTGCCAAGGTACTCAAGATCGGTCGCGACAAGGATGGCTTTCTGGCCGAGGCTCACCCCAAACTGAGGCCGGTCGAGAGCGTCACCGGCGGTATCTACCTGGCGGGTGCTGCACAGGCTCCCAAGGATATTCCGGAAACCGTCGCCCAGGCAGGCGCGGCGGCCGCCAAAGTGATTGCGCTGCTGTCGCAGTCAACCCTCAGCCGCTCGCCGCTGATAGCCAAGGTGCGTCCTTCCCACTGCACCGGCTGCGGGATGTGCGTCGATGCCTGTCCTTTCATAGCGATCCGCCTGGAAAACGGAAAGGCTGTAGTGAACGAGGCGCTTTGCGAGGGTTGCGGCAGTTGCTCGGCCACCTGCCTGCGCGCCGCTATTGATGTCAAGAATGTCACGCAGCTGCAGATCCAGGAAATGATCGAAGCGTGCCTGGCTTGATAGAAGGAAAACCGGATTGAGAGAAGGAAAATAGATGTCGGATCAACAAACTTACGAACCCAGGGTCGTCGCCTTTTTGTGCAAGTGGTGCTCATCGGCGGGCAGCGATCTGGCCGGTGTCTCGCGGATCCAGTACCCTGCCAACGCGACGCCGATCACCGTTCCGTGCACGGGTGCCATATCGCCTATGTATATTCTGTCGGCCTTTAACAAGGGGGCGGACGGTGTTCTGGTATCGGGTTGCCATATCGGCGACTGCCATTACATCGAGGGCAACTTTCTGGCGCGTCGCAAGATGCACCTGGTCATGGAACTGCTCGAATTTATCGGCGTCGAGCCGAACCGGTTCCGGATGTCCTGGGTGTCGGCCGCCGAGGGTGCCAAGTTTGCCCAAGTCATCACGGACTTTGTCGATGACCTCAAGCCGCTCGGGCCGCAGGAGAAGTTGAAGAAGGCGGAGCGCACATGATCAATATTCAGGACATTCGCGACACGGCGAGGGATATGCTCGCAAAGGGCGAAGTTCGCACCGTCATAGGCTACCGGCGGGGCAGCCGCGGTATGCCCGCCGAGCCCGCATTTATTACCAGCCCGGAACAGGCCGAGGAGTTGATATGGGATCCAACCTGTTATCACAATCTGTCCCTGTACCTGGTACATGACAGCAAATTTCTGGCACACCTGCGTAAGGCTTCGGGTTCGCCCATCGCCATCGTCGCCAAGGGGTGCGATGCCCGCTCCATCGTCGTGCTGCTGCAGGAGCACTACTTCAAGCGCGAGGACGTTTACATCATCGGTGTATCCTGCGAGGGCACCGGGGTGCTTGACGAACGCAAGCTGGCCACCCAACTGAACGGAGTCCAGGCTACGCTCGCCGCTTTCGACGGAGACGATTACGTATTCACCACTGCGGAAGGCGAGAAGCGCTTGCCAGCCCGTGAGGTGATGGCGGATCGCTGCCTGGAATGCCGCATACCCTTCCCCAAGGAGCACAACGTGGTGTTCGGCGAGGACAAGACAGGACGCAAATTGGCGGAGCCGTTTGCCGCTCTGACCCGCTTCGAAGCGCAGGGCTCCGGTGAGCGCTGGGACATCTGGAGCCACCATTTCGACCGCTGCATGCGTTGTTTCGCGTGCCGTTCGGTGTGCCCGATGTGCTACTGCGATGAGTGCGTGGTAGACAGCATCACCTTCCCGGTAACACAGCAAACTTCGGCGGCGGAAAAAGCCGATCGTGTTCGCTGGATCGAGCGGTCGGCAATGCGTTCCGAAAATATCACCTATCTCTTGACGCGCGCGATGCATCTGGCCGGACGATGCACCGACTGCGGCGAGTGCGAACGAGCCTGTCCGGTCAACATCCCGATACGGATGCTCAACAACAAAATGGAACGGGAAGCGCGCGAAAAATTTGGCTACGAGCCTGGCGCAAGCATCGGAGGGCCTTCGCTGGTAGCCTCCTTCCTCGATAACGACCCCGGCGATTTCATCAGGTAACAGCATGGAAAAGATTTTAGAAAAAAAGCGCATCGACGACTGGATTGCCGCGTTGGCCGACTGGGAGGTTCATGCGCCCGCTTTTGAAGATGGCATCTGGACTTACAAGCCGGTCAGCGGTGCAGCCCGGCTTGACCACCCCAACACCAGGCAGTCGCCCAAGGAGCTCACCTTTCCCCAGCGTGAGATTTTCTTCTCGTTCGAACAGATCAAGGGCGAGCCTCCCAAGCTGACGCAGATATTGCCGAAGACAACGCGTCACGCCGTGTTCGGCGTCCGTCCGTGTGACGGCAAGGGTGTGCCGCGCATGGATAAAGTGTTCACCGATCATGTCGAGGACACTTATTACCAGGCGCGCCGCAAGAACGTGGCTTACGTGGGACTGGCATGCAACAAGCCGCCCAATGCCACCTGCTTCTGCCTGTCAGTTGGCGGTTCGCCGGTTTCCACCGACGGGCTCGACGTTCAGATGACCGACATGGGTGACCGTTACTTCGTGAAGGCGATCACCGAAACTGGCAAGGCGCTGATGACAGCAGCCGGCAGTCTGTTCACCGAGCCCGCGGCCGCCGACCAAAAGCAGGTGAAACAGTTGCATGCCGAAGCGGAGGCTTATCCGCAACGCGCGATTCGCAATCCCGATGAAGTGCCGGCCAAACTGAAGGCGAGCTTCAAGTCGCCGTTGTGGCAAGAACTGGCGCAGGCCTGCATCGGCTGTGGCATCTGCACTTTCCTATGTCCGACCTGCCATTGTTTCGACATCAACGACGAAGTTCAAAGCAAGGCGCCGCTGAAGGGTCAACGGGTGCGCACGTGGGACAACTGCCAGTTCCCGGATTTCACGATGCACTCGTCAGGGCACAACCCGCGGGAGAACACCGGTGACCGGCTGCGCCAGCGGGTGAACCACAAGTTTCAGTATTTCCACGAAAATTTCGGGATGCACCAGTGCACGGGTTGCGGCCGCTGTGTCAGCGAATGCCCGGTGGGAATCGATATCGTCGCTGTAGTGAATAAGGTAACCGAAAATGTCGGATAACATCTATCTCCCAAAACTGGGCAGAGTCGCCTTTATCAAGGATGAAGTGGTTGGCGAACGCGCCATCAAGACTTTCCGCATCGAGGCTGCGGATGGAGGAGATCTCTTCGAACACGAGTGCGGCCAATGCGCGATGCTCTCCATCTTTGGCCGTGGCGAATCGATGATCTCGATCGCCTCATCGCCGCTGATCAAGGAATACAAACAGTTCAGCATCATGCGTGTGGGCCGCGTATCCTCAGCTTTTCACGATTTGGCGGTGGGCGATGTCATCGGCATCCGCGGACCTTACGGCAACGATTTCCCGATCGACGATTGGCGCGGAAAGAATCTCTACTTTATCGGCGGCGGTTGCGGCCTGGCGCCGATCTGGCCGTTGATCACCACTGCGGTGGCGCAACGCGCCGACTTCAAGAACATCACCGTGTTCTACGGCGGACGCACCTCGCGCGACATCATGTACCGGGCGGAACTCGAGAAGCTGCGCGAGTCAGTCGATGTCCATCTGTCCATCGACAAGGCAGAGGAGGGATGGGAGGGCTACTGCGGTTTTGTACCGGCAGCCGTGATGGACAAGGATCCTGTGCCCGACAACTCCGTCGCGATCACCTGCGGACCACCGATCATGATCAAGTACGTGATAGAGAACCTGAACAAACTCGGATTCGCGGACGATCAGATATACACGACCATCGAGAACAAGATGAAATGCGGTCTGGGAAAGTGCGGCCGCTGCAACGTGGGCAAGGACTATGTCTGCGTCAAGGGGCCGGTCTATTCGTGGGCAGTGCTGAAGAATCTGCCAGAAGAATATTAGCAGGGTAGGGTGGGCACGATTTTGTGCCCACGCGGAAATAGTTTTCGCCGACCGCGTGGGCACAAAATCGTGCCCACCCTA
>JAUSMR010000050.1 GCA_030645955.1 Gallionella sp. | reverse complement strand
CCGGCTCTCCAGTGCATTGACTGCACCTTGCGACTCCATCTTGACCTTAGCCTGATCCGCCTCGGACTCGGTCCGCTTGAGAAACCAGAGCTGATGCTGCTTGAGTGTGACTTCAAACGTCAGGGCGTTGAACCGTTTGGCAACAATGGCCTGCGCTTCGAGCTTTTCCAGGTTGCTATTGAGTTCGCGCAGGATGTCTTCGACCCGGGTCAGGTTTTCACGCGTATCGGACAGACGGTTCTCGGTCTCGCGGCGCCGTTCCTTGTATTTGGACACCCCGGCGGCCTCTTCCAGGAACAGGCGCAATTCTTCGGGCTTCGACTCAATAATGCGGCTGATGGTGCCCTGGCCAATGATGGCGTAGGCCCGTGGCCCCAGCCCGGTACCCAGGAACACGTCTTGCACGTCACGGCGGCGCACCGGCAGGTTGTTGATAAAGTAGCTGCTGGTGCCGTCGCGCGTGAGCACCCGCTTGACGGCAATCTCGCCGAACTGGTTCCACTGGCCACCGGCGCGGTGATCGGCATTGTCAAACACCAGTTCCACGCTGGCGCGGCTGGACGGTTTGCGGGTGTTGGTGCCATTGAAAATAACGTCCTGCATCGACTCGCCACGCAATTCCGACGCCTTGGACTCGCCCAGCACCCAGCGCACCGCATCCATGATGTTGGATTTGCCGCAGCCATTGGGCCCAACCACGCCCACCAGCTGGCCCGGCAGCATGAAATTGGTCGGCTCGGCGAAGGACTTGAACCCTGATAACTTGATTGAATTAAGACGCACGGATCACTGGGGCTACTTAAGCTGTTGATTTGACGGGGTCAGGGGCTGTCGGGCAGCCTGCGCAGGAAGGCGTCATGATAACTTGACCAACGGATGTACAGGCCCGGTCTTGCGCTATTTCAGGAAGGCCAATATCTCGGACAGCACTTCGTCCTGGTGCCCGACCCACAAATGGCCGCCGCTTGGGTAGCCGATGAAACGGGCGCCCGGAATGTGCTCGGCAGTGTAGCGGGCGCCATCGAAGGTTCCAAACAAGTCATCAGCCACGCTGATCACGAGCGTCGGCATGGCGATCCGTTCCAGCTCGTAGCGCTGGAGCGAGGCGATAATTGCCGCATCATTGAGCAAGCCCAGCCGGCGCGGGCTGACGGGCTGGATCTGCTCCAGCATTTCGTCAACGCGGGCCTGCTCGGCGGCGCTTGCGTTCTCCACCACGGCCAATGGTGTGGCAAGAATCGACTCGATCATGGTGGAGCGGGCGAACCGGATCGCCGTCCAGAAGAGAAAGTCGGACTTGAGCGCGGTATCGAACAGGAAGTCGGTCCTGGCCGGGGTCAGCATCGGCGGCGCATTGGCCGGCCGCGGCACGTAGGCGGCGGGAACGAGGAGCACCATGGCGCTGCACCGGTCGGGGTGGCGTAGCGCAAACTGCATGCTTGAGGGCGCACCGGCTGAGACGCCAATGATCGGCGCACGCTGGATATGGAGCGCGTCGAGCAGGCAGGCGTGGGCATCGGCTTGTGCGGACGCCGTGGCATCCTTTGGCAGCGGGGTGCGAAGGTAGCCGAAGCGTGACATGGCAATGACACGAAAACCACGGTTGACCAGCGCCTCGCCAAAGGCCAGACTCTGGTTATAGCCGCCACCGGCACCGTGCACAAGCAATACCGCAGGGCCATCACCGGCGATCGCATACTCGATTGGGCCACACGGTGTCTGGACGATTTGGCTGCCCGTGGCGATGCGCTGGCGCGCTTGCTGAATATCGCGTTGATAGCTCGTCAAGACCACCCAGACCAGCCCGGCGACAAGGAGCCCCACAAGAACAAGGACGATACGCCAGGTACGTGTAGTTTTCATTTGAGCTTACCCCCCGACAAACGTACGCCACAGCCAATGATTAGATGCAGAGCCCGGACATGGCGAAGTGAGAAAAATCAAAGCCACTTCAGTCCAAGGGCCAGCTGCCCATGGGAGAACACGGCTCAATGAGCGATCCGTCCTGGGCGCGGACATCCGTGTTCTCTCCTTTATACCTCTGCATTAAGACCCGGGATCCTTGCGAGACATGTGCCAACGCGTGGACACCAGGACACCCTGTTTACTATACTTTTTGTAGCTATATGCGCAATTCCAACGAGGGCTACAGGCCAATTTGGCATATAAAAATGAAAAACCCATTTTGCCTAGTGAGATCCTGCTCAGCGGTCTGGGGCAGTCGCCGGGCCGGGCGCCTCGGCACTGGCGGCGCGGGTCACCAGAAAAACCCCCGGCAAAATCAGGGCCGCACCGGCGAGATGATGCCAGCCCAGCGGTTCATTGAGCACACCCCAAGCCGCGACTGCGGCGTACAGCGGCCCCAGATACAAAGTCACGGCGACCCGACTGGCACCCAGAATTTTTTGCGACCAGCCGTAGATCCAGTAGGCGCCCAAGCCGGGCACCAGTGCCGCGATCACGGTCAACCAGGTGGCCTGCCGACTCCAGACTGGCGTGTCAGCCAGGCCCATTTCCCACAGCGCGAAAGGCAGCAGCACCAGTACGCCGCCCCAGCAAATCGCGGCAAGGCGTGCCGTGGCATTCAAGGAACTGGGCCATTTCTTTTGCAGCAATGCGTACCCAGCCCATGACACCATCGCCACAACGATCCAGCCGTCGCCCGCCACCCACTGCACATGGGCCAAGGTCATCCACTGGCCTCTCACAATGACGTGCATCACGCCGACCATGGCCAGCACCACACCCAGCGCCTGCCGGGGCGCAAACCGCTCGCCCAGCCACGCCACCGCACCCAGGGCAATCAGCACCGGCGACGCCGAATAAATCAGCGCGATGTTCATGGCCACCGTGGTTTTGGCACCCTGGTACACCCAGGCACCGCAGACCAGCATGCCCAGCGCGCCCAGCACCACATACTGAGGCCAGACGGCAGCAATGCTGCGGCGCTCGCGCCACAGTTCGGCGCGCGCCATGAACGTCAGCAGGGCTCCGGCCAGCGCCCAGCGACCCAGGGCCAGCATGTGCGGCTCCACCACACCGGGGGCAGCGCGGGCAACGATGTAATTGACCGCCCACAGTGCGGGCGTGACCCAGATCAGCGTCAACGCCAGGCGATGACGCGACTCAGGCCGAAACAAGCACCGCTCCGTGGGCTTGGGCCATCACCTCACGCGCAGGCAGGCCCTTGACCCGGTGATCACTCCACACCTGGCGCCATTTGCGCGCACCCGGCAGACCATGGCGCAGGCCCAGCATGTGGCGGGCTATTGAATACCAGGGCGTGCCATGCTCAGCGGCCTCACGTTCCATGTAGACCACCATCTGCTCCTCAACCTGCTCGCGGCTCTTTTCTGTGGGACCAGCCCCGTAAAACGCGGCATCCCACTCGCTCAGCCACCAGGGGTTGTGGTAGGCCTCGCGGCCCAGCATGACGCCGTCCACCTGCTGCAGCTGCTCTTGCACTTGAGCAGTTGTGGTGATGCCGCCATTGACGGCAATGATGAGGTGCGGAAAGTCGTGTTTGAGCTGATGTGCCAACGCATAGCGCAGGGGCGGCACTTCGCGGTTTTCTTTTGGACTCAAGCCCTTGAGCCAGGCGTTGCGGGCATGCACGATAAAGGTGTGGCAGCCCGCTTCGCTGACGGTGCCGACAAAATCACGCACGAAGTCGTAGCTCTCGGACTTGTCGATGCCAATGCGGTGTTTGACCGTGACAGGTACCGACACCACATCCACCATGGCCTTGACGCAATCCGCCACCAGTAGGGGTTCGGCCATCAGGCAGGCACCAAACGCGCCGCGTTGTACCCGTTCGCTCGGGCAGCCGCAATTCAGGTTGATCTCGTCATAGCCCCACTGCTCGCCCAGCTTGGCGCAATGGGCCAGGTCCGTTGGCTCGCTGCCGCCGAGTTGCAGCGCAACAGGATGTTCTTCCGCGTTGAAGCGCAGATGACGCGGCACATCGCCATAAATCAGGGCGCCGGTGGTCACCATTTCCGTGTACAGCAGCGCGTGGCGCGTGAGCAGGCGATGAAAATAGCGGCAATGGCGGTCAGTCCAGTCCATCATCGGGGCAACGCTAATTTTATTCAACGTAAGTTGTTGATTTAATTGAAGTTTTTCCACTTTAAAAATTCACTTTTTAGGTCATGTGCACGACTTAGTGCACACGAAGTGCACATGACGGGGCAAAGCGGGTAATAATCCGGGCATCAAAGCACACACACGGATTGCACACGATGGCCACATTCTCGCAGTTACCCTCTGGCAAATGGAGGGTGCAAGTCCGCAAGGCAGGCCTGTACCGTGCTGCCACATTCCAACTCAAGAGCGAAGCTAAGACCTGGGCGACCGCTATTGAAGCTCAGGCAAGTCATGTCGCAGCCGGGGGTTATGCACCGGTCCCGAAGTCGTCCACCCTCTCAGACCTGATCGACAAGTACACCGAGACATTCACCAAGACGCCCGGCCACACCAAGGCGGCGACACTTGCCATGCTCAAGCGCGAGATTGGCAAAGTGAAGCTGGCCAGCCTGAACGCCATGGTCTTGCGCGACTTCATTGACCGCCGCCAAGAAGCTGGCGCCGGCGGCGTCACCATCGCGGGTGATCTCAGTTTTTTAAGTGCCGTCCTGAAGTGGGGAAAACACGCTCGAAACCTTGACCTGCCCGAGCGTCTCGCCCTGGACGCCCGCGCAGCCCTCGCCCACCGTGGACTTGATACCCGCTCAAAGGAGCGTAGCCGGGAGCCAACAGACAGCGAACTAGAGCGCCTGTATGCCCTATGGGATAACAACCTGCGCCAGAAAGTGCCCATGTCTCTACTGTGCCGTTTTGCGGTGGCAACAGGTATGCGTCAGGCTGAAATTTGCCGGCTTGAGATTGACGACCTTGACCGTGAAGCCAAGAGCATCATCATCCGCGACCGCAAAGACCCAAAGAACAAACAGGGCAACCACCAGACGGTCCCCCTGCTGGCTGATGCATGGGCAATCGTGGAGCCGCTGATTGAAGGCCGGGATTCTGGTTTTCTGTTCCCCTATCAGGCAGACAGTGTTTCGGCCGCCTTCACCCGGGGGTGCAAAGCCGTAGAGCCGCCGATTGTCGATCTCCACTTTCATGACCTGCGACACCGGGCGACCGCTTCATTTTTTCGCATGGGCTTGGATATTCCGCAGGTGGCTTTGCTGACCGGGCATAAGACCTGGGCCATGTTGCGCAGGTACACCAAGATCACGGCCAGCGACGTGCACAACGCCATTAAATAACCGCCCTGCCCTGCGGCGGTCTATGCAGGGCAAAAAAGGCGACGGCCAAGGCGAATTGAGCGCCTCGACCGCCTGACCACAACGTAAAGAGAACTTACACCATGGCTAAAGAAAATTCTAACCAAACAGAAGAAACCGTAATTAAGGGATCGCATTTCCAGCCATACCGGTGGGCAAATAAGGAGGTGGACGACGACAGCGTAATGATCCCCGGACCTGAATATGCAGACCTTGCCAGTAAGGTGAACGAAATCAGCCAAGGCATATCCGTGATCCTGGAGATGATCGAAATCAGTATGTTGGAGCGCGGCGGCGACAAAAAGCCGCTGCTGTCACCGCATGCAGAAGGGGCATTGCTTCGGCTGGCGATTAGATCGGCCGACATGCTCACAGAGCAATCGGAGGATGGTATGCAATGGGCCTATAGCCAGCACACGAAAGCAGGCCGCAAAGAGCGCGCCAGCAAATAAACAGCTTTGCCAGCTCTAGGCTGATCCCCGAAAACCCATTACCTTGACGGGCTGGGCTGGCACTTTATCAGGGGCGCGAGGGACGCAAATGAAAAAACCACACGAAGGCAAGACAACAAGGGGGGGAAAGGCGATTGCTCCCAAACCTTCTGACCCTGCCGACGATATTCGGGCCGCGTGGCACGGGCTTTATCGACTCGGGGATGATGCACTTGCGCGATCGAAAGAGGCAGCGGAAAAAGGCGACATGACGGCGCTCATGGACGCTCAGGCGTCATTCGCGTTAGTGCGCGATGCGCTGCAAAAATTAAGACCTTTGGGGGATCTCGCATTCTTGGCGCGAAAGTTCAAGATGGGGCGTAAGCCCAGCACCGGCAGTCCTATCCGCAAGGCGATCGCCAAAGTGCTGAAAGAAAATCCTGACTTTAAGAATCCTGACCTATGGGCGAAACTGTCTGCTAATCCACCGAAGGGGTGGAACTTTTTCAACAATCGTGCCGGCCGGTACATAGAAGGCCCAAACTTTGCTGAAGATCACATGGTTTATCGCAGATTCTGCACCGTCTGCGGCGAAGAAAGAAAGAATCTAAAACCATAAATTCACGGGTTAGCGAACCCGTGAATCGCTGGCAATATCGTTCGCCCCATCACAACTACGGCACACAAGCCGGGAAGGATGGGGAAATGCAAAGCGCACATACAGAGAATCTGGGGCGGTTACGAGTGTTAGCCGATAACCTTGATTGCCTCACAGAAGAAGACTTTCAGCTACTCGCTGAAATCACGCCCGGCACCGCCGAAGCATGGCGCAAACGCCGAAAGGGGCCGGAGTACATCCGTATCGGCAACCGGGTTTTGTACCCGCGCAAAGCCGTAGCCAAACACCTGGAGTCCCTCACACGCGAGTGCCCTGCACTTGGTAAGGCTCTGCTTTGATCGCCGCCCAAAAAAGCGAATGCCCGGCGGCAACCGGGCAAAACGCAGAGAAAAGCACTAACACCCGTGAGTTTACGCCAGACCAGAAGCGTTTGGCAACTCTGCGCGCCCGCGCTGCAATGGCCGGCGTCGTGCTCCATGCAATCGAGGGCGATTGCGGGGAAATGATCTACATCTTCAGCCGCTGGTCAATGACTCGCCAACTCGAAAGCATCGAATCAGCCGAACGCTGGTTAGATGGCGTCACGGGGGTGAAGCATGGGTGAGTTCATCAAAGACAACTTGCCCAACGCGCTGAGCTATTTTGAAGCCGAAGGGCTGAAATTAGAAGGCCGTGGAGCCTGGCGCACTACTCGTTGCGAATTTCACGAAGGCAGCGACTCCATGCGGATCAACACCCAAACAGGCGGCTGGATCTGTATGTCATGCGGCATCAAAGGCGGCGACGTGCTGGCGCATCACATGGCAGCGCATGGCCTGGACTTTATCAGCGCCGCCAAGGCCCTGGGCGCTTGGCACGACGACGGCAAACCAAGCGCACCGCAGCGCCCCAAACCACTGCCCGCAGGTGACGCCCTTCGCGTGCTGGCATTCGAGTGCCAACTCGCAGCCATCGCCGCCGGGAACATCGCCAACGGCGTCCAGCTCACCGACATTGATCGCGCCCGCCTGCTGGTGGCCTCGCAGCGCATCACCACCATTCAGGAGGCATTCGCATGAGTACAGTTGCTGAATACGAGAGCAGGCTGGCCAGCCTGGACGCGTTTGCCAAGAATAAAGCCGCTGACGATGAAACGCTAGACAACCACCGCAATGCACCCCGCCCTGATCCCGCCTGCCTTTACGGGCTTGTCGGTGAGGTGGCGCGAGCTGGCGGCGACACCACCGAGGCGAACCCCTACGCCATTGCTGCAAACTTCATCACGTTCATGAGTTGCGCAGTAGGACGCGGGCCATTCATGCCGGTGGGCAACACCTGGCACCATTCCCGCCAGTTCATGCTGCATATCGGGCGTTCAGGCCGAGGCCGCAAGGGTGACGCAGTGAGCCTTATCAGCCGCATTGAACGGGCGCTGAAGGCACTCAGCCAAGAGGCGACACCCCAAGTGCACCGGGGTGGCCTATCGAGCCGGGAGGGCCTGGTTTACCTGATTCACGACGGCTACAGCGAAGGCAAAACCGAGGTGGAGGCCATTCTGGACAAACGCCTGCTGGTGATCGAATCGGAGTTTGCCAACGTGCTGCACCAGAGCAAACGCGAGGGCAACACCTTGTCTGCTGCGTTGCGCGATTGCTGGGACGGCGTGAGCATGAAACCGGCCACCAAAAGCAGCCGCCTGTGGGCTACCGATCCCCACATTGCCATGATCGGCGCGGTGACACCCTCTGAGCTGCTGGGCTTGATGGCTTCGCGTGAGCTGACGAACGGGTTTGCAAACCGTTTCCTGATGTTCTGGGCCGAGCGCACCAAGATACTGGCCTTCCCCCGCGCAACGTCTCAGGATGCAGTGGACGCCCTGGCGCTGCGCGTCCTGGAGGTGTTGACGTTCTGCAAGGCCGAGAGGTGGGCCGAGCACGACCACATGCGCGTGGAGCTTTCACCAGACGCCCGCAAGCGTTACGAAAAACTCTACCTGACCGAGCTAAACGATAACTCAGCAGGCGAACGCATCACAGCGCTGATTGAACGCCGCGCCCCGATGCTGCTGCGCCTGGCGATGCTGTTCGCACTGTGCGACATGCAAACTACCGTTGAAGTGCATCACATCAATGCTGCGCTGGCGTGGGTTCGCTACAGCGTCGATTCGATCAAGTTCATTTTTGGCAGCGCGGCCGACGAGGTGGCGGTGGAGGAGACGAACGACACGGCGCTGAAGATTGTGGAGTTCCTTAAGGAAAAGGGCCGAGCTACGCGCAAAGATTTAACGGCTGGCTGCTTTCAGGGGCACACGTCAAAAAGCCGGATTGACGCTGCGCTTGATGAGCTCCTTTCGAGTAATCCACCCCGCATCAAAGTTGAATCAATACCGCGTCCGAAGGGTTCACCGGGCAGCGCAACCAAGATTTATCAACTGACTGGTGCGAACTCTGCGAACTCTGCGAATAGTGAGCATCAACGCGGGTTAGCGGGCGTCTTTGCAGAAAGCGAACCCAGCGAACTCTGCGAACTCAGTCCATCAATTATTGAGACAGTTCGCACAGTTAGCACAGTTCGCAAATATGAAAATCATGCGCAAACCGTTGTGAATACTGATAGTTCGCACAGTTCGCACAGTTCGCACGCTGATTCAGAAAATGATTCTTGCGAGGTGGAAATATGAGCGCCGCCGCACTGATTCAACGGGCGGAAGCGGCTGGCGTCTCGCTTCGCCTGGTTAACGGCAAAGTCAAAATCACCGGCAAAAAATCAGCTGTGGCAAAGCTGATCGAGCCATTGCGCGAGCACAAAGCCGACTTGATACGCTGGTTCACGCAATCGCCTGCAAACGAGCCTGAGCCACCAAATGATCCCGCCGCATGGCGAGAGCTTGCTGCTGAATATCACGGTCACCACTTCGCGTGCAAAACCTGCTGCGCTGCTGGGCAAGGGCGCGGGCTGCGCTGTGGCACCGGCGCTGCGCTGTGGATCTCCTATCAATCAACCAACTGAAAAACATCATGAAAAACCCAAATATTCAAACTCTCGTTGACCTTGCACGCGAATTAATGGACGGCCAGCAACCACCACCAGCCGGGCCAAAACTGGACCAAGTGGAGAACGCGGTTCGGGAGTTGCAAAAGCATCAATCCACGGCTGAATTCGAGTTGCTGGGCATTGCTTTGCTGGGCGCGCTGATTGACCGCGTGGGCAGCAACATTCAGGCAGAAAAGACATTGCGCCAATTCATCGGTGGCGGTAATTGACCATGCTCGATGCACTCAAGAAAAAGGTTGTCGGCATGATTCCTGGCACGCCGCTAAACATCGCGCAGCAAAAACGGGCGATGGAAAAAGAGCTTCGAAAACAAGGCTATTCCGGCACTCACGCGCGCGGGCTTGTTTCAGAGCATTTTTCAAACCAAATGAAATAACTATTGATATTGCTTTGTGAATAGCTATTATCTATAATGAAAACGTACTTTTCGCGCTGGGCCTTGAATTAGGTGAGCGCAAAACCTGCAAAGCGAATGACCAAATTCAAAGCGATTTTGAACACGGTTTTTCGAACAAATGTTGACGCGTCAAAGTGATTTTGAACACGACGATATTTCAAAAGTTAAACGGCAATTTTGCCAACCGAATTTTGAAAGCTAAAAAACATGTTCACTCGTAAAAACCTGACATTCGGCCTGTTGGTCCTTGTCGCCATCGCCGCCGTGTTCGCCATCGCCGGGCATCCCGTTATCAGTCCTGATGTGCTTGCCGGCCTGGGCTTCATTCCGGTTGTCACTGGTGAAACGTCATTCAGCGACGTCAAAACCATTCTCGAAAACCAAGGCCGTGATTTCCAAGCCTGGAAGGCAAAACAGGACGAAAAATACAGCGAACTTTCCAAGAACATGGACGAGCTGGGCATGAAAGCCAACCGGCCGAACATGGGCGGCAGTGGCGGCGCATCAAGCGAAATCAAGCACCTGCGCACAGCGGACGGTAAGAGCGTGCCGCTGTTGCGCAGCGAGCAGAAATTTGCCGACCTGTATCGTGGTGAAAAGTCGGAATTCAACATCGGCGAATTTTGCCGGGATGCTGTCTGCGGCAGTACAAAAGCCGCAAGCGGCGCGGCACTGGTACCGGTTGCAGTGGGTTCGCAAATCATCGACATGGTGCGCGAGGCGACTGTTATCAGTCTTGCAGGCGCTGGCACCATCGCGATTGACGGCCCGACGAACCTTGCCCGGCTGACCAGCGGCCCGACGGTGTACCAACACACCGAAGGCGCGACGGATATTGTCGAATCGGACATCGTGGCGGCGCCTGTAACGCTGAACCCCAAGACCCTGGCCGTGTTGGTGCCGTTGACCGTCGAACTGGTGCAGGACAGCCCGAACCTCAATGCGCTGCTGACTTCGGCCCTGGCT
>JAUSMR010000049.1 GCA_030645955.1 Gallionella sp. | reverse complement strand
TGCAACCATCTACTGCTACCACTGTGGCAGAAATCATCCCCGCGAAGAAATGCGCCAGATTGAAACCAAGGGCGGCAAGAAGTGGCGCTGCATCCAGTCCATTGCAGCGACCAGGAAGAACAGCAGCCAGCGCGACGCCTTTGGCAAGACGGTCACCGCCATCAACAAGTCCGAAAATCAGGCGCGAATCAAGTCGCGGCTGGACGCTGAACGATTGGTGGCAGGGCGATAGGGTCGGTCGGCCTTGAGCAGGATCATCGCCGAAAGCTCGCGCCGGGAAAATCTGGCGAGGCTCCTTATCCCGGTGATTCCGCCCCAAGCGAAAAGTGGGCCACCCACTCCGGTTTTTGGCGCAGCGCGGCGGCGTGCTTCGAGGCAACACGGGCTATCCGCTCGGGAGCAAAATCCTGTTGCGCCAGCGCCATGCCACGATCAAAGACTTCGCGATAGTGGCTGATCAAGCCGTCGCGAAGGTCGATGCAACAAATACCATCGAAACCGACCCTGCGTCCCAGCGCCTGGGGCTGCAAGGATTCATAACTGAATCGATAGCTGGCGTAGCCCTGATCACCGGAACACACTGGCTGGAAGAATTCCCACCGAAAATTCCGCGCGCCCGCGTAAAAGTGATCCAGCATTTCCCGTAGTCCCCGAGGCCCCTGCTTGGCCCCAAAGAAATAATCCTCGTAAATGCCGTCAGGGGTGAAACATCCGGCGAGAGCCTCGGCATCCCCGACCTCGATGGCGTTGGCCAATCGTTTCAGCAGTTGTTCGAAGTCCAATTCCGGCTCCTTTTCACCAGCACTTTGAATGACAGTTTGGCGGTTATACACCGAACTATCGGTGGCTGGCTGCCCGGCAAACTTCATTGATCTGACCGATCACCCACCTTTGGTGTACTCTCATTTCTTGCACTCGCAGGAAGAGTTGCCGGGACACTCGATCATGCAAGCCTTTCGTTTTCACATTTCACGGCAATTCCTCGCACTGTCGGTGCTCTGCCTTTCCACGTCACCTGTGGCGGCCCAAATGAGCAGCCAGCAGAGTGGCCAGCAGTTCAAGGGGTTTCGGCAAGAGGCAGAGGCATTCAACCGGCAAGATCCTTTTGCCAACGCTTACCGGGCCGGCCACTACAACGGCTATCTGGCCGGCGTCCTCGATACGCTGCAGGGACGCAGCGTCTGTTTCCGCGAGTGCGTCTGCGAGCTTGACAAGCTAGTCGAACAGCATCTTGCGGATCATCCGGAAATACTTGATCGCCCGGTGATCGAATGGCTGGTGCCGTTGATGGAAAAGAAGTTTCCCTGCAAATAGACCTGATACAGGAATCGGCGCCCGGTTTCCGTACCCGGGATGTTCCCGTGACTAGGCATGCATCCCAAGATCCTCGCGGTAGGGCGGACTTTCCATGTGGAACGCCACCGGCCCGCTGGGACGGGCATGAATGAACTGGTCAACGAAGGGAACAGTGGAGGCCAGCAGTTCTTCCGGCGTACCCTCGGCCTCCACGACGCCTTTGTAGAGCAGGTAGGCATAGTCCGCCACCTTCAGCGATTCCGACACGTCGTAGGTAACGATGATCGACGTTGCGCCCAGCGCGTCGTTCAGGCGCCGGATCAGCAGCGCAATCACGTTGAGCGAGATCGGATCGAGGCCGCCGAACGGCTCGTCGTAGATGGTCAGCATCGGATCGACGGCGATGGCTCTGGCCAATGCCACACGACGCGCCATGCCGCCCGAGAGTTCGCTGGTCATCAGCCCCGTCGTGCCGCGCAGGCCGACCGCCTGCAGCTTCATCAGGACCAGGCTGCGGATCAGTGCTTCAGGCAGATCCGTGAGTTCGCGCATGGGAAAAGCGATGTTGTCGTAGACCGACATGTCGCTGAACAGCCCGCCGGCCTGGAACATCATGCCCATCTGCCGCCGCATGTCGTACAGTCCCTTGTGGTCCAGTTCATGGATGACTTTTCCGTCCACCCGGACGCTGCCCCGGTCCGGCCGCAACTGCCCGCCGATCATTCGCAGCAGGGTGCTTTTGCCCGAACCGCTGGCACCGAGGATTGCCACCACCTTGCCGCGCGGCACCTTCAGATTGATGCCCTCAAGGACTTTCCGGTCGCCATAGGAAAAATGAAGGTCTTTGATTTCGATGAGAGTGTCGGATTCCTGGCTCATGCTTTCTTTACCTGCTGATTGGGACGAACTGCCGCGGATGGATCGACATGTTGTCACGGATTTCGCCGTATCGCCAGCGCCGACTTTTTGCTAGCGCGGATCCTGTCTGACCAAGCGTCAACGGCAAAGGCCTGTTCCGGAAGAATCACCAAAACAGGCCTTTTGCTTACCGCTTTAGCTGTACTTGTAGTGCGCCCGCAAGCTGAAACTCAAATCGGCGCTGCCCGTCAGGGCTGGAGCCCGGAAGACTCCTGGTCAAAAGGTGAAACGCTACTTCGCGGACGTTTGTTCAGCGCTAAGT
>JAUSMR010000040.1 GCA_030645955.1 Gallionella sp. | reverse complement strand
GCGCTGGCGCATCCGGCAACACGCGAGCGACTCACCACGCTGGGGATTGAACTCAAGGGCTCCAGCCCCAATGAGCTGCGCACTTTCATGCGCAGCGAGGTTGAGCATTGGGGAAATGTCGTGCGCAAGGCTGGCGTCATTCCTGAATAAGACCTCAAAGGTTTCAGTCCAAAAAATGAGGAGTTCTTGAAATGCTGAACGTGGCGATTTTGATGTTTGACAACGTCGAGGTACTCGATTTTGCGGGACCTTTTGAAGTGTTTGGGGTAAGCGGAGGTCGGGAAAACAAAAAACTGTACGACGTTTTCACCGTTTCGCAGCATGTCAAACCGGTGACTGCTCGGAACAACCTGAGTATTAACTGCGACTACACCTTTGACACGATGCCAGACGCGCATGTGTTTGTCATTCCGGGTGGGTTGGGCACACGGCGCATAAAACACAGCCCATCAATACTGCATTTTGTGCAGGAAACGGTTGCCGAAGCGAGCTACGTCGTGTCAGTCTGTTCCGGCGCATTGTTGTTGGCAAAGGCGGGTCTGCTCAACGGTTTGCAAGCGACTTCTCACCAGGGCGCGTTGGATGAACTGGAGGCAGATGCGCCGAACTGCACCCTGCACCGCGACGCACGTCTGGTAGATAACGGGAAAATCGTCACGTCGGCGGGGATAGGGATGGGCATTGACGCGTCGCTCTATACCGTCGCGAAGCATTACGGATTGACACAAGCACAAGAGACCGCCCGGTACATGGAATACGACTGGAACTACCAAGTGATAGATGGAAAGAAGATTGTGTTAGCCCAACCGCTCCGTGGTGCCGTATGAAGGAGCCAACCTTGTTGGAAGCCTATTACGATGAGATCGCCATTGCGCGCCAGGCATGGCGCTTGCAGAACTACAGCTTGTGCTTCAAGCACCTGGAACGGGCGCACATCCTGGCTCAGCGCATGACTTTGCGGCACATGTATGTGCACGGTTTGATGTTGTTGGTCAGCCTGCGCCAGCGCGACTACCGCGAAGCGACTGGCCAGATACCCCGTATCGTCGCATCCGCGTTGTTCTCTCGGATATGGGTTCCGCGCGGTAACACGGGACGCGCTCGCGTCAACGCTTTTAAGGTGATGCCGGTTCCCGAGGACTTACGCCACCTTTTCCCATAGATGAGTCGGCATTCAGCCTTCACTCTACGGCTTCATTCACTTCTTTCACTTAAGGCATTTTCACCATGTACCGAAACATTACGACAGTCCTGTTGGTCACCGTTATCTTGGCCGCTTCTGGTTGTTCCACACCACCCACCGATCTGGACGTTTCGCTCGCCCACGCCACCGTCGAGAAGAAGTTTGTCGTCACCTTGCTACCGCCGCTGGTGATGCCGGCGATCAATCAAATGCACTCGTGGCAGATCAAGGTGACCTCGCCTGCAGGCATCCCTGTCACGCACGCCAAAATTGTCGTGGACGGTGGAATGCCGCAACATGGGCATGGGTTGCCTACTCAACCGCGTGTCACCAAGGAACTGACGGACGGAACCTATCTGCTCGAAGGCATGAAGTTCAGCATGACGGGTTGGTGGGAGATCAAGCTCGCCATTCAAAGCGCAGAAGGCAGCGACCGAGTGACCTTCAACACCGTACTTGCGTCCGCGCCAGCAGCGCCGTTGATTGCCCGATGAGTCGGCCGCAGGACAAGCGGATGAACAAGAGGCTCTACAAATTGACAGGCATGCTTGTGTTTGCCCTCACGTCTTACACGACATTGCTGGCACTGGCAGGGCCCGGCCTTCAGGCAACTGCAAATTTGCGGGACGAGTGGAACACGGCGGACCTGGAAGTGCTGGCGTCCTTGCGGATCAGCCAGCTTCCGCCTTCGCCGAAAGATCCGTCAAATTCCATTGAAAACCTGCCGGCGGCAATCGAGCTCGGGCAGCGCCTGTTCCATGACGCACGGTTCAGCCGTAACCTGGCTGTTTCCTGTGCCAGTTGCCACGATCCTAAAAAACAGTTCCAGGATGGGCTGCCGGTGGGCCGCGGCGTCGGCGAAGGCGCTCGCCGTGCGATGCCCATCGTCGGGGTTGCACACAGCCCCTGGTTGTTTTGGGACGGACGCAAGGACAGTCTATGGGCGCAGGCGTTGGGACCGCTTGAGGATGCTGTTGAGCATGGCGGAAATCGCACCCGCTATGCGCATTTGATGCAGACGCATTACCGTGCGGAATATGAAGCGATTTTTCACGCGATGCCGGACCTGTCGCATATGGCACAGGATGCGGGGCCTAGTGGTACGGCAGCGGAAAAGCTCGCCTGGGATTCGATGGCGGCTAAAGAGCGTAAGGAGATTACGCGGGTGTTCGCCAACATGGGCAAGGCCATCGCGGCGTACGAGAAGACCTTGACCTACGGCGAGGCGCCTTTCGATCGGTACGTGGAGGGCACTATCGCGAAAGTCCCCGGCGCACAGGATGCGTTGACGCCGCAGGAAGTCAACGGTCTGAGGGTATTCATTGGCAAGGGCCAGTGCGTGACCTGCCATGCCGGCCCGTTGTTGACGGACCAGCACTTTCACAACACAGGCATACCGCCACGCGATCCAGCCAAGCCTGACCCGGGTCGCGCCGCTGCGATTGACAGGGTGCAAAAGGACGAGTTCAACTGCATCGGTCCTTTTAGCGATGCAAAACCCGATCAGTGCCAGGAGTTGCGGTTCATGGCAACCGACAAGGCGCCGATGCTGGCTGCGTTCAAGACGCCGAGCCTGCGTAACGTGGCGTTGCGGCCGCCCTATATGCATGCAGGGCAGTTCACCTCCACTGAGCAGGCCATCCGGCACTACATTAAGGCGCCGGCCGCGGTGGCAGGCCACACCGAACTGTCGGATGGGCGTGCCCGTCACTTTGAGCGCAAACCCATCAAGTTGACTGAAGAGGAAATACGTGACCTGGTGTCGTTTCTGGGAACCCTGACTGGACCGATTCTCGACGGGACCCAGAGGTGACACACAAAACTAGAATCAGCCGAACACAATCGGCAAGTATTTCGCAGTTAATTGATGACAAAAGATATCTCTCGACAGGCACTGCGCCCGTGGCTGTTTGGCTTGGGTGTTGCCTTGTTGGGCATGCTGGGCAGCATCTTCCTGGCCCGCCAACAAGCCGAGTCCGCCGAGCAAGTCGAACAGGCGCGCTTCGCCCTGGCGGCCAACTCAGTGATCGAAGCCCTGGTTCGCCGGATTGATGCTTACACCGAGATCGCTTTTGGCTTGCGCGGGCTTTTTATCGTCAATCCGGCACTGGATCGCCGCTCCTTTGTCGATGCCATTTCTCATCTCGATGTCGATACCCGTTACCCGGGCATAAAAAATATCGCCTTTACCCGTTACGTCACCGCGGCCGAAAAGCAGCAGTTTGAAATGCGGGTGCGCGCCGACACCTCGGTCGAGCCTCAGGGTTACCCGGCGTTTGCCATTCACCCGCCTGGGGAGCGCAAGGAGTACTTCGTGGCTGACTACCTCTGGCCGATGAGCGGCAACAGAGGCATTCACGGCCTGGATATCAGTGCGCAACCCGCCAATCTGGCCTCCATGCACTACTCACAACGTAGCGGTCAACCCGTGGCCAGTGCCCCGTTCAACCTGCTTCAAGAAACCACCCAGCGGGCAGGTTTCGTCATTCGGGTACCGGTGTTCCGCAGCAGCCAGAATTCAGTCCCTGCCCAAGAGCAAGCTTCGAATTTCCTTGGCTCGGTGGGCGTCACCCTGCGCGTGTTCGATCTGGTGCAGCAGCTCGAACGCGAGGGGCGTCTGCAAGGTCTTCAGCTGGATATGTCTGATCGTGGTTCATCGCTCGACAACACGACCGTTGGCGTCAAGGTTCCGCTATTTTCGACACCGCCGGTCACCTCAATCCATGCCACCAGGCTCAGCCGCGAACTGAGCGTGTAGGGCCGGCAATGGCAATTGGATTTTCAACCCAACAGGCAGTTCCTGTCGGACTCCGAGCGCAGAATTCCGACACTGATAGGTCTGGCGGGCGGCTTGATTTCTCTGCTTTTTGGGGCACTGGTTTTTCTGCTGGCACGCGGTCGATCCCATGCTTTGACACGCGCAGCCTTGAGCGGTGAAGCACTGAAAGACAGCGAGGAACGCTGGCGGTTTGCCCTGGAAGGCGCGGGGGATGGTGTCTGGGACTTGGATATTCAAACCGGCGAAGCTTTTTTCTCCCGCCGTTGCAGTGAAATTCTGGGCTATGACGAAGGTGGAATTCACGCCGATGCGCGCGAGTGGGCAAAACGTGTGCACCCCCAGGATTTACCCAATGTGGTGAATGCATTTCAGCGCAAACTCGACCGCCTGTCCGCCCCCACCGCCGTTGAATTCCGCATGCAATGCAAGGACGGATCCTGGAAATGGATACAGAGTCGCGGCATGGTGCTGGGTATGGGCGCGAATGGCAAGCCGATGCGTTTGATAGGG
>JAUSMR010000037.1 GCA_030645955.1 Gallionella sp. | reverse complement strand
TGGCAGACAAGAACCCCAACGTTTATTTGCCTGACGTGGCGTTGACCCTCAACAACCTGGGTCTTCTGAACCGCGACGAAAATCGCATGACCGAGGCGCGGCAGGCCTTTGAGGAAGCGTTGAAACTCTATCGTGGATTTGCAGACAATGACCCCAACATTTATTTATTTTACTTGGCGGCGACACTTAACAACCTGGGTCTTCTGAACCGCGACGAAAATCGCATAACTGAGGCGCGGCATGCCTATGAGGAGGCGTTGAAAATCCGTCGCGAACTGGCAGACAAGAACCCCAACGTTTATTTGCCTGACGTGGCGGCAACCCTCAACAACCTGGGTCTTCTGAACCTCGTCGAAAAACGCATGACCGAGGCGCGGCAGGCCTTTGAGGAAGCGTTGAAACTCTGTCGTGGATTGGCAGACAAGAACCCCAACGTTTATTTGCCTGACGTGGCGGAAACCCTCAACAATCTGGGTCTTCTGAACCGCGACGAAAAACGCATGGCCGAGGCGCGGCAGGCCTATGAGGATGCATTAAACATCTATCGCGACTTTGCCAAAATCTCTCCCGCCGCCTATGAACCTTATCTTCGCAAGGTTCAGCTTAACCTCGATGCTCTGCCTTGAGTCTTAATATGGAGAAAACACAATGCCGCCTAAACCTACCATAACTATCCGTGGATATTTACTGGGTGCTGGACTTTCGCTAATCGTTGCACTGCTACTGCTCGGACTAATGCTTTACCAAGCGGAAACTTTGGTACGCTTGGGCTTGATAGGCAATCTCTGGTATATCGTGCTGTTGGCCATGGGGCTGGCGGTAGCGGTTTTTCTTTTTTTGGGGCTCAAGTCCTATGCCAGTTATACGGGCGAAGTTCTCAATGGCAAGCTGGAGCTGGGTGGGCCACCGGTGGTAATGTTAGTAGTGGTAGTACTGGGCTTTTGGTTAGTGCCCCAGCCTGTGGCGCGCTTTGATTTAACGGTGTTCGTGCATGGTGAGGCTGGACGTCAAGCCATGGTTCTGCGCAATCGCGGGGCCTTGTTGCTTGACCTTGGTGCGGACAGGCGGCGCGAGACTATTGGTGATAAAGGGGAAGTTCGCTTTGTCGGCATCCCCGCCGACCAGCGTGGCAAGACAGTGACTGTCACTCTGGATGCCGATGGATACGAGTTGGTCGAGCACATTGCTCAAGTGAAGCTTTCCGCAGAAAGCGTCTATCTCGCCGCGCGTGCGGCTCCGGTGCATCTCAGCGGACTGGTGCAGGATGCAAACGGCAAGGCGGTGGCGGGCGCGCAACTGCGGCTTGCCAGCTACACCACTCAAACCTTGAAAGACGGCTGGTTTAACTTCGATGTGCCGAGCGATCTGCCGGAAACCGAACGCACACTGCTAATCACTGCTCCCGGCTTCGCATCATGGCAAGGGCAGGTAACGCCGGGAAGTAATCAGCTTAGCGTGGTACTGAACAAAGAATAATCGGCTCACGAAGGTGTAGTGGATTCACATTGCAACCGCACCACGTCTAGCTTCCTGGAAGACTTCATGAGGTGTCCGATAGTCTAGGCACTTGCGGGGTCGATGATTCAGTTTATTTACAGCTTCTGCAAGTGATTTCTCAGTTACATTTCTAAAGTCGAAGCCTTTCGGGAAGTATCTTCGCAGCAGACCATTGGTATTTTCGTTTGTACCACGCTGCCATGCCGAATAGAGGTCTGCAAAATGTAATTTGAAGGTACCGGAGTCGAATTATTTTATGAGAATTGATGACTCAGATGAAAAGAAATTGACTCTGGTACTGAGGTCTCCCCTCAATAGACCGAAAGGTACCGGAGTCGAATTGTTTCTGGAGAGATACTGATGGCGTGGATGAAAAAGAAATCGACTCCGGTACCTTGGTTCCGGCAAAATCTGCATCCCGGTCAACACCCAGCATGGCGCCGACATCCCCGTCACTCCATGAACTCAGCACACGCGCCTGCCAACCCAGTGCTGCGGCTGCAAAGCGGACGGCCGCGATGGCATGACCGACATCGTGCTGGCAATACCGGTATGCGCGTTCGCCATATTTCCATGCTTCGCGCCAATGGATCGATGACAGGCCCACGAGAACAACCAAAGGTACCGGAGTCGATTTCTTTTTGATGAATTGTGATAAGAGGAAACATGCCGCGTCGCCCACCCAGAAATCTGGCAGGCCATCCACAGCACGTGAGGATCGATAGGGTCAGACTCCATCGATCCGGCCAGACCCAGAATATTTTTTGCATAAACGATCTGGTCGTTTTTAGGCCAGCGAAAAAATGATTTTGTTATTTTCTGCACTAGACTGGGTAATATGCAGCATATTTACATCAGGTGCAGTATAATTATGCGACTGATTTAATTGATTTAATTGATTGCCGCCCCAGTGGTGGCTTAGGAATACGACCGTTAATTCGCAGGTCGTAGATTCGAAGCCTACTCGGGGAGCCAGACATAGCAAGCAATCAGGCCATCCTTCGAGGTGGCCTTTTGTTTTTTCGAGCGGATCAGTCCCTGACCGCCGGCGACGATGAGTTCAAGAACGACTCGGGCGCAAGACATGATCGCTTCGAAGCTGTTTTGGCAGTCCAGGAGTCCAGCGGGTGATCCCTTCAGCGAGGGGTGATCCCAGTGGGTTTCAACTAATATAAGGAGCAATACCAGTGACCAACGCACAACGCAAAGCACTCAGCCGCATGGCTGAAATGAATTCATCAAGTAACGACAGCAAGCCTGAACCAACGCACAGCAGCGCGTTCTGCCCG
>JAUSMR010000023.1 GCA_030645955.1 Gallionella sp. | reverse complement strand
CCAAAATTGGCAGCGTGAAAGTGACCGAAGCCTTTAGCGTGGAGCGTTACAGCCATGTGATGCATATCGTCAGCAATGTCGAGGGCACGCTCAATGACGGCATGACCAGCATGGACGTGCTCAAGGCCACCTTTCCGGCCGGCACGCTGACCGGCGCGCCCAAGGTGCACGCCATGGAGCTGATCGACCAGCTGGAGCCGACCAAGCGCGGGGTCTATGGCGGCGCCTGCGGTTACCTGAGTTACGCTGGCGACATGGACGTGGCGATTGCCATCCGCACCGGCATCATCAAGGACCAGACGCTCTATGTGCAGGCGGCCGCCGGTATCGTGGCCGACTCGGTGCCCGAACTGGAGTGGCGCGAGACCGAAGCCAAGGCGCGGGCACTGTTGCGGGCATCCGAATTGGTCGAAGAAGGCTTGGAGTGACTCGCTTTCTATCGTACAGGCGACCTTGGTTGTTGCTGGCCGCTTGTCTGGGGGGCTTGGGCGCTTTTCTTGTCTTCAACCTCCACCGCGAGCATGAGCGCATTGAGGCGGTGGAGCGCGAGCGCCTGGCAACACAGTCGAAGGTGATCGAAGACAACCTCTCGCGTCAGCTGGTCGCCATCAACCTCGCGCTGGAATCGGTCATTGCCGACCTGCCCTATTGGGCGGTCCAGCCCAATGGCCGAGAACGTGCCATCCGCCGGCTCAAGAGCATGGAGGTATCGATGCCTTCAGTGCGCACCTTTTTGGTACTGGATGTCAAGGGGATCGTCACCCTGGCTAACCGTGAAGAGCTGATAGGGATCAATGCTTATCAGCGCGAATACTTTCAGGGGCCTTTGCGGACATTGAGTCCAAAAACGTTCTTTATTAGTTCGCCGTTCAAAACAGTCTTGGGACATTTTGTCATCAACGTGACCCGCACCATAGTAGGCCCCGATGGTGAATTCGCAGGGGTGGTGTCTGCAGCGGTTGATCCGGTGGACTTCCAGATATTGCTGAATTCGGTACGCTACACCGATGACATGCGGTCGATGCTGGTGCACGGTGACGGCAAGATATTTGTGAGTCAACCGGCATTGGCCGATGTGATTGGGAAGAATGTTTCTGTGCCGGGTTCCTTTTTCAGACAGCATCTGGAAAGCAAGCGCCCGGTCAGCCATTTCGAGGGCATCGCCATCTCCACTGGAGACAAGCGACTACCCGTACTGCGTACCATCCAGCCGGCTGACCTGGCCATGGACAAACCGCTGGTCGTCTCCCTCAGCCGTGGGTGGGATGCCTTGTTTGCCCCTTGGCAGCGAGATGTCAGAAACCAGCTTCTGGTGTACGTGCTTTTCGTGTTGCTGTGCATGGTGGGCCTCTTCATTTATCAGCGGCAACGGGTACAGCAGCGCGTGATCAATCAGCGGCTCAAGTTGGCAACCGAGGCCACAGGTGTCGGCATTTGGGAGTTTGATCCGGCAGCCAGAAGATACCACTGGGACCCGGCGATGTTTGATTTGTTTGGACTGGACCCCCAAGCGGTCACCGCCCGTAATGACGACTGGCAGTACCTGCTGTTGCCGGGTGAGTTCGAGCGCATCAAGACTGCAACCCGGGCGGTGATCGAACACCGGCAACCGCTTGACCTGACGTTTCAGATTCGGCGCCAGGATGGTCAGGTGCGTTACATGCGCAACCGGGCGGCGCTGCATGTTGCGAATCCGGGCGCCCCCATTCGCCTGATCGGAACGACCGAGGACGTCACCGAACGCAAGATGCGGGAGGCAGATTTGCGCATTGCCTCCGCCGCTTTCGAGTCGCATGAAAGCATGGTCATTACCGATGCACAGGGAGTGATTCTTCGCGTCAATCACGCCTTTACCGACCTCTTTGGTTATACGGCAGAAGAAGCGCTGGGGCAGACGCCCCAGATTTTGCAATCAGGCCGGCATGACCCCGCGTTTTATGCCGCCATATGGGCGGGCGTCAAGCGCGACGGTACTTGGCAAGGTGAACTTTGGGATCGACGCAAAAACGGGGGCGTGTTCCCCAATTGGCTCAGCATCACTGCTGTACGTAACGACGACGGCGTGGTGACCAATTTCGTCGCCACCCACACGGACATCACGCTGCGCAAGGCGGCCGAAGACGAGATCAAGCATCTGGCTTTTTACGACCCGCTCACCCGCCTGCCCAACCGGCGCCTGCTGCATGACCGATTGCATCAGGCGGTGGTTCATGCTAAACGAGACGGCCGTCGCTTGGCATTGATGTTTATTGATCTGGATAAGTTCAAACCCGTCAACGACGAATTCGGACACAAGGCCGGTGATGAACTGCTCCAGGCGGTGGCGCACCGCCTGGAGGCGTGCGTGCGCGAGTCAGACACGGTTGCACGCGTTGGCGGCGACGAATTTGTGGTGCTGCTGCCCAGCATTGATGCGGCGCAGGATGCGCTCGGGGTGGCTGAAAAAATTCACGAGGTGCTCAAGCAGCCGTTCATCTTGTCTGAAGGGGAGACGGTCAGCATCTCGTCGAGCTCGGGCATTGCCATCTACCCTGATCACGCCCGCGATGAAACCACACTGACGAGCCATGCCGATGCTGCAATGTACCAAGCCAAAACCGCTGGACGCGATAGATTTATATTGTTTCAGCCCGCTAACTGAATGCTCAACTGGAGAGACCCCATGAAACTCTTGATGATTGATAACTACGATTCGTTCACCTACAACATCGTCCAGTACCTGGGCGAACTGGGGGCCGAGGTTGAAGTTTTCCGCAATGACGAGATCACGCTGGACGAGATTGACGCGCGGCTCAAGGCCGGTCAGCTGGACCGGCTGGTGGTCTCGCCCGGTCCCTGTTCGCCGGCCGAAGCCGGCATTTCGGTGGCGGCCATTCAGCACTTCGCGGGCAAGCTGCCAATTTTGGGGGTGTGCTTGGGGCATCAAGCCATTGGCGCAGCCTTTGGGGCGAAGATCATCCGGGCGCAGCAGCTGATGCATGGCAAGACCAGTGTCATCACCACCACGCAGGAGGGTGTGTTTGCCGGCTTGCCCGCGCAGTTCACGGTCAACCGCTACCACTCGCTGGCGATCGAGCGGACGACGTGCCCGCC
>JAUSMR010000013.1 GCA_030645955.1 Gallionella sp. | reverse complement strand
CCTCGGAAAACATGCCGGTAAAACATCCTGCCATCTGCAAAATAAAAAAGGGTGAGGGTGGGGAAAGGGCTTTTGTATTACAGCAGTGACACAGAAGCGACCTTGCTCCCCGCGCCCCGGATTTCTTGACGCGCGCATTATCCTAGAAAAAGCAGTTGGCAGAAAATATTATGTTGCTTCAATGCGTTGTGATGCTCTGGTAGTGCGAATAAATTCGCACCTACCACCCCGCCAACTGCTTTTTCCAGGTTCATTTCTGGATTGAAAAATACTCTGCTATCGGTTGCGCGGCTTTAAATGTGAAAGAGGAATCCTGTGAAAGTTTTTGCAAGCGGGTCATTAATTATCGCTATATTGTTTTCATCCTCAGCCGAGGCACAGCAAACTGTCAATGGTTGCCAGATCAAACGAAAAACAAGTTGCCCAAAGGTCAATCTTTCCGGCGCTAATTTGACCAGGTCAAATTTGTCTGGAGCTGATCTGTCGGGTGCCAATCTGTCGGGAGCCAATCTGAGCGCTGGCAAAATTACGGAGGTTAACCTGGTAAAAGCAAATTTATCCAACGCCAACCTGGCAGAGACCAACCTGTCCGAAACGTATATGACTGGTGCAAACTTGTCGCATGCAAATCTTACCAAAGCCAATCTGTCACAAAGCTCTTTGCCGGATGCCAACCTTAGGGAAGCCAACCTTGCAGGCGCAGATTTGTCACTGGCCAATCTTAAAGGAGCCGATCTGACAGGTGCCAATGCAAAGGGGGCGGTATTTGTCATGGCCCTCTTGGTCAATGCCAACCTAACGCGCGTTGATCTTACGGAGGCCACGCTGATCGGTACGGATTTGCGCAACACCATTCTGGAGGGCGCAAGATTTTGCAGGACTACCATGCCGGACAGAAGCATCAATAATAGCGGCTGCCCGAAATAAGGCTTGGCAGGCAGTGGATTCGCTGGGTTATGCGTCGCGTTTGAAGTGATACACTCAACATACGTTAACCCGGGGGCGGCGCACTCCTTGATTTACTGTTCGGTAATCTGCGACGCTAGCACGGCGTCTCAGGATTAATCCAGAAAACACGTTTTGCCCAAGCAGATTCTCCTTCCGAACATGGCGTACCAGGAACATATCGCATGTATCTAAAACTTGTTCTGGCGACCTTTTTGCTCGCCTTTTTCGCAGTTGTCCTGAGTGCTTATGCACGGCTTTCCGATGCTGGCCTTGGCTGCGCCAACTGGCCTGCCTGCTATGAGGAAAACGCGTTGAAGGAAAGACAGCTACCTCAGGCTGGAGCTGCGCGCGGACATACCTCATGGCAGTGGAAGTTGCATAGCCAGGTGGTGCAGTTGCTGGGTATTCTTGCCATCGCAGTTTGTGGGCTTTCGTGGAAGAAGCGTAAGGAGTTGCGGCAATCGCCTTTGCTTCCAACCTTGTTGTTGGGATTAATGGCGTTTCTGGCTGTATTCGGTATTTGGGCTTTTTACCATCTGCCGCGACCAGTTATCGTCTCGGTGCATCTGGCGGGCGGGATTGCCATGCTGACGCTGTTGATTTGGATCGCGCTGAAACAGATGGCACCGGCTGGTACATTTGATGCCGGCGAGGTGCAGAAATGGCGCACTTTTTCGTGGCTTGGTATTGCGCTGCTGCTGGTTCAGATCATGCTGGGCGGGTGGGTTAGTTCCAATTTCGCCGCGCTTGCCTGCACTGAGTTTCCTCTCTGCAAAGGCTCACTGCTGCCGCCGATGGACTTTTCATACGGCTTGGATAATTTCATTACTCCGCTTTCCGTGGAAAAGCTGACGGCGATTCACTGGATGCATCGGTTCGGCGCGCTGCTTACTGTTTTATATTTGGGCTGGCTTTCCGCAAAAGTAATGGCGGTGGAGGGGCTGCACAAAATTGGCAAGGCCATCCTGGGATTGGTTGTGCTTCAGTTCGTGCTTGGTGTCTCCAATGTGCTGATCGGGTTGTCGCTTGCAGGCGCGGTCTTGCATAATGCGGTGGCGATGCTGTTGTTGGTCACGCTGGTGTTGTTATCATTCAGGCTCAACAATAATACAGGCGGAACCAAGCTTTAATCAGCGCGGTAAATTAGCGCAGTTTTCCGGACACAAAAACCACAGTGTGGCTTCACTTTCTGCTCTGAGCAACCCAGTTAGCGCTTTTTAACATCTATTGGATGATCTGCTGCTCCAGGGAGTGCCGCCCGGTTATTCGGGGCGTATTGAGAAAGTTTCGCGCGAGTTTTTGGGCAAAACCGTAGAAATCTTCTGTGTCGTCAGCAGCGGTTGAAGCCTGGCATTTCCTTTTTGTCGCCAAGCAGGGTAAATGTTTTTGTACATCAATGACCGTCAAACAGCTATTATTCAGTTGCTGCACGGATAAAAGTTTTAAGAATGTCAAAAATTCACATTTGTAACTTAAATTTGAACTATGGCATGTTCAAAAGGCGCGAACCTGATTTGTATAAAAATATCGCCTGTTCCAGTTATGTAAAATTGTTTTTGGGTGAATAATCATGTCAGCTGTTGTACGGATGATGTCGGATCAGACTACGGTCGCACGCGCTGCGGCTAATGAAGTTTGTTCCCCGATTACCTGCAAGGATTGCGGCATCTTTGGTTTATGCCGCGAGGTGAATGGTCCGGATGCCGATCTTAGCCTGCCAGAAACGATTGTCAGAAACCGCAGGCTGCTCAAGCGCGGCGATTTGCTTTATCGGATTGGCGAGCCTCAGCGCGCTATCTACGCAATCCGCTGCGGCTCAGTCAAAACTTATGTCCTGACCGATGACGGACGGATGCAAATAACCGGCATTCACATTCCCGGCGAATTGCTTGGTTTGGCTGCTATCGCCGCCATTCACACCACCAGCGAAGCCAAGGCGCTGGAAACCACGATGGTGTGCGAAGTGCCCCTTGATGTGCTGGAAATGTACTGCGAGGAAGTTCCATCCGTACGCCAGCAGGTGATCAAGATCATGAGCCATGAAATTCTCGACAATCAGGAGTTGATGCTGTTGCTCGGGAAGAAGAATGCCGATGAGCGTTTGGCCACTTTTCTGCTGGGCTTTTCACGGCGCTTTCAGAAGCGCAATTACTCTCCCACCAAGTTTAACTTGAGCATGTCACGTAGCGACATCGGCAATTATCTCGGCATGGCCGAGGAAACAGTGTGCCGCGTGTTCACTCGTTTTCAGGATGATGGACTGCTGACCACCGAACGGCGGCAAGTGCAGATTCACGATTTGGCTCGTCTCAAGACCATCGCCCGTGGCTAGCCTGTCTGTGCCAACAGTTGCCGACTTTTTTTGTCGGAATTGCGGGTGTGATAATGCAGTTTGGTTGACTCAAATCAGTGAATGGTTACATGTTTGCAGTTATGTTACGCATTATTGCGGCAAAGGCTGAATGAGCTGTTTTGTGGCGTATTGGTCATGTTGATTGTGCGGTTGTTTAAGATGTAATGAAGAAGTGTGTTCTTTGTCTCGCGGTTGGAGGGTAAATATCACATTGTCATTAACTTGGTTCTAAGGGGGGGTACTGTGGAAGCAATTCAAGCGACACCGATTAAGTACGATATGGAGGTGGTCCGATGGTTCACCATCGCGGCCGCTATCTATGCTGTGGTAGGCACGCTGCTCGGCGTGTGGATCGCGTCGGAATTGGCGTGGCCGTTTTTGAACTTCGACATTCCTGAACTCACTTTCGGGCGTTTGCGCCCGCTGCATACCAATGCGGTGATTTTTGCGTTCGGCGGCTGCGTGCTGATGGGAACCGGTTTCTATATGGTGCAGCGCACCGGTGCGACCAGGCTGTGGAGCAATGGCCTGGCGTGGTTCACCTTCTGGGGCTGGAATCTGATCATCGTATTGGCGGTGATCACCCTGCCGCTGGGAATGACTCAGGGCAAGGAGTATGCCGAGCTGGCATGGCCGATTGATATCCTGATTGCAGTGGTTTGGCTGTCGTTTGGTTTGAATCACATCATGACCGTTGCGATCCGCAAGACTTCGCATATCTATGTGTCCAACTGGTTCACCATGAGCATGATCATCATGATCACCTACTTGCATGTCGTGAATAGTCTGGCTATTCCGGTGAGCCTGACCAATTCCTACTCGATCTACTCTGGTGTGCAAGATGCCATGATTCAATGGTGGTGGGGCCATAATGCGGTGGGCTTTTATCTGACCAGTGGTTTTCTGGGCATCATGTATTACTTCGTGCCCAAGCAATCGGGTCGCCCGGTGTTTTCCTATCGCCTGTCCGTACTGCACTTCTGGGCATTAACCTTCGGCTACGTATGGCTGGGAGCGCATCATCTGCAATATACCGCGTTGCCTGACTGGACCGGTTCATTGGGCGCCGCCGTTTCTCTGGCAATGATCATCCCGTCCTGGGGTGGCGCGATGAACGGCATGATGACGCTGTCCGGTGCATGGGACAAGCTGCGCACCGACTATATCCTGCGCTTTCTGGTGGTTTCCCTGGCGTTCTATGCGATGTCCACCTTTGAAGGCCCGGTGATGTCGATCAAGACGGTGAATGCCTTGTCTCACTACACCGACTGGACAATAGGTCATGTGCACTCCGGCGCGTTGGGCTGGGTAGCGATGGTAGCCTACGGCGCGATGTACCACATGGTGAAAAAACTGTGGGGTGTGGAAAAAATGTACTCTGAAAGTTTGGTCAATACGCACTTCTGGCTGGCAACCATCGGCACGGTAGTTTACATCGTGGCGATGTGGGTGTCCGGCATCATGCAGGGTTTGATGTGGCGCGACTATGACGAATACGGCACGCTGACCCATACCTTCGTTGAATCTGTTTCCGAGATGCACCCCTACTATGCGATGCGTGCCGTCGGCGGGGTCATTTTCCATCTGGGTTCGTGGATAGCGCTGTACAACATCGTTATGACCGTGCGCCAGGCAAGTGCCGTGCGCGATGCCAAAGCCGTACCTGCCAACGCATAAGGAGTGAACATGTCTGATCACGACAAAATTTATTCGACCAAATTACAGGACAAGGTTGAGCGCAGCACCGTCCTGATGTTTGTCTTGACCGCTATCGCCGTGGCGATAGGCGGTATTGTGGAAATTGTGCCGTTGTTCTATTTGCCGAATACTGCGGTGAGCGGCGGAGACGGTACTTATAACGGCACGGCCCATAAAGATGGCAAAGGCAATGTCATTTCGATGGACAAGATAGTCTGGAATCCCGCCACGTCAGAGCACAAAACGCTGGAAGACTGGCGGCCCGGCGATGGCGTGCGTCCTTACAAACCGCTGGAGTTGGCCGGGCGTGCGGTTTACATCCGCGAAGGCTGTTTCCTGTGCCATTCGCAGATGATACGGCCGTTCCGCGACGAGAAAGACCGTTACGGACATTACTCGATTGCGGAAGAGTCCATGTACGATCACACCTACCAGTGGGGCTCCAAGCGCACCGGTCCGGATTTGGCCCGTGTTGGAGCCAAGTATTCGGACGAGTGGCATCGCCGCCACCTGAAATATCCGCGCGATGTGGTGCCAGAGTCGGTCATGCCAAACTACTACTGGCTGGAAAAAAACAAGGTAAACGTGGCTGAAACCGTGCAAACCATGAAGGTCATGACCATGATGCCGTTTAATCCGGTGCCCAAGACTATCTACACGGATCCCTACATCAACGGCTCGAAAGCGCAGTTGGACGACAAGACCGAATTGGACGCGCTGATTGCCTACCTGCAAGGTTTGGGCAATCACATCAAGTTCGAAGAAGGCGTGAATTACCGTGATTAAGTTGCTGGGATACTTGGGCATGGATGTTGCCGCCATGTCCGTGAATGACTGGATCGGAGTGTTCTTTTCTCTGATTGCATTCATCGGCATGGCGGCAGTTTATTTCATGGTGTTCCGTCCGGCTAACAAAGACATGTTTGAGTCGCAGCGCAGCATGGCGCTGGATGACGAAGACCATATCAGTATGGGAGAAAAAAAATGAGCGAGAAACACGATATATCGGGTGTGCCAACAACCGGGCATGTGTGGGACGCCGATTTGGCGGATCTTACCAATCAGCCGCCCAGATGGTGGATGTTGGGTTTGGCCGCCAGTGCGCTGTTTGTAGTTGTGTATTTTATATACTATCCCTCCATCCCGCTTGCTTCGACAGGAGGCTTTTTTGAGGGTATTGGCGGCTGGACGGCGATCAAGGAAATGGAAGCCGAGAAGAGCGAAGTGGATGCAGTGCGTGGTAAATTCGAAGCCAAGCTAAAGGACATGGCACCGGCAGCCATACTGGCAGACAGTGAGTTGACGGAGTATGTCACCCGCTCCGGCAAGGTGTTGTTCGGCGACAACTGTGCCGCCTGCCACGGACAGAACGGCGCCGGCACACGCGACAGGCAAGGTCTGTTTGCGCCTGTCCTGAACGATGATGATTGGCTGTTCGGCGGCAAGATCGACAACATTTACGAATCCATCGTCGGCGGACGTCAAGGGATGATGTTGGCACATAAGGACAGTTTGTCTGCACAGCAAATTGACGATGTGTCGAACTTCGTCAAGGCGTTGAGCGAAGAGGGCAAGGATAAGGCTGATGCTGATCCTGCGGTTGCCGCCGGAAAAAAAGTGTTCATGGAAAGCGACTGTACCGCTTGCCATGGCGCAGATGAGCACGGTATACAAGCCATGGGCTCGACTAATCTGACAGACAAGATATGGCGGTTTGACGGCTCTCTTGAAGGTATCAAGCACACCATTGCTTACGGTGTAAACTCTGGAGATCCGCAAGCGCGGATCGCCCAGATGCCCAACTTCAAGGAAGCCGGCAAATTGAGTGAGGCCGAAATGAAAAAGCTGGCAGTGTATGTATACAAGTTCGGCGGCGGACAAGCCGATGTACCCGCAGAAGCTGCAGCTGCAACACCTGTTCCAGTAACGGTAAAGTAAGCAATATGTGCCCGCATGGATAAAACCCTGTGCGCATATGCGCTGAAGGAGAGTATCAGATGAATCAGGACATGGCATTTGGGGCGTAATCAACAGCGTGGCTGGTGAATTTACGGTGTCGGCATGGCTGCGTCACATGACTCCGGGAATGCAACCATGGGCGAGAAGGGCAAGCAAGTTCTGCGTCCGCGTGAAAGAAGGAGGGGAGCCAAATCTCCTCCTTTTTTCATCCCGCAAACAAGACGGTTTTCGAGCAGGAATCGCAGTAACAGTGGTTACAATGCTCACCTATTGATTTTTGAATAGCAAAACCCCAGATAACCCGCCAAGCCAGTCAGGAGTGAGAGTGTGAACAAGGAAGCAGAGCAAAAGGAATCCGGCTCGGTCACCGGCATCTATCAGGAATTCGAACACTGGAATGTGAACACGGGCGGTAAGACCATACACGCCAAACGCATGCCGGGTTTTTTCCGCACAGCCAAAAACTTTACCCAGTCGCTTTGGCTGCTGTTCTTTCTCGGACCCTATCTGCGCTGGAACGGCAAGCAAGCCATCCTGTTCGATATTGAGCATCGCCAATTTCACTTTTTCAATCTGACGATATTACCGCAGGACATCTGGATGCTGTCGTTGCTGCTGCTGTTGCTGGCGATGGCCTTGTTCGCCGTCACATCGGTCGCGTCACGGGTGTGGTGCGGATATTTCTGCTTCCAGACTGCATGGACCGACTGGTTCGTATGGATAGAAGAAAAAATCGAGGGCGCCCCCCACTCACGCCGCAAGCTGGATGCCGCCCCGTGGAACCTGGAAAAGATCCGCAAGAAAACCATCAAGCATTTCATCTGGATAGTGATTTCCCTGTTTACCGGCATCAGTTTTTCAATCTGGTTTGTGGATGCATTTGAATACTGGAACAAGCTGGTGCATTTTCAGTTGCCGTTGGTCGGCTGGGTGGTGCTGCTCATGTTTTTCCTGGGTACTTATATCCTCGCTGGCTTCTTGCGCGAGCAGACCTGTTTCTGGCTTTGTCCCTACGCCCGCATTCAGGGAGTGATGACGGATTCCCAAACGATATTGCCGGCTTATGACTATAAACGCGGCGAGCCGCGCGGCAAACTGCACCGCAAGGGCGTAGCCGAGGGGAGCGCGGCACAGGGCGATTGCATCGACTGCTACCAGTGCGTGCAGGTATGCCCGACCGGAGTAGACATCCGCGATGGACAGCAATTGGGCTGTATCACTTGCGGCCTCTGTCTGGACGCCTGCGATTCCATCATGGACAAGGTTAACAAACCGCGCGGGTTGATACGCTATGCGTCACTGGATGAGCTGGAAGGCAAGCCTGTCAAGAAGATGTACCAGCATCCCCGCACATTTGTGTACATTGGCATCATCCTGCTTGCTTTTGGCGGCATCGTTTACGGTCTGACGCATTTGGGTTCGATGACGCTGAAAGTGATCCCGGAGCGCCAGCCATTGTTTGTAAGAATGAGTGACGGCTCGATCCAGAATAAATATCAATTCAAGGTGCTCAACAAAACCGACCAGGATTTATTTGTGACTGTTGCGGCGGAGGGCGGCGTGAAGGATCAGGTAATTATTGGCGCCGAAAAACCCTTGCTGACGCATCACGGTCGCGGCACTTCCTTTACCATCTTCGTCAAGGCGCGCGGTGAAAATATCAAGAGGGAGGTGACACCGATAGAATTCCGCGTTCAGAGTGTTGAAGACCCGCTGATTGCCGCGGAATACAAGACCAGGTTCAACGGCCCCAAGCCGTGATTTGATAACTACCGAGTGAGCATGAAATGATTTCACAGGAAAACAAAAACGGACTGCGCAACCCCTGGCTGCTCGGCATGATCGCGGCGATTATCCTGGTGCTGGGGGTGAATGGCACCTTTATCTGGTTTGCGACGCACAACCGTTCGACATTGACAGACAGGGATTACAGCACCAAGGATCGCAAATCCAATGCCGCCGTAGTGAGCGGGCTGCAAGTGCAAAAAGCGCTTGCCTGGAAAACCACCATCAAGCAACCCAAGTCTATCGTGGCGGGTTCGCCTGCAGGATACGAAATCAGCGTGGTGGACCGTGAAGGCGTGCCGGTCAATGGAACCATGGAGGTGGAAGTTTATCGCGCATCGGATGAGAGCAAGGACTTCAGCACGGCTTTCAGGGAAGTGTCGCCGGGCAACTACCAGGGTTACATAAACTTCCCGCTCAAAGGCTACTGGGAGTTGCACATTCGCGTCAAACGCGAAAAAGATATATTTGAGGTCGGCACCAATAAAATTATGGTCGCGACCGCGCCGTGACGAAAGGCAGAGGGCAGGCAGCAGCGGTTAACTATCATCAGTTCTCTTTATAAGGGAGAGGAAAGTAATAGCACTGCCAAAATGTCAGTTGACGCTGACGATTTATAACCCAATTGGACTGATAGAATGGCCGGGATTTTTTAATGCAGGAAGGTGCAAATGAAACTAACAGAAGTTGACGCATTACGCGCTTATGCGCGAATGATGAACACGCTGGATGCATCGCACATCGAACCGTTGCTGGAAGATAATTTTCGTTATTCATCGCAATGGATGATTGGAGAAATCACTTCGAAGCAAGAGTTTCTCGATTACATGAAATCTCAGTTGCTTGCGCTCAAGCAATCGGATATCCGCGCCTACGCAGAGATGGTGATCGTCTCGGCATGGGGTCATAACGAGTGTGTTGTAACGGCCCAGGGTGAAAAAGAAAATCTGATAGCTACTGTGTTTGCTACGGTAAAGAACGGGAAAATCTTGCGGATCGATATGTGCGCTACTCCACTTCCATCCGAAACCATGAGAAGCGGGGAGTATCCGTCGTGATGCTAATGAATGCCCAGAATCTTATCGTTCCCATGCTCCGCGTGGGAACGAGGTTTTGACGCTCTGCGTCACAGGTAATTGCACGCAGAATTGATTATTTGCTTATAGCAGAACTTTACGAACCCGTTCCCACGCGGAGCATGGGAACGATGAAACGGCTCCATATTTGCATACTTATGAGTATCCGGCGACCGGCGTGAAAATCACCAAACATTTGCGAATTTACGGCTTGGTGCAAGGCGTCTATTACCGCGATTCGCTGCGCCAGCAGGCAGAAGCGTTCGAAGTTTTCGGATGGGTAAGAAATCGCCGCGACGGGTCTGTGGAAGCCATGCTTCAGGGCGAGGAAATTGCGGTCGAAGCGCTGGTCGCTTGGTGCCGGATCGGCAACGGCAGGGCGCGGGTGGAGCGGGTGGAAATCGAGGATGGTCAGGGGGAGTTCACCGGTTTCGAGCGGCTTGATACGGTTTAGTTATGTACCCTCTGCTGGAGCCAAAAATGGGAAGTAGGGGCACGGCGCGCCGTGCCCCTACCGTAGGTTGGGCAAAGCATGTCCTGGGCATAGTCGAAGGGAGCAGCGTGCCCAACGAACGAAGATAAATCGGATCCAACGCAGGAGCACAACCGCTTCGACATAACCAGCCACTTGGTTGTTGTTTTTTGACAGCCTAGTGGAATGGCTATAACCGATGACTTGCACAGCGTCTTCTGCTGGGTTAGTCAGAGGGCTAGTAGCCTTATCAGTAGTTATATCAGGCTCAGGCCAGGCTTGTTGCGCGACGATTTTGGTTCTTGCCTGTGCCCATCTGACAGGCGAACCAGAATCTATAAACGATACAAATATAATTTATGAACCAAATTGATTCAGTGCCATTGACCAAATTGAACCTGCATTATGCATCAGGAAGATTGGTTGCTGGCCTGCCCTCTGGCCTCTGTCCTCTGTCCCTTGAACGATAATTGTTTCCATTGTGGTTTGCCCATCGCTTCCGAGGCGGGTTATCGCGCGCTACTTGACGGCGCGGAACGGCGGTTTTGCTGCTTCGGCTGCCAGTTGGTATGTAGCGCCATTTTTGAAGCTGGGCTGCAAGGCTATTACCAGCGCACCCCGGAAGGCACGTTGCTTGCCCCGCCACCTGAGCTTCCTAAAGACATCGAAATCTACGACTTCGACGAAGTGCAGCAGGAATTCACCACCTGCTCCGGCGATGTGCGCGACATTCACCTGCTCGTCGAGGGTATCCACTGTGCCGCCTGCGTGTGGCTTATCGAGCGCGGCTTGCAGCGTGTGCCCGGCGTGCAATCGGCCAACGTCAACCTGGCCGCAAGGCGGCTGCATTTGCGTTGGGACAACCGGCGCAGCAAGTTGTCCGATGTGCTTCGTGCGCTCGCCAAGATCGGCTACGCTGCCGTGCCCTACGATCCGGAAAGCGCCGAAGGGGTAATCAAGAAAGCCAATCGCGCCATGCTCTACCGGCTATTCTTCGCCGGCTTCGCCATGATGAACATGCTGTGGATTTCCATCGCGTTGTATAGCGGCGCGAACCGGGACGAGTTCCGCGATTTTTTCCACTGGATCGGGCTGGCGCTGGCCACGCCGACCTTGTTGTATGCGGGCTACCCGTTTTTTCGCGGCGCATTTGGCGGGCTGCGCGGCGGCCACCTGACGATGGATATGCCGATCGCCATCGGCCTGAGCGTCACCTACGCCTATTCGTTTTATGTCACGGTTACCGCCAATAAAATCGGCGAGGTGTATTTCGATACCGTCACCAATTTGATTTTCGTGATCCTGATTGGCCGCTATCTGGAAGGCATGTTCCGCCACCAAGCGATTTCCGCCACCAAGCGCCTGATGGAATTGCAACCGCGCGTGGCTATCGTGATGCACGACGGGCATGAACAGATGACCCCGATACGCGGCGTCAAACCCGGCGACCATGTGCTGATCAAACCCGGCTACAAGGTGCCGGTGGACGGCATCGTGCTGGAAGGGCATAGCGCGGTGGACGAATCCATGCTGAGCGGCGAATCCGTGCCGGTGAGCAAATCAACCGGCGCGCAAGTTTCTGCGGGGACGGTGAACACCAATGGCGCATTGCTGGTCGAGGTGCGTTCGCTATTGCAGGATACTACGCTGGCAAAAATCATTCGCTTGGTCGAAGAAGCGCAATCTTCCAAGGCCCCGATACAACGCCTTGCCGATACCATCGTGCCATGGTTCGTGCTGGTCACGCTGGCATGCGCGACGATTACCTTTTTCATCTGGAACGCCAAGGATTTCGAGATTGCGTTAATGGCCGCGACTTCGGTGCTGATCATCACCTGCCCGTGCGCGCTGGGCATGGCGACGCCAATGTCGATTGCGGTGGCCTCCGGCCTGGGGGCGAAACATGGCATCCTGGTCAAGAACGGACTGGTGCTGGAAACCTTGTCCAGGGTGAACCACTTCGTGTTTGACAAGACCGGCACGCTGACTGAAGGCAAGATGAGCGTCGCGCACATTCACATTGCAACCGGTGCTGTGGCGCAGGAGGTATTGCGCTGCGCGGCGGCAGTGGAGCGGTATAGCGAACACAGCGTGGCCAAGGCGATTGTCGCCGAGGCAGTGGCGCAACAATTAAATTACCGCGACATGGCTGTGGCCGGATTCCAGGCGACAGCCGGCCTGGGGGTGGAGGCGGAAGTGGCCGGACAAATAGTGTTACTGGGTAGCGCTGACTGGCTGATGCGGAGCGGCATTGCATTCAATGCGGAACTGCAGGCGCGGGCGCATGAACTGGAAACGCAGGCAATGAGCTGCGTACATGTTGCAACTGGAAATGCGCATGTGGCTGTGTTTGCATTGGCGGACAAATTGCGCGGCGATGCGCAGCAATTGATAAACGAGCTGCGCGGGGCGGGCATCGCGATGACCCTGCTGACTGGAGACCGCAGGCCGGTTGCCGAGGCCATCGCACGTCAACTGGGCGGCATGGAAGTCATCGCCGAAGTGTTGCCGCAGGACAAGGATCAGGTGATCCGGCAGTTGCAACAGCGCGGTGCGGTGGTGGCCATGGTGGGCGACGGCATCAACGATGCGCCCGCCCTGATACGCGCCGATGTCGGCATCGCGCTCGGATCGGGCACCGATGTGTCGGTGGAAAGCGCCGACATCGTGCTGATGTACAACGAGTTGGACAAGGTGCGGCTGGCGACTTTGCTGTCGCGCCGCACCCTGCGCACCATCAAGCAGAATATCGGGCTGTCCTTCGTGTATAACGCCATCATGGTGCCGCTGGCGATGATGGCGATGGTGACACCGCTGGTGGCGGCGATTACCATGCCGATCAGTTCACTGGTGGTGATCGGCAATGCGGCGCGCATACGGACTTTATTCAGGAAGCAATAGGGGTTGCCATGGATGTAATCTACAGTTTGATACCCGGCATGATGTTCTTCGGATTGATATTCCTTGCCGTGCTGATCTGGGCGGTGAAGAAAGGCCAGTACGAAGACATGGAAGGCAATGCCAGCCGGATTTTGATGGACGATGACGAGGAAATGATGGGGCTCTCTGATGCCGGCAATAAAGGCGATGCAAATAATCCCGATTCCAATTCAAACAAGATGTAGGTCTGTTTGATGCCAGACCCGCGATAATTTTATGGCTGTTTCTGGTAGAGTCCGTCTGTGGCACGGTGATTCGTTTCCAACGAACTGCCGTTTGCATGTTTAATAGCGCTTCATGAGGAGTATTTTGTTGCAAGAAATCCTGCAATACTTGAAAGAGCACGGTGAGCGTCTTGATTCGGAGATCGCTAAAGATACAGGTATCTCGCTTGCAAAAGTGCGCGCCAGTGTGTCAAATTTAATCGCCAATGGTGAAGTGATCATGTGCCATTTGATCCGGTTTGAAAAGGGCAAGAAGAGCGAGGGGATGCTCTATCGGGTGGCAGGATATATCCCGCCTGTAGGCCCTGGCAGGAAACCAAAGGCGCAGACATAAGCCGGCAACTGGCCGTTCGTTGATTGAGGTTCTCGACCCGCAATGAACTGCCTGTCGAACAAAGCTGAGTTGCTGCATCTGAACATGCACATCATGACAGCTTATCCAGAAAGCACACAAACTAGTTGATGATTTCGCCGTTGTTCAACAGGGGTATAACCAGTTTGTCGAAATCTTTGGGCGGGACGTATTGCAGCACGGGTTTTTCCTCGCCGCCCAAAGTGATGTCCAGCCCGTTTTGCGGATACAACCAATGGATGGCACCACTTTTCTTTTCCTTGATGCGTTGCGCCGGTGGGCCGAAACGCTTGCTGAAAACTTCTTCTTTCAGACGAACCGACGGCATGTAGGTCAGGCTGACGATCGGTAGCGCGCGCACTCTGGCCACATCTTCCGGCGCCAGCGTGATTTTTTTGCCGCTGCCGGTGCCGCTCATGCGCAAGCCGCGTTCATACATGGCTCGCAACTCTGCATCGGGAACAGCGATGGTTGTGACGATTCTGGATTTCAGCCCCGCCAGTGTGACCTGCTCGAAGAACATCTCGGCGACCAGCTGTCCGCTTGGCGACTTGAATAAACTGGGTTTGGCTTCCTCCCGGAAGCGCTGCTCGGCTTCGTTGGTGGTGCTGAGTCCCAGTGTCAAATCGAAGATACGTGTCGTGTCCGGTGTGGGGTGTTCGATATGCCAGGGCAGGCCGCTGTTGTCGTCGGGTTTGCCCGGCATGAAAAACGAGCCCAAGAAAATCAGAATCGAGAGAATGCCGACGCCCCAGTATAGTTTGCGTTCCATTGTCATTCTTGAGTGAGTTGGGTTTGTTGCGCGGAAACGGCTTTCATATCAGGGTGGTGGCGAAGATTTTTGTCCAGTCCATCATTTTGGATAGCCATAAGCCCCCGCCGGAGACAATGCACGTGACGGTCAGCAGCATGAAATAGTGATTGCGCATGGTGCCGATTTGTCAGTATGCCTTTGGATTTGTCCTTACCCGGATGAGCCGAAAAACCTGGCAAATGCTGAGCTTTACTGCTGTTTGCCGACCAATGCATGCAGGCCGTGCAAATCAACCAATTCCACCGAGCGTGCCTTGACGCTAATCAAACCGATATCCTGAAAATTTGAAAACGCGCGGCTGACGGTTTCCAGCTTTAACCCCAGATAGCTGCCGATTTCCTGGCGCGACATGCGCAACTGGAATTGGGTCGGCGACAAGCCGCGCGCCGCAAAACGCTGCGACAGGTTGAGTAAAAATACGGCAAGGCGTTCTTCGGCGCGCATTGAGCCGAGCAGCAGCATGATGCCCTGATCGCGAACGATTTCGCGGCTCATGATCTTGTGCAGATGGCGTTGCAGGCTGGGCAATTTGCGGCTCAATACTTCCAGTTTGTTGAACGGCAGTTCGCACACCTCGCTGTTTTCCAGCGCTACCGCATCGCAAGTATGGCGATCGGTGCTGATGGCATCCAGACCGATGATTTCACCTACCATCTGGAAACCGGTCACTTGCTCACGCCCGTCCTCGTGCAATACCTGAGTCTTGAAGGAGCCGCTGTGTATGGCATACAGCGAACCAAACTTATCCCCACTGCGATAAAGGTAATCACAGCGCGAATAGGAGTGCTTCGCATGGCTGAGCTCGCACAGTTGCTGCATTTCCTGGGCACTAAGATCGACAGGCAGGCACAGTTCGCGCAAATTACAGTCGGAACAGGCTATTTTGAGTCGCGTGGATGTAACAGATCGTTGCATGCTGAGCTATCCAGAATTTTGCAGCAGTGAATATGCCACGGATTTTGACATATATCAAACCGATATTGACGACTGGCTGGCATAGTCGGCAGCAAGTCAATGAGGGATTTATGGATAATGCAGTCAATCAACTGGTAGTGGACCTGGAGCTGATACGCAGGCTGGATAAGAATGGCCCGCGCTATACCTCCTATCCGACTGCAGACCGATTCATTGAGGCTTTTAATGCCGAAAGTTACAGTCAATGGGTGGCAAAGCGCGAGATCGGTGGCATCGCCCGCCCGTTATCGCTGTATATCCACATCCCGTTCTGCAATACGCTGTGTTTTTACTGCGCCTGCAACAAGGTGATCACCAAGGATCGCAGCAAGTCCGCAGAATATGTGGGTTATCTGCTCAAGGAGATGGACATGCAGGCGAAATTGCTGGGGCCGGGGCAAGTCGTCGAGCAGTTGCACTTCGGCGGCGGCACCCCGACATTCATGAGCGATGACGAAATTCGCCAGATCATGGCGGCGATACACCAACACTTCAAGCTGGTGGAGAACGGCGAATATTCCATTGAAATTGATCCGCGCAAGGTGAGCGATGCAACCATCGCGCTGCTCGGCAAGGAGGGCTTCAACCGCATCAGCATCGGCGTGCAGGATTTCGATGCCGAGGTGCAGCGCGCGGTGAACCGCATCCAGAGCGAGGAAGAAACCCTGCGCGTCATCCATGCCGCGCGCGCCAACGGTTTCAAGTCGGTCAGCATCGATTTGATCTACGGCCTGCCCAAGCAAACGCTGGCAGGTTTTGGGGTGACGCTGGACAAGGTGATCGCCGCCAACCCGGATCGCCTGTCCATCTACAATTACGCGCATATGCCAACTGTATTCAAGCCGCAGCGGCGCATCCATGAAGAGGATTTGCCCGCGCCGCAAGTGAAACTGGATATCCTCAGCCTGGCGGTGAACAAGCTGACCAATGCAGGTTATGTGTATATCGGCATGGATCACTTCGCCAAGCCGGAAGACGAGCTTGCCGTGGCGCAACGCCAAGGCCGGCTGCACCGCAATTTCCAGGGATATTCGACCCACTCCGATTGCGACCTGGTGGCCCTTGGTGTGAGCGCCATCGGAAAAATCGGCCCGACCTACAGCCAGAACTACCGCGAACTGGAAGATTATTACGACGCGCTGGACAGGGATGAGCTGCCCATCATGCGCGGCCTGGAATTGAATGCCGACGATCTGGTACGCCGCGCCATCATCCAGGCGCTGATGTGCCATTTCGAAATATCCAAGGAGTCGTTCAACATCGCTTACCTGATCGACTTCGATCACTATTTCGCCACCGAAATGGAAGAGCTGCGCGAATATGAGCGCGAAGGGCTGCTGGAAATTTCTCCGCAATGGATCGAAGTGACCCCCAAGGGCCGCATGCTGATTCGCAACATCTGCATGGTATTCGACAAATACCTGCGCACCCGCACGGAGCATGCGCGCTATTCCAAGGTGATTTGATTGGGAGCGCGGGCATCCTGCCCGCAGGCAGGCAGGATGCCCGCGCTCCGCTATAATCCCTCACATTTTTCTTCGTGGGGCGGGCATGAATAAAATCCTCAAATACGGTTTGCATAAATAGGGGACACATAAATAGTAAATAGGGGACATAGTAAATAGGGGACAGACCACGTTTTTCTGCTAGCATAACGCCACCGCAAACACCCAATTTGCCACCATGCCCCGTCGCGCACGCCTGTCCATCCCCGGCATCCCCTGGCACATCATCCAGCGCGGCAACAACCGCTCGGTATGTTTTTATGCCGAAGAAGACTTCCAGTTCTACCTGCATTTTCTGCAAGAGTTTGCCGTCAAGTTCGGCTGCGACATCCACGCCTACGTGCTGATGACCAACCACGTCCACCTGCTGCTCACCCCGCAACGGCCCGACAGCGCATCCCTGCTGATGAAGCACCTCGGCCAGCGCTATGTGCAATACATCAACCGCACCTACAAACGCAGCGGCACATTGTGGGAAGGCAGATTCCGCTCCTGCCTCACGCAGACCGAAGACTACGTGCTGGCCTGTTACCGCTACATCGAACTCAACCCGGTGCGCGCAGCGATGGTGAACCAGCCGCAGGACTACCGCTGGTCGAGCTATCACACCAATGCGCTGGGCAAAGCCAGCAGCCTGATCGTCCCGCATGACCAATACCAACGGCTCGCAATGGACGACAACAACCGCCGCGAAGCCTATCGCGCCCTGTTCAAGGCGCATCTCGATGAAGAAGTCGTCGGGCAGATACGCAATGCCACCAACGGCAACTTTGCCTTGGGCGGCGAGCGCTTCCAGCGCGAGATCGAAACCGCATTGGGGCGGAGGGCGCGGCGCGGGCAAGCGGGCAGGCCGAGCAACAGCACAAACGACGAAGAAAACCAGTTCGACTTGCTGTAAAGCCATATTGACGCGATGGGGCGAGCGGGATAGGGTGCGAGACAATAACTCGCCAAGGGGAGAGAGATGAGAACAGAAATCGGCTGTGTTGCGCTGCTGTTGGGTGCGATGGGATGTGTGACGAGTGCAGCGGCGAGTGAGAATGCTGCGGGTGTGGCGGAAAAGCGTGGTCTGTCCCCTATTATTTTGGCCGCCGCAACAACCCTTGTGTACGACAAGAAAGGTGATGCTTGTAAATAGGGGACAGACCACGTTTTTCTGTAAATAGGGGACAGACCACGTTTTTCTGCTAGCATAACGCCACCGCAAACATTCAATTTGCCACCATGCCCCGTCGCGCACGCCTGTCCATCCCCGGCATCCCCTGGCACATCATCCAGCGCGGCAACAACCGCTCGAAAGTGATTTGATTGGGAGCGCGGGCATCCTGCCCGCATGCAGGCAGGATGCCCGCGCTCCGCTATAATCCCCCAGATATTTCTTCGAGGGGCGAGCATGAATAGAATCCTCAAATACGGTTTGCTGGGCACCGGCGCGGTGGCCGGTATCGCCGTGGCGGGTATTATTTACATCGCGGTTACCTTCAATCCAAACGATTACAAGCCGCAGATCATCCAGGCAGTGAAGGATAGCAGGCAGCGCGATCTGCGACTGGATGGCGACATCAGCCTGTCGTTTTTCCCCGACCTCGGCGCGAACCTGAGCAAGGTGTCCCTGTCCGAGTTCAAGAGCGCAAAAGAATTCGCGGCGATAGATTCAGCGCGCGTTTCTCTCGCCTTCATGCCGCTGTTGCGCAAACAGGTGGTGGTGAACGAAGTGGCGGTGAGCGGGCTGAAAGCCACACTGGTCAGGCACAAGGACGGCACGACCAACATCGACGACCTGCTGGGTAAGGAAGAGAAGAAACAGGACGAAAAGCAAACGGATCAAGGCACGCAGGTGAAATTGGACATCGCCAAAGTGTCGATAGCGAACACCAGCCTGACTTATCGCGATGAAGAGACCGGTGCGCAATATGACATCAGGAATCTGAACCTCAAGACCGGCCGCATCGCCGTTGGCGTGCCGGGCAAAATTGAAATGTCAGTGGGCGTGCAGGCCAACCAGCCCAGGCTGGATATCAACACTCAACTCCAGACCACGCTGACGTTTGATCTGGACAGGCAGAAATATCAGCTGGAAGGGCTGGAGCTACAGGTCAGCGGCGCGGTACTCGACATCAGCAATCTGCAGGCAAAAGCCAGCGGCGATGCGAGCGTCGATCTGGCTGCACAGGAATTTTCCGTGCAGAAATTCATGCTGAATGCGACGGGCGTGAAGGCCAGGGATAACTTCGATGTCGCGCTGAATGCGCCGGCCTTAAGCCTCGCAAAAAATAAGCTCTCCGGTAACAAGCTGGCGCTGAATGCCAAACTGGATGGCGCTTCCGGCAATATCGCGGCAGTCCTTTCGGTGCCCGGCCTGGAAGGCAGTTTGAAATCTTTCAAGGCCAGCGCGCTTAATCTGGATTTGAAAATGAAGCTGCCCCAGCCCAAGGTGGACATTGCCGCGCAACTCAAGACCACATTGACCCTTGATCCTGAAAAGCAAAGCTTCCAGTTGAAAGGATTGGACCTGCAGGCCAGCGGATCGGCTCTCGACATGAGCGATCTGAAGCTCAAGGCCAGCGGCGATGCGAGCGCTAATTTATCCACCGGGGAATTTGGCGCGCAGAAATTTTCTTTGCAGGCAACGGGCATGAAAGGCAAAGACAGCTTCGAGGCCGCGCTGGATGCCCCGCGACTCAGCCTTGCCGGGAAAAAATTCTCCGGTGGCAAGCTGACGCTGAAAGCCAGGCTGGACGGAGCTTTCGGAAATGTCGTCGCCAGCGCATCGCTGCCTGGTGTGGAAGGCAATGAGCAATCCTTCAAGATCAGTGCGCTGTCCCTGGACCTGGATGTGAAGCAGCCCGGGCAAGCCTTCAAGGTCAAACTGAGTTCGCCGGTGTCCGGCAGTATTCAGGCGCAGCAAATCAATTTGAGCAACCTCGTCATTGCGGTGAAAGCCACTGGCGACAAGCTGCCGAACAAATCGGTGAGCAGCGAAATGAAGGGCAGCGTGCAAGTCGATGCTGTAAAGGAAAGCGTGCAGGCGAATCTTGCCGGCGGGCTGTTGCAAAGCAGGGTCAAGGCCAAGGTCGGCGTGAAGGGTTTTGCCAAGCCGGCGATCAGTTTCGATGTGGATGTGGATCAATTCGATGCCGATATGTACCTGCCGAAAGCACCCGCCGCCGCCGCGCCGAAATTAAAGGAGCCGGAGCAGCCGCTGGATCTGTCCGCGCTGCGCACGCTCAAACTGGACGGCAGTCTGCGTATCGGTTCGTTCAAAGTGGCGAACGTGAAAACCAGCCAGGTACGTCTGGATGTAAAGGCGCATGACGGGCAGGTGAACATCAATCCGCTGTCGGTTAATTTGTACCATGGCAGCGCAGAGCTCAGCGCCTCGGTGAATGCCGCCCCGGCCACGCCGGACTTTGCGGTCAACGGCAACCTCACCGGCATCAATATCGCGCCGCTGCTCAAGGATGTGGCCGATCTCGACATCCTCGAGGGCAAGGGCAACATCACGCTTAACCTTGCCACGCAGGGCAACCTGGTGAGCGCCTTGAAGAAGGCGCTGAACGGCAGTATGGCGGTGAACTTGGCTGACGGTGCCGTCAAGGGTATCAACCTGCCCAAGCTGGTGCAGGGAGTGCAGTCGCTGGGCAAGAGCAGCTCGATGGAGACCATGGGCATGAACAAGGACGAGAAGACCGAGTTCAGCGAATTCAAGGCCAGTTTCAAGGTGAGCAACGGCGTGGCGCACAACGATGACCTCGCGGTGAAAGCGCCGATGCTGCGCATTGCCGGCAATGGCGACATCGACATCGGCAATGACAGCCTGAATTACACGACCAGGGTCACCATGTCCAAGACCGAAGGAGGCGGCACCGCCACCTTGCCGGTGTATTTGAGCGGCCCTTATACTGCGCTCAAATTCAAGCTGGATTATGGCGCGCTGCTGGCAGACGTCGCCAAACAGAAGCTCGAAGCCAAGAAGGAAGAACTGAAAGACAAGGCCAGGGAAGAAGCCAAAACCAGGCTGCAGGAAGAGTTGAAGAAGGGCCTGAAGGGATTGTTCAAATAATCCAGGATCTGTTCCTGTTGATAACCAACCACCCGGCAACCGTTTTTTGGTTGCCTGAGGGAATGGCTAACAGTTTCATCAGTATCTTGCACAGCAAGATGTATCGAAATATGAACGGCCACTCAACGAAATGAGCAACTTCGCTTCCCGCCTGATCCGCTGGCAAAAACAACATGGCCGACACGACCTCCCTTGGCAGGGCGCGGATGCCTACCGCGTGTGGTTATCCGAGATCATGCTGCAACAGACACAGGTCGCCACCGTCATACCCTACTACCAGCGCTTCATCGCCTCGTTCCCGACCATAGACACGCTCGCAGCGGCGAGCGAAGACGAAGTGCTGGCGCACTGGAGCGGCCTCGGTTACTACGCGCGCGGACGCAACCTGCACCGCGCCGCGCAGATCATTGTGGAAAAACATCACGGCGAATTCCCGCGCGAATTCGAACAGATACTCGAACTGCCCGGCATCGGGCGTTCCACCGCCGCCGCGATCTGCGCACTGGCCCGGCACGAACGCCGTGCGATACTGGATGGCAACGTCAAGCGCGTATTGGCGCGCTACTGCGGCATCGAAGGTTGGGCGGGTAATAAAGAAGTAGAGACGCAACTATGGCAGCAAGCCGGGGCATTATTGCCGCAACGCGATGTCGCCACCTACACCCAGGCACTCATGGATATGGGCGCGACCGTCTGCACACGCAGCAAGCCGAAGTGCGGCAAGTGTCCGGTACAGGCCGATTGCGTTGCGTTGCAGGCCGAGCGTATCGCCGAACTGCCCACCGCGCGACCACGCAAGACCGTGCCGGAAAGGCATAGCACTTTTTTATTGCTCATGCACGGCAATGACATTCTGCTGGAAAAGCGCGCCTCAAGTGGCATCTGGGGCGGGCTATGGTGCCCACCACAACTGGACGATGGGCAGGGCGAGGTGGCGGATTACGTTCAGCGTAACGGTATGAAGGTGAGCGAACGAATCGAACTTGCCGAATTCACCCACACCTTCACCCATTTCAAATTGCACATCACGCCGGTGCTGTTGCGCGTGCTGCACAAACCGCAACGGGTGCAACAACCGGGCAGCGTGTGGCTGGATGTGGAAGAGGCGTTGCAGGCGGCGATTCCGACGCCGGTGCGGAAGATGTTGGGAGAATTGCTTAAGAACCATTCGTAGCCAATGTTAGGCGCAATAACCAACGGACATTGCATTGCGCCGTATGTATCTGTCATCCGGCGCAATGTGCTTCGCTTATTGACGCCCTACGCCCTACGCCTTACGCGAGTTTGAGAGAAACCGGCAAGGCAGAACGAAGGAGTATTTATCAAGCCGACCCTGATAACCAATGACTTTGCCAGCGTTGTTTGCTGGCTTAGTCAGATGGCTAGTAGTTCTATCAGTAGCCCGCACAGCGGGCGTATAGAAGGGGGGCTGTTCTCAACTGCCGGATTCAGGATTGTGCAAAGCTCAATCAATGTGCCTTAAACTTGACCTTGTATTTCAGGTCGGTCTGAGCTGCCAGCCATTCAAGAGACTTCCCGTTCACCTCGGCATAGGGATACATGAAGTAGTTCAGCGGGCCGTCATTCTGGCGCGGGTTGAGGTAATATCCCCTGCCGCCTCTGGCCAGAGCAATTCTGTATTCGTCAACGCCACCAAAATAATAATCAATTTTGTCTTGAGCGCCCTTGAGATCCAGTTTATCTACCAACATAGCCTTCCTGACGTCAGCAGCATCCGCAGGCACCCAGCCGTAACCGGGCACGTAGAACTCGGCCCAGCAATGATGCCCGCCAGTCATATCCTCGTCATCCTTCTTGCCCAGCCTGAGACCGAATACCTCCCGTGCCGGCACCCCGGCCGCCCTGGCAACTGAAACAAAGACCGAGCTTATATCGGCACACTTCCCGCCCCTCTTTGCGATCACTTTTTCAACTTCTCCGGTACCGCACCCCTTCACATCCGGATCCCTTACCGTATTTTCGACCACCCACTGGTAAACGGCCCGAGCCTTTTGACTAATCTTCTGTTTGCTCTTGGTTATGCTGAGGGCAATTTCCTTGACCTTGCCATCGGTCGGAATGAACGCGGTGCTCTTGAGGTACTCCTTAATCTCAACAGGAATAGCGGGTTCCACTGCGGGGAAATCTTTCTTCATCAATTCCCTGGCCGTAGCATCGAAGGTCAGTGTAATGGCCCGGTCTTTGGTTGGCGTTGTCCACTCGGCATAAAGGGCAAGGTTGCCGGTTTCTTTCTCGCCATAAATGCCGCTTTGTGTGAAGTTGCCGTTTATTCTGACATTCGATATATCCTGCTCATTGTTCGAGACGGGATAGGGGATCCAGACCCTGACATCCTTGCTGTCATCCGGGGCCGCGATGGTAACGGCAAGTTCGATCTCCCCGCTCCTTTCTTTGGCCATTGCGGAACCAGAGAAAATAAACAGCGCACATAAAAGCACCGATAATATTCGTGCAAACATTTTGAACTCCTTTTTTTTACAATTAAAAAAACAACATGGAACAGCAGTGGTTATTTGAATTCAGTTTCTCGTGCTTAAGGTCAAGCTTGAGTTTTTTGGACAACGCGACGACAAGATTACGATCGACATCCTCCCCGTTGCTCATGGGCAACCCGCTAACATTCCGCTGGTATTTGAGTACACCGGCTACGAGGCTGGTTATCCTCGTTAGCCCCAGGCTGCCCGCTCCCTTTGACGCGAAGCAGTCCACCCGAATACAGCCTTTGGGTCGTGATGTATGCCGCTGAAAGGTGAACAGAGTATGATCCAGCGAAAGGGCTGTGCGCAGTAATTCCAGTTCTTTGTCAGGTTTTTCAAGATGAGACATGACCACCCCCGGTTACATGTAAAAAAGGGCACGGCCAGAACTCGTGAAGAGAGGCAGACATGATGATGTCTACGCCAAACCCCGTTATGGAATTCGCGCGTATGGAAAGCTCCGGCAACTTGACTGTACGACTGATACGTCGTGAACGGCTGGAGCTTCGCACCTCATAGGATCTGCTGACCTGCACGCTGGCAGCGCTTTGATACGGTACATTCCGTCGCATCCGAACCAGGTCAGCAACACGCGGGCCGTCAGACCCGGCTCACCTTCCAACAGAAAGATTAAAGACGGCGTTACGGCGGGCCAACCAGGAGCCAATACGACAGCAATGCGTAAGCTAACATATTTGGACGGCAACTGGAAAGCTTAAGTGAATTTAAGTGAAATTATTTTCCACTTATTTTGATTTAGATCAAATACGCAAGGATCGGACGATGTAAATATTCGAACCTGATGAAGGTGCGTCAAAACGCCGCAGTTTAGGCGGGAGTGGTTGGACGCAAAGTCACCGTGTCGAGTAAGAGTATTAAAGTAGTGTAGTAAGCAGCAAGAGCATTTGTAGCGTTGTAAGTGGATGTCAGGGTAATGGTCGGCGGCAACATCGCGCTATCCTAATTATTATTAAGCGGTTGCGTACATGGGAGGTAATAATGCAAGGCAAATATAAGTTATTTATAGCAGTCGCTCTTTCAGCGAGTTGCTTGATGTCAGGTGCAGCTAATGCTGCAGACAAACCAGAGGTCATCCCAGGATGGCAGAATGCGGTTCCGGATGGCAAGGATTCGCCACTTCATGATCCGATGATCCTGTACTCGTCCGGCGGTGTGGACGGCAAGATGGCGGTAATCGGTATCCCCAGTTTCAAGACCTATCGCCACATTGATTGCGGCGTTGACACGCACGAAATTTCATTCGGCGGATCTAACAAAGGTAACAAGAACGGAACGCCTGATGGCAAATACGTCTACCTGAACGACAAGGGCGCTAACACAGTTTGCGAGTTTGATCTTCAAACAGGCTATTTGGCAAGAGTCATCGCGCTGCCTTTCCCGTTCGGGGTTCACCATATTGCCATGAGTACCGATGGCAAGAACCTGTTTGCAACGGGTGAATATAGCGGCAAGATGGCCAAGATCGACATCAAGTCAGGCAAAACCGAAGTGATTGACTGGGGTCCTGCCCCGAGCGCTCCGGACTACATTGATGCTACCAGGAATGGCAAGTATGTTTTTGCGGGTAACTATTACCATTCTACCGTGGGTGTGTTTTCCACCAGCCCTTTCAAGCTGATCAAGGAAATACCGGTAGGCAAGAACCCGCATGGTACGGACATCAATCCGGAAAGCACGCTGGTGGTAGTGAGCGATAAGCTCTCGGCAACCATGACTGTCATCGATGTCGAAAAGCTGGCGGTAAAGAAAGTAATTCCTACCTGCGCAGGTCCTCTGCATTCGGTAATGGACGTGTATAACAAGGATGGCGGTTCCTACCGGGCTGGCATTGATAGCCCCGATGGTCTGACTTCCAAGTACGTCTATGAGAGCTGTTTCGTGGCGGATGCCAACGTAAAAGTATCATACGCAAAGCTTGAAGTGGTTGACGAAATACCTACCCACTATAGAACGGGCCATATTTCCATCAGCCCGGATAACTCCTATGTGATGGCTCTGAACAAGTTCTCGACGGGCCTGTTCAACCCAACTGGTATCGTATTCCCGGTTAACTTCGAGATGTGGGATGCGCGGGAGAAGAGCCCAACCTACGGCAAGACCTTGAAGATCATGCCGGTGGATGGCGAGCCGCATAACGCCAAGGGTCTGATGGCCTATCTGATCAAGGATTGGACCAAGGGCGAGGCAGAGCAGGGCGGGTTGATAACTGGCAGAACTGATCTGCTTGATCCTCCTCATCGTGCACTGTCAAGAAGGTACTTTATTCCTAAGGAAACCACTCCGCCAGGCGTCAAGGTTGTTGATGGCGTCAAGGAAGTTCACATGAAGGCCTTCAGCTACGGCTACATTCCTCGCCAAGTGCGGGTGAACAAGGGCGACAAGGTGCGGTTGTTTGCTACCAACATCGACAAGGCGTCCGGTATCACCAAGAATCCTGATGTCACGATGGGTTTGACCATCTATGGCCCTTATGGTCAGAGGTCCAATATGGATCTGCCACGCGGAGTGACCGGAGTGCATGAGTTTACGGCGGATATTGCCGGCGAATATGAAATCTTCTGTACGCACTTCTGCGGACCGTTGCATCTGGAAATGAGAGCCGCGTTCTTTGTTGACGATCCTAAGAAAGGGCCTTCCAACCTTGCTGTGGGTGACTATGCTGAAGCGCAAAAACTGCCAGGCTTGCTGGAAGAGGGTCAACTTACTGTAGCGGAACGTGTGAAGGGTCTGTAATTTACTCTTTGCGCGCAGATACGGATGATAACCGGCCATCCCCTTGCGGGGGTGGTCTAAAGAGGGAGAAATAGAAAATGAAGAATGCCAAGTTGAAAATAGGCCTAATCGCATTAACAAGTTTAGGCATGATGTGGGGGAGTGCGTCTGCTGTTGCTGCAGAGAAGCGCTGCACCGCCGGAGGGCAGAAGGTAGAGTGCCCTACCGTAACGGAAGCGGAAGCGAAGGCAGCATCGGCCGCGTTTTTGAAAGAAGGCGATGATATGGAGCAAGGTCGCGGTGGCAGCACCTATGGCATCGCGCCGTTTGATTATCTGACGGGTGTAGGCAAGCGCTCCAACTCCAACACCAAGACTTTCAAAACTGATAGTGGTTATGGCGCACATGTTGGCAAGGGCCTCAAGACGGAGCTGTGGGATCGGGTGAAAGCGCCCAAGTCGGATGGCGTGTCGGATAAAAGCGTCTACGATCAATGGTCAGGCAACTGGTCTCCTACATTCGGTACAACGCTGGTTGCAGGTGCTGATCCGACTCAAGGTAAGAATTATTATTATTCCTACTGTATAGCCTGCCACGGCTGGCTGATGCACGGTGATGGACCCAGCGCCTCTGAGCTGAATCCGCGGCCAAGAACGTTGACGCGTGGCGACTACATGCAGAAGAAGACCAACCTTGAATTGTTTACGGTAATCAAGGGTGGTGGTGAGGCTGTATCGCTGTCTTCGTCGATGCCAAATTGGGGCAACGTTTTGCAGGATCAGGATATCTGGAATATTATCGCCTTTATCCGGGCAATGCAGGATGTGGCGCCACCTAAGAGCGTGGCAGAGTATCTTAACCCTAAATCAACCTTCAAGCCGATTCCTGGCGATGTAGATGCAATCACTGCTTCGAAGAGCAAAGACTTCCAAGAGGCGCAGGAGCTGATTGAATCGGACATGACCGGGCGTGCTCCTGGTTCCGAGCTGGTTGGCGGTGGGTTTGTTGAAGGTGGCAACAGGAAGAAGCCGACCGAAGTCTCAGTGAAGGTTGGTAAATAATTAAGGGTTTGTCATGACGAAAGTTCACCCGAGTGTTGAGGTGTGCAAGTAGGCCTGATATATTGAACCTGTAGCAAGTGATGGTTTGAGCGAGGTATATCCTACGGATGAAAGTCCAGGGATATACCTTTCTCATTTTGTGAGTAGTAAAAATATTTTTCTTTTGCAAAACTTCCGGCGCATGAATTTGCCGAATAATCCTAAAAAACGCAGTTGGCGGGGTGGCAGGGGCGAATTCATTCGCCCGAACAACTGGTTGCGTGCGAATAAATTCGCATCCATAATAGTAATCCAACGCCTTGAATAAAAACGATATTTCCATCTAGTTGCGTTTTTTAGAATAATTTGCAGATATGCGTATCAATATTCTCAAAGCTTAAAACAAAAGAGGTGCATCACATGACGTCCCAAGCTTCCCTGGCCGTTGCCGAAGAGTTCCACCCATCCCTTGGCGCCCGTTTGCATCAACGCATACTGGTTGCGCTGGATTC
>JAUSMR010000012.1 GCA_030645955.1 Gallionella sp. | reverse complement strand
CCTCGGAAAACATGCCGGTAAAACATCCTGCCATCTGCAAAATAAAAAAGGGTGAGGGTGGGGAAAGGGCTTTTGTATTACAGCAGTGACACAGAAGCGACCTTGCTCCCCGCGCCCCGGATTTCTTGACGCGCGCATTATGCGGCAGCATTCAACTGTGCCGCAAACCAGTTTTGCTCGAACTGCATAAGGCTGATATAACCCACGTCGAGTGCAGTTTTCTGTATAGAGCATCAACCAGTCAATCACCTCATCCATGGCTGGTGCCCACTTCACAGTTTACGGACTTAATCCTATCTGTTAATCTGCATATTGCTGTCGTATTTGCTCCTGGTTGGCCCGCCGTAACGCCGTATTTATCTTCCTGTTGGAAGGTGGATCGGGTCTGACGGCCTGCGTGTGGCTGACCTGATTCAGGTGCGACGGAATGTACCGTATCAAAGCGCTGCCAGCGAGCAGGTCAGCAGATCCTATGAGGTGCGAAGCTCCAACCGTTCGCGACGAATCAGTCGCCCAATCGAGTTGCCGGAGCTTTTCAATACGCGCGAATTCCATAACGGGGTTTGGCGTAGACGTCATCATATCTGTCTTTCCTCGCGAGTTCTGGCCGTGCCCTTTCTAATAATTAACAGGGGGAAGCCATGCACATCTTGAAAAACTCGACGCAGTCATTCACGACATGATTGAACCCACAGCCATCGGTTGCGACACCATATTTCACGCACTGCCATTTATGCTCAATTTTGCCGCCGGATCAGGCGCGCTGAACAATGGCAAACGAGTCTTCCTGTGAGGGCGCTGGACATATTGGGGATATGGCGCTCACCTTTCGTGGCAGTAGGCGGGCATGCTCCCGGCATATGGCTTCGGAATGCCAAACATATCAAGTTTGATAATGCGTCACGGCCTGCAAAAAAGGTGTGGTCAATCCGGTTGCTGAAGATTTTTTGCAACCGGTAACCAAGCAACAATGTAAATATCAAAAGTGTGCGTAATTTTTTAAATGGAGATGGTTATGAAAAAGCTTGTATTTGTTGCAACGTTGGTCTTCTCTATGATAGGGGTACAGAGCGCGATGGCTGCAGAGGTTGTCACCATTTCTGGTGATCCATGTACCGCACCGTTAGCCCAAAAATTAGGGGAAGCGTTTACAAAGAAGACTGGGAAAGATGTGAAGATTGAGACAGCAGCTTGCGCCTCCGGTATTTACAAGGCCAGCCAGGGAGATGTAAATATCGGCGTGAGCACCCATGAAGTGGTGCTTGCATATCTTCCAACAGGAACCGTCAATACAGTTATAGCCAAGGCGCCTACGGTTGTGCTGGTTAACCAGAAAAATCCGGTAAACGACCTGAAGCTACAGCAACTCAAGGACATTCTCTCCGGCAAAATAAAGAACTGGAAGGAGGTAGGTGGCAACGACCTGGAAATACAGAATGTTCTCCTGCAACCCTGCACAACCACAATTTTTCCCAAAAGGTCAGCTCCATTCGGCAAAGACATAAAGAGGCTGACACCTGAAAAGCCGGGGAACCCCGTGGCGGGAACCAACAAGATGGTTGAGGAAAATGAAGGAGCTATGGGGCTTCAGATTTACGGCTACGAAAGCACTAGTGTCAAAGTTCTAACTATAGATGGATACCTGCCTGATGGGAAAACCTTTCCTTCCAAATATGACTTCTATCAAGACTATAACGTTGTCACAAGGACGGATGCAAACAGCGATACAAAGGCTTTTGTAAGTTTTGCTCTAAGTCCGGAAGGTCAGGAGGTAGTGGTATCACTGAAGCATATAGGGGTGACGCAGTAGAATAGGGCGCCCCTGTAACCTGATTGCTGGCCATGTATTTCCCGGTTTTCGTACCGATGCCATTTAGAACCGGTTCGTTAACAGTTTGTTGAATTTCTCCCGCAACTAATTGAAGTTTGCCGGGTCATACAAAGTAGTAAATCTTGGTGCGGGGGTAACATGATGCGCGGTGCTGATGTAATGCAAGAATCGTTAATTATGCTGAAGTGGCAGGAGGATTTTGTGCAGAAGGCGCATTCCTTGCGCGCCACTCGCGACCCCCTCAATGCGGCGCTGAAACGGATGGACGCAGGGTTTTAGGTGGCTCGCACCTTGTTTGGCGAGATCGTGGGTCTGACCGAACGGGCGGGTGTCCCAATAATTCTGGCAACAATTCCTTGCCTACGCTAGTATTGTGCCCAACCATCGCCTCTTTTCCTTTGGTTTGTGAAACGTCTTCGTCCACGTCAATTTACCAAATCGGAACGGTGGCTGCCCACCAAGTATTTGCAGCAGTTTACGGATTTAATTGTAGATCAAAAGTGCCGACACATCTTGAGGGGGCATGCGCGTTGTCGTAACTAAACAGAATTAGTACTTATGCCATAAGGTCATCAACACATGAACACGGTAAGTTGCATCAAACTTTTCGCCATTGTTTTTTTCCTAGTGATCTTCAACTCCGGATGTAATAGGGGTGCTGAAAATACGCTGGGGTCCGGCGCGCCCACAAAAGACCTGTTTATAGGCCGCATGAAGGTGGCCATAATGCCGGAGTATGACGACCCCAGTGTGCTGGCAATTTATGACGGCAAATTTGAGGACGTTTCAAGCTACCCCATCAAGACAAGCTTTCTCATACCCAAAGGTTCGGTCATCAGCGATGCTTGCAGTCTCTCACATGAGGGCCAGCATTTTTGCCAACTTTATAAAACTGTCAATAGAGGCGAGCATGATGAAGTGAGCCTACTATTGCCCTACCCAAATTTTTATCTCAGCTTTCACACACCGCGGTTTGAAGTAAAAAGTGAAAGGAAGGAATTTGACTACCTGATCAAAACAAATCACCCTGTGAAAATCATGGAAGTCGATATTCAACAACCTTTGCGGAGCACTGCATTCAATATATCCCCACCGGGAAACGCTGCCCTGTCAGAAAAAAGTGGCACGATAAGTATACTCAAAGGGTTTAATCATTTTACCTACAAGTTTGAGGGCGTTTCCAAAGGCCAGGAAAGCGCATTTAAAATCGACTATATCAAGAGCGATCCCAATCCATCGGTCGATATCAAATATACCTCCATGAAAACCCCGCAGACTCAGACTGCGCCATATGAAACCCAGAGAAACATAAAAACAATAATCTACATATTATTTGGAACGGGAGCCACAGCCATAATGGCGGTAGTTGCATGGTTCATTCGATCCCGGAAAAAAAAGCGGAGCAAAGCAGCATGAATATGCTATTCCCCATTCGTAAGGCATTTCTATTTTTCTGTTTATTCATGACAATAGCTTATGTCGCAATTCCATCCAGCGCGTTTGCGCTAACCGTTAACGAGGTTGTAAAGGATCTCGCCTGTCCCTGCGAATGCCCACTCGTCCTGGAGGACTGCAATATGACCTGTGGTCTTGAATGGAAGAATCAAGTTGGCGAAATGATCAATAAGGGAATGACCAAGCAACAGATCATTGATTATTTTATCGGTAAATATGGAGACGAAGCCCGCATTACCCCCACTCAGAGAATTCACGGAAAGATTTACCAATATACAAGAAGCTTTGATACCGCAGATTGGGTATTATTGTGGGCAGGAATAATTGTATGGATATTGCTGATGTTTTTTGGCGTCTATATTGGTGTTAAAAAGATTTTCTTTAACAAATCGCAGGATGCCTGAAAGGCTCAATCCAGACCTGCGGAAAAAACATAGACCTGAAAGTTATCTCATGAGCTATATCGCAACCCCGCCTGACCACCGTTTTCCTGGTATGTCCGCCTGTTATTTGCCAATCAGCGGCGGCGTTATGGTAGCGAGTTTGAAGCCTCTCTGTTGTTTGATGAGTTCACCAAGGCAGCGCTGGCTTACGCTGTCGCCGTCACTGTGACTGGAGCCAGGGTGGATGCCAACCTGATGGCTCGCCTCAAAAACCATTTTAACGAAGCCGCTATCTTTGAACTTACCGCGCTGATAGCGTTCCAATCCCAGTCCAGCAAGTTCAATTCGGCACTGAATGTAGCGCGCAGGGGTTTTGCAATATCCCACCGTCGTCGAATATCAGGGCTAAAAATCCTAGGGTAGTGTAGTAAAATTACTAAAAATAAAGTCTATGTTTATTTCAGGGAAACGCCTTCTTCTTTGGCTGACAAGAAAAGATAAAATATGAGAGTGCCAGTGAAGTCCTTACTTGTCAGTATTACTGTATTTTTGATGCTAAGCGGGGCAATCCTCTTTCTCGTATTTATGTACCTGACCGACCAGACACCAGAGGGCGTGATAAATGATATTTACAATACAGGGAAATTCTCTCTGTATAAGTACGGCATGGTCGAAAAATTATCCGCCAGTGAAATTAAGCGCCTCTATCAAGATACTTGCACCAAAAAATGTCACGGCAAAGACGTGATCGAAAAAAAACCCAGAACCGCCGCAGAATGGGAATCAGTTATCGCCCGCATGAAGGCACCTGACCGGGCTGGAATTACTGATCGCCATGCAGAGACAATTACCCGGTATCTTCAAAGTCATTTTTTGAGCAATGTGCCAACGGTCCTTCCAGAGAAGACCATGAAGTTTGTTAAGCGGTATCTATGGAGAAGCGATTTCGGGGACGATGACTTGTATTTGGATGTTATTTATGTGCCTCGCGAGCACTCCAGTTTGTTACGCTATCTTGGAGTGCGTAGTACACCGTTAGATCAGCAAGCCGCTCTTTTTGTGGTCTATATAAATACCCATCAAGGGTCGGTACCGCCATGGAACCTGGCGAAATTGGCGACGCTTCATGACAATAACGGCCATTCGCAAAAAGCTATCGGCTGGGATGTTCTCTATCAGGATGGCCAGCGCCACCATAATCAAGGGACTCTCACTTTTCCCGATATTGACACCAACAAAGTGACCGAGCTGGAAATTAAAATGAGCCTGCCAGGACTGGTGGGAGTGAGAACGTTCCAGTGGAGCCTACCCGTACCCCCTTTACCTGAGTGAGAACACCTTGAACATCAAAACTTACAAACTACTTATTATTCTCGGCATCGTCGGCTTGGTGCTTGCTCTTGTCGTCGCAGGCCTATTGCTTACGCGAGGAGATGCAGGGAATGAATTTTTTCCCAAAGCCTCATCAGAAAAAAAGGAATCGGCCCCTGATTTCACATTCAAGCTTCTTGACGGCAAAGATTTTCATCTCAGCGACTACAAAGGGAAACCTGTTCTGATTAATTTCTTTGCTTCCTGGTGTTTGCCATGCAGGGAAGAAATGCCGGTTCTTGAAAAAATTGTCCATGAATACGGACCCAAAGGCGTGGTATTTTTGGGAATCGCTATCGACGATACCGAAGCAAAGATGAAAGATTTCGTAGCAAGATATAGCGTTACCTTCCCGGTGGGTCTTGATAAAACAGCAGCAATCCAAAAATCCTTTGGTATATATGGCATACCCACCACTTACTTTATTGATAAAGAAGGGGTAATCAACTACTCCCATTCAGGCAGTGTTACAGAGGAGCTGTTGCAACATGAACTCGATAAACTGCTTTAAAAATTTTTGTGCTGTTTTTTTTCTCATTGCATTTGTGTCGGGATGCAGTGAAGAAGTTAGCAAGCCATTACTTCAGGTCGGCGAAAAAGCCCTGCCTTTTACTCTCGAACTGCTCGACGGAAAACAAAGCAGTCTGGAACAATATGCCGGAAAGGGACTCGTCATCACCTTTATGTCCTCGTGGTGTCCCTGTTCCAATGACTCCATGCCATTGATGAAACAGGCCTACTCGAAACATAAAAACGATCCAGTCGTATTTCTTATGGTCGGCATCCAGGACTCCAGATCAAAGTTTGAAAAATATGTTAAGAAGTGGGATGCGCCATTCCCGGCCGGATACGACAAAGGCGATCGAATTGCCAAAGACTACGGTGTCAGCTCCCCGCCAACCACCTTTTTTATCGACAAAAACGGAATCGTGAAACGTGCTTTCTATGGAAACATAGCGAAGAAACCGGATGAGTTTCAGCAATGGATTGAGGAGATTTTATAATGGGAGGCGGCAATGCGTTTTGGGGAGGGTTTGCCTCTTTTTTTTCAATCTGGCAGATATGCCTTCTGCAAATCAGCCCGTTCTTTGTCGCTTTTTTTGTTGGCATTTACCTGGCAACAATTGGCAAAAAGGCTAATCCGGAAATTCGCCGGTGGATGATTATCCCTTGCATCACCTATGGAATTGGTTTTGCTGTTTTCTATTCGCTGCTAATCGCATCCGGATTGAACTTCAGTCGGCCCCTGATCCATAACATCAGCAATCTGAGAGTGGTTTCAGGCTTCATCATACTGCTTGTCGGCCTGTATATTTTACTGGTTAATCGCATATCATTCCTGAGCAAAATACGCCTTCCCCTGCTGTTAAGTACGCTATTCCTGTTTGTCGGGGTTACTTTCGCCCTAGTATATTCCCCCTGCATTACTCCGATGCTCTCTGACATCATGGGTATAGCGTCTCAGCGGAGCACAGCGGTTGAAGGGTGGTATCTGGCATTCTTTTATGGACTCGGTACCAGCATAGCCCTCTGCATGACATCCATTGCCCTCGTCTTGTTTACAAGAAGGCGTGAAATTGTCTTACGCAATGCCAATTTAATAATAAATATTTGCGGCACAATTCTGCTTATCCTTGCCGTGATGAATATTACCGGCCTGATGCGGCATTACAAGGCGTTTGTTCTCGGTCTTGTGTTGTAATCATGCCGCACAAAGGAATAAAAAAGCAGGTTCTCGGCGGTTTACTTCTCTGCCTGGGCGCAATGACGGCATTGTTAGCCAGAACAATTGGTTTTGAGTTGGATATTTTTTATGTTGTTATCAGCATTATTGGAGCCGGCCTGTTTCTGTATGGCACCATACAAAAAAACAGCATAAATTGACAAACTAACCGGCTCCGATGAGGCCAAGGGTTTCAATACACGGCGATTAACCATCTCAAGCTGAAAGGAAAATAGATGAAAAACCAAAGTGGGGTTCTTACCAGAAAGGGCCTCGCATTTTTACTGGCTGTCGCCGTGGCCAGTTCCGTGGCCATCTCCGTCTTTATTAGTTTGCGGCCAGGCAATGATGCCGTCGTTAAACCACCCGAAGAGATTGAGGATTACCTCTTCTGGCAGGCTAAGGACTTGACGGATTTCAAATTGATAGGCGCCGACAGTAAAACACTAGTCTTGAATGACCTGAAGGGAAAATGGAGTTTTATTTTTTTTGGTTATATACACTGCCCCGATGTCTGTCCCCTCACGATGGGGATATTGGGGCAGGCGTTCAAGCTCATGGAGAAAAATCCGGCTGCTTATCAAGAGATTCAGGGCATTTTTATTTCTGTCGATCCCAAGCGGGATACACCAGAATTGCTAAAAGAATATGCTTCCTATTTCAATAATAAATTTACGGGTGTCACCGGGGATACCACTCAGCTGGATGCACTTTCCCGGCAAATGAGCGCGCTGTACACAATTCAACCAAAGGATCCTGGAAAACCCGGAGATAACTACCAGGTAACCCATACTTCGACGATCTTTCTCGTTGATCCGCAGGGAAGGCTCTATGGCCGATTCCCACCACCTCAACTTCCACAGGAAATTGCTGAGGTGTTTATTAAAATCCGTACGTTCTACAATGAAAGGGTTAAAAAATGATGAGGTTTTTTTTGAAAACATTAATTGCACTGATGCTTGGATTCGTTGCCCTGAACGCATCTGCCGATGGCGTGGATATTAAGATACTGAATCCCTGGGTACTGGCCGCGCCACCTGGCGTAAAGACCCTGGCCGCTTATTTGGAAATTAAAAACTACGGCGGGAATCCACGAATACTCACTAACGTTTCCAGCCCTGCTTTCGATCAAGTTGGAATTCATCGGAGTGTTATGCATGGAAATATGGTTCACATGGAACAGTTGAAGGAATTAACCATTCCTCCTCATGCTTCAGTAGTGTTGAAGCCGGGCGGATTGCATTTTATGTTGGAGAATGCAAAAAAGCCGCTCCAGATCGGCGATCAAGTTCCCATGACGTTGACCTTCCAAAGTGGGGAAAAGATCGAAGTTAAAGCAATAATTCGTGCCGGCCAAATGGAGGGTATGGAAGATCACCAGCATATGAACCATTCCGGGCATTAAAACCCTAAGCATCAGGAGCTGCAATATGTCACATATGACCCATTACCAGCCTAACAAGGTATGGATGCTTAAAGGAATATAGTGTTGAAACTTAAATCTCGCAGTTTCTTGCTTGCGCTTCTCATGAGCAGTTTATTGCTCATTCAGGGATGTAGCGACAATGCAACAGCCCCAATAGCCGCACTGGAAGCGGCCCCCGATTTTAATATGACACTCTTTGAGGGCGGCGATTTTCAGTTAAGCGCCCAAAAAGGAAAAGTCGTCGTGATCAATTTTTTTGCCTCCTGGTGCGTTTCCTGTGGCGAAGAAACACCTATCATTGAGAAACTTTCTCATACCTATTCGCCACAGACAGTGGCGTTTTTGGCCATTGCCGTCGATGACACGGAAAAAAAGGCGAAAGCCTTCATGAAGAAAATGGGCCTGACTATCCCTGCGGGCCTGGATAAAACAGGGAAAATCAAAGATGCCTATGGAATATATGGCATGCCAACCACCTTCTTTATAGATAAAAATGGCAAGGTAAGTTATTTCCACGCAGGGGTCGTTACTGAAGCATTGTTGAAGCATGAAATCGACAAGTTACTTTGAACCAATAACTGCAGGCCAGTTTGTATTTTAAAAGCACGTCACAGGTGGTCATCCGAAACCGGCATCTTTAGAGGAGTTCTTGATCATGGGAAAGATATCAGGCACGTTTATTTTGGCTGCGCTGTCATTGTTCTTCTGCAATGGCCTCATTTCTTTTGCCTATGGACACTCTCTGGTCTTCGGCCCGGAATTGTTTTCCAGTGAGAGCGGCAAATCCCAGCGGGTGGTTAAGCGTTTTTCCGTTCATGATACCAGTCAAAAATTTATCGTTTCTGTGCAAAACGGAAAGGACAGTGGGCAGGGGGCAGGCAAGGGCGCAGTCAAGATGAACGGGAAGACCATTTTCTCGTCTGCCGAACTTGGTAAGCAGTTCAAGATGCTTACAAAACCCGTAAAACTCCAAAAGAAAAATGTTGTTTCGGTTGAGTGGGCAAGTGATGCACCGATTATCTTGACCATAATGAGCCTGAAAGAGCAGACTGTGACCACTAAAATACCTCCTCTTGGAGATAAGGTTATTCTTAAGGAATATGCAACTATCGAATTTCCTGCTGGCGCTTTTGACGGCACTCAGAATGTCAGGATGTCCATTACCACTTCTCTTTCAAAGCAGAATATTTTTGAGGCAGATGCCACAGGGCCTCGTTTGCCATATGAGATCAGGATAAACACGGGGAACAAGGCGCCAAAAACCGATATTACGGTCAGTTTAAAGTATCCGGACTCCTTTTTTGCGTCTCATTATCAGATGCATATATTTGCCCAGCTGCATGACAATCCAGATACCCCGGACGTGCATGACAGATTCGTTATGATCGATTCTGGACTGGACGATGTGCTTGAGATGGCCATGACAACGCTGCCAAAGTATGCTTTTTCAAACCTTTATGGCAAAAACGGGACCTATGAAGCGATAATCACCGTTGGGTTGGTTCCTTGAACCTGGTGTTGGCCGGTTTGCAGGAGAAATGGTTTCGAAAGGGCTTCACCGATCACACCGAGGAACATGATGCGCGCCGTTTTACCCCTGCTACAAGTCACCGAATTCACTGTATTGCATCGCGGTAAACTCGACACGCTACAGGTCAATTTGGGCTATCAATGCAATCAGACCTGTTTGCATTGCCACGTCAACGCTGGCCCCAACCGCAAGGAAATGATGGATGAGGAGTCGCTGGAACTCATCCTTCAGGTGCTGGCAGCGCGCCAGATTGGGACGCTCGACCTGACCGGTGGGGCGCCGGAACTGCATCGCAAGTTCCGCGATCTGGTAGGCAAGGCAACCGCCCTGGGTGTGCGTGTGATCGACCGCTGTAACCTGACAATCCTGTTTGAGCACGGACAGGATGGCCTCGCCGAATTCCTGGCCGGCCATAAGGTGGAAGTGGTGGCATCGCTACCGTGTTATTTATCAGAAAATGTAGACAGGCAACGCGGAGAGGGCGTGTTTGATAAAAGCATCACGGCGCTATTGCAACTCAACGCACTGGGTTATGGACGCGAAGACAGCGGCCTCACCCTGAATCTGGTCTACAACCCGCAAGGCTCCTCACTGCCCCCCGATCAAGTGGCGTTGCAGGCGGCTTACAAGCGCGAATTGTTCGAACGTTTTGGCATCGTCTTCAATCAGCTGTTCGTGATGACCAATATGCCCATCCAGCGTTTTGGCAGCACGCTGATCTCCAGGGGGCAATTCAATGATTACATGCTCTTGCTGAAGGAAAATTTTTCCGCCGCCAATGCCGCCAGCGTAATGTGCCGCAATCTTGTCAGCGTGGATTGGCAGGGTTATCTGTATGACTGTGATTTCAACCAGCAGCTCGGGCTGGCGCTGCCGGGTGAAGGACGTCCGCATCTGCGCGACCTGCTGCAAACCGGTTTGCAGGGCAACCTTGTTCGTGTCGCCGATCACTGCTATGGCTGTACTGCGGGACAGGGCAGCAGTTGCGGCGGTGCGCTGCACAACTGAGTGGGTGGCGTGAAAAAAGCAATTCTTGCCTTGCTGGTTGTCGCGGCCATTGCGCTGTTTTTTGGCATGGGTCTTGATCAATACCTGACACTAAGCGCGCTAAAGGAGAGCCAGGGGAAATTCGCGGCCATGCTAGCGCAGTCCCCCTGGCAGGTCACACTGATTATTTTTGTGCTGTACGTTATCGTCGTGGCGCTGTCCTTGCCGGGTGCGACGATCATGTCGTTGGCGATAGGCGCCTTATTCGGTCTTTGGCAGGGCACGCTGCTGGTGTCTTTTGCGTCATCTATTGGCGCGACCCTTGCGTTCCTGACCTCGCGTTACCTGTTGCGCGACTATGTCCAGCGCCACTTTGGCGACAAGCTAAAAGGAATCAATGAAGGTATGGCGAAGGATGGAGCGCTTTATCTTTTCATGCTTCGCCTCGTGCCGCTCTTTCCGTTCTTCCTGATCAACCTGCTGATGGGCCTGACTCAAATCCCTACACGCACCTTTTACTGGGTCAGCCAGCTGGGCATGTTGGCCGGCACTATGGTGTATGTGAATGCGGGCACGCAATTGGCGCACATCGAGAGCCTGTCCGACATCATGTCGGCGCAGGTGTTGCTGTCCTTCGCGTTGCTTGGCGTGTTTCCGTTGATCGCCAAACGAATTGTCCAGGCGATGCAAAAGTAACGTGACCATTTTCAATGACTGTTTCCAGTTTATCGGACATGCGACTCTCAATCATTATCCCGGTGCTCAATGAAGCAGAAGGCTTGCCAAGCATGCTCGGGCATCTCGCGTCGTTATGCGGCCGCGACACTGAAGTAATTGTCGTGGACGGAGGGAGCGTGGATGATTCCCGGCAGGCAGCTTTACGCGCGGGCACACAGGTAATTCGCAGCGAGCGCGGACGAGCGCGGCAAATGAATGCCGGCGCGGCAGTCGCCCGGGGCGATATTTTGCTGTTTCTGCATGCCGACACCGCGCTGCCACCCTCCGCGGAGCGGGCCATCGAAACCGCCATTCGGCGTGGCGGAGGAGCCCGCGAATATGCATGGGGGCGTTTTGATGTGCGCATCGCAGGCCGCTCATTCATGTTGCCGGTGGTCGCCAGCCTGATGAATTTGCGTTCGCGCCTTACCGGAATCGCTACCGGCGATCAGGCCATGTTTATGACGCGCCGTGCCTTCGAGTCAGCGGGAGGTTTTCCGGATCAGCCATTGATGGAGGATATCGAGTTGTCCAGGCGGCTGTTGGCGCTGTCCGGGCCAATTTGCCTGACGGACCGGGTAGTCACCTCCGGACGCCGTTGGGAGGCGCATGGAGTATGGAAAGCGATATGGCTGATGTGGCGCTTGCGCTGGTTATACTGGCGTGGCGTGCCTGCTGGCGAACTGACCAAATCATACCGATGACCAGGGTAATCATCTTTGCCAAGGCGCCCCTGCCCGGTTTTGCCAAGACGCGCCTGATCCTGGCACTGGGTGCGACGGGGGCTGCCGAGCTGGCGCAGCAGATGCTGTTCAACACGCTGCACGAGGCTATTTCCGCAGAGATCGGCACGGTCGAATTGTGTGTCACTCCGGCTATCAATCATCCCTCATGGCATCCCGCATGGCGCGGCATTCCATTCCCGGAAGGCATCGAAATTTCCGATCAGGGCGAAGGCGACCTCGGCGCGCGGCTGGCGCGAGCCTCGGAACGCGCCTTGGCCAATGCTGAACAGGTTCTGTTGATCGGCACGGACTGCGTTGAAATGTCCGGCGGTTTGTTGCGCGAAGCCGCGCAAATATTGCAGCAACACGATGCGGTTATTCATCGCACTGCCGACGGCGGCTATGCGCTGCTGGGACTCCGGCGATACAGCCCATTCCTGTTCAGCGATATGCCCTGGAGTACCGATGCGGTTGCCGACATCACCATTGCCCGCATCGGGCAACTCGGTCTGTCGCTGCATGTCGGACAGATACTGCACGATGTGGATGAGCCGCAGGATTTGAAATACCTGACCGGTCAATGGAAATAATCTGCTGTGGCGGCGTTGTAACCGAGGTAAAGCGGCGTTCTCACGCCCACGGCTCCAGGCCCCGCTTTTTCTGCCCAGTGGTAGTCAATTCGTCTTCTCTCTATTTAGCGTGATACGGGCGCGAAATACGTCATAGGCAATGGGCTCCTTGTTCTCATAGCCGATTCGCCGTCTGCGGTCTTCGCCGAGCAGGTGATACTGTACCTGCGCCTCCATCGCCACCGCCGTTGGATCGCGACGGGGATCGACATCAAACTGGAAGACTCTCGGCTGCCCTCGCGGCAAGCGGGTATCCCGCAGATCGACGATAAAGGGGCGCCACAGGATGCTCCGCTTCAGGACATGGTGGTCTTCGCGCAGCACGGCGCCACTCTGATCCACAAGACGGATGGATGCAGTCAGTTGTCGATCCGGCGTCCCGGTCGGAAGATAATGCGCTGCTCCGGCATTGGTTAGCGTCAGCGTAAAGGAGCGTTTGTCAGGTGAAGGTGCTGGCGCTTCGCGAAGTGCAACTTCCAGTCCTTGTTTCACCATTTCCGGATCGTGCCCGCCGCGCCACAGATGTCTGCGCACCGTCCGAACTTGCCCGCCCGCGACCAGGGGTCGCTCAGCGAGCGGCATGTGGCATTGGACGCAGTCGGGGGACGCGTCGCCCGGCCCGACGGCTTCGCGGCCAGCGGTGCCGTTCGCAGCAACATGCGGGGTGTCCTTTGTCGCGCCCGGGGTGTTACGAATCTCGGCGACAGTTCCACATGGCGGGAACCGGAGAAACGTGTCCCATCGCTTTCCGCCCACGACGTGACATTTGAAGCAGACCTCGTTGGGATTGGCGAGTTTTTCCACGGGATGCGCCGCACTCCCGCTGCCGTAAGGCCCGAGAATCTTGCCATTCCGGAGGTGGCAGGCTGCACAGGTGACGCCCTCATGCTGCAGTTGCTTATCAAACGCCGGATTGGGCTCCAGGATTGGTTGCCATTTTTCCTGGTCGTTGAATCCAACGACCTTGTGCTCCTGCTGGCGATCGAGCGGGATATGGCAGTTCTTGCAGATTTGCGGTTTGCCGTCAAACGCCCAATCCGCCTGAAAATAGGGATCGGTCCAGGCCTGGCTGTGGATGCTCGTCGACCACTCTTCGTAAAACTCCTGGTGGCAACCGGCACAGCCGTTAGCGTTTAAGGACTGGAGCGATGGAGGCATGCCGGCGGTTGAGACCGGACGTTCAAACGCCTCCGATACCACGAAGACGTTCATCGGCCGGATCAGCCGCCAAGCCAGGAACGTAATCAAGGCGACCAGGACGATGCCAACAACTACGGTCTTTTTTTTACGGACAAACATCATGGTATGTCTCAAAAGTAAAGAATCACGATAGTCCCCGATCATTGCTGTGGCTTCATCTTTCCACCGGGAAACCGTTTCGGTTTCAGGCTGTCATTCCCCCGCGCGTCACACTGATGTCAGGAAATTCCTTCCCGGACAGCAACCGGGCCGCGACAGTGGAACGCTAGTCGGTACGGTACCCTCACGCTCACGGCTCCAGATCCCGCTTTTTCTGCTCGTATTCCTCCCGGTCTATCTCGCCGCGCGCATAGCGCTCCTGCACGATCTCCAATGGCGTTTTGTCGCGCGAGCCGCGACTTGGCGGCGACTGCGTCATCAGCCATCGGATCAGCGCCGCGATTCCAAGAATGACCAGCCCCCAGAACAGCAACATGAACACGAAACCCAAGCCCATTCCCCACCCGCCGAAACCGTTCCAATCGCTCATCATGTCATATCTCCTCTGCGTTTCATGGTCGAAGCCAGAATGGGTTTTGCCGTGGATGCATTACCGCGCCGAATAGCCAGAGTATGGCGCCTGACAGGTACGTCGAAACGGCATACCGAAGAGCTCTCACATCGGCTTGCCCTATCGGTATTTGCGCAGGTACCAGGATTCGAAGAACGACTTGGCGTTATGCATCAGGCCGAGCGGCGGTAATGACATGTCGCTGTCCGGCGTGCGCCGCACCAGTATGCCTGCATCGAGGCTATCGACGATGCAGAGCAGTTCCACCTTGAATGTCTGCTGTGGAATTTTTCCATCCAATTCCACCAGCAGGTTTGCGGCTGCTGTTTCGCCTTGCAGATCGGCCATATGCGCCTGCTTCGGCATCCAGTCCGGTCCCGGAAAACTGCCGGAATCGCCGACGACATAGGTTGCCGGAAATCCTTCGACACGGCACTGGGCATCGGCCTTGACGAGTCCGCCTGCTGAGCGCGGCAGGCTGGTCTGGTCGAACCAGGCGTTGCCGGTTAAACCGGGCATGAAAATGATGAGGTCGGCGGCGAATTCGCCGCCTTCGGTCTTTACTTTATCCACCTCGAAACCGACCAGTTTGTGACCGAGTTGCTTCTTGATGTCGCGGCGCTCCATCTCCGCCATCAGGCGTTTTACGGCGCGCTCACCGAGGCGGTTGCCGGGATTGGGCATGGGATTGAAGAAGGTGAGGCCGATCTTTTCCCGTCTTCCTTCGCGGCGCAACTGGGTATCCAGCCCGAACAGAAACTCGAAGATCGGGCCGCCGCGCATGGCGGATGGTTCGTTCGGGTTGCCGGAAAATCCCAGCGCGATGTTGCCTTGTTCGAGCGCGGCCACCCGCTCGCGGAGCTTTTCTGAGGCAGCGATACCTTCGCAAGGCAGGATGGCATGCTCGATGCCGGGCAGCTTCTTGATGAAGCGCCCGCCACAGGCGATGATCAGGCCGTCGTTTACTACCTTGCCGTTGCTCGTCAGCACAATGCGACCGCTGTTCTCCAGCCCGGTCGCTTCGCCCGCGACGAAACGGATGCGGTAGTCGCGCATGAAGCGGTCGAGCGGAATGCGCAGGTCATCCGCTTTGCGCATGCCGGAAGGTATCCAGATCAAACTCGGCAGGAATACCAGTTCCGCTTTGGGCGCGATGAGAGTGATTTCGGCTCCGGCATCGAGCTGGCGCAACTTGTGTGCCGCCGACAGCGCGGCAAAGCCGGCGCCGATGATAGTGATTCGCTTCATGACTTATCCCCCTGATGTCGTTGGATTGATGCGTGGATGTGTTTCTTCACCGAATATCCAGAATAGAAGCATGAGCACGAAGCCAAAACCCATGCCCCACCAACCGAAACTACCCCAGTCACTTATCATGTTATGCCGCCTCTGCGTTTCATGCTCGAAGTCAGAATTCGTAACGGGCCTGGAGATACACGTTGTCGTCGCGCGAGAGTTGCCCGAACTGGCCCCATACCTTGCCGGTGAAACTATAGCGGAGTTCACTAAGGAAACGCAGATTAAATCGTCATTGCGAGGAGCGTAGCGACGTGGCAAACCAGAAGTTCGTTTGAAATCAAAAAACTGGATTGCCACGCTTCGCTCGCAATGACGGATTGAGTGAATAAATCTGCGTTTCCCTAAGAGGCATAACGTGGAGCGTAGAGTGATGCTTAAAGTCCACTGATGATGTTCCTTTGGTGGTTGAGCGGTCACCGGACAGGCTTTTTAGCGCGGCCAGCACTCCTGATATATCGCCAGCGGTGATCGTGGCAAAATCGCAAATGACAATCACTTGCTGGTCTTTGGCGGAAGAGAGGCGAGAGGTGGGCATTAGCGACTGCGGTAGCTATTAACAAGTTGCTGCATTAAATAATCGTGCGAGACACGAGACCAGTGTGTGCAGTCAGCACACCAGCCCGCGCTGGGCAAGTTACGCGGGCTAATGTACTGACAAAGAAATCTGGCTGCCAATTAAATCGGCAATGGCTTTATCGCTGGCGAACTCCACAGTTTTGTCGGTGTAGTAGTTTGCGCGGGTGTATTGTTTGATGCCGATTGCGCGAGCATCTTCCACTAAAGCTAAAACGTAAGTTGGTTCTTTGCGGCGCGCACAATCGAGAAAGATCATCTCGGCTTCCATCAGTCGCAGTGTGGTGGTTGCGGCAATAATCATTATTGGGCGGGGTGCCACGAGGTAAGCATCTACCAGAATGGATTGGCTTTCGTCGGCTGGCACATCGCGGCGCATGGTGATATTGGCAGACTTTGCAACTTGCTCAACGATATCCATCACATGCTCACGAAAACCGGAAGGCTGGCGTGTTTGTTGCCGTAAACAGGAAAGCGCAATGAGTTGCGCAGCGGCTTCGGCAACGGCAAAGGCTCGCTCGGAGATAGTTGTATTGTCTGCCAGCGAGTAGAGCGTTTCTCCGTCCTCGTCACACTGCACCCCCAGCAATGACTGTAAATCTGCAATACGCGCTTGTACCCGTTCGGACTCAGGATCAACACCGCTTGTGGCAAGGCGAAATAAAGCCTCGCCATTGTCATCCAATCGCCAGCCTTGTGATAAGCGGTGGGCAAAAACTACGACATTATCGCCATCATCAAAGCGAAACGGGGTGACGAGTTGTCCGCCTTCAGGCGTTTCGCGCCATACCAACGATTTGCAAAAATCTGGTTTCATGACAACAAATCTCCTTCACCCAAGGCAATGCCACAGCGGCGGCAAAAAATATCTACAAGCCGCAAACGGTCTGTGTCATTGGCAGGATTTAAGCCTGGCGGAGTGTTGAGGGCGAGTTCTGGCGCGCCGGGCAACAAGCGGTCTAAGTAGTCGCGGTCAGTTTGGCAGTTAAGCACGATATGTATCCCTTTGTGGCTGGGATGATAATGCAAATTTGCGAGTGGGAGCAAACCACCTGATGGGTCGTTTTGAAATAGGTATGCATAGAATGCACGACGTTCCAAGGTTTCGCCGTCGCGCACCAAAAAAATAACCACCAAGTTTTCTGCGACTTGCACCGGCCCCACAGCCAGATAACGTTTCCCGCCGACTTTATCGAGCGGGCGAGGTAACATGCCGCGCTTAAATGTGCGGAATTGAACAGCGGTTAGACGCTTGGTTTGATTTTTGAGCGAACCTAATTCCTGTTTTCGCATAGATGTATCTCTAAAAATTGGTGGGTGCGGGCATTTTCCTCAACTCGTGAAATGCAGTTTAACTCGCATAAGGCATAATGGGTGTCAATAAGCGAAGCGCATTGCACCGGATGTTTCATTCGGCGCAATAACGATTGCACCCGCAGACTGATTTCGTTCCCAATTCAGCACTTCTTGCTTGGAACTACGGACTGGTGGCGAAATAGTAATTAAGCGGCGAGAGGTATGACGGGCAGTTCAGCTTCTGGAATACGGAGCTTGCGGCTAAAGAACATAACCTCGTTACCCACGTAGCGCTCCTGAGCAGTGTAGTTCAGACCATAGGTCAATCCCTGGCTCTCCCGGTACATCTGGCATATCTCTTGAACGTTGTCGTAGGACACAACCCATGACCGTTTGAAGGCGCTCGACTGTAAGACTTCGGCGATGGCCACGTGGTCGTCATGAGCATAATAGTTCCGATAGAGCCCACGGCCTTTGACGTAATAGGGCGGGTCAAGGTAGATCAGCGACTTTGGTGGCAGAAATTCCGTGCAGCGGAGCAGAAGTTGGTTTGCATCCTCGCAATAAACCGTGATGTTTCCTGCGTGTGTGGCGATACGCTCGATGCGCGAGGCAAGAACATCTTTCTTGAGTCGCGCATCGAGCTTGTAGTCACCAGCCTGCGCTTTGCCGCCGATCACTCCCCCCTTCAGAATGCCGGAGCGATTCGTGCGGTTCATGAAAAGGGTGGAGAACCCGTGCTCAATAGCATCAGCTGGCAGTTCCCCACGCATGACGGCTCGCCAGTGGTGCCATTGTTCCATCGTCACCGGCGTGTCGTGTAGCAGTCTCAATATCGCTTCGGGGTGTCTAGTGACGGCCACCCAAAATGCGTTCACCGCCGGGTCGAGATCATTGATGTGCACATGGCTGGCGTGACCGTGAAATAACAACTCCAGCGCCACGCCCGCTCCGCCTGCGTAAGGCTCAAAGTAGTGCCCCTTCGCCAATCCGTTACTCTGCATCACCTCAGCAATAAAAGGCGCGAAGCGTGCCTTGCCGCCGGGATAGCGCAACGGGGAGTAGAGTTTATTTGAATACATGTGCCGTCACTTTAGCAGGATTGGCACGGCTTGGCCAGCCCGCAATCATGCGAGCTTGGCTGTGGCGATTGCCGCAGCGACCAGCGCATTTTCAAACGCCTTGACTTGGTCATCATGCTCCCTCAGCCAGAGCTCGACAAAATTATATTGTTCGATGAGCGTGAGTCTTGCTTTCATCCAACTCTTAGCAGATTCTCGCTTGTTGATGTTGGTTTCACCATCAAGGAAATGGGCGCGAAGTTGATCGCTGCTGAGTTTCATCTTCACCAGCGCGGCGCGTGATGCTGGGAATTGGCTGTTATTGCTGGCAAGGCATTGGATAAAGGTGTACAGCGTACGCTCAGGCGAGAGTCCTTTTTTGGTTGCGTCCAAAGCGCCAGGCAATTTGATGATGTTCTGATTTTGTCTGCGCGGCCCGGTAATGGAGGCATCTGCATCGAGAGCGATCAGGACGGTTTTGAAATGCGGGTCATGCTTGTGCAGTCCCTTCAAGTTTTCACACCCAACGCTGAGAGGGATTGCTTTCAGACCGACTCCAGCCTCGCGCTTGACACGTTTTTTCAATGCAGGTGTGAGGAGGCGCTTTAAGAAGAAGTGTGCCTCTGCATCCTCAAGGTATATCTTCAGTATCTTGGCCTTTATGGGAGGTGTCACTGGCGGCGGTTCGAGGCTCATGTCTCGCTGGATGTCTTGCAGTGTGTAGCCTTCGGCAACTCTCGGCTTGAGTGTATCCGTGAGGTACAACACAGCATCAATATGTTTTCCGCCAGGGCCTACAGGATTTGCGTCAGGGTGAATCGCTGCAATGAGATTCACCGAGTGAGTTGTGGCCAATACTTGCAGATGTAGTTTCTTTGCTGCATTTGCTAGTGCTTTGACTAGCCGTTGCTGTGCATGAGGGTGAAATCCGGCATCCAGTTCATCAACAACTAGAAGGCCGCCTGGGTAGTCCGGCCATTCACGCTGGAGCTTTTGAAACGAAGCCAGCGCAGTAGCAATAGCACTCAAGCTGTCCTGCCCTAGGGAGATGCACTTCGCGCTATGTGCGTAATCGGGATGCTTGGCAGTCTTCCCTGTACCCTTGATGCTTTGTGTGGTGATGTTTTTTGAACCGTCACTCGAACGCCCAGAAGCGATAACACTGTTAATGAAAGACTGAATAAACTCTGCATCATCCTCATGAATCGTTTTGTCCATGGAGCTTGTCACCCACGACGGGTTGCTTTCACCCACAGGAAGCATGCGCGTCATTCCCAAGTACAAAGTGGGTAGCGGAACCTTCGCATCCTTCCCTACTTTTACGGGGCTGAGCATGTCTTTGTGTGGATCGTTTCGCGGAACGACACGCACCTCTCGTCTTTCAGTGCGGCCAGTGATGGAGCATCGTTTGATTAGCGGAATCCCATCAATATCATATTCAATAAACGGCGATGGAACTGCGCCTCGCTACTCTTGTATTCTTCGTACTCTTTGGCGAAATCCAAATGAACAATTTCGTTTAAGTTCGCATCGAACGCCCGATTGAGGTAGCTTTGATTTGACGCATCGCGAATACCCGAGCCGTTAGCAACAAGGCCGAGGATCGTCGATTTTCCAATGCCATTGTGACCGGCAATAACAGTGATGCGCTCGGCAAACGGGATAGAGATGCTACCGAGTTTGCGAAACGGCGGCAGCTCGAAGCTCAGCGATTTCAACTTGATTGACGGAATTTTGCTCCCCCTTGCTTCCTTATTTATGATGCCAGATGCGGGTGGTTGATACTGGCGATTATAGTCGCAACCTTGGTTGAATGTATCGCGGTGCTAATGCCATTTAACTCGCGTAGGGCGTAATGTAGGGTGTCAATAAGCGAAGCGCATTGCACCGGATGTTTCATTCGGCGGTGTCAACTTCTCAAACTCGAAGAGCTTAGAGAATTGCCTACCTTTGGTGCAAAAACGATTGCGCTCTACGCGGCCTGGCAAGTAGGTGGCTTAGTTGAAGAACGCCTGCACCGCTTCAAGGAAGTCTTGAGTGACGCGCACGTTCACATCCTCGCCGATTTCCAGCCTTTCGATCAGCTCGTTTTGGTGACAAAACATTTCCAGCAGCAACGGCTTCAGTTCGTCCAGATCGAAACACCATCCGACCATGCCCGGTTCACCGGCCACGGCCTCACCGGACAGTAGCAGCGAAAGGACGAGCGGCACGGTCTGTTCAATGCGGCTGGCGAAGAAAGACCAGTACGGCCATGCCGCAAACAGTTGGGCAAACCATTCTCGCACTTCGGGAATGGCCTCAAGCTCGCGGGGATCGTCGTCGTAGCCGTGGAACACCAGCGTTACCGCACCCTCGGCATTCATGGCGGAAGAGCGGTCACCGGACAGGCTTTTGAGCGCGGGTAGCACTCCCGATATGTCGCCAGCGGTGATCGAGGCAGAATCGCACACGACAATCACTTGCTGGTCTTTGGCGGGAGAAAGGCGAGAGGCGGGCATTAGCGGCTTCGGTAGCTATCATCAAGTTGGCGCATTATATCTTCGTGCGGACACCCCCTCATCGCCGCTACTCACAGCTTTACTTTTTCTCCTTTGGACGGTTGATTTCCTCAGACACCATATCCAGCAAGCTTCCAGGCGAACAATTGAGTGCCTGAGCAATTTTGAGAATGGTCGTTAGTGAGGGTTGCTGCTGGCCGAGTTCAAGGATGCTGACGTAAGTGCGCCGCAAGTCAGCTTCAAAGCCAAGCTGCTCTTGCGTTAATCCCGCTGCCTCTCGCAGTCGGCGCAATACCCTCCCAAAAGCAATCCCAGCGTCCAAGCATTCCTCCCATAGTTGGAGGAATTACATCTTTACCCTATCATTACGTCTTCCTACAACTGTAGGAATGCCGAAAAATATTTAGGGTGCTCGGAAAATGGCTAAGAAAAAAAGTTCGGCACCATCACCAGATGGTAGCGCTGCACAAATCATTTCCTACCGTCATGCGGACAAGCGCAAGAACAACCCTGAAGTCGGCATTGTCACACCCGCCACTGATCCTGAAGCAGGCAAAACCCGCTGGGCTTACGATCCACATATTGATCCTGCCCTGCAATTCGACCCCAGCCGTGCCGCCATTGAAAAACTGATTGACGATGCGCTGGTGTCAGGCGACCAAGCAGCAATGGTCGCAGCCCTGCAAGAACTCAAGCGCCAGCAATCGCCCTATCTCAATTGGGCGGGCAAGGCAGAGCGCACCAGCTTTGACATTGATACTGTTTCCTTGCACGTCCACGAACGAGTTGACCCGGCGAGTATTCTTGCCGCCGTGCGCAAAGTGATGAAGGGAGAAGGCAAGGCCAAGGGAATTTCTCCGGCAATACAGCCTGGACTTTTTGATGCCCCGTTTGAAAACGTACCGCTGCGCGAAGCCATCGACTTTTATCGCCATGAGCGCGGCTGGGCGAATCGGCTGGTCAGCGGTGATAGCCTGCTGGTGATGAACTCCTTGCTGCAAAAGGAGAGCATGGCGGGCAAGGTGCAGATGATTTATATCGACCCACCTTACGGCATCAAATACGGCTCCAACTTTCAGCCCTTCGTCGGCAAGCGCGACGTGAAAGATCGCAAGGACGAAGACCTCACGCAAGAGCCGGAGATGATCAAGGCGTTCCGAGATACTTGGGAGCTGGGGGTTCATTCCTATCTAACCTACTTGCGCGACAGACTTTTGCTGGCGAAGGAACTGCTGAACGAATCGGGAAGCGTATTTGTGCAGATTTCAGATGAGAACGTGCACCTCATTCGGAATTTGATGGATGAAATTTTTGGGGGAGCAAATTTTGTTGCGGAGATTCAGTTCAAAACCTCGACTGCGACCTCTTCTGACCTACTGCCCAAGACTAACGATTACTTGGTTTGGTACGCGAAAAACAGACAAAATGTTAAATACCGTCAGATGTTTTGGCCGAAAGGAGGCGACCTTGCGAGTTACTCATTGGCGCAGAACACAATCACGGGGGCGGTTCGTAAGCTAACGAGAGAGGAGCAGTCAAATTGGATTTTGCCTGAAAATTGGTCCATTTTTTCAGCTCAGAATCTTCGCTCTCAGGGGGTTCGTTCAAACACGACGTGTAGTTTTCAACACCAAGGTAAATCATTTTACTCAGGGGACAACCACAACTGGAAAACACATCTTGATGGTCTTCAAAGGCTTTCAATTGCGGGCAGGCTGATTGTTTCTGGCTCTCTACCTAACTACAAGAGGTTTGTTTCTGATTTTCCAGTGCATCCGGTAACTAATTTCTGGGATGACACAGCAATCGCTGGATTTTCCGGCGAAGACAAGCGCTACGTTGTTCAAACGGCTGAAAAAGTTATCGAACGCTGCCTCCTCATGACCACCGACCCCGGCGATCTGGTGCTCGACCCCACCTGCGGCAGCGGAACCACGGCCTTCGTCGCTGAAAAATGGGGGCGACGCTGGATCACTTGCGATACTTCTCGCGTCGCTGTCACGTTGGCCAAGCAACGTCTGATGACGGCAAGTTACGATTATTTCTCACTGCGCTATCCGCATGAGGGGTTGAAGGGCGGCTTCATCTACAAGACCGTACCGCATGTCACGCTGAAATCCATCGCCAATAATCCAGAGATTGACGTGATTTACGAGCGGATGCATCCGGCGATAGAGGTAGCGTTGATGGCGCTGAACAAAACCCTCTCCCCAACCCCTCTCCCGCGAGCGGGCGAGGGACTTAAAGAATGGGAAGTGCCGTTTGAGATACCCGTTGATTGGTCGGAAGCGGTGCGCAAACCATTTGATGCTTTCCACACTGCTCGCCAGTCCATGCAAAAACAAATGGACGCTTCCATCGCCGCGAACGCCGATCAGGAAACACTTTATGACCAGCCGCAGGTGGCGAAAAACAAGCTGCGCATCACCGGGCCGTTCACAGTGGAGGCAGTGCCGTTTCCGAGTGTGAAGGGCTTGGAAAACTCACTCTCTATTGGCATCGCCAATGGACGAGGTGAGTTTGAAGCCGATACCAGCATCGCCCGTACCGGCGAATCCGGTCGGCAACACCAATGGCGCGAGGAGTTGCTGAAAGCGGGCATACGCGGCAAGAATAATCAGATGCTGAAGTTCGCGGAATTGGAAACGCTGCCTTACGACGACTGCATCCGTAATCTCCATGCGGTTGGGCATCTCGATAGTGGCGAACGAGTGGTGGTGAGTTTTGGCCCGGAGCACGCTGCGCTCGAACAGCGTCAGGTAGCCAATGCGATGAGTGAGGCGGGCAGCCTGTTTCCATTGCCCAAGATGATTGTGTTCTGCGCATTCACTTTCGACCCGGAAGCAGCCAAAGATATTGATCAGTTTATCGGGATCATTGCGCTCAAAGCCCAGATGAATACTGACTTGCTGACCGAAGACCTGAAAAAAGCCAAATCCAGCAATCAGAGTTTCTGGCTAATGGGGCAGCCCGAGGTCGAGGTGCGTCCACGCAAGGATGGTAAGTTTGAGGTTGAAGTGCATGGCTTCGACTACTTCGATACCGTTAAAGGCGAATTGGTCTCCGGTGGCAAGAGCCGGATTGCGATGTGGTCACTGGATACCGATTACGACGAACGCTCACTGTTTCCGCGCCAAGTATTTTTTCCAATGGCAGGCAAGGGTGAAGGCTGGGATAAGTTGAAAAAGAACATCCGCGCCGAACTCAATGAAGACTTGATCGGCCAATTTCACGGCACGGTGAGCTTGCCTTTTGAAGCGGGCGAGAATCGCAAGATTGCAGTAAAAATTGTGGATGACCGTGGCATTGAATCACTCAAAGTGATGCTGCTGCCTTGAGGGGAATGCCTTGACTGCACCCAAATCCCTTATCATCAATTCGCCCTTCGAGCGCCCAACACATTATTGGCGCAAGGCGGGAGATAAAAAACTGGAAATTGAAACGGGGCGTCGCCCAGCTGGGTACGAGATTTTCGACACGCGGAACAACACCATTCGTGGCGTCGAGCTGGAGCTGGTGAATCGTATTCGCACTCGCGTAGATGAATGGCGTGCGGCGGAATATCCCGGCATTACTTCCGTCACTCGACGATTGTTGGAGCACTGGAATGACCCAAGTGCGCGGCAGCATTCTTTTTACTTCTGCCAGATTGAAGCCATTGAAACGCTGATTTGGAATATTGAGGCGCCACCGGAATTTAAGCAGGGAATTGCTATTCCGGGGGACGGTGGCACGTGGGAACGCTTGTGCAGCAAGATGGCGACGGGCAGCGGCAAGACTGCCGTGATGGCAATGATTATCTCTTGGCAGGTATTGAATGCGCTGTCCTATCCCAAGAGAGTCAAGGATTTCTCCCGAGCTATTTTTATCGTAGCGCCCGGTCTGACGGTGAAAGAGCGTTTGCAGGTTTTGCATCCCGGCCATCCGAATAATTACTACGATGAATTCTCGCTTTGCCCGAATGAAGCGCAGCGGCAAAAACTCAATCAAATGGAATTGCTGATTGAGAATTGGCACAGCCTGATGCCGCTCAAGGAAGTTGATCGGTCGGTGGTAAAGAAAGGGGCGGAGTCGGACGAAGCTTATGTGCGGCGGGTGCTGGGCAAACTTTCCGGTTATCGTGATCTGCTGATCATCAACGATGAAGCGCATCATGCCTACCGGCAACGTGCCGAAATTAAGATCAGCAAAAAAGAAGCGGACGAGCTGGGCATAGACTTGGATGAGGCGACCCGCTGGATAGAAGGTCTGGATCGTATTCATAAGATGCGTCGGATTATTCGTTGCTTCGATTTGTCTGCAACCCCGTTTGCGCCAAGTGGCAAGACCAGCACGGAATCAGCTTTGTTCGAGTGGGTGGTGTCTGACTTTGGTTTGAATGATGCGATTGAGGCTGGGTTGGTGAAGACGCCGCGAGTGGTGATTCGCGATAGTGCGCTGCCCAATGCGCAAACGTACCGTAGCAAGCTATACCATCTTTACCGCGAGCCGGAAGTGGGTGAAGACTTGAATCGGAGAGGTGCAGAGGCACATGAAGCGTTGCCGCAAATCGTGCAAGAAGCCTACACCTTGCTGGGCGCAGACTGGCGAGAAGCTGCGATCAAATGGAAAGAAGACGGGCACGCCTCGCCGCCGGTGATGCTGACGGTGTGTAACCGTACCGAGACGGCTGCGCGGATCGAGCATTATTTCCGGCAAGGGAATGCCTATTGGCCGGAGCTGAAGGCGCCAGAGAAAACGCTGCGAGTGGATTCCAAGGTGCTCGACAAGGCTGAGATTGGCGAATCATCCGGCACTGACAAGGAATATGAGGCAGTGCTGCAAGGCATCGTGGATGCCGCCCATATTTCTGAAACGAAAAAAGCCGAACTGCGTGGTTTGAAGAAAGAGGATTTGCTGCGTGCGATTGTCGATAACGTCGGCAAGCGCGGCACGGCTGGTCAAGATTTACAGAACGTCATTTCCGTGGCGATGTTGTCCGAAGGGTGGGACGCGAAGAATGTAACGCACATCATGGGACTGCGCGCCTTCACCAGCCAGTTGTTATGCGAGCAAGTAATTGGCCGTGGCCTGCGCCGTGTTTCATACGACAAGGAAACGGTGGTCTGCCCGGATGGTGTGGAACGCGAGCTGTTCATTCCTGAATATGTGAATGTGTTTGGTGTGCCACTTTCCATCTTTGAAGATGTGGGTGATGGTGGCGATCCACCGCCTCCGCCCAAGCACAGCAAGCAGATTGAAGTGGTGCAGGAGCGTAGCGAACTGGAAATTAGCTGGCCTAATGTGCTGCGCATTGATGTAGTCGTGCAACCTGAATTGAGCGTGGACTGGGGCAAGATGCCGTTGCTTAAACTCGATCCCGCTCAGATTCATGTAAGTGCCGATTTGGCACCGGCCTTGGGCGGAGCCGCTGACATGGCCAAGGCTGTATCCATTGATCTTGAAAAACTTCCCGATGAGTTTCGTGTGCAGCGCTTGCTGTTCATCGCCGCGCAGCGGGCTTTTGAGCAGCTCAATCACAACTTCACGGGTAGTAGAGAATACCTGCTCTACCAACTGGTGCGATTGGTGGAACAATTTTTCGAGTCAGACCGCCTCGACATTCCTTCGCTGTTTCATCAGGAGCCGTTGCGCAAACGTATCCTGATTGCCCTATCGATGGATGTCATCGTGCAGCACGTCTTGGCGCAAGTGCATGAACAAAATGTAGAGCGTATCGAGCCAGTTTTCGATCAGGAGTACCCCATCGGTTCAACCGGCAAGATGCGTACTTGGTATAGCACCAAGCACTGTGAAGACACGACCAAGTCGCACATCAATTATGCTGTTGCTGACAGCACTTGGGAGCAATACACCGTGCAAGCATTAGAGAAACACGCGGAAGTGTTGGCATATGCCAAAAACGATCATTTGGGATTCCAGATTTACTATTTATGGAACGGGAGTCGTCGGCGATTCATTCCAGATTTCATTGTTCGTTTGGCGAACGGAAAGAACTTGATCCTCGAAATCAAAGGGCATGATTCTGACCAGAACAAAGCCAAGCGTTCGACGCTGGATGCGTGGGTGAGAGCGGTCAATAGCCGAGGTGGGTTTGGGGTCTGGTGTTGGGATGTTGCGTTTGAGCCAGCCAAGGTGCATGACATTATTGCTCATCTAAGTGGGGATTGAATTGGCATTGAAACGATGCAGCGCGTAGTCGTGCTCTTCCGGTTCATTGAGCAGAACATTGAATTCCAGGTTGCCCTCCAGTCCGCTATGGGACAAGTTGCTTGACCCGGTAATGACGTAGCCGTGATGCACATCAGGCGTGGCCTGTTCGGGGGTCATGATGTAAATCTTGGCGTGGATGTTCTGCTCCCGATACAGCTTTACCTCCAGCTTGCCAGAACGAATCCACTCAATAAATTTCTGGATGCCGGTCTCGATGGCAAGAGAATCCTGCGCCTCAACCAGTTCCCTGCGCAACATTCCGCCAAAGGTGTTTTTAACCTCGGCAGTGGACGGGGGATTTTCTTCCGGGGAGTCTTTGGCAATCTGGATCAAGCCGTGTATGACCTGTTCATTCATCAGGCCAATGAGAATGCGGATTTTCTTTACCTTCTCCAGTGCGGGATAGAGCCGGAAAAACCCGCTGATAAAAAAGTAACCGACAAGGCAATCGAAGTCATGCGTCAGCAGCAGAATTTTCTCCAGCCGCTTGCTCAGGGTGTTGTCGCCCTGATTGGTCAGGATTTTTTCGGGGCAATTGGCGGCGGCGCTGAAACCGGCTGCGGCTGATTATGATCGTCGGACATTTGAGACATACCTTACTCCGATTGATGCGGCCTGAGCATTAGAATTATAAGGGTCGGCAACCAAGCCCTGCACGACTTGCGAAGTATATCGAAGGTGGCAAGGCTCACGAACAACATGCGTTGCAGTCGCTTCAGCGGTTGTCTCCGGCGTATTGAGATTGGGTCTTGCGCCCCATGCTCGAAGTCAGAATTCGTAATGGGCCTGGATATACACGTTGTCGTCGCGCGAGAGTTGCCCGAACTGGCCCCACGGTTTGCCGCCGAAGAAGTTGGCGCCGGCCGCGCCCCATACCTTGTCGGTGAAACTATAGCGCAGTTCCGGGTTTACGAAGTGGTCGCCGTTGCTGGCGTTGTACGAGGCATAGGCGGAAAGCCGCAGCGTCTGATGCAGAAAGAACTGCGTCAGGCGCGCCGTGACGGTATGGCTCCAGCGCTTGTCGACCGGGAAGCCGGTGGGCAGCGTGGCGAGGTAGGCGTCGTAGTCGTGCATGATTTCTGCGTAGTACTGGAAACCAAGCGAGACATCCTCAGCCGGCTGAATTTGATAGCCGGCGAGCAGCCGCGTCTGGGAGTTAGGCACGGCAAAGTCGTTCCCCGCACGATCCTCGCGCGAATCGTAATAAGCCGCTTCCAGACTCAGCACCCCTTCGCCCGCACGCCCGGACAAGCTGGCGCCGTAGACTGAGAGCTTGGGGTAGAAATATGTGATCTTCGTCGGCGACACCATGCTGTCCGGTCGCATCGAAGGCGTGCGCTGGAAGCCGCGATACAAGTAGAGCGCCGCATCATAGCCAGCAATATCGCGGTAAGCGCGCAACGCAACGTCCCCTTGCGCCGGCTTGACGGTTTCGCGGTTGATGACCATTGGCATCGGATCGTAAAGCCGGAATCGGCGCGCGTCCGGGATGCGGCTCTCTTGGAAATTCGGCGCCAGCACCAGCTCGAACGAAGCAAACTCGGGATAGGCACCCAGCTTCACGGCATCCACGCCGCGCTTGAGGTATTCCAGCGGTCGCCCGGCGAAGAGTGCTTCATGATCTTTGGGAAAGAAGTCGTTCACGAACACCAGGTCGCCCAAGCCCCAGGTGATGACCTGCCGGCCAAGGCGCCAATCCCAGTTACCTCCCGCATAGTCGATGTAGCCCTCGCGCAATTCACCCTCATTCTGGCGACCAAGATGATCGTAGGCCAGATCGCCCTTCGCCAGCAGCCGCCAGGCATCGCTGGTGGCGTCGAGCTTGATCTGGGCGCGCTCCTCCAGCCATTTGTAATGACGGCCATCGGGATTTTGCCCGGCGGTGTTGAAGGCTGTGTTCTGCTGTATGAAGCCGGAGAGCGTGACCTCCGCACTCGCCGCCAGCGGCACCAGCAGCACAATGAAGCAGAACGCGGCAACAACCCCTCTCCCCAACCCTCTGGATGAGACAACTAGCCATTCGACTAAGCTGCCAAACCCCGCAGCCAAGTCGTTGGTTATCCCGCAGGGGGAGAGGGGCAAACGTGAAGGGCGCATGTTTTGATTGGCATCAGTCAACCCACTTGCGTGGCGGCTGGCGCAGGAAGCGTTCAGAGAACAGGCTGTCCTCGATGCCGAGGTCATAGTCAGTCTTGAGGTAAGCCACCTCGGTGCGATGGCCGGTCTGCAAATTCTTCATGGTGCGCTTGACCGCCGTGGGGATGCCCTTCACATCGGCGATTTCATCGGCGGTGAATTGCTTGTAATGGGCGCCCTTCCTGTCGTATTGCTCTTCTTTGAGCGGCAAGAAATTGGCCTTGTCCACCCAGGTGAACTTGTAGCCGAAGTCCGAATCCGCGCCTTTCGGCGTACTCTTCACCACGTAGCAGTCGCGTTCGCTCACTTTCTCCTCGCGCTCGACGACGTGGGTGTCGTCCTCGATGTCGCGGCCGGAGACATCCTCGTAGGTGAAGTCGGAGCCGACAAAGCTGGAGCGCTTGTCCTGCGCGGCGATGCGCTTGACCATGCTGATGGCTGGAATGAACATCCAGCGGTCGTCATCCCTGACGGGGTATTTGTGGATCATGAACGTCATGTCCTTGACGTCGGACGGCTGAAAGAAATACATGAAGTACTTCTGGTCGCCACCTGCTTCGCCCATGTTCTTGCGCAGCATGGTCATCTCGCGCACCCGCTCCTGCCCGTCCTTATTGATGAGCTTCATCACCACTCGCGCCTTGAAATCCTTGCCCGGATAGAGGAAGGCGGCCTGCGATTTTTTCATCACCTCTTCGCCCGGCATCGCCAAAGCCTGGCTCGTGAATGCCAGTGGCAGCAGAGCGGCGATTATCAGTATTTTCTTCATGTCAGCCTCCTTAGATTGTTAAAACCCCTCCCGGCCTCCCCTTGTCAGGGGAGGAGCGGCTCTCCCCCTGACAAGGGGGAGTTGGAGGGGGTTTGGTCGAACAGCCAATTTCTCCCCAGCATCACCAGAGCGGGCAGATAAAGGATAGTGAGCAGCGCAGAGAGCAGCATCATCGAGACGATGAAGGCGCCCACCGCGATGTAGGGCGTGAGGGGTGCGAACAGCATCACCGAGAAGGCCGCAGCGAACAGCAGCGCATTGCGCAGAATGCCCTTGCCCGGGCGTGCTGCTGTCCACAGTAGCGCCTCCCGCAACGCCCCTTCACTCGTGCCACCGCCCGTTTCGGCCAGGCGCTGGCGGAAGCGGCTGATGAAGTGTATGGAGAAATCCACCGCCATGCCGAGCGACAGCGTGCTCATCACCGACAGCGGCATGTCAAAGTCCTTGCCGACGAAGCCGACCACGCCGTAGATCAGCAGGATAGTGAACAGCAGCGGCACATAGGCCACCAGCGCCCACTTGGCCGAGCGGAAGTCCAGCGCCAGGATGGCGTACACCACCACCAGTGCCAGCATGAGGCCGAGCACCAGGTCACCCAGCACCTCGTCGTTCCACACCAGGTTGAAGTAGGCGATGCCGGCCGGTTTCACTGTCACCGCCAGCGGGTGGGTCTTCTGGTAGGAGTCCGCTGCCTGAATCACCTGACGCATGGCTTCCGCATCCCATGTCTTGAGTTGTACCCACAGATTAGCTTTCTGGAAGGTGGAATCGACCACGTTATCCAGGTCTGCGGGTTTGGCCGACATACTGAACAGGAACAGATATTGACCGACCGTATCCTGAGTTTCCGGAACCGTGTCGAATTTTTGGTCGTTATCGTGCAGGACGCGGTTGATGCGTTTCACGTAATCGGCGACAGAGAAGGTCTTGCCCACTACCGGCATGGTTTCCAGATGGCGTTGCAGCCCCTCCAGCCAGTGCATGGCTTCCGGCCGTTTCATGAACTCCGGCTCTTTGGATTGCACCACCAGATAGCCGAGCGATGTACCGCCCAAGGCCTGGTTCATTGCCGTGTCGGCTATGTGGATTTCGCTCGACTGCTTGAACCAGGCCACCAGATTGTTGTTGACGTGAATCTTCGTGGTGCCGACGATGGCCACCGCCACCAGTACCATGCCCACCAGCGCGGTGACCAGCGGGCGTATCGCGCCCACTTCGGCAATGCGGCGCAGGAAGCTCGCGGTACGATCCAGTTTTATGTTTTCGTGCTCGACGGCGCGGGCGATTTTTTCTTCCTTGACGAAGGTGAGGATGGCCGGAATCAGGCTGAAGGAGAACAGCCGCAACACCACTGTGCCGAAGGCGATCAGCCCGCCGAATACCTGCACAGGCACGATGTTCATGAACAGCAGCACGGCGAAGCCGGCTGCCGTGGCGAGCGCCGTGAAGCGCACCGGGCGGCTCACTGTCGCCATGGTCTCGCGGATCGCCGCGAGCTTGTCATGCTTCTCGCGGTAGCGGAAATAGAATTCGTTGAAGATGTGGATGCTGTCGGTGGCAATCGCCATCAGAAAGACCGGCGCCATCGAGCTCATGATATGCACCGGATAGCCGGCGCCGATCAGCGCCCCCATGCTCCAGATGATCGCCGCCATGGAGACGCCCATCATGGCGAAGGAGAGCGCAAGGTTGCGGAACATAAGCTGAATCGCGGCGAACATGATCATGCCGGCGATGGGCGCAAAGATAGCCATCAGCTTGAACATCTCGGCGCCGAAGGTATCGCGTGCCACCGGGTCGCCTGCGACGTAGTAGCGCTCCGGCCCTTTTTCCCTGGACACAATCTCGCGGATATTGGCGGCGATGACGGCACCATTGGAGCCCTTCTCCAGCGGCACATAGATGGCCGTGGTCTTGCCGTCCTTCGAGATCACGCGATCAACCAGCAGCGGGTTGCCGAACAGCGCTGAGCGTAGCGCTTCCACTTCCGCATCTGTCTGTGGCGCGCCCGGCATGAGCGGCCCGACTTTCAATGTGCCGGCCTCCGCCGTGACATTGGTGATGGTGGTGAAGCTGTTTACATCGCGGCTCGCCACGCCTTCCAGCTTGATGATTGCGTCGGTGACGCGGGCGATGCGAGTCAGCGTTTCCCGGTTGAGCACGCCCGCATTGTTTTCCACGCCGACGACAATGGTGTCCTCGTAGAGAGCGAAGGTCTTGTCCACCTCATCGTTCCAGACACGCACGTCTGAGTTTTCCGGCAGCATGTGCTTCGGGTTGGTGTCCGTGGCGATGCGCGGAAACTGGGTGAGAAACAGCAGCGTGAGTGCTACTGTCGCCCAGATAACCAGCTTCGGACGACGGATGGAAAATTCGACGAGCGAAAACTTGAACATGGTTTTTCCCTTAAATTGGTTGTTGCCGAATGCGATGCATTGCTTCAGAAGCGGCGGTACAGCCAGTATTTCTCGTAGAGTATTTTGCCTTCGTGCCAGAAGCGATTTGGCCCGCGCATCTCTACTTGCGGTGTAGGCTCAGCGTAGAAATTCCCCTTGCCGCGATGCCCGCGCGACCGCCGCAATCACGCGGCCTGAAGCGGGCAGTAGCTTGCGCAACGTCTCGGCGGCAACGATGCCGCCGATCCCCGCGCCCAATACCAATACCGTGCGACTCATCTCATCCCTCTATAACCAGACACTTGGTTGCAGTCTTTTGGCAACCTAGTGGAATGGCTAGTTGTTTCATCAGAAAACGATAACTTTGTCGGCCCACTGCGTCCATGCAGTAACTTGATCCATAGTGCTGTGCGACGCGCCGTCGATCAGCTCCCCGGCAGCGATGCCGCGCGCATCAAGGCAACTTCCGCACACGCCGACTTCTCCACCATTCCGCGCGACCATGCCCAGCATGTCGCCGATGTTGTAATAACCTTGCGGCACCTTCTGACCATTTTTGGCGCATGTGGCCGCGTCACCGATCAGGAACATCTTGACCTCCGCTTCGCCCGTCTTGAGCAACGTGCGCGCAAGCCGCAATCCGTTATAGCTGCGCTCCGTGCCATAAGGAGCGTCATTCAGGATCATCAGGTATTTCATAATTACCTCTCTTGGTTATAATAATCCAACGATTGTTAGAATGATTAAAACAATATCCGCACACGATGTCAATAGAATCATCAACAAATTGTTTGCTGTTATAATTCGCAATCAAATAATTATCGGATTGTTATGGTGAAAGACGCACGCAAGATCAAAGACCTGCTTTATGAACAGGTAGCCCGGATAGGCAAGGTATTCTCAAGCCCCAAGCGGCTGGAGTTGATCGAGTTGCTTTGTCAGGGTGAAAAGACGGTAGAAATGCTTGCGCGTGAGGCTTCTATCAGCATGAAGCTGGCCAGTGCCCATCTGCGCGAGTTGCGGGGTGCCCATCTGGTTGAAACCGAGCGGCGGGGCAAGAACATCCTCTACCGTCTGGCCAACAAGGCGGTCGCCGATTTATGGGTGCATATCCATGCTCTAGCCGAAGATCGACTGATTGAGCTGCAAATGGAATTACAGAAAATCGCTACGCAACCGAGCGATCTGGTGCCCAATGATCGTGAAACGCTGATGAAGATGGCACGCCGTGGGGAAGTGGTCGTGCTGGATGTACGCCCAACGGAGGAGTACCTGGAGACACATCTTCCATTCGCTCGCTCCATTCCAATCGACGAGCTGCGCCAACGGCTTGCGGAACTGCCAAAGGACAGGCCAATTGTTGCCTACTGCCGCGGCCCTTATTGCCTGATGGCGATAGATGCAGTAGAGCTGTTGCGCAAGGAGGGTTTTAAGTCTGCACATTTGCGGGATGGCGTCGCGGAATGGGAAGTGGCAAAAATTCGATAGGTATGGTCACCTCGCCAGCTGCGGGTTATTTTCTAACCCCGAAGGCCTCTTTTTCCGGTTAATCGGTAAAATGAATTCTTTGGCTCGGCTATAGCCTCATCGCCAAACAATTATTTCAGGGGAAAGCAAAGATGGCAAAATTCGACTATGACCTGTTAGTACTCGGCGGCGGCGCGGCCGGGTTGGTTTCTTCCAAAGTGGCGCGGGGTTTCGGCAAAAGCGTCGCCGTGATAGAAAAAGGGAAGCTGGGCGGGGAATGCACCAACTTCGGCTGCATACCGAGCAAGGCCCTGATCAGAACCGCCAAAGCAGCCCACGAATTGAAACAGCTTGACACGCTGGGCCTCACGACCGAAGCACCCATCGCCATTAATACCGGCGGCGTAATGCGGCACGTCCGCTCCATCGTTGAAAAGGTTTACAACACCCACCTCCCCGCAAGCTTCAAGGCGCTGGGAATCGACCTGTTTTTCGGCGACCCGCAGTTTACCGATAATCACACGGTCGTGATGGGTGGCAAGACGATCACCGCGAACAAGATCATCATTGCCACCGGCTCCAGCCCGCTCATCCCTTCCATCGAAGGGATAGACAAAACACCCTATCTCACCAACAGCACGGTGTTCGCCCTCGATACATTGCCGCGCTCGCTGGTGGTGCTCGGCGGCGGTCCGATCGGGATAGAGCTGGCGTCGGCCTTCAACCGGCTGGGCGTTGAGACCACGGTGGTGGAAACGTTCGACCGGATACTTTTCCGGGAAGACCGGGAGCTTGCGGACATGCTTGCCGGCAAAATGCGGGGCGAAGGGCTGAACATCGTAACGTCGGCCAAAGCGGTAAAGCTGTCGGGAGATGCATCGCGGATCATCCTTACTGTGGAAACGCAGGACGGCCAGCGTAAAGACATCACCGCGCAAAGCATCTTTATCGCCTCGGGGCGGAAACCGAACATGGAAGGGCTAGACCTCGAAAAAGCGGGAGTCCGCTACAACAGCAGCGGCATCGAGGTGGACGAATGGCTGCGGACTGCAGCGGACAACATTTACGCCTGCGGCGACGTTGCCGGGCCGTACCGTTTCAGCCACATGGCTGAATACCAGGCGATCCTCGCCTGTTCCAACGCGTTTTTGCCGATAAAGCGGCGGGCTAATTACAGCGATGTGATCTGGTGCACCTTCACCGATCCGGAACTGGCGCATGCCGGTCTCACGGAAGAGGAGGCGCGGACCGCACACGGTGATGCGATCAAGGTACTTCGCTTCGACTACAGCAAGATCGACAGGGCGCGGACGGACATCGAAGAGTTCGGCATGAGCAAGATCATCCTGGACAAAAAGGGGAAAATCATCGGCGCACACATACTCGGCATGCATGCCTCCGAGGTGCTGCACGAAATACAATTGGCAAAGCATTTCAACATCCCCTTTGAGCGGATATGGCAGGCGATCCACCTGTATCCCAGCTACTCCGATGTCATACGGCAGCCCTCGAAGTACCACTACGCCGCAAAAATGGGGAACAACCCGATTATCAAATTGCTGAAAAAAGTCATCCGATAAACCGGAAGCCGGGTGAGGGGCTGGTCAAAACTGATCGTCGAATTATTGCTCTCGAACTTCCCCGTGCGCCAGTTTGTCTGATACGATACGCAACGATAGCCTCATCACCATACAATCATTTCAGGGGAATGCCATGCATGAAATCGTCAAGGATTATTACGGCAAACAGCTTCAGACTTCAGGCGACCTGAAGACCTCTGCCTGTTGCGACGCTACACAGGTGCCGGTCTGGCTCAAGCCGCTACTGGCGCGCATCCACCCCGAAGTGATGTCGCGCTATTACGGTTGCGGTCTGGTTTGCCCGCCGTTGCTGGAGGGCTGCCGGATTCTGGACTTGGGCAGCGGCTCCGGGCGGGATGTCTATGCACTGGCGCAACTGGCGGGGGCGCGCGGTCAGGTGGTCGGTGTCGACATGACGGAAGAACAGCTTGGGGTTGCGGAAAGCCATCGCGCCTATCATGCGGAGGCGTTTGGTTTTGACAACGTCATGTTCAAGCAGGGCTATATCGAGAAACTCGATGAGCTTGGGCTGGAGCCAAATAGTTTCGATGTCATCGTGTCGAATTGCGTGATCAATCTGTCGCCGGACAAAGATGCAGTGCTGCGCGAGGTGCATCGTCTGCTCAAGCCGGGTGGTGAATTCTATTTTTCGGATGTCTATGCCGACCGCAGAGTGCCTGACGCGGTGCGCAACGATCCCGTGCTCTACGGGGAATGTCTGGGTGGCGCGCTGTACTGGAACGATTTCTTGCGGCTGGCGCACCGCCATGGCTTTGCCGACCCGCGTCTGGTCGAAAGCCGTCCGCTGGAAATTACCGATCCGAAGCTTACTCCACGCGTGGGTAATTTGCGTTTCTACTCGGCCACCTATCGGCTGTTCAAACTGGATGGACTGGAATCGGCTTGCGAGGATTACGGGCAGGCAGTGATCTATCGCGGCACGATCCCCGATCATGCGCATCGCTTTATCCTCGACCGGCATCATGACATCGAAGCCGGGCGTGTTTTCCCGGTTTGCGGCAATACCTGGCACATGCTGCGTGACACACGCTTCCGGCAGCACTTCGAGTTCATCGGCGACTTCAGCCAGCATTACGGAATTTTTCCCGGTTGCGGCAGCGACATCCCGTTTGCACAGGATAAAAGCACCGCGACTTCCGGTTGCTGCTGAATGGAACGAAAGTGAGTCATGCGCAACGAAACTGGCGATGGGTTTTGGTGGCCTGCATCGTGGCGGGGTTGAACAGCAATGCGTTGGCTGATGGACAGAAACTCGTATTGACCGGCTCCAGCACCATTGCCCCGCTGGTATTGGAGATTGGCAAACGTTTCGAGAAACTGAACCCCGGCATACGTGTTGATGTGCAAAGCGGCGGTTCGACGCGCGGGGTGAACGATGCACGGGCGGGTTTGGCGAACATCGGCATGGCATCGCGCGCGCTCAAGCCGGAGGAAAGCGACTTGACGGCGCACCGCATTGCGACGGATGGCATCGGTATTATCCTGCATCAGAAGAATCCGGTGAAGTCACTCAGCGACGAGCAGATCAAACAAATCTATACCGGACAGATTACCAACTGGCGCGAGGTCGGCGGCGAGGATCGCAAGATCACCGTGATCAACAAGGCCGAAGGCCGTTCCACGCTGGAATTGTTCCTGCACCATTTCCAGCTCAAGAATCCGGAAATCCGTGCGCATGTGGTAATCGGCGACAACCAGCAAGGCATCAAGACCGTGGCGGGCAATGTCGGTGCGATAGGCTATGTCTCGATAGGCACGGCAGAGTATGAGGAAGCACACGGCACGCCTGTCCATCTGCTGGCTATGGGCGGGGTGGCAGCCACCGCAGCCAACGTGCGCGATGGCCGCTTCCCCTTGTCGCGCACGTTGAATCTGGTCAGCAAAGGCGCGCCGAATGGCCTGGCCAAACGGTTTATAGAGTTTGCACAATCGGCGGCGGTCGATGATCTGGTCACGGCACAATATTTTGTCCCCCTCGCGCGCTGATGCCATGCTCGCCAGGGTGACCGGGAGCCTTGCGCTGGCGGTGGCGGTTTTGCTCGGCCTGGTGCTGCTGTTGTTGGTCAGGGAAGCATGGCCGGTTCTGGGTGGTGGGTGGTCGCGTTTCTTTGTTGGAGAAGGCTGGTTTCCGGTGAGCGGCCAGTTCAATCTGCTCCCGATGTTGTGGGCGAGCCTGGCTGCAAGTGGCGGCGCGCTGTTGATTGCCGTGCCGTTGGGGGTGTTGAGTGCGGTATTCAGCCGCTTCTACTCGCCCGGCTGGCTGGTCAAGCCGTTACGCCGTGTCATGGTATTGCTGGCCGGCATTCCCTCGGTGGTGTATGGACTTTGGGGGCTGACCGTGCTGGTGCCATTGATCGCACGCTGGGAGCCGCCCGGTGCCAGCCTGCTCGGAGCAATGCTAATACTCGCGCTGATGATTTTACCCACCGTGGCACTGACCAGCGAAGCCGCACTGGCTGCGGTGCCGGTGTCCAATTTGCTTGGCGCGGCCGCGCTGGGCCTCAATCGCAAAAGCACCGTTCTCGGCGTGGCCTTGCCTGCGGCACGCGCCGGTATCCTGACCGGTGTGCTGCTCGCCGTGATGCGGGCGCTCGGTGAAACCATGGCGGTACTGATGGTGGCGGGAAACGTGGTGCAAACACCGTCCAGCCTGTTTGATCCGGTCAGGGTGCTGACCGCGAACATTGCGCTGGAAATGCCTTACGCCACGGGCGATCACCGTGCCGCACTGTTCGCCTCGGGGTTGCTGCTGATGTTGATCGTCACCCTGTTGGCCTGGCTGGCGGCGCGTAGCGGAGCACATTCCAATGCTTGATCGTTTCCGCCCGAATGACCCGCTGATGACGATCATCGTCTGGCTCGCTACCGCGCTGGTGGTCAGCGTGTTTTTCTGGTTGCTGACGGATATCACCATGCACGGCATCGCCAAATTCAATTGGTCTTTCCTGGTTGATGCACCGGAGAATGCGGGTCGCGATGGCGGCATCGGGCCTGTTCTGGTTTCCACGCTGCTCATTCTGGGTGTGGCGCTGCTGGCAACTATTCCGCTGGGCCTGGGCACGGCGGTTTATCTGGGTGAATACACCCATCACGGCAATGCGTTGGCAGCTTCAATCCGCATGAGTCTGGATGTGCTGGCAGGGGTGCCGTCCATCGTGTTCGGACTATTTGGCAATGCGCTATTCTGCGTCTGGCTGGGACTCGGTTTCTCGATCCTGTCCGGCGGTCTGACACTGGCCTGCATGATGCTCCCCATCTTTATCCGCTCGACCGAGGCGGGGCTGTCTGCCGTGTCGGGCGAGTGGCGGCATGGCGCGGCTGCTTTGGGACTTACCCGCGCAGCGGCGCTCTGGCATGTGCTGTTACCCGCTGCCGCACCCGCCATGACTGCGGGGTTGATGCTGAGTATCGGACGCGCGCTCGCGGAGACTGCCGCGCTGATATTCACCAGCGGCTACGTGGACCGGATGCCCGGTTCGCTCTCCGATTCGGGGCGCGCACTGGCCGTGCATATCTACGATTTATCCATGAACGTAACCGGGGGCGACGAATCGGCATATGGCGCAGCACTGGTATTAATCGTGTTGCTGGTCGTGATCAACAGCATTGCCGCCAGTCTTTCCGAACGCTTCCTGAGCCAAAGGATCACTGCATTATGACGACTGATGAAAAAGAATTGTTGCGCTGCGCGCCTTCACCAGCTTCATATACGTTGAGCGACATTGAACAGGGCGCGGCATGCTGCATACCGGTGCCGCACATTCAGGTCGAAAACCTGACCGTTTCCTATCACGACAAGACTGTGCTCGAAGGAGTATCGCTGGACATCAACAAAGGCTGTATCACCGCGCTGATCGGCCCATCCGGCTGCGGTAAAACCAGCTTCCTCTCCACGTTGAATCGTCTTGCCGACCTGATCCCGGGCAGCCGCGTGCAAGGCCATATTCGGATTGATGGCGTGGACGTGACCGATCCCGGTCTCGATGTGCTGGCGCTGCGCCGCAAGGTTGGCATGATTTTCCAGAAGCCCAACCCGTTTCCATTGTCAATACGGCGCAACATCGAGATGCCTCTGCGCGAGCATGGAATGCGTCACCGTACCGACATCGAAGAACGTGTCGAACGCGTGCTGGTTGATGTGGGGCTGTGGGAAGAGGTGCGCGACCGGCTGGATGCGCCCGCGCTGGCGTTGTCGGGAGGGCAGCAGCAACGTCTCTGCATCGCCCGTGCGTTGGCGCTGAAGCCTTCCATACTGCTGATGGACGAGCCGTGCAGTGCGCTGGATCCGATTGCTTCAGCCGTCGTCGAAGAACTGATCCTGCGCCTGCGCAATCGCTATACGGTTGTCATCGTGACGCACAATCTCGCGCAAGCACGCCGCGTCGCGAATTATGCGGCTTTTTTCTGGATGACTGAACAGGTGGGACAACTCATCGAGTTCGGGCGCAGCCAGGCGATATTCGACTCACCCAAACATCAATTGACGGCGGCATATGTGACTGGCATCAGCGGTTGATCATCATTTGCATCAAACGGAAAAAGACTTCCCGTTGTCTCAGGCCGGATTCCCTTCGGCGGCCTCTTGCGCTTTTTGTTTATCCAAATATTTTTTGATGCGTATGGGCACCAGGCTGACAAACGCCAGCAGGGTAAGCGCCGCTATCAGGCCAGGACTCAATTTAAATCCGTGGGCGGCAGCTTCCCCCACCTCCACCACGGCATTCGTCAACGCGAAGTCGTAAGGCAACATGCCTATCATCGTGGCAAGAAGAAAATGCCGGTAGCGGATGTTTGTGACGCCGGAAGCGTAGTTTGTTCCGTTGAAAGGAAACACCGGCAACAACCGCACGAAAAGCATGTAGTAAAAGCCGTCTTTTTCGATACCCCTGGAAAAACTGTCGAACCACTTTGCGGCGGCGAATTTTTTCGCGATGAAGTCCCGCGCCATCAGCCGGGCTATCCAAAAAGCGCCGCTGGCTCCCAGGCAGGCTCCGAACAGGTTGTACGCGGTTCCATAAAACCGCCCGAATACCAGCCCACCCACGGCGGAGCAAAGCACGGCGGGCAAGCCGAATGTGGCCAGCAACCCATACATTAAAATAAAAACCAGCGGACCAAATACCCCATAGCCGCAAATCCAGCCGCGAAGCTCCGCAATCGTCATGAAGTTTCCCGATTTGAAGGCCCAAATCCCGTAGCCGAGCGCGAAGATTGGCAGAAAGAGGAAAAGAATTTTGATCGGTCTCAATTTATTGCTATCCTTTTTTTTATCAGTTAAACGCCGTGGCGCTGGCCATGCAAAACCGGCGAGCTTGAAACCGCCGGGAAGGGGGCACCATAAGCTATCAGGCAGAGGGCGCTTACTTGAGCAAATAGGTGAGGCCCACCGAATAGGTTGTCCCTTTAGCCGTGTTCCTTGCGTAAAGCGTCGGGGTATAGCCAAACTCCAGTCCCCATGTGTCGGTCAATTTATACCCCAGTGCCGTATCAAGCTTTTGCAGGTCAAACTGAGATACCGTTGTGGGGTTGCCGCTTATGTTCGCCGTGTTGTCGGCGTTATTCATGCTTTGAATGCCGTCCAGTTTCACCCGTGCATAAAGCCGTTCGGTGATGTCGGTGCCGATTTCGGCAAGATAGCGGAACTCGTCCGAAGGCGCTTCGGCCCGGTAGCGGTAACCCGCCTCGAAATTGGCGTATCCGGGAAACCAGCGCGACAACGAAAGCCCGTACAAAATGCGGTATTCCACGTCGACTTGGCCGTTGCCGAGCGGCAATATGCTGTTCTTGTCGTAGGCACCCGGAATTTTCACGATGGCCTGATGTGAAAAAATGCCATTGGGGCCTTCCGCCAGTTTATGTTTCAAGCCTATTTCAATATCCGCGATTCCGGTGGTCGTCGTGGTAGTGGTGTTACCGGAAACGGCGAAAGTATTCCTGATTTGTTTAAGGTAAATGGAATTGATGATGCTGACGGTATCGGTAAGGCCGTATTCAATATAGTTGCCGATGTTCATGTCGGTAAAATTGGGATTCGCAGCGTAACGATTCAGGGAAACCTTGTCATACAGCTTTCCTTCCGGCAGCGTCCACGCCCCCGCGAAGCAGTAGTTTGCAAGCAAGATGTCCGCCATAACCGCTATGACGATAATTCTTTTGATGACAATGCGCATTTTCATAGGTCACTTCTTGTTGTGTTGATAGTGAAAAGGGCGCCTTTGAAAGGCGCCCTCCTGATTGGTGAAACTATCGCTTAAGGAGTGCCGCTCGCCACAGGCCGACCTGTCGGTACCTGTGTCGTTCCCCATGCCGAAGGAACGGTGCTCCAGCCAGCCCATCCGTCCGCGTAGTTGCGGATGTTGGTGTATCCCATGAGATGGGCGTAGAAGTAGGACAGTCCGGAGCGATAGCCGCCACCGCAATAGAACACGGCATCCTTGTCGAGTAGTGTCGCGGTACCGGTGGATGTGATTCCCAGTGTGCTCCACATGCTCTTGACTTGGGTGTAGTCGCGGAGGGTGCCATCGGCGTCGGCGTAGGATGCGCTGCTGCCATCGTATGCCCACACCGCGCCCGGAATGCGCCCCATGAGGTCCAGATAGCTGTAACCGCTCGATGTTCCCAGATACTCCTTATCGCTGCGCACATCCACCATCTTGGTCGATGCGGAGGTGTAGTAGGTTGAGAGTACATTGGCAGTCGTCGCGATCACTGCCGCGTTTACCGTGCCGGTGTAGGTCGTCGCCACCGGGTTGTTGGTGGTTGTTTCCCCTGCATAGCCAGCGGCTGTCCAGGCGGCATATCCGCCGTTCAGCATCCGCACATCAGTTACGCCAAGGTATTTGAGCAGCCACCACAGCCGCGCGGCAAACACCAGATCATTGCTGTAAACGACCACGGTGGTGTCGGGGGTGATCCCCAATTCGCCAGCATGGGCTATAAGGGTAGCATCGGGAAGCAGGCTGTAGAGCGGGTCAGTTGCGCCGCTTTCCCAGGGATCGGTGTCGGAGTGTATGGCTCCGGGGATATGACCGGCAAGGTAGCCAGTGGTTTGATCCGCCGTTATTCCCCACTGGTTTTCAAGAATAAGATACTTGTGGGTTGCACGGTCGTAGGTAACTCCGCCAGCATCCTTGTACTCGGGTGGTGCCGCAGTGACGCTGCCTGGTGCGTGATAAGCAATCAACGAGTTCACCCATGCCGGGTAAACCAGATCCTTGAAGTTGGCTGCCTTCTCCTCTGGCTTGGTGGCATCGGCGCTCCATTCGAACATGGAAGCGTCATAGTTGGAGGCCTGTGTGTAGCCCATCAAGCGGAGCAAGAAATAGACATGGCCGCTGCGGATACCGGCGGTGCAGTAAGAGGTTACTTCCTTGCCTGTGGTAATGCCACGTGACTCGAACATCTGCTTCAGGGATTGATAGCTGAGCGTAGTCTTGTCGGCATTGTAGAACGTAGCGTACGGAATGTTGTACGCGCCGGGGATGTGTCCGCCCCGGGTTTCGCCATAAAGCTGCCAGCCGTTAAATTCCTCGTCAGTGCGGGCGTCAATGACCGCAAAGTTGGCATTGCCAAGCTTGGTTGCTATTTGAGCTCCTGACAGAATCCTGGCAGGCTGCACCGAAGCGGTGAAGGTCGCGGTTGGCAGTGTCGTCGCGGTGGTTGTCGGTGTGTTTGCCACATCGGCTACCCATTTGTCCCAGCCGCCGTTGAGGATATGCACATCGGTGCTGCCCAGATATTCCAGCATCCAGAAGAGCCGTCCAGCGGCGCCCCATGAGGCGGTGGTGTCGTCATAAATCACGATATTGCTGGTGGGGGTGATACCGGCGGCTCCCAACTGGGCTTCCAGGGTTGCCGTGGCTTTCAGCCCGGTGCCGGCGGTCCAGTAGTCGCTATTCAGGACATTGATGGCGCCGGGGATGTGGCCTGCGGCGTATTGGGCCGCGCTTCTGGCATCGATTATCACTGCGGCGCCAGCCAGAGCCGTCTTGTCCACCAGCAAACCGGCATTGGGGTAGGCGGTGGCGGCGTTCCATTCGGTCCAGGAGCCGTCGTAATTGCTCACGTTGAAGCCCATCAGCCTGAGGATAAAATATTCCTGTGCGGAGCGATAGCCAACGTAGCAGTTCGTAATGACACTCTTGCCGGCCGTTATTCCCCTGAAATCCAGCAAACTTTTGAGTTTGGTGTAGGACAATACGGTTTTGTCACTATTCAGGAAATCGCCGACAAGGGCGTTAATGGCATTGGGGATGTGTCCGGCGACGAAATCAACTGCATTACGGGAGTCGACGATTGCGTAGTTGGTGGTGTCGGTAGAGGCAGTGGCCACCTGCGCCATCGTGGCGAGCCTGGTGGCATCCACAGTAGGCGTAAATGTCGCTGCCGCCAGCGTGGTGGGGGTGGTAACCACCGTGCGGCCATCGGCAACCCACTTGGTGTATCCGCCATCAAGAACCTGGACATTTGTGGCGCCCAGATATTCCAGCGCCCAGAATACCCGTCCCACGTTGGCATAAACATCGGCATCGTACAGGACGATGTTTGTGGTATTGGAAACACCGGCTGCACTGAGAACGGCTGCGGCCGCGGATGGGGTGTTAAGCTCAAACGAGGTGGCGGTGGTGTCAAGCGCCGAGGGGGGCATATTGATGGCGTTTGTGATGTGACCGGCGGCGTAAAGGGTCGCGCTTCGGGTGTCTATAATCACCTGATTCGTTGCATTGACATTCAGCGCTGCGCCGCTTACCAGCAGAGTGGCATTGGGGTAGGCAGTCGCGGTGCTGGTAGTGGTGGTCGTACTTCCGCACGAGGCAAGAACGAGTACCCCGGCAAACAGGAAAACAAGGCCCCCAACCAGTTTCTTTATGTCAGCAAACAGCCTGATAAAAGGAGTGGTTAAAGTTGGTTTTGCTGCGGTTCCGATTTTGTCGTGAATGACGGCATCGAATTTTTCAAGATGAGACATGGCTTCCCCCTGTTAATTATTAGAAAGGGCACAGCCAGAACTCGCGAAGTTAAGACAGATAGGATGACGTCTACGCCAAACTCCGTAACGGGATTCGCGCGTATTGAAAAGCTCCGGCAGCTCGATTGGGCGACTGATTCGTCGCGAACGGTTGGAGCCTCGCACCTCATAGGATCTGCTGACCTGCTCGCTGGCAGCGCTTTGATACGGTACATTCCGTCGCACTCGAATCAGGTCAGCTACACGCTGGCCGTCAGACCCGATCCACCTTCCAACAAGAAGATAAATACGGCGTTACGGCGAGCCAACCAGGAACCAATACGGCAGCAAAACAAATAATATCAAATTTTAATCAGGTTTTGTTGGAATTTATTAATGATGGTCAACAGCCCGCAATCCAATGGGCGTGCGGGGCGCAGATTCGATGTGTCGCTCATTTCATTCTGGAGTGCTATCATTTGACATGTTTCGCGTAGCTTGCATCGGGAGAAGGCAAGCTAAGGAAACGCAGATTAAATCGTCATTGCGAGGAGCGTAGCGACGTGGCAATCCAGAAGTTCGTTTGATATCAAACAACTGGATTGCCACGCTTCGCTCGCAATGACGGATTGAGTGAATAAATCTGCGTTTCCCTAAAATAATTTCAATATTGCGGGCATCAAAGCTGTGTGTTTCCTGGGACTGATTCCGTGAGTTAACTTAATAAGCGTCGCTGAAGAATGGGCGGCATGTCCTGCAATTCTGGAGGTATCGGCTTTGAGAATCGGCGTTGTTGCATGTGACATCATGAAGCTTGAGCTGGACAAGCTATTGAGTAAAACTCCCGGTATCACCGAGATCATTTATCTTGAGGCGGCGCTCCACAGCAGTCCGAAAAAGATGAAAGAGACCGTCCTGGAAAAGGTGAAGGCCCTCAAGGATAAGGTGGATGTGATCTTCCTCGGCTACGGTTATTGCCAATCGCTGAAAGGGATAGAGGACGAGATCGACATCCCGGTGGTGATGCCACAGATGGATGACTGCATCCAGATATTCATGACGCCGGAAAAACATCGCGAGGCAGTCCGCAAAGAAATAGGGACGTGGTTCATGAGTCCCGGCTGGGCGGAGATCGGGGCCGAAATGGTCATCAAGGGAAACCATCTGGACAGGGTTGTGAAATACGGCAAAGACCCGATAGAAATGGCCAAAAGAATTATGTCTGCTTTTCGCACCGGGCTTTACATCGACACCGGGGTGGGAAACGACGACTACTATATCGGCAAGGCAAACGAGGTTTGCGACATCTTCTCGCTGACGCTGGAGAAGACAACGGGAACATCCGCCGTGCTCGAAGAGCATCTGGAAAAAGCCCAGAAGATCGCCGCACAGGCGGCAGCAGCGCGGGCAACGGAGTCAAAAACCCCAAGCACCAAATAATTAAGTTGGGACTCACAAGGGTATGACCTTTGCGGTGGCCATAAAAAGTAAATTACAACAAAGCAACATCATTCCCTCCCCCTTGCAGGGGGAGGGCTAGGGTGGGGGTAGAAATTTAAGCATGAATGCAGTCATCAGTTTGTACCCCCACATCCCGCGACACGTTACTGGCGAAGCCAGCCGATTGCGGGAGCGGGTGTGAGGCGGCCATTCCCGCCCCGGATGCTTCGCAACGCCGTGTCATGGCCGCCATCCCTACCTTCCCCCTGACAGGGGGAAGGGGTGAAAACCAGCCGCCCAAGGCGGCTCAAGGTTTTATCGGCGCCTTTGAGGGGCTCAACCAATAAGCCTGTCCTGAGCCTCCTGAGGTATCGAAGGGCGAAGCGGCCACCGGCTTTGCCGGTGGTAATTTAACTAATGCGTTTATCAATGGAATTTTGATACCGGCTTGTCCGGCTTAGGATGATTATGAAAACGACGGTAGTGTGCGGATTTCTGGGTTCAGGAAAGACGACGTTCATCAGGAACTTCGTGATTGGCAAGTCGGAGAAAACCGTGGTGCTCGTCAATGACTTCGCGAAGGCAGGCATCGACGGCGAGATATTCTCCGCAGGCGGCATCGAAACGGTGGAACTGCCGAGCGGTTGCATCTGCTGCACACTCAAGCTCGACCTTGTCACGACCATCCAGAATATCGTGGAGCAGTTCTCGCCCGAGCACTTGCTGATCGAACCGAGCGGTGTGGCCTCACCGTCGGGCGTGTTGGAGGCAATCGAAAGTGCCGGCACCGGCTTCGCAACGGTCATCGGCATCGTCGACGCCACAGAGTTCGCGGAGTTCTACGAATCAGGAATGTACGGAAGCTTCTTCGAGGACCAGATCGTGAACTCCGATGTTATCCTGGTGAATAAGACCGACCTTGCAGAACCGTCAGCCATCGACGCCGCAGAACGCCTGATCAGCACAGTCAATCCAAGGGCCATCCTGTTCCGCACTGTCAATGCCAAAATCGACTTACCTCTGCCGGACGCACCACTGCAGCGAATGATCGTTCCCGGCAACACCCACCTTCATTTTGAAACATATTCCTTCCCGCTTGCGGACAAGATGGAGTTTGCTTTGGTGCAACAAATATTCGGTGATCTTTCACGCGGGAAATTCGGGCGTGTGGCGCGGGCGAAGGCGCTGGTCAGCACAACGAACGGCCCCTATCGCTTTGATAGCGCCTTCGGGAAAACAGACGCGGTCCGCTTTGATAAGGACGTTACAGCCGGCAGGATGGTAGTCATCGGGGAGAATCTGGATGACGCGGGAATTGGACAGGCGGTACGATTAAAGTGAAACTCGCGTAGCGTGTAGTAGCTCAAATTTTGCCTGACACAAACTGTCAGATTGCAGCTTCTGTTTTTGCCCAATCACTCCATGCAATTTGGAATTACGCTGAACGAAAGCTGCATGTCGTGACATGCCGCATACGACACGATGCGGAAGTTCAGGGTGGGTGCCACGAGCGTCTCCTCCTCGGCCTATCCAGACGGTCACGGTCGCCTGCACTCAAGGCTATGGAGCCCGCTTTGTTGCAAGCTATTAGCATGGCGCTATAGTCACTACGTGCCAATAGCAGACACTGATTAAAGGCTGAAAGGGGACTACTAACTCTGGGGCGATTCAGGCCGACAAATATTTGATGTGCACAGGTCGGCCAACAGCATACCTTTTTTACTACACCGCTTGGTGAAACCATATTCATGAGTTATCCTGCTGTTTAGCAAGTTTGGCATAAATGAAGTTCGCGAAAGACGTCCCCGTTTCTCCTGGCAACAAGTTTTCATATAATTCAAAATATGGCCGTATACGTTGACAATGCAAGGGTGAAGTGGCGTGGCAGACTTTGGTGTCACTTGCTTGCCGATTCCATCGAGGAATTGCATGAATTCGCGAAAAAATTAGGTTTGCGGAGAAACTGGTTTCAACATACGGCATCATATCCGCACTACGACGTAACTTTGGAAGTTCGGCAAATCGCACTTTCTATGGGCGCAATAGAAGGGAGTAGAGCAGAAATTATTACGTGCGCGCGCACCCTAAAAACAGAGTTATTACTACATAAGCAGGTAAGCTCTCAGCCGGAACAGCTTTCCTTCTTTAGTTATTCTTGGTCATAAGCTACATATGACGTTATGGTGCACATTACATTACCTTAGAATGCATTGCCGGCATAAGATGCAAGACTGTACATGTTGCAATCCTTCCTGTTTCCAGTCTGAGCTATAAATGTACATATCTGCGCCCACACTAGATGATCTGTTAAGGCGTATTTACGAGAAATTACTCAAGAGCAAAAATCACATTGTGCCCACTAAAGGGCCCGCAACGGAATTGATTGGAGTTTTGCTCAATATTTCCGATCCTCGCGCCCGCCTAAGCAGAACTGAGAAAAAGGGGACAGTCTTTAGCTGTTTGGGTGAACTACTTTGGTATTTGGCAGGCACGAATAGTGTCAGTTTTATTAGTTACTATTTGCCTGAGTACATTAAACATTCTGACGACGGCAAAACCATTTATGGCGGCTATGGTCCTCGAATGTGTAGCAAAGATGGCAATCATCAGATCAAAAACATAATTAAAATATTGGAGAAGAAGAGCGAGTCGAGGCAAGCTGTCATACAGCTATTTGATGCGGCAGACATTATTGAAGAGCACAAAGACATACCTTGCACTTGCACTATGCAATTCATGATTCGCAAAGGTCGTTTACATATGTTTACCAACATGCGATCAAACGACGTGTTCATCGGGCTACCGCATGACATATTTGCATTTACTATGCTCCAGGAAATCATCGCGCGTTCACTCGGGGTAGAGCTTGGATCATATAAGCACGCCGTTGGAAGCCTCCACATGTATGATGAAAACAGAAATAGCGCTCAACAATATCTTGATGAAGGTTGGCAATCTAAAGTCTCGATGCCACCTATGCCTTTCGGCAATCCGTGGCCTGCACTTACAAAACTTCTCAGAGCAGAGTCTGTAATTCGTAGCGGAAAAGAAATCGACACTGAAGCACTCAAGTTGGCGCCGTATTGGGCTGACTTGGTTCGCATTCTTCAAATTTTTCAATTCACAAACAGTAGAGAGACCATCAGTAGAGCGACACAAATCAAGAAGAAAATGTCATCATCTATCTACAATCCATACATTAATAAACGACATGCGGCCAAACTTGCCAAGAGCAATACCCCTGAACAGAAGAAGTTGTTTGTTGACCAACCCTAGAGAAATTAATGCATACCACGCTGACATCGCTTCTAGAACGGTTAGATAACAAAGCTCTATCAAAAGCTCAAGTTATACCGTGGAGTAGCCCTATCCCATCCTTTGGTGACTTAACATGTTCAACAATAGCCACACTTGGTCTGAACCCAAGTAATCGAGAATTTGTTGATATAAACGGTAAAGAACTTGATGGTAGCTTTCGTCGTTTCCACACGCTTAAATCACTTGGCATTAGAAAGTGGTCTGATACAAATGTACATCATCGAAAATTGATATTGGAATCCTGTAGTCGATATTTTCATCAAAATCCATACGACGGCTGGTTTAAAGGTCTCGACAAAATTATTTCTGGTACAAGAGCTTCCTACTACGATGATTCAATCAAGGCATGCCACCTTGACCTCATTCCTTATGCAACAGCATGTAAGTGGACAGAGCTCACTTCTCAGCAACGAACATTACTTTTGGACTTTGCTGGAGATACTCTTGGCCTTTTACTTAAAGATTCTCCAGTTCGCGTTCTCATTCTCAATGGAAAAACTGTCATAGAAAATTTGCAAAGGATCACTGGAGTAAGTTTTGAAAGAGATACGATTTCGGATTGGACGCTCCCAAGAAAGGCTGGAGACGGCGTAAAGGGGTTTTCATATAGAGGAACAATCAACGAAGTTGCCGGTGTTCGACTCAATCGGAAAGTTCATATACTTGGATTTAACCACAATATCCAAAGTAGCTTCGGTGTAACTACCCAAGTCAAAACTTCGATTCGGAATTGGGTTACACAATCTGTCGAGGAATTGTTCGCATGAACAAACACGATTTACTAAAAGAGCAACAACTCAAAACTGGTCTAAAGTTATACGAAAAGGAAGTTCGTATTCTTACTGGCATCGGCGATGCAAAATTTCGGCAAGCATTAGTTCTACAGTTTATTGATAGCTTACGCCGGAACAGGTATTACACCAGCATTGCATTACGAGACATTAGTAATGTACGGAACGAACCATCCAGTGAACTATTTGACCCAGAACGGGCAGCAGTGCTTAACCATCGCAATGGCAATAGCGATGAAGCATTTTGGTTAGTGTTTCTCTCCATTCATTTTGGAAAGAATTTGCGCACCAAGTGGCGTTTTGTTCGTGATATTTACGGAAAATTAGGCGATGGTACATTTTGGGATTGGAAGCAAACCAGCGCTAACCCAGCTTTATTTCGTCAATGGTTGTCAGCAAATTTGACCACATTGAATGGTGGGGACGGAGTTAAGCGCAGCTTCGGCAATCATCGTAAATATCAGAGTCTTCACCCATATTCCGCAACTGGAACAGGGGCTGCTATCGAAAGTTATGTGAATTGGGTTAACCAATTCGGATCTCACGATTTGCTCCTTCAGGATGCAGCCACAAAAACCGATGGTAGCCCACGTGCAATGTTTCACTATCTCTATCGATCAATGGATGCGGTGACTTCATTTGGAAGAACCGCAAAGTTTGATTATCTAACTATGGTTGGAAAATTAGGATTAGCTCCAATTGAGCCAGGTTCCGCTTATATGGATAAGGCAACTGGACCACTCACTGGCGCAAAACTGCTATTTACTGGAAATCCGAAAGCAAACCTTAGTTGTTCTGAACTTGATGCGAGATTAGTTCAACTTGAAGGGTATCTTGTTGTTGGCATGCAAGCGATGGAGGATGCTCTTTGCAATTGGCAAAAGAGTCCCGAAGAATTCAAATCATTTCGCGGCTAATATTATTCAGACCAACTAAAGCGCGTTTTAAGGTTATTAAGTTGTTTTGGTGTGATTAACCCGCGGTGTTGGAGTTGCCCAACAACGATGCCTGGTGACACACCTATTTTTCTTGCAAACCGAATCACTTCACGACCATCAAGAGGTAGATTTTCTAGCTCTGTTTGGCACCCCTCTGGAATAAGCACGCTGGCTGCGAATTCGTTGGCCTCATGCTCTTCGTTGTTTGAGCACTGACCCATCTCTTCCAAAAACATATCATCTTTTCCATGAAGCAAAAGATGGCCTGCTTCATGAAAGAAGGTAAACCAGAAATGGTCGTCAGTGAGATACCGAAAACTGAGCAATAAAAGCGCCTTATTAGGCGATATGAATTGAGTTGCTCCACTTGCCCTGCAGCCTGATGGCAAACGGGCAACTACCACTGCCACACCGGCCTCCGCACAAATCTTTTGGAGTTCTGGAATAAATAGATTGGGGTCTCGTTTGCGTGTCAGCGTTCGAATGGCTTGAAGGGATCTTTCGAAATCCGCACTGTCCCAAGCCTTGCAATCTAATGATGCGCTCTCGATTACTCCTTGTCGAAGCCAAGCAGCAACAGCGCCTGATTGCGAATCAAATGAAGTCGATTTTCTGAACGCAGCCGTTTCAAGAACGTTATGGTATGTTTCTCGCCATGCAGCAACATTTGGCACACCAAAGAACCGGAGACATTCCGCCACCTTTGCTTTGGTGTTGTTTACAGGATTAAGCCAGCCAAACGAGATCATGTCCTTCAGCGGCAGTTCTTTTAGCCAGTTTTCGTCATTTGGGCTCGATAGCTCGCTGCGAAGGCGTGAAACGTCTGTTCGATATTGGGTTTCTCGATTCAACCAGAATTCAGCAGAGGCACCTAGTGTGTACTCAAGCTGTGCAGCCAATTCATTTGTGAGAGGAGCTTTTCCTTGTACCAAATCTTTTGCCTGATTCAGCGAATAACCGATTTGGTCCGCAAATTCGACTAGAGATAAATTCATCTCTCCAAGAATGTCGGAAATAGTCTCACCGGGTGGCGAAATCCAGTTGGGCAGAAATGTGTCGTTATTTACCATAAAGATTTTCGATCCGTAGAATTTTGATGCGACTAACACGAGACCAATCTAGTTCATCCGACTCGAGTAAAGGATTCGTGTTGTGATTGGCGCAAAAAACCAAACAATACCCGTCACAAAGCTCCACTGCAATTTGATGCTTATACTTTCCAAAGAGCACCTCAGGTTTACCAGCCACAATATCCTTTACGCTTGTAGCGGCACGCAAGTCAGCCAGCCGCCGTTTAAGCTTATCAGCCACCTTGGTCCCAAGTTTGCGCACTGCTATAGCCTCATTTTCGCAGAGTTGTCGGTCTGACTTTTCGGCAAAAGCGATTTCTAAAGGCATCAATAAAATTGTATCTGTCTCAGTTGCGGATGAGTAAAGTTTAGCACCAAAGAAACAATGACAGCTAAGGGGCCATCAATTAGCTGCCAGTATCGAGGGTGTCCAGAATTTCCTCCAAATCCAAGGTCCCCTTTGGAGTCGGGAACTGCCGCTCGATGTTCAAATAAGCAGACGTTCGTAGCCGATGGAATCTGATTATCTGCCAGCGGCTGCTTTGGCCGATTATGCACAGTTCTCGATTATGTGAAGTGAAGGTTGGAATCTGCACCAAGCGCAGACTGCTGGTGACTAGCGCAAATTCCGACCTTCACATAATTACAGCCTCTTCAGGAAGTCGATCAGAGAGTCGGGAGCCGTGTAGCGATGAGGCTTGGCCTCCGGTTCGTGAAGCATGGACAAGGCATGCTCCTTCATAGTCAGATCAGCCTCGACGTAGTGATGCGTGGTGACTGGACTTTCATGACCGAGCCAAAGGGCGATGACGCTGATGTCTACGCCGGCCTGCAATAGATGCATCGCAGTTGTGTGACGGATCGTATGTGGAGAGATTCGTCGCTTTGCCAAGCCGGGGTTGTTCTCTGTTGCTGCCACCACCGCCAATGCGAGTCTTTGGGTAACATTGTTTCGCGTCATCGCATGTCCGCTACGGTTCGGCAACAACGGTGATGCGGCATCGAACTGCGGATTCAACCTCAACCATGCCCGGACTACCTTGACGGTCGAGTGCCACAGAGGAACGCTGCGCTGCTTGCGGCCCTTGCCATGCAGATGAACGCAGGCGGAACCCTCATCAAGCACCACCTCACTGACTTTGACACCCGTGATCTCCGACACGCGCGCACCGGTGTTGTACATCAGCAGGAACAGAACATGATCCCGCTGACTTACCCATGATTCATCCGGGTTGCCGATCACCGCCTGCATTTCCTCGCGTGATAAATAGCCGAACATCGGGCGCTCGAACCGTTTTACCGGAACTCCCAACGCGCGTTCGATCACCTGTAGTGATGCCACATCGCGGTGCGCTGCGAACTTCAGGAATGACCTCAACGCCGCCAGCCGTGCATTGCGGCTGCGGACGGAATTATGTCGCTGACGTTCCAGATGATCGAGGAAGGCCATGATCATATCTGGCGTAATGTCAGCCAAGGTTATTGCGGTCGGTGACTTGCCAAGGCGAGATTCTGCAAAGCCGAGGAAGAGCACGAAGCCATCGCGATAGGCGGCGATGGTCTGCGCGCTGAGCGCACGCTGCTGAACCAGGTACTCGGCAAAGTAGGCTTGGACGAGCGCGGCAAATGAAGGGGGTGACTTTGTTTGCTTACTCATCGTTGCCTCCTACAATATCGGCGAAACGCTCGAACTTCCCACCGGCCATGGCCATCAATTCCGGGACAGCCGAGAGATACCAGTAGGTGTAGAATATTTCGGCATGCCCCATGTAGGTCGATAACGCCAGCATCATTTGGTCGATGTCGGTGCCATCGGCATGCCAGAGCAACATGCGCCTGACGGCAAAGGTGTGGCGCAGGTCATGCAGCCGTGGTGCCGCATGTGCACCGCGATTCGTCCAGCCCAAACTGACGCGCAGCGAGTTGAAGACGCGATGTGCCTGACGTTCCCCGAGCGGTTGCCCAAGGCACTGGCCACGACTACCGATAAGGAATGAACTGTCAGCTGTAGTGGGAACGTACCGTGTACGCCGCCGGCGGTAAAGCCTCAGCGCCGTAACGGTACTCGGGTGCAAAGGCAACTGGCGAGACTTAGCAAATTTGGTTTGCCGGATGGTCAGCATCCCATGCTTGAGATCGACATCATCATCACGCAAGTGAATCGCCTCAGAGACCCGCAGTCCGGTTGATGCCATCAGACCGAACAAAGTCTCGAAGGTCATCGGACGCAAACTACCGTGTGGCCCAAGCTGGCGAGCCGCCGCCAGCAATTCGACGATCTCATCTTCATGGTAAATATGCGGCGCCACGCGACCAGGTTCCGGTCCAAAGATAGACTCGTCTGGCACCTCGGTATCCGGCTTGAACTGTTTCAGGTAGCGGATAAATGATCGCAACTTCCCTAGACGGCGAACCCATGTTTCCGGCGAACCTTGCCCATCTTTGCCTTGGCGTACCCAATCGGCCATAAGTTCGACTGTCAGTGGCCCACGATGATGGCGTCTGGCCACATAGCTGGCAAAATCTGCCAGAAATGTGTCACGTGATCGCAACACGAACCCAAGACGACGGCGTTCCGCAAGATAGTCATCGATCCTTCTCTGCAAGCTGATGTGCGCACTCATGATTTGCTCCCCGGCCACGGCAGAGCAACGGCCGAGAGCTTCGGTGTGTCGAGCTTGGCGTAAATCAGGGTGGTGTTCAGCGACCGGTGACGCAGCAGGTCAGCGACTTCCTTGAGCGAACTGCCGCTATCAACAAGGCGACACGCCAGGGTATGCCGAAGTGCGTGTGCGCTGGAATGTGGCAAACCTACACGACGGCAGGCGCGCTTGATCACCTTCTGTATCGCCGTGGAGGTGATGGGGTAGTCGCGCCCTTCATTCTGCCGGACGAAGATGGCAGGGTTCCGGGTGGCGGGTCGTTCATGTTGCAGGTAATCGGCCAGCGCCTGGCCAGTTTCCATCGGCAATGGCAGGATGTCCTGGCGCAGCGATTTCGTCCCTCGCAGAATTACCGTGCCAGCACGCCAGTCAATATCGCTGATCATGAGATGAGCGATTTCGGCGGACCTCAATCCCATGTCCAATGCGCAACGCACAATTGCGTAACCACGTTTCGGCAAGCGCAAGTTTGCAGTGAAGGAATTCAGCAGGCGTTCGGCTTCTTCAGGCTTGAGGGCGCGCGGCAATGATGCCAGCTTCCAATGCACCGGGTTCGAGATGACGGCAATCAGCTTGCCGACTTGGTCACCACAGGTGGTCCGATAACGAAAGTAGCTACGCAATGCCGATGCCAGTTGCAATGCGTTGGAAGGGGTTCGGCGGGCATCCAACTGGTCGGCAAGGAAACGCCGCACATCTTCTGCTCGCAGTTCGGCAATATCGACCGGACGCCCGGCAAACTTCTTATGAAGCAAACGTCCTACGATGCGAGCCCGCTGTCGGCAGCTACCTTCTGCCAGCCCTCGCATATCGCGCAGGTGCTCTTCGTAGCGGCGTAGTTCCTCTGTAATGTGATCCGTGTATGCAGTCGGTTTCCGTGCATCTGACGCGGCACGGTGCGTAGTGGTGTGAGCCATAATAGTCTCCTGAAGTGGGACTACTACTTCAGACTACCGCAGAAATTATGTCCAGCTTACATTTGCATCAAACCCTGCCTTGCCGCTTACATCCTACCTCTCAGCACAATTCGATCCCAAACTTCACATAATCGAGAACTGTGCATAATCGGCCTTATGTGAAGCTTCACATAAGGCCGATGAACCGACTATCCCAGCTATCAGCATGTGCTTCCGCTTCTAGCACTCAGCAGAACTGCATGTTTCAAAATTGCTTGCTGGGAAGCGGATACTCACAACCGCCGCTTAACCGAAATTGGACGAATTAAACGGGTCGTGTTCGAAATAATTTTCCGGCTTATGCCGCAGCGTGCTGGTCTGGCTCTACCGAGAGTTTCATACCCACGGCTTTCAGTACAGCAAGCAGCGTTTTCAGTGTCGGGTTGCCCTTGGCAGAGAGTGTGCGATACAGTGTTTCGCGGCTGATCCCGGCTTCAGCCGCAACTGCCCCAAGGCCGCCATACGCTTCCGCAACGGTGCGCAGTGCGAGTAGTCCTGCTGCACGATCATCCGGGTCGTCGAGCGATTCCATGGCGGCTTTGAGATATTCGACAGCCAGCTCGCGATCTGCGCGCAGTTCGGCCACTTCGCGTTCATGGTGTGATACCGCTGCTTTTATTTTTTTGTTCATGTTTGTCTCCTTTTCCAATCTTGCCAATATTCCCTGGCGGTCTTTGGATGAAAAGTTCGGAGTCGATTTGTGGTCATGGGTTCAGCTTCAGCGAAAAGCGAGTGGCGTGCCGCCTACTTCGCTTTGGCTTTTTTTACGGCTTTGGTTTTTGGGGCCGCATGTCGCCCAGCGGTTCGAGTCTGAGCGATGGCATCTTTAATATCGCGTGTTGTGATGCCTGCACGGGCAAGCTTGTCGCGCACTTTCTGTGCGGGTGTTGCAGCACTGTTTGAGGACCAGTCGATCACGCGCAGATCGGGCACTTGCATAAAGGCGCGGTCGGCGCTGAGCAGCGTGCAGCCTGCGGCAATGGCATGGGCGGCAATCAGCATATCCATGGCCGACAGGCCGATGCCCTGGGTTTCCATGTGGGTGCGCAATTCGGCATAGGCGTGCGCGGTGGAGGATGTCCACGGCAATACCGGTGTGTCCTGCAAGAAAGCTTCGACGGCTTTTGCCAGCCGGGTGGCATCCGGCCTCCGCTTCACGCCGAAACGCAGCTCCGCTTCGGTGATCACGGAAACGCAGGCGCTGTGTTCCATCAGCAAGTTCTGCAAACCCTCGCTGACGCGCCCGCGAATCAGCGTGGACGCGGCGTTGGTGTCCAGCATATAGGGATGCGCGATGCTCATGACCAATTCCGGTCAACGGGCGGCGCGGGGTCGCGCGGTATTTCAAAGCTCTCGAATTCCTCGGGCGCTTCGGCGATCAGGCGGTCACGCAGCTTGATCCACTCTTCGAATTTCCGGTTGCGCGGAGTCAAGATAACTTCACCGGTAGCTTGATCGCGCCGGATCAACACTTCGTCGCCTTCGAAGCGAAACTCGGCCGGCAGACGCACAGCCTGGCTGCGGCCATTCTTAAAAAGCTTGGCGGTATGCATAGTGAGGCTCCTTTTCTGATTGGTATATACCGTGATTTATACCATCTGTTGACGAGGCATTCAAGCCAATTAATCCATCAGGTTAAAACAGGGTTATTGATGGAACAACTAGCCAATGGAATTATTTGATTGCGGTGAATTTGACGCTTATCACTTTGCCTTGTACCTGGCTTAAGTCATCGCCCGCCGGGGCCGGTGTGTATTCCTTGCCGGGGCAGCACGCCATCCCGTCGAGTTCGGGGTCGGAGAGTAGGTGACGTGCGACGATTATAATTTCGGAAAATCCCGCGTTCTTCAACGTATCCCAGTATTCGCCTTCCGGTATCGCGCCGCCGGTACAACCCGCCCAGTCCGTTTGCAGCCGCTCGCGCAACGCTGCGTCAATCGGCCCGGTCAACAGGATATCGGAGATGGCGAGCCTCCCGCCCGGTTTAAGTATGCGAAACGCCTCTCGATAAACCGCGTTTTTGTCGGGGCACAGATTGATGACGCAATTGGAGATCACCACATCGGCACTGGCGTCCGGCAGCGTCGTGTCCTCCAGGGATGCATGGCAAAACTCGACGCTGCGATCCGGCAGGCTGGCCTGCGCCACAGCCTGTTTCGCCTGTTCAATCATTTGCAGCGTGAAATCGACCCCGTACACTTTGCCGCCTGCACCCACCTTGCGCGCAGCCAGGATCACATCGATGCCGCCTCCGCAACCGAGGTCAACGACGGCCTCGCCCGGCTGCAAATTCGCAAAGCCGGTCGGGTTGCCGCAACCGCGCGAAAGATTTCGCGCAACCTCCGGTACCGAGGAGAGCTCTGACCCGCTATAGATGGCCTGCTCATGCGCGCAGCAAGCCTTGATAGCCGGCTTAGTGCAACATGAATCCTCGGCGTGACCGGCTGATTCCGCAAATTTGCCGTAGCGTTCCCGCACCACTTGACGGACTTCTTCGGGTTTCATTATTTGTTCTCCTCTCAGAGTTTTCGGAAAAGCTTTTGTTTGCCGTGTTGGTTGATATTCCATTTCTCTTTCAAAACAGCAATAACAATGTAGGGTGCATTTTATGCACCGTAGCTGTTGGTGCATAAAATGCACCCTACGATATTTCACTATGGATGGAGAAATGGAATTAATTGCTTTGATGATGTAAACAAGTATCCTCTATAAAAAAATGCACTCACATTCTTCCCGCGACCAAGATATTCCATTCAAAAAGGAAGTTAATTCGTAGGTCGGGCTCCGCCCGACAGCTTTATCCGGCGGGTGGAACCCGCCCTACAAAAAAGCATGTTTAATTTAAAAATAGCATTACAGGTTTCTTACGCCTTTTCCCGCGCTGTTGCCGCTTTTGCGGCGATCTTCTGGGTTATTTCCAGGTGTTCTTTCAGCACTGCGGAAGTTCCCGTCGTCTTCTCCAGCGTCAGCGAGAAGACGTCGCAAAACTCGTTCGACTTGCCGATATAGTAGTCGTCATTCCCCACCCCGGTATCGATGAAGAGTCCGCGCCGGTAGTGCGTAAAAAGTCTCTTGGCCATTTCCATCGGGTCTTTGCCGTATTTCACGACCCTGTCCAGATGGTTCTCCTTGATAACCATTTCGACCCCAATTTCTGCCCAGCCGGGACTCATGAACCAGGTTCCGACCTCTTTGCGTATTGCTTCGCCATATTTTTGTGGCGTCATGAATATCTGGATGCAGTCATCCATCTGTGGCATCACTACCGGTATGTCGATCTCGTCCTCTATCCCTTCCAGCGCATTGCAAAAACCGTAGCCGAGGAAGATCACATCCACCTTATCCTTGATGGCATTCACATTTTCCAGGATGGTTGCTTTCATCTTTTTCGGATAGCAGTGGAGCGCCGCCTCAAGATAAATGACCTCGGTGATACCGGGGGTTTTGCTTAATAGCTTGTCCAGCTCGAGCTTCATTATGTCGCAGGCAACAACGCCGATTCTCATGGTTGGTCACTCCAGGATTGCAGGGTATGCCACCCATTCTTAAGCGGCCCCATTAACTTGCCACACGAAATCAGTTTCAAAAAATGTTCCATAAATGAGCGCTTCATACGTACGGCTGGCCGATGGCCATTGCGGTTATTTTGAGCTCCAGAAAAATGGTTTTTCCCCAGCCGCTGGCGAGAGGGGCGGATTTTTCTTCGGTGTGCACGGTGGTTTCCAGATTTTTCCCGCCGGTTTCCGTTGCATGGCGCTCCGCTGTTGCGCGCGCAATCTGCTCGGCGTAAATGATCGCAGGTTCAACATCATCGAAGACTTTGTGTTCATCGGCGGCTACCACGGCAAAGCCGACGGGGCGTAGCGGTCTTACGAAAACCTGCGCCATGGCGGTAACCCGGCCGGTAACGGCTCCCGCCGCGTTGGCCACTTCCGCGTGTTCGGGCACCACCAGTTGTGCGCCGAGATCGCTTGCCACCTGGGGGAAATATGCTTTTACGGGCGCACCGACCGCCACCAGCGGCCTTTTCATGCTGAAGCGAGCCGCGATGCCCCCATTGCCGTCCAACCGGAGAAGACCGCCGAGGAGTTCACGGCTTTCGCGCGTGGGCAGCGCGATCCCTTCTTCCGCCAGAGATTTCGCGGCAATATTGAATTTGAGCTTTGCGATTATTTCATCGAAGAACAGCGCGATCAGTTTTTCCCGGTCCAGTCCGGTCTTGTTTCCATAAAATTTCATCGCTTCTTCGCAGGAGGTGCTATCCCACAATTGGAGCGCCCCTTTTACATGAAGCAGGTCGGTTGGCGTAAAGGAGACCTCGGCCACGAAACCGAGCTTCACGAACTGGTCTATGTTTACCGACGGTCCGGATATCCTTTCGATGTCGGCGCGGTGAAGCACTTTGCCATCCAGCGCCTCCAGCATCAGCCGCTCATATTTACCAACCGCAAACGGGGGCATTTTCAACAGCGTGAAAAAATCCAGGTCGAGCTCCTTCAGCGCCGGGCCCTGCGTGGCGGCCAGCGCTCTCATGGCATCATTCAACGCCGGGCATTGGCTTGACGCCAGCGACAGTGGCACCACCCGGCGCGGGCCGATATGGATTTCATCCGCCGATTTCACCAGTATCCTGCTGTCACCGCCGAGGCCGGCGGTCCACATGTCAATCGACCGCACGCGCGTCCGCCATCCGCCGACAACCGCGCCGTTCTCGCTGGCAGCCGGAATGGCACCGGTGATAACACCGATGTCGGTGGTGGTTCCGCCCATGTCCACCACCACCGCGTCGTTCAGGCCGGTGAGCCAGCATGCTCCGATCACGCTTGCTGCGGGGCCGGACAGGACTGTTTCGACGGGTCTGTTCCGCGCCGATTTTTCGCTGATGAGCGAGCCGTCACCGCGCACCACCATCAGGGGAGCCTGTATATTCTTTTCCGCCAGGATATGCATCACCGCGTCCAGCAGTTCACCGATGACGGGGAGCAGGCTTGCGTTAAGCGCCGCGGTAACGGCCCGCTCCACCATCCCCACGCCGCTGGAAAGCTCGTGGCCGCAGACAGCCGGATGGCCGCATTCCTTCGCTATCAGCTCCTTCAATTGCAGCTCCTGCGCGGAATTGTAGATGCTGAAATATCCCGATACCGCGAACGCATCCACCCTGTCTTTCATGCGCCGGATCGCCTTGTGGGCGGCGTCGATATCGAGAGGCGCGGTCTCGTCCCCGCCGAGGTTGTGCGCGCCGCGGATGACGGCAACATCCTCCGCCGGGATGTTCGCGGGAAGCTTGAAACTGTTTTCATCCGGCACGGCGATTATCAGGCCGACCCTGGAGCCTTTCCCTTCCACCACGCTGTTGGTGGCAAGCGTGGTGGAGAGCGACACCAGCTTCACGTCGGGAAACAGGCTGTTATCCAGCGCGGCGAGGGAGTTTTGTATCCCTATCCGCAAGTCCTGCTTGGTGGTCAACGCCTTCGCCTTGGAAACAAGCCGCCGTTCGTTGAAATCGACAATTACGCTGTCGGTGAACGTGCCTCCGGTATCAATTCCGATTCCGTATTTCATGCCGGTTCGACGCTGGGGAATGAAAGACACTTGGTGAACAACTTGTCGTAATCCGGAAAGCACGACAGCTCGGTGTATTCTATTTTCCGCGCGAGGCGCGCCGCCTCTTCCCGTTTCTCCTTCGAGAGCAGGCACAGGATAGCGCCGGATTTGGACGAATTGCCGATAAGGCTGATGCGGTCGAGCAGCTCCTTCGGAATCACACCCAAGCGGGCGAAACTTTCCATGCGCACATGAAAACCGAACGCGCCGGCAATGTAAACGCGGTCAATGTCCTGCAGGCCGATGCCGAGCTCGCTTAACAGCGCCAATATGCCTGAAAGTATTGCTCCCTTCGCAAGCTGAACCTGCCGGATGTCCTTCTGCGTTATCGCAATGGGGCCATAACCCTTTTTGCCGGCGCTGAGTAAGAAGCTCGCCGGGCCATCGCCGCTTTGCAACCTGTGCGCCCACGGCGGCGTATCTCCCGGCTGTAATTTCACGAAGCGCCCGGATGGCATGACCACCCCGGCTTTAATCAGCTCCCCCACGGCATCGATGATGCCGCTGCCGCACAAGCCCACTGCCGCCTTACCGCCAATGGTGTGGACTTCGACATCATCGTTTATGAATACTTTTTCAATCGCGCCGTTGGCCGCGCGCATGCCGCAGCTTATGTTCATCCCCTCCAGCGCCGGGCCTGCGGCGGTGGAGCAGGAGCATATCTTTCCCTTCGAGCTGAAGGCGATTTCGCCATTGGTGCCGATGTCGATAAAAAGCGCACGCTCATCCTTGTCGGCCAGTTCCGCGCAGAGAATTCCCGCCACGATGTCCGCCCCGATGTAAGCGGATACGGACGGCAAGCAGTAGACCGAACCGAAAGGCGATATCGCGAGTCCCAGTTGCTGTGCCGCGACATTCACTCCCCTTGTGAAAGCGGGAACATACGGGGATTTTCCAATGCCCGACGGATCGACGCCGAGAAAAAAATGCATCATCGTGGAATTCGCTGCCACCGATATTTCGTAAATGTTGTGCCGCTCCACCTCCGCATCCTTGCAAGCCTCGGTGATCAGCGTATCAATGCATTCCCGCACCATGCGGCTTAATTCATCAAGCCCGCCCGTGTATTCCCGTACATGCTGGATGCGGCTCAACACGTCGAGGCCGTGGTTCTTCTGCGGGTTGATCATCGTGCACGCGGCCAATTCTTCGCCGGTGACAAGATTTACCAGGGAGACCACCACCGTGGTGGTGCCGATATCCACCGCTGCGCCGTAACAAAGAGAAGTGGTGTCGCCGGGTTCGATGCCGACAAGTTCTCCGCCCGCCAACACAAGCGTTGCCTTGAACCCGCTGCTCCGCAACACGCCGGGGATTTGTTGCAGCAAGGAGAGTGGAAGTTTTTCGCTAAAGCTGAGTCCGAGTGCCCGTTCCAGCCTCGAAACGTCGTCCAGATTGTCTTCCAGCTTCGGCTTTTCAAGCTCGATGTATTCCTTGCGGATGTTCGGATTCAGGTTGAACTCCGGCATCAGCCCTTCGGACAGGATGCGGTGTTTTTTCCCGCCCACCCCCAGCACCTGGTAGTCGGCCACACCGGTGACTTTCAGGCGGCAGGCCAGCCTCACGCCCTGCGCGAGATTTTCACCGCTGATATGCTTGATCTCTTCGGGGTGCGGCTCGTCCGCCCTTCCGTCAACAAGCTGGACCAAGCATTTGCCGCAGGTGCCTTTGCCGCTGCATGACGACTCAATATCGATAAAGGCTTCTCGCGCCACCTGCATGAGGCAGGAGCCGATAGCGGCATCCACTACCTTGTTTTGTGGCAGAAACCGGATTTCTACTTTACCCATCACCTGTCCTTACACACTGATTAGATCTTTACGGCTGAACTGCCTTCAAAGACTGCTCTCGAAAGCCCTTTGATATTCGCAACCGGGGTGATGGGGCTGATGCCGCAGGCCGGTGCGAGGATACCCACTCCGCCCCTCATGCACCGTTCGCCGTGTTTCTTAATCTCATCCGGTGCGCCTTTTTCCAGCAAGTAGGTGCTTACGTTGCCCATCGACACTTTGGCGGGAGCGAGCTCCTTGAGCGTTTTGATGCTGACCATTGCATCCACGCTGATGGATTCGGCGGCAATCTCGGATAACAGGCTGCCGAGGCAGCGCACATCGCCGCAAATATGCACGATGGACGGGATGCCGTGTTTTTTCCGAAAGTAATTCACCAGGATGTTTATGTACGGCAGGGCAAACTCGGCAAAAGCCTTTTTTCCCAATATCTCGCCCGACGCCGACGGATCAGCGATGCAGATCACGTCGGCGCCCGCTTCAACCAGCGCGTCGCCAAACCGGATAAGGTTTTCGTTGACGGTCTGCATCAGCTTGTGGACTTTCTGGCTGTCAGTAATCAGACCCTTGTAAAAGATTAGCGGATCGATAAGTGAGGAAGCCAGGCTCACCGGACCGGTGAGGTTGGCGATGACCGGCGTTTCGGGCGCTTCTTTCTTTAATATCCGTATCGCGTCAACGCAGACTTTTGCGCGCCCCTTGCCGGGGTCGAGTGACCGCAGACGGCCAATTTCGTCAAGGCTGCCGATGGCATACTCGGTGACACGAGGCTCATTTCCACGCGAGCCGAGGTAAACCTGCGCTCCCATCGCCTCCGCTTCCACGGTCATGCAGAAAGGAACCCCGGTATTCTCAATGCCGCCGAGGCGGTTCGCGGCCAGCGTGAGGCGAGCCATCTTTTCGGGGTCCGAGTGAGCTTCAGGCCAACAGCTGTCGGCGGCGTCCATGAGTTCGGTCACCGCCATGTTCATCATCCCGCCGGGGCAGATGAAAGGAGCACGGTCGGCGGGTTTTCCCAGCAGGGTGTTCAGGAGCCTTGCTTTTTCATTCATGTCAAATGCCTCTGTTCATGGTGCGCAAAAAGATTCGCATTCAGGCAACATCTGATGGTGTATGTGCGCTTTCTTTGCTGATGATATTGAATGCCATGTGAATGGCGACTGCACATGCAACATAAAGCAGGGATACCGAGACATACGAAACATAATATTGGGCAACACGCGATGCGTATTCAGTTGCAGTCATATCGTTAAAACGCTCGGAGAACACATAAAAGCTGGCGTTGGAAAACAGGAAAGCAAAACTGATGGCCGTCCCTGCGGTCAAGGCTAACCAGACCAGCCGCTTGCCTTCCATGGTGTGACGAAGTGCAAACCAGCGGCCGGCGAACCACAGGCTGCCATAAGTCGGGATAAGAAACCAATAGGCGGGCGTCATGCACCAGTCGCTGATACCTTGAACGGAAGTCGCGTAGAAATCCACAAAACCCGCTTCCAGAAGCAGCACAACAAAAACAACCATGGACGCGCGCGCAAACCTGGCCAGATATAAGCCGCACAGAAAAAATACCGCGTAAGAAGCATCGGGCAAAGAAACTGCCGAGCCAAAATGGTTAAAGCGAGTGGCTGCGATGGCCAATATCAAACCGGCCACGATCACCCACATACGATCTTGAAATAATTTCATCTGAATCTCCTTAGTGTTGTTGCTTGTTTGTCGGCCGCGACCCTTGATTGTCATACCGTCCGTATTTGCGGGCGGCATTGATGAGAGCGTCGATATTCTCCGGCGGGGTGTTGATCGGCACTTCGCATCCCGAACCGAGAATGAAGCCAACCTTGTCTCCCATTTTTTCGCAGATGTCCCGTGCTTCGGCGTCAATCTCTTCGGGCGAATTCTTCAGCAGGTTTGCCGGAACGACGTTGCCCACCAGCGCCACGCGGTGCCCAACCGCCTTCTTGGCTTCGCCAAGATCAACCGCATCCAGACTCCATATATCAAATTCGGCTTCCAGCATTGGCGTCCAGTTCGGTTTGGTCTTGCCGCAGATGTGCAGCACGGCGGGCATTCCACCGCCGGTCTTGTGGATGTGGTCGGACATGCGTTTCAGGTACGGCGCAACGAACTCGTGGAAGTGGCGCGGGCTAACCAGACTGGCGGAGCCGATCGGTTCGACGATTATCGGCAGCGCTTTTCTTGCGAGGATCTCGTCGATGAACTTGATCCCGGCCTGCGTGCAGATCTCCAGAAGCTCATGCACCCATTTGGGGTTCTTTATCATATCCCGGGTAAGAAGCTCCACCGGGTATAGCGCCGCCGCTGTGGTTAACGGTCCGCCGAAAACGGTGCTGACAACGACTTCGCTGCCCACTTCCGCCACGCATATCTCGGTAGCCTCCAGGTAAACCGGCAGCCGTCCGTCTTTGGAGAAGTCCGGCACTTTCACCTTGGAAATGTCGGAGTGCTGATGAATGAGCGGCTCGTCAATCTGGGGGGCGTCTTCATCAAAAAACTTCATCTTTGTTCCCATCGCCTCGGCGAGGGTGGACGTGGTCGAGAAAATCAGGATAAGGTCGTTTCCGTACCGGCGGAACGCGGCGACGTGGGCTTTGCCCATCGTTTTGCCATCGCGGTTATATTTTCCCACGGGAACTCCCAGCACGCGGGCCGCGTGGTTGAGTATCAGCGGAAAACAGGCGACGCGTTGCGGCTTTTCGCCTTTCAGGTAACACATCACCCGTTCGAGCGAATTTTGCGTATCGGCGGGAATAGCAACAGTGGTGTTCATATTGACCTCCTCGTTAAGCTGCGGCTTTCGCCAGCAGGCTATTGGCTAATCTGATTGCGCCTGCCGCGTTATCGGCGTAGCCATCTGCCCCTATCTTGTTGGCAAAGGCCTGCGAGATCGGCCCGCCGCCAATGATGACCTTGTAAGAATCCCTGATTCCCTCTTCCTTGAGCATCTCGATCACCGTCGCCATGCCATCCATGGTGGTGGTCATGAGCGTAGACAGGCAGATCAGTTTCGCGCCAACCTCTTTGGCTTTTTCGACAAAACTGGCCAGTGGCACGTTTCTTCCCAGGTCATGCACCTCGAAACCGGCGGCATCCATCATGATCTTCACCAGATTTTTCCCGATGTCGTGGGTATCCCCTTCCACCACGCCGATAACCACCTTGTGCTTTTCCCGCACGTCACCCACTTTGAGATGCGGGCGGAGTATTTCAATTCCCGCGTACATCGCATCGGAACAGATGAGCAGTTCCGGCACAAAATACTCTTCTTGATCGAAAAGCACCCCGGCCTGGTTCATGCCGGCGATCAGGCCGTTGTTAATGGCGTCGTAAGCATCGTACTTGGCCTCCACAATTTCATTAGCGGCCTTTATGACGAGATCCTCGTTCATGAGAAAAACGCCGTCCATCAGATCCTTTAAAATATCCCCTCGTTCCCTGGTCATTTCAAATCCCCCCTCTTTAGTTATAAGTTGACATGCCTCTGTATCAAGCGCGCCAGATGCGGCGGCAAAATTGGGCATGAATGGCAGTGCGTGGGAATATGGTGTCGCAACCGATAGTTGTGGCTTCGATCAGGTCGTGAATGACGGCGTCGAATTTATCAAGATGAGACATGGCTACCCCCAGTAAAATACAAAAAGGGCACGACCAGAACTCGCGAAGGAAGACAGACATGATGACGTCTACGCCAAACCCCGTGATGGAATTCGCGCGTATTGAAAAGCTCCGGCAACTCGATTGGGCGACTGATTCGTCGCGAACGGTTGGAGCCTCGCACCTCATAGGATCTGCTGACCTGCTCGCTGGCAGCGCTTTGATACGGTACATTCCGTCGCACCCGAACCAGGTCAGCTACACGCTGGCCGTCAGACCCGATCCACCTTCCAAAATGAAGATAAATACGGCGTTACGGCGAGCCAACCAGGAACCAATACGGCAGCAAGGCAAATAATATCAAATTTGAAACGGGTTTTGTTGGTAATTTTATATTCATAAAATTTGCACTTCCGTCCGATTGTTTTCGATTTCGTTTAGCCACAAATCAATATGCTAAACTTTCGGTCAACTTAAGGGAGCGCAACAAAAGCAATGGAACACAATGAGTTTTGATTACCTGCGGATACTGACGATTATTCATTTTGCCTCCCTTGGCGGACTCCTTTTCTACGGGCTGCACCGGTTATGGCTGATCGCATGCTGGTACACGGAGCGCCGCAAAAAATGCTCCGACATTCCACCTGCCAACCTGGCGGATTTTCCGGTTGTGACCATCCAGTTACCCTTCTACAACGAGCGTTTCGTCGCCGCGCGGCTGATCGAATTTGCCGCCCGTCTTGAGTGGCCGAAGGACAAGCTGGAGATTCAGGTTCTGGACGATTCGACTGACGATACCGTGGGTATCGTTGATGAAACCGTGAACCGGCTGGCCCTTGAAGGGGTAAATATCGGGGTATTCAGGCGCGGGCACAGGAAAGGGTATAAGGCAGGGGCGCTGCAGGAGGGGATGGCGCATGCGGCGGGCGAATTCATCGCCATTTTCGATGCGGATTTTCTTCCGCAACCCGATTTTCTGGTTCGGACAGTTCCTTGTTTCTCCGACCCGAAAATCGGCATGGTTCAGGCGAGATGGACTTTTCTTAACGCCGAGGCATCGTGGCTCACCGGCGTCCAGTCACTTCTGCTTAGCCCGCATTTCGGAATCGAACACCGGGTGCGGTGCGGGCGCAACCTTTTTTTTAACTTCAACGGAACGGCCGGCATTTGGCGGCGGAGCGCGATAGAATCCGCTGGCGGATGGAAGGCGGATACGGTGACCGAAGACCTGGACTTAAGCTATCGCGCCCAGCTGCGCGGGTGGAAGTTTATCTATCGGGATGACATCGCGGTTCCCTCCGAACTCCCCATAACCCTTGCGGCATTCCGGAGCCAGCAGCAGCGGTGGGCCAAAGGTTCCATACAGACGGCGCGAAAGATACTGCCGCGTCTGCTTGCCTCCCCGTTGCCGTTTTCAGTGAAGGCCGAGGCGGTGGCACATCTTCTGGCGAACCTTGGCTGGTTGCTCGGCACGCTAACAACCCTTACCCTGTATGCCGCCATCACGTGGCGCGTGGACATCGGGCCGTATCAACTGCTGAAGGTCGATTTGCCGTTGCTTGCCGGAACAAGTTTCGCCATTCTGATGTATTTCTTCGCGTACACGCTGGTCAGCGGGTCAGTCCGCTCGCTGCGGTGGCTGCCTCTCCTGCCGGTTTTTGGCATCGGGATGTCTCCCAGCATTTCTCTTTCCGTCATCAAGGGGGCTTTGAGCAACGGCGGCTATTTTGAACGGACGCCGAAGTTCGGATTGCAGGGAAGTCAGTCGCCGCCCCTGTTGGCATTTCTCTATCGCCAGAGGGCAATTCCATACCTTGCAATGAACACCCTGTTCTTGGTCTATAGTTTTCTGCCAGTAATCTTCTCGTGGCAAAGGGGAACCTGGCTGGCGATCCCATTTTTAATGCTCTTTCCTGCCGGTTTCATGCTGGTGATCCTGAAAGACCTCGCTGATATGGTGCAGATCCGCCGGAGTTAGCAGCCTGTTAGCACATCAGTAGCTGACTATTTGGAGGACAGCTTCCACCATGCCTCCATGCCACCTTCGTAATTGCGCGCATCGGGCAGCCCCGCAAGTTGGTGCACCATCCATGCATACCCGGAACGGACTCCTCCCCGGCAGTAATAGACAACCGGTTTGCCGGTATCTATGCCATGGCCTTTCAGCAGTTGTCTGAAAGCCGCAGCATCCAGCGGACGGCGGTCGGCGCCGGTGTAAAACTTTGTCCACTCGATATGGATCGCGCCCGGTATCTTCCCAAGCAGCCATTCCATCGTCGAGCGGGTATCGATTAATACCATCGGAGATTTTCGCTGCTCGATCTCGGCGGTGGAAATATCCCAGCGGGGCGCGAGCTTGAAATTGTAGGCGGCTTTTTCCCTGTGTTTCGGCGCATCGGGCGTTACCGTAAGGCCGCCATTCCGCCATGCCTGAATGCCGCCATTCAATATGCGGACGGAGCCCGCATGTCCCAACCACGCGAGCGTCCAGGCGGCCCATCCTTCGCCGCCCCAGCTTTTATCGGCGTCGCCGTAAATGACAATAGAGGTTTTTTCATCAATCCCCATTGCACCCAGCGCCAAAGCCATTTCCTGCGGGGGTAACACCCTGAACGGTACTCCTTGCTCGTCGGTTCTGGTAAAGTTCTCCCATGAAAATGATAACGCGCCGGGGATGTGACCGGCTTGCCATTCGGACTTTGGCCGGGCATCAAGGACCACATATTTTGGAAGTTCACCGTTCAGGACGGAAGGTTCGATCAAGCTCATATCGCCAGCCATTGCGCTTCCCTCTGATAACATAATTCCGGTCATGACAAATAGTACCGCCAACAAAAGCTTCAATCCGAATATTCCAAAGCAGTTTTTTTCCTGGGGCATACCGCTCATCATCGCATCCTTTTATTGTATTCTGGCTTTTCAGGTCGATCTTCGTTTGTCCATTGCCACGCTCGCGGGGGCGTCCGCCCTCATCATGGTGTTTCTCTCCATCGCCCTGTATCTGGGGGAAACGAGGGATATTGGCTGGTCTCCGCGTACAATTATAATTGTGGCCGTTGCATTCCGGTTCATGTTTTTGTTTCGTTCGCCTGAACTCTCCGACGACATCTACCGGTATCTCTGGGACGGGCTGACGATTTTACACGGCAATAACCCGTATGCCTCCGCCCCATCGGACGCCAAACCGCCTGCCGCCGAACTGCTCAGCCATGTCAACCACCCGAATTTGATTACCATTTACCCTCCTGCGGCACAAATCATTTTTGCGATTGGCGCATTTTTGGGCGGCATTTTGGGAATAAAAGCGGTGCTTGTCGCGGCGGATATCGCTGTTTGCGCCATCATATTGCGCATCCTTTCACGGATGAACATGCCGCCGTCGCGTGCTGTGCTCTATGCCTGGCATCCCCTGCCAATCCTGGAAATCGCTGGCTCGGGGCACATCGATGGCGCGGGGATTCTTTTTTTGATGCTGGCGTTCATGCTGTTGATTCCCCGGAAAAACGATCCGGTTTTTTCACCCTCCAGCAAAGTTCCAGCCCCTGCGGTGGCGGGTGTCGTATTTTCTTTTGCTGTGCTCGTTAAACTTTTCCCCATGGTCTTTTTCCCGGCATTTATTTTCCTGGCCGGCAGGAAGGGCAGGGGGCCGTTCATTCTTGGTACCGTTATCGGCGGCGCCGCGCTGTCAATTCCCTTCCTTCCCGGCCTTTACAACATGTTCACCACTCTGGATATCTACGTGCGCAATTGGGAATTCGCCGGATTTTTATTTCAGTCGCTTCATGAAATATTCCCATCCGGTTCCACGGCCCGGCAGATACTTGCGGTTTCATTTCTTCTCATAGCGGCTACTTTGTATGTGTCGCTGTTCCGCAAACGTGAATACCCGGCGGCAGACGTTTATACCCCATCCATTTTTCCGGCGGCTTTCAAGACTGCTTATTGCATCGCACTGGCTTTCCTTTTGCTTACACCTACGCTTCACCCGTGGTACGCGCTCTATTTGACCTGCCTTCTTCCATTCGTTCCTGGAACCGCCGGGCTGGTGATGACATGGGCAGTGCTGCTCTCATACCGCGTGCTGATTAACTTCACGCTTCTTGGGACGTGGGAGGAAAAAGACGCCATCCCCGCCATCATCTGGGCGGCTACTATAGGTGCACTTGTTCTAAGCTGGCTTGCAAGAAGGTGGAAACTCAATATGCCTCTGCATGAAGGATCGTCCCCACGGTCGACGTAGATGCCCGGTAGATGGTAAACAGCCGCATTTCCGCCAATTACGCTTGACAAAGATGGGTGGGTGGTAAAGCATCAGCCATGAACAATAACAAGACTGTTTGCGGCCAGTCTTTACCAATATTCGTATGGGCATTAACACGTAAATGGCACTGATGGTGGATAGTTTTTTCAAATGAAGCAATGCCGGCAAGCATCGGCTATCGCAGCCCTGTTCATATCGCTGTGCCTGTCGATGCCGCTGTACGCGTTCGATTTCAGCCAGTGGGACGCGATGCTTAAGAAAAATACGCGGACATCGAATTACGCGGGCATCGGCTATACCGGCTTCGACTATGCCGCCATCCTCAATTCGCGTGAGTTTGACAAACTCGTCGGCGGTCTGGAATCGTTTTCGCCGGAAGAACTTCGCGGGCGGGAAGAGACACTGGCGTTTTGGATTAACGTCTACAACATATTTGCGGTGAAACTGGTGCGTGATCATTTTCCCGTCACCGGCATCAAGGATGTGGGGAGCATTTTTTCACCGGTGTGGTCGGCACCGGCGGGAAAAGTCGGCGGCAAAACTTACTCACTTAACGACATCGAGCACAAAATACTCCGCCCCATGAATGAACCAGCCATCCACTTTGCCATCGTCTGCGCCTCCGTTTCGTGTCCCGACATGCGGCCGGAAGCATATACGGTATCCGCTTTGAATGGCCAATTGAAATCCCAGATCAACCGGTTCCTCGAAAACAGGGAAAAAGGGATGCGTGTAGACCGTGAAAATAAGACGGTGTTCCTTTCCATGATTTTCGACTGGTATGAAAAGGATTTCGCAGGGACAGGCGGCATTATCGGCTTTCTTAACAGCGAACCGGGGGGCAGCCGTAATATCCCCGCGGACTATAAAATAAAGTACCTGCCCTATAACTGGGATTTGAATACCGTACGATGAGCAGGTCGGTTCCCTCGTTCAGTTTCATAGTGCCCGCGCTCAACGAAGAGAAGAGCCTTCCCGCCGTCATGGAGGAGATTGCGTTTATTTCGGGGAAGAGCGGCGTGCTCGATTACGAGATTATCGTGATCGACGACGGCAGTACGGATGGAACCGCAGCGGCGGTTGCGGGGCTAAGTTCCCAATACGGCAATGTTGAATTTGTACGCAATGAAACCAGGAAAGGGGTTGGCAAAAGTTTTCTGGCGGGTGTCGCCATCGCCAAAAAAGATTACTGCCTCATAGTTCCTGGCGATAACGAGTTTGATCTGGGGTTTTTCCCCGGGGCGGTAGCCGCGCTTTTCGCCGGGGACTTGGATTTTGTTGTTACTTACGTAGCAAATCCGTCGCTGCGACCATTCCATAGGCGGGCCATCTCTTTTCTGTATCTCTCCATATTCAACTTCCTGTTTCGAACCAATTTCAGGTATACCAACGGCATAGTTATTTATCCCACCGGTTGGATCCGTTCGGTGAAGCTGCTTTCGCAAGGTTACACTTTTCAGAGCGAGGTGCTTTTAAATGCCCATCACGAGGGTAAGCGGTTTGCACATGCAGGGATGAATATCCGGCCCCGCATTCACGGCAAATCCAAGGTGTTCTCGTTCGGTGTTATGGCGGAAGTACTGGCTTCGCTGGTGCGGATGAAGCTGGCTGATCGTCAAGCGCCGCTTAAAGAAGCCAATAAGTAATGAGCTTCCCACGAAGTGACTTTGTTGCATCACCCCATAAAAAGCAGTTGGAGGTTTTGCAGGTGCGAATTCATGAAATGTTCCGGCTAGTTGACGTAGATCAAAAATGAGGGGTGTTGTTATGCTATATTTTCACCATAATTGTGCTGCGATGGTTTGGTCAAAGGGAGCCGTAAAGTTGTGCGGCAGTAAAACCTTGAGCC